>NZ_JAZKTZ010000006.1:0-400956 GCF_036625345.1 Candidatus Accumulibacter meliphilus | reverse complement strand
GTAGCTCACCGGTCGCCCCAGATCCGGATTGATGACCTCGATCTCGCGTGTTTCCAGACTGTCACGCAACTCGTCGAGGCTGAGACTGTGACTGCCGCGCTCACTGTCGACGGTCAGCGTGGGATTGGCGGATTGCGCGAAGAGCGATGGACTGATCAGGAGGATCGCGAGGGCGAAAATAGATCGAGTAAGGAATGCGTTCATGGAGATCCCTGTGTCGTTTCGCTTGGGAAGACTCTATGGTACGGCAAAGAGCTTGCACCCTGCGGGTTCGGGCCGAATGGCGTACCATTCACGATGCCCCTACCGCGATCCGCCTGCTTCCGTTTCTTAAGCCTTGTCGCGACCGGGCGTCGCAAACAGCAAGCGCTGTTCATCAAGATCATAAAAAACAGGGACGTACGTCTGGCCGCGCTTTCGGGCGGTCTCATCGACGCCGATAGCGCGAACGCCGGCAAGACGCTCCCGGGCGCGCGCCTGGCGCACGTGATGGTCGATCACCCGCCACAGTCTGCGACTGCATTCGCCCAGCAGTCGAGCGGCCGCCAAGACCGACGATATCGTCGGTGGCAACGCCAAGCGTCAACGCCTCGCACAACACAGCGTGAAGCGGCTTCCCTCGCGCGCCCAGGGCGCGGGAATCTGCGTCACACTTTCCGGCAACCGGCACAGGCCACTCGCCTGTACTGGTATCTGCTCGACCCGGTTCTTGGCTGGATGCACCTGCGCATCCAGGCTTGGGCGCCGTACGAAATTCTCCAACTCAGGTCAGGAACGAGACCATCTCCTCTCGCTACCGCGGCCCGAGAGCAAGGTTTCATTGGACGAAGCGTGGGTCGCTGGACCGGCCGCCGTCGTTCGGTGTGCCAGGGTCGGCGCGACGAAGCGCACTTTGCCTGTCTTGCTCGGGAACTACTTTTCTTTCAATGGCAGCAGTTCCTGGCGTACCGGCACCACCTTGAACTCCGGATCCTTGTGGATCAACACGGCTCCTTGCTCGATCGCCGATGCGGCAATCCAGGCATCCGCGACCGATAGGGGGCAAGTTGCCTTGATCGCGGCGGCTTTTTTCAGCAAGTCCGGCGTTTCATGCGTCCAGACAACGGGAAGCGCCAGACACTGTTCATGGGCCAGGCGGCCGGCAGCCTCGCCTTCGTCGCGCCAGACGCGATACAACACTTCCATCAGCGACATGAACGAGCCGAAACATTGCACTGTCCTCGCTTGTGCCTGTTCGAGCAAGTCCGCCACCCGGGCTGCGCCCGGCTCGTCGTCTCGCAAGGTCAGGAGCGCGGAGGTGTCAAGCAAATACGTAATCATTCGCCGACCAGTTCTTCTTTGCGATCCTGCAGTAGGCGCTGTGTGCTTCCGCCTTTGCCTTGGCCGCGAAAAGCCGCGATCGGGTTTGCCCGTACCGGCACAACTCGAATTCCCTGTGAATCCACGACCCACTCTAGGCGATCGCTCGGGCTCAAGTGAAACTGCCGCCGAATCTCGGCTGGAACCACCGTTTGTCCGCGTTCGGTAATTGTGCTTCTCATGCTCGTTCCTCGGCAAAGTCACTCCGTGAATTGTAAGAGTCCGTCATCGGTAATTCAATCGTCCCCGAGGGCTATCTCCTCCCTGGCGGAGCCGAGTGGAAGACATGCTCCTGTTGATGGCTAAAGCGCGGTTGCCGATGCCGCTGCCGTTCGCGAAGCGTTGATCGAAGCGCCGAGCGCTCACGCAATCGCCAACGCTTTGATCGTCCGCTGACGGTCGGCGAAATCCAGAGTTCTGCTTAGACGTTGAACAGGAAGTTCAACACATCGCCGTCCTTGACCACATACTCCTTGCCTTCGGCGCGCATCTTGCCGGCTTCCTTGGCGCCCTGTTCGCCCTTGTAGGTGATGAAGTCGGCCAGGGCGATGGTCTGGGCGCGGATGAAGCCTCGTTCGAAGTCGGTGTGGATGACGCCGGCGGCCTGCGGGGCGGTATCGCCGACGTGAATGGTCCAGGCGCGGACTTCCTTGACGCCGGCGGTGAAGTAGGTCTGCAGGCCAAGCAGCTGGTAGCCGACGCGGATCAGGCGGTTCAGGCCGGGTTCTTCGAGGCCGAGGTCGGCGAGGAAGTCCTGTTTGTCTGCGTCGTCGAGATCGGCGAGTTCGGCTTCGATCTTGGCGCAGAGGGCGACCACCGGCGCGCCTTCCCTGGCGGCATGGGCGCCCAGGCTATCAAGATAGGGGTTGTTCTCGAAGCCGTCTTCGAGGACGTTGCCGACGTACATCATCGGCTTGATGGTCAGCAGGCAGAGCGGCTTGAGCACGGTTTTTTCGTCCTCGGAAAGCGCCAGCGTGCGTGCCGGATGGCCTTCGTTGAGGTGTGGCAGCAGGCGTTCGAGGACGCCGACCAGTTGTTGCGCTTCCTTGTCGCCGGAGCGGGCTTTCTTGCCCTCGCGGTTGAGCGTGCGTTCGACGGCGGCCAGATCGGCGAGCGCCAGTTCGGTCATGATCGTTTCGATGTCCGAAAGCGGGTCGACGCGGCCCGAGACATGGACGACGTTTTCGTCGTCGAAGCAGCGTACGACATTGACGATGGCGTCGGTCTCGCGGATGTTGGCCAGGAACTGGTTGCCCAGGCCTTCGCCTTTCGAGGCCCCGGCGACCAGCCCGGCGATATCGACAAACTCGACGATCGCGGGCTGTACCCGCTGTGGCTTGACGATGGCGGTCAGCTGCGCGAGGCGCGGATCGGGCACTTCGACGATGCCGACGTTGGGCTCGATGGTGCAGAAAGGGTAGTTCTCGGCGGCGATTCCCGCTTTGGTGAGGGCATTGAAGAGGGTCGATTTGCCGACGTTGGGCAGGCCGACGATACCGCATTTGAGGCTCATGCTCGGATTCCTATGGTGAGACGGTCTTGACGTGCAGCTGGCGTTGCGCGGCCGCGTAGTCGCCGACGGCGAGATCGGGCCAGGCCAGCAGGCAGCGGTCGAGGGCGCGGTCGATCAGTTCCTGTTCTTCGCGTCGAGGCGCCTTGAGGACATAGTTGATGACTTCGGCGCGCTCGCCGGGATGACCGATCCCCAGGCGCAGGCGCCAGAAATCCGGCGTCGCCAGGCGCGCCTGAATGTCTTTCAGGCCATTGTGCCCGCCGTTGCCGCCGCCCTGCTTGAGACGGATGCTGCCCGGTTCGAGGTCGAGGTCGTCATGGACGACCAGGGTTTCCTCGGCGGCAATCTTGTAGAAGCGGGCCAGCGCAGCGACCGCCTGGCCGGAGAGATTCATGAAGGTCATCGGCTGCAACAGCCACAGTTCACCGTTGCGCGCAACGCGACCAAGGAACTTCCCCTGTGCTGCCAGCGGTGCGCGCAGGCGGGCTGCAAGCTGGTCAACGAACCAGAAGCCGACATTGTGCCGGTTGTCTTCGTATTGGCCGCCGGGGTTGCCGAGGCCGACAATCAGGCGGGGTGGGGGCATGACATCGATTGCACCGTTAATAGAAAAGGCCGCCGTGGGCAGCGAGTGCCGGACGGCGGCCTGGGTCTGGCGGGACGCCAGGCTGCCGGCCAGTTCGAACGATTCGAACTATTCGAACTATCGAACTATTCGGCCTTGTCGTCCTCGTCGGCTGCTGCGGCGCCTTCCTCTTCTTCGCCTTCGACCTCGTCCTCTTCGACAACCTTCGGAGCGATGATCGAGACGACGACCTGGTCGTCGCCGGAAACCACCGGCGTGACCTTGTCGGGGAAGACGAGTTCGGAAACGTGAATCATGTCGCCGATGCTGAGTTCCTTGAGGTCGACTTCGATGAATGCCGGCAGGTCCTGCGGCAGGCAGCTGACTTCGATGTCGTTGAGTGCTGCGGCGACCGCGCCACCTTCAAGCTTGACGCCGGGGGCGATTTCGCCGTTCAGGAAGTGCAGCGGGATACGCTGCTCGATGGTATGGGTAGCGTCTACCCGCAGGAAGTCGCAGTGCAGGACCAGCGGCTTCCAGGGGTGCACCTGCGCGTCGCGCAGCAAGGCTTGCTGGCGCTTGCCATCGAGCTTGAGCGTCAGAACCGACGAGCGAAAGCCTTCCTTGCGCAGGTTGAGCAGGATTTCGTTGTGGTCGATGTCGATCATCAGCGGATCTCTCGTGCCCCCGTAGACGATGGCCGGGACCCGGTTTTCGCGGCGCAGGCGGCGGCTCGCTCCGGACCCCTGCAAAGTGCGCTTGCGCGCTTCAATTTCAAACTTCATGGACAACTCCTGGTTGAAACACAACCCCGCCCGCGACCAGGCGAGGGGTGGAAAATGGATCTGACGGCGCTCGGCGCGCTCGCTGTCCTATTCGATGAACAAGGACGAAACTGAATCCTCGTTGCTGATCCGACGAATCGTTTCGGCCATCACTTCGGCGACCGACAGTTGCCGGATGCGCGGCGAGTTCCGCGCGTCTTCGCGCAGCGGAATGGTGTCGGTGACTACCAACTCGTCGAGATCGGAAGCGTTGATTCGCTCGACGGCCTTGCCCGAGAGTACCGGGTGGACGCAGTAGGCGACCACGTGCCGGGCGCCATCTTCCTTGAGCGCGGTTGCCGCTTTGCACAGCGTCCCGGCGGTGTCGACCAGGTCGTCCATGATCACGCAGGTGCGTCCCTGGACTTCGCCGATGATGTTCATCACTTCCGAAACATTCGCTTTCGGGCGCCGCTTGTCGATGATCGCCAGGTCGCACTCGAGACGCTTGGCCAGCGCGCGTGCGCGCACTACGCCGCCGACGTCGGGCGAGACGACCATCAGATGGTCGAAGTTCTTCTTCCAGACATCGCCCAGCATGATCGGCAGCGAATAGATGTTATCGACCGGGATGTTGAAGAAGCCCTGGATCTGCTCGGTGTGCAGGTCCATGGTCAGTACGCGGTGTACGCCGGCAGCGGTGAGCAGGTCGGCGACCAGTTTGGCGGCAATCGGCACCCGCTCCGAGCGTACGCGTCGATCCTGGCGGGCATAACCGAAATACGGAATGGCGGCGGTGATCCGGGTAGCCGAGGCGCGCTTGAGCGCATCGACCATCACCAGTAGCTCCATCAGGTTTTCGTTGGTCGGCGCGCAGGTCGATTGCAGGATGAACACGTCCATGCCGCGCACGTGCTCCTGAATCTCGACGCTTATTTCGCCGTCGGAAAAGCGACCCACCTGCGCTCGCCCGAGCGAGATATTGAGGCGCTTGACAACGTCGGCAGCCAATGCAGGATTGGCGTTGCCGGTGAAAACCATCAGGCTGTCGTAGGCCATGCTGCGCTTTCCCGAGGCGCCCGTGAAGCCGCGCCGTATAAAGCAAGACGGGCAGGTAAGGAGGCCTGCCCGCTTTGACAGAAATAGAGTGGCTGGGGAAGAAGGATTCGAACCTTCGAATGCCGGAATCAAAATCCGGTGCCTTAACCAACTTGGCGACTCCCCAGCTGTCGCTCGCATCGCCTGGCTGGCGAACGAGGCGCGCATTGTACCCGGGATTTCTCGGGAAAAGAAGTGCAAAAGCAATAATTCTTCTGATTGCGCGCGCCTTATTCGCTCGCCAGTTCGCGCAGGGGGTGCGCTGCGAGGCCCGCAGCGACCCAGGCGCGAAGCTTTGCAGGGATTTTTCGGAGGGCTGCCTCGGCCTGCTCGCGGCCTTCGAACTCGGCGAAAACACAGGCCCCCGAGCCGCTCATGCGGGCCGGCGCGAAAGACGACAGGCAGGCGAGATGCTCGGCAATCACCGGATAACGGGCCGCCGCGACGGTCTCCAGGTCGTTGCCGCCGAATCCCGGCTGCCATTGCTCGACGCTGATCGGCAATGAGTCGCGTTTCAGTTCCGGGGCCGCGAAGATGGCGGCCGTGGCGACCGCCAGCGGCGGTTCGAGAACCAGGTACCAGCGCGCCGGCAGGTCGACCGCTTGCAGCGTTTCACCGACCCTTCGGCAAAAGCATTGCGCCCGAAAATGAAGACCGGTACGTCGGCGCCGAGCTGCAGGCCGATTTCCTGCAACTGCTGGCGAGGCAAGCCGAGTTGCCAAAGATGGTTGAGCGCCAGCAGGACGGTCGCGGCATCCGAACTGCCGCCGCCCAGGCCGCCGCCCATGGGCAGTTGCTTGTCGATGCTGATCTCGACGCCCTTTCGGCAAGCGCTTGCCGCCTGCAGCAGGCGCGCGGCGCGAACGGTGAGGTCGCTCTCCGGCGGCACGCCCGGCAATGGTGTTGCCAGACGGATGGCGCCGTCGGCGCGCGGGGCGAAGCGCAGGCGGTCGCCGTGCCCGAGAAAACGAAACAGCGTTTGCAGCAGGTGGTAGCCATCGGCGCGCCGGCCGACGACGTGCAGGAAGAGGTTCAGCTTGGCGGGCGCCGGATAGACGCTTTGCCAATTCCAGATCTGGCCGGCGGAGTTCGTCATGGCGAAGTCTGCGCGGCTGGTCAAGGCGCCGAGCTGGCCGAGGCGCTCGGCGAGAGGGGGGCGCCTGGTGGTGTCAGCGGCAACCACTCGTCGATGCGCAGGCGCAGTTCAAGGAGCGTCTCGCGTTCGACGAAGAGCCGGCCAGGCAGGGCTTGTGGCTCGTCGCTGTCGTACTCGTAGGCGATTCGCCAGTCTTCGTATTGCAGGCGCAGGGGACGGCCCAAGGCGTCGACGGCCATTGTCCCGCCCTGCGGACTCCGGCCGCGTACCCAGTCGGCCAGTTTGTCCAGGGGCAGGGGGTAGCCAAGCACGGCCTGCAGCAGCTCGTCGGCGCTGGCTGCCGTTTGCGTTTTTCCGTCACCGCTGTTCAGGCGGGCGCCATCAGGCCTGCTGACGATTTCGGCCATGGCTTGTCCGAGGGGTGAGGACAGCAGCAGTTCATCGCTCTCTTCGGCGTGTCGCCAGTCCAGCCGGCCGCTGTGGCTTTGCCCTTCCTGGCGCAAGGAAAAGCGGCCAGCCAGTGAGAAAGCCTGCAGCTCGTCGCGTGTTGGGGGCGATGGCCGCTCCGCCGAGGGCGGCGCGCTACTGCAGGCGGTCAATGCGAGCAGCGCAAGAAGCAGCACGGCGGACAGCCGCAGCTCGGATGGCGTGGAACAAGCGCCTGGCGGTGCTCGACCACGGGGTAGGGCGAGGTCAAAGTCGCAGTCAGGGCGAGAACCTCTTCAGCACTTGCTGGACCTCCTCGCTTTCCGGATGCCGCTGCAGCGCCTCGTTCCAGGTGCGCTGCGCTTCGTCCGTGCGCCCGAGCATCCACAGCACTTCACCCAAGTGGGCCGCGATCTCGGCGTCGGGGCGCTGCGCATAGGCGCGCTGCAGATGCATCAGTGCGTTTTCGAGCTCACCTTGCCGAAACAGCACCCAGCCCATGCTGTCGAGAATGAACGGGTCGTTGGGTGCCAACTGGAGCGCCGTTTCGATCAATTGACGCGCTTCGGCCAGTCGCATATTGCGATCGGCATAGGAGTAACCGAGTGCGTTGTAAGCCTGCGCGCTTTTCGGTTGCAGCTCGATCAGCTTGCGCAGGCGCTTTTCCATCACTTCCAGGCGACCGAGTCGCTCGGCCAGCAGTGCCGATTCGTAGAGCAGTTCAGGCTGGTCGGCTTGCTCGCCCAGTTCATGTTCCAGCAAGGCCAGCGCCGCTGCGCTCTGCTCCGCCTGGCGAAGCAGTGCCGCTTCGGCGATCAACAGTTGCACGCGCATTTGCGGGTCTCTCGCGGCTGCCGCGCTGAGTTGGCTCCTCGCCTCGTCGAGCTTGCCCTGCTGGGCGAGGATGGCGGCGCTGCGGATCTGCGCCGGTAGATAGTGTTCGCCAGGGCCCACCTGCTGATAGTAGGCCAGCGCTTCGTCGCCACGCTTGCTTTCCTCGGCGATCTGGCCAAGGTAATAGTAAGGCGCGCTCTTGTCCGGGAAGTCGAGGCTTATCAGATGTTTGAGTTGCGCCTCGGCGAGCGTCCTGTCATTTTCCTGGAGGGCGAGGATGGCGACCGGAAAGACGACGTCCGGGTTGTCCGGGTAGGCTTGCAGCAACTGCTCGAAGAGGCGTTTGGCCTCGGCATAGCGTTTCTCGCCAACCAGAGCGCGCGCCAGATGCAGCTGCGCCTCGCGTGCGTCCGGATTCTTGTCGACGAAGTTCTGCAGCGAGGCAATCGCCTCCGCCGGCGAGTTGTGAGCCAGCAGCTGCGCCTCGAGTAGCGCACCGATCTGCCAATCCGGGCGCAGGGCGAGCGCCTGCCGTGCTTCGCTCAGTGCGCGATCGTTCGCGCCGGCAGAGCTGGCGGCGACGGCGACCGCGTAATGCGCTTCGGGAAGCTTTGGAAAGCGCTCGCCGATGGTGCTGATCAGTTGCAGGACGGCCTTACGGTCCGGGCTGCGCGCAAACATCCGATTGAGCGCCAGCAGATTGCCGGGAAGTGCCGGCTGGTCGGCCGCGAGCATGTCGATCAAGCGGGGTGCCAGGCCGTTCAGCTGATTGGTCAGCACCAGCACGCCGACGAGCACCTGCTGTGCACGTTTCGAGTCCGGCTCGACCTGCACCCACAAGCGCGCGAGTTTGATAACGCGCTCGAAGCGGCGCGCATAACCGGCGACCTCGATGGCTCTTTCGAGGACTTTGGGGTCGCGCGTGCGCACCGCCAGGTCGGCGTAGGCCTGGCTGGCGAACTCTATCTGGCCGCGCTGCAAGGCGACTTCGGCCAGCAGTACCTGATAGACGATCTGGCCGGTCAGTTCCTTGTTGTCGGTGGCCTCGGGATGCGCTGCGAGCGTCTGTGGCAAAGCACTCTGTGGCGTGCGCTTACTCGCCTTGTTCTGCTTCATTGTTTTGTTCTGCTTGCCGTCTGCTGTTTCGTCGGCGGCCTGGGCGGGCATGGCGAGGGCCAGCGACAGGGTGGCGCAGAGGAGAGTGCTGATGATCGGTTTCATGGTTTCCTTGCTGGCTGCAAACCGTTGCAGGAGCGGACGGGGGAGATTGCGTCATAATTCCTGCTGCGCATGTTATGGACTTTTCGAGGTAGCAGCAATGCCGGAACTACCAGAGGTTGAAGTGAGTCGCCAGGGATTGCTTCCCTATTTGCCTGGGCGATACCTGGTCGGGGCCATCGTGCGCACGCCGAAGCTGCGTCACGAGATTCCGCTCGGACTCGATGCGCGGCTGGCCGGCCTGCGTATTGATGCCATTCTACGGCGCGGCAAGTATCTGCTGCTCGACTGCGCAAGCAGTCGCGGCGGCGGCTGGCTGCTGATTCACCTCGGCATGTCGGGCAGTTTGCGCCTGGTGCCGCCGGGAACGCCAGCGCAGAAGCACGACCACGTGGACCTGGTATTCAAGCATACCGTTCTGCGCCTGCGCGACCCGCGCCGCTTCGGTGCGCTGCTCTGGCACGAAGGCGCCGACGTCGAAGCGCACCCGGCGCTCGCCGTCCTGGGCCGGGAGCCGCTGGCGGATGGCTTTTGCGGCGAGTGGCTCTACGCAGTCACTCGCGGGCGGCGGGTGCCGGTGAAGCCGCTGCTGATGGACAGTCATCTGATCGTTGGTATCGGCAATATCTATGCTGCCGAAAGCCTTTTTCGCGCCGGCATTTCACCGCTGCGGCGTGCCGGCCGGATCAGCCTGCAGCGCTACCGAGTCCTGGCGGAGGCGATTCGTGCGACGCTTGCGGCATCGATCGCTGCCGGCGGCAGCACGGTTCGCGACTACGTGCATAGCGATGGCGGCGCCGGTTCCTTCCAGCTTTCGTGCGCGGTTTATGATCGCCAGGCCGAGCCCTGCGTGGTCTGTGCGACGCCGATACGCGCGCTCCGGCAGGCTGGCCGTTCAAGCTTCTACTGCCCGGCCTGCCAGCGTTGACCGCCGCCGCTTCCTGCCTCGCGCGGCTGCTATGCCATGTCACTGATTGCTCGGCCTTTTGTGATAGAGTCAAAACCTTTCACCCGCGCTGGAACTGGCCATGACGCTCGCCCAAAATCTTGCCGCCTATAGCGAATGGCGTTCCGAGCTATCGAGTCGGCTCGCCAGCTTTTCCGGCTGGCTCGTCGAAAACGAACTTTCCGACGCCCAGACGGATCGACGAATCTCGCTATTGCTCGATAAACTGCGTGAAGATCGCCTGCATGTGGCCTTCGTCGCCGAATTCTCGCGTGGCAAGTCGGAACTGATCAACGCCATCTTTTTTGCCGATTACGGCAATCGCATTCTGCCTTCGACCGCCGGTCGCACGACGATGTGCCCGACCGAGTTGATGTTCGACGCCAGCAAGCCGGCGTCGATCGAGCTGTTGCCGATCGACAGCCGCGAGTCCAATACCAGTATCAGCGAGTACAAGCGCTTTCCCGACGAGTGGACCATCGTCCCGCTCGACACCACTTCGGCGGGGGCGATGCAGGCGGCGCTTCGGCATGTCAGCGAAGTCATCCGCGTCGACCGCAAGGTCGCCGAAGGCCTCGGCTTCTCGATCGTGGATGGCGATACGGCCATCTTTCGCGTCGACCAGCATGGCAACGTCGAGATCCCCCGCTGGCGGCACGCGATCATCAATTTTCCGCACCCCCTGTTGCAGCAGGGGCTGGTGATTCTCGACACGCCGGGCCTGAACGCGATCGGTACCGAGCCGGAGCTGACCTTGTCGCTACTCCCCAACGCGCACGCCGTGCTCTTCATCCTGGCGGCTGACACCGGTGTCACGCAGTCCGATCTGACGGTCTGGCGCGAGCACATCGGCAGGCCGGGTGGCCGCAAGAAAGGGCGCATCGTTGTTCTCAACAAGATCGACAGCCTGTGGGACGAACTCAAGTCGCCGCAAGAGATCGACGCCGAAGTTCGCCGACAGATCGACACCTGTGCGTGGACGCTGGATCTGCCGGAAAACCAGATTTTCCCCGTCTCTGCCCAGAAGGCGCTGCTGGCCAAGATCAACGACGATCAGCCCTTGCTCGAACGCAGCCGCCTGGCCGACCTCGAGCGAGCGCTGACCGAAGAGCTGATTCCGGCCAAGCAGGAAATCGTTCGCGACAATACCGACAGCGAGTTCGCCGATTGCTACCTGCGCACGCGCAGTCTGCTCGACTCGCGCCTCATCGGCTTGCGCGAACAGCTCGTCGAACTCACCGAACTGCGCGGCAAGAACAAGGGTGTTGTCGAGTACATGATGGGCAAGGTGCGTCATGAGAAGGAGGAGTTCGAGAGTGGCTTGCAGCGTTACTACGCGGTGCGCAGCGTTTTTTCACAGCTGACCAACAAGCTCTTTGCGCACCTCGGTGTGGACCCGCTGCGCCTGCTGACCAATAACACGCGTGAAACGATGGTTGCGGCAACCTTCTCGAAGACGCTATCTACGGCGATGGCGCATTTCTTTGAGGTGGCGCGTGACAACCTCAGCCGCTCGCGCGGCGAGGTTGCCGAAATCACGACCATGATGGAGGTCATCTACAAGAAGTTTGCCGTCGAGCACGGCCTGAAGCTGGGTACGCCAATCGCATTTTCGCTGCGCCGCTACGAAAAAGAGATCGATCGCCTCGACCAGTGGTGCGACACCCACATCAACACCATGTTCCAGTTGCTGACCCACGAAAAGTCGCAGCTCACGCAGCGCTTCTTCGAGGAGGTTGCGGTGCAGGTGCGCAAGACCTTCGAGCACGCCAATCGTGAGGCCGAGTCATGGTTGAAGGCGATCATGGCGCCGATGGAGATTCAGATTCGTGAGCATCAGATCCAGCTCAAGCGCCGGCTGGAGAGCATCAAGCGCATTCACCAGGCGACCGACACGCTGGAAGAACGTATCGAAGAACTGGTTCACGTCGAGAATGGCCTGGTGTCGCAAATGCAGACGCTCACGGAAATCGGCAATGGGGTTCGCGATGTCCTGCAGCAGACGGTGAGCATCGAGGAGGTGCGCAGCGCGGCGTGAGGCGTAGGCGTCGCCGACGCCAGACCGAACAACCGCTTTCGTTAGGCGACGAGGGCTGCGCTGCGGTTGGCATGGCGACGAAACGCGTCGAATTCACATTGCAGCCAACCCTGCCGCAAGCCCACTCAGCGCAGAATGCCGCCGAGCAGCCTGGCGACGCGCTCGTCGGCGTCGGCCGCGAGGCAGTCGACGATCTTGCGGGCGCAGGGTGTTCCTGAGCCAGGTGATCTGGCGCTTGGCCAGCTGGCGGGTGGCAAAGATGCCGCGGTCGCGCAGCTCGTGGTGTGGAAGCAGGCCCTCCTGGACTTCCCATACCTGCCGATAGCCGACACAGCGCATTGACGGCAGCGCCGCGTGAAGTGGGTAGCGCTCGCGCAACATGGCCACTTCCGCTTCGAGGCCGGCGGCTAGCATCGCGGCAAAGCGTTCGGCGATGCGCTGGTGCAGGACGGCACGGTCGGACGGCAGCAGACCGATGGCGGTGAACTCGGTAGGCTGCTGTCTGCTTCTCGCCAGCGGCGAGGAGCGCCGACAGCGGGCGGCCACTCAGGCGGAATACTTCGAGCGCCCGCTGGATGCGCTGCGCGTCGGTCGAGTGCAGACGCGCGGCCGTTGCCGGGTCGATCTCTGCCAGTTCGGCGTGCAGCGCCGGCCAGCCGCGTCGCGCGGCTTCGCGGTCGATCGCTGCGCGCGTCGCCGGATCAGCCTGCGGCAGCTCGGCCAGGCCTTCGAGCAGCGCCTTGAAGTAGAGCATGGTGCCGCCGACGAGCAGCGGCACGCGGCCACGCGCGCTGATCTCGGCCATCGCCGCCAGCGCGTCGGCGCGAAAGCGTGCCGCCGAGTAGGCTTCGGTCGGTGCAATCACGTCGATCAGCTGGTGCGGAAATTCGGCCAGGGTCGCGGCGTCGGGCTTGGCGGTACCGATATTCATGTCGCGAAAGACCTGCGCCGAATCGACGCTGATCAGCTCGACGGGGAAACGGCGGGCCAGGGCCATGGCCAGCGCCGTCTTGCCGCTGGCGGTCGGGCCCATCAGCAGGATTGCCGGCGGCAGCTGTACGGAGCTGTCTGTGCGTCACGCTTCAGCGGCCGCGCAGGAAGTGGCGGTCGAGCTCGGCCATGCTCAGCTGCGTCCAGGTCGGACGGCCGTGATTGCACTGGTCGCCGCGTTCGGTTTCCTCCATTTGCCGGAGCAGGGCATTCATTTCGGCGATCGACAGCAGGCGGCGGGCGCGCACGGCGCCGTGGCAGGCCATGCTGGCGAGGAACTCGTTGCGGCGGGCGGTGAGTAGTTGGCTGACGTCATGCTCGCGCAGCTCGTCGAGCAGCGAGCGCGCCAGGCTTGCCGGGTCGGCGCCTGCAGCAGCGCCGGAACGCGTCTGACGGCGAGCTGACGAGGGCCCATCGGCGCCAGATCGAAGCCGAGCTGCTGCAGCGCGTCGGCGTGCTCCTCGGCGGCGGCGACGTCCACCGCTGCGGCGCTGAAAACCGCTGGAATCAGCAGCGCCTGGGTGGCCACTTGCTGATCAGCAAGCGCCAGCTTCAGCTTTTCGTAGAGGATGCGTTCATGGGCGGCATGCATGTCCACCACCACCAGGCCCTGGCTGTTTTGCGCCAGGATATAGATGCCGTGCAGTTGCGCGAGTGCATAGCCGAGTGGCGGGCCGCCGGTCTCCGGGGGAGGGGCGTCGGCTAAGGTGCCGGGCTGGCCGCCATCCGGCGACTGCGCCGTGCCGACGAAGGCGAGGTAGGCGCTGGCGCTGTTGGCCGTGCCAGGCATGCGCGGCTCGCCGACGCGTAGCGAACCCTGGTAGGGTACGCCGGTCGCCGTACGACGAGCCGTCGCTTGCTGGCGCGGTCGCTCGGCCGTTGGCCCTTGGGGCCCGCGCGGCTGACTCCTCGGGCCAGGGCGCTTGCTGCGCTTCAGCGCTGGTCGTGGCGGCCAGCGGACTGGCCAGCAGACGCTGCACGGCGTGAAAGACGAACTGGTGCACGGCGCGTGCATCGCGGAAGCGGACTTCGGTTTTCTGGGGATGCACATTGACGTCGACAGTCGCCGGGTCGATTTCCAGGAAAACGCAGTAGGCCGGGTAACGGCTGCCGTGCAACTGATCCTGGTAGGCCTCGCGCAGGGCATGCACCAACAGCTTGTCGCGCACGAAGCGGCCGTTGACGTAGCAATACTGGGCGTCATTGCGTGCTCGCGAGTAGGCTGGCAGCGCGCAGAAGCCGGTGACGCGCAGCGGTCCGGCGAGCACGTCGAGTGGCCGGGATTCGGCCAGAAAGTCATCGCCGAGGATCGCCCCGACACGGCCGCGGGCGTCGCTTTTCTTCAGGTGCAGGCTGACGCGGCCGTTGTGCGCCAGCGTGAAAGCGACCTCCGGGTGCGCCAGTGCGATGCGCTTGACGCCTCGGCGCAATGCGCGAATTCGGTGGCGTCGGATTTGAGGAATTTTCGGCGAGCCGGCGTGTTGTAGTAGAGGTCGCGCATTTCGACCACCGTGCCGGCGAGCAGCGCGGCGGGCTCGGCTGCCGCCCCCGGCTCGGCGCTGAGTCGCCAGGCGTGCGCTGCTGCGCTGCCGTCGCCGTGCTTGCCACGCTCGCCGTGATCATCGATAGCGGTGCGCCTACGGCTGGTCAGCGTGACCCGCGCGACACCGGCGACCGAAGCCAGCGCTTCGCCACGAAAGCCGAGCGTGCCGACGCGTTCGAGATCCTCGAGCGAGCCGATCTTCGACGTCGCGTGGCGGGTGAGGGCAAGCGCCAGTTCGTCGCGCGCGATGCCGGCGCCGTCGTCGCTGACGCGGATCAGCTTGACGCCGCCTTCTTCGAGCTGGATCTGGATCGTCGAGCTGCCCGCGTCGAGTGCGTTTTCAAGCAACTCCTTGAGCGCTGAAGCGGGTCGGTCGACAACTTCGCCGGCGGCGATCTGGCTGATCAGCAGATCGGGCAGCCGCTGGATGGCGGTCATTGCCGGTGTGGCGGGTGTGGCAGGTGTGGCGAGCATGGGCCGATTATCCCACGCCCGCCGGGACGGAAGTGAACCGCTCGCCCGCTCGCTCCGGCTACGCAGCGGCGGGTTGATCGACTGATTGGCACGCAGCGCAGTGATAACAGCCGGGGGCGGCTATCGCTGCCGGGTGGCGGCTCACCTCGGGGCGATCTTCTCCAGTAGAATGTGCCGCCAAGCAATCCCAATCAGGTCAAGAGCACAGCGCATGGAACTCGCAGGAAAACGCATCGTCCTCGGCGTCACTGGCGGCATCGCCGCCTACAAGGCGGCAGAATTGCTCCGCCTGCTGATAAAGGAGGGCGCCAGCGTGCAGGTAGTGATGAGTGAGGCGGCGACGCATTTCGTCACCCCGGTCACTTTTCAGGCGCTGTCCGGCCAGCCGGTCTTTACTGACCAATGGGATGCGCGGGTGGCCAACAACATGGCGCACATCGATCTCTCGCGGGCAGCCGACCTGCTCCTGGTTGCTCCCGCATCAGCCGATTTTCTCGCCAAGCTGGCCAACGGCCTGGCCGACGATCTGCTCACCACTCTGGTGCTGGCGCGCGACTGCCCCTTGCTGGTGGCGCCGGCGATGAACCGGCAGATGTGGGAAAACCCGGCCACCGTGCGCAACGTCGCCACTCTGCGCGGCGACGGCGTGCTCATCGTTGGTCCGGGCAGTGGCGACCAGGCCTGTGGTGAAAGCGGTCCGGGGCGAATGCTGGAAGCGGAAGAAATCCGCGACGCGCTGGTCGCGCACTTTCAACCGAAGCTGCTGGCCGGCAAGCGGGTGCTGCTCACCGCCGGGCCCACTTTCGAGGCTATCGACCCGGTGCGTGGCATCACCAACCTGTCGAGCGGCAAGATGGGCTACGCCATCAGCCGCGCAGCGCACGAGGCAGGAGCGCAGGTGACGCTGGTTTCCGGGCCCGTCGCTCTAGCTTGTCCGGCGGGAGTCGGGCGCGTTTCCGTGACCAGCGCCTTGCAGATGCACGCGGCGGTGCTCGAGCTGGTCGCCGAGAACGACGTCTTCATCGCCGTGGCGGCCGTCGCCGACTACCGGCCGGCACAGGTCGTCGGGCAGAAAATCAAGAAGCGCCTGCAGGCCTCGCCGCCGACCATCGAGCTGGTCGCCAATCCGGACATCCTCGGCGAAGTCGCCGCGCTGCCCGCGGCGCCACTGTGCGTGGGCTTTGCAGCCGAAAGCGAGAATCTGCTCGAGTACGCGGAAAGCAAGCGGCGCGGCAAGAGAATCCCGTTGATTGTCGGCAACCTCATCCAGGACGGTTTCGCTGGTGATCAGAACACGTTGATTCTGTTCGACGATGACGGCCCGCATCCGCTCGCTCCAGCACCAAAGATTGACCTCGCGCGGCAGCTCGTGGCACGCATCGCGCTGCTGTTGGAGAAGGCGTGATGAACAGCGCAGGCGAGCTGTCGGTGGACGTCAAACTGCTCGACCCGCGGCTGGGCGATACGCCGCCGCAATACGCCAGCGGCGGCGCGGCCGGACTGGATCTGCGCGCCTGTATCGCTGCCCCGATAGAAATACAGCCGGGCGAAACGGTGCTGATTCCGACCGGAATGGCGATTCATCTTGCCGATCCCGGTCTGGCGGCGATGATCCTGCCGCGTTCGGGGCTTGGTCACAGGCACGGGATCGTCCTTGGCAATCTGGTTGGCCTGATCGATTCCGACTATCAAGGCGAGCTGATGGTGTCGACCTGGAACCGCGGCAGCGAAGCTTTCACCCTGCAACCGCTCGAGCGCCTGGCGCAACTGGTGGTGGTACCCGTCTTGCGGGTAGCGTTCAACGTCGTCGAGGATTTTGCCGCCAGCGCGCGCGGCGAAGCTGGCTTCGGCAGTAGCGGCCGCTCCTGAGCGAGCGGCGCGGCCCTCAGGGCCGTTGGCCTTTGCTCACCAGTTGCGTGGCAGCGATCATGAAAGCAAGGAAGCAGACGATCGACCAGTTGGCCATCGACAGGCCGAGAAAAACCCAGTCCTTGCTCGAGCAGAAGCCGGTGGCCAGGAAGAGGTCGGGCCAGCGCACGCCGAACCAGTTGACGATCTGCTCGATCACGGTCGGCTCGCCAAATCCGCAGGCCATGCTGCTTTCTGGATTCTGCTGCAGCCAGGTCTGATAGGCGGCGGTGCCCAGTCCGCCGGTAGCGGTCAAGCCGATCAGCACTCCCCAGGCGCGCCACCAGCCGGGAAGCAGCACGCCGCAGAGGGCAAGGCAGGCGATCAGCAGATAGAGCAGACGCTGAAAAATGCACAAGGGGCAGGGCTGTAGATTCATCAGCTCGCCGATCAGCAGCCCGGCGCCGGTCAGCCCGACAGCAAACAGGGCTAATAGGCCGAAACAGGCCTGCAGCGAGAGACGCATCGGGCTTGTTGGGTCAGGCCGGAACGTAGCTGCGCAGACGCATTGACAGTTCCTGCAACTGGCGGACCCCCGAGTTTTCGGCGCGTTCGCACCAGTCCTGCAGCGCCTTGAGCAGATACTCGCGCGAAGCGTTCGAGCGCTCCCAGACCGCCACCAACTCCTGGCGCATGGCGTAGAGCGTGTGTAGCGCACGGCTCTCGCCGCGCAGCAATTCGAGCCGCGCGCGCAATTCCTGCGGGACGTCGCCGACATGTTCGGCCAGCCAGGGCTTGAGGCCCTTGAAACGACGGCGGTCCTGGCGCTTGCCTATTTCCTCGCGGTAGGCCTGTTTCAGTGACTGGGTGTAGCGTGAGAGGACGTCGTAACGGTTGGTGATTACCGCCTGCAAGGTGTCGAGGTCGACCACCGGCCGCAGCGTTCCCAGCCGAGGTCGCGGTGCCACTTTCTTGACCTGGGCCAGGCCAAGCGCCGCGAGAATGCTGATATAGAGCCAGCCGATGTCGAATTCGTACCAGCGATACGATAGCTTGGCCGAGGTCGGGAAAGCGTGATGATTGTTGTGCAGCTCCTCACCGCCGATCAGGATGCCCAGGGGCGAGAGGTTGGTGCTGGCGTCTTCGGTGCTGAAATTCCGATAACCCCAGAAATGGCCGAGGCCGTTGATCACGCCGGCCGCCCAGAAGGGAATCCAGGCCACTTGCACGGCCCACATCAGCGGCCCGGCAAAGACGCCGAAGACGGCGGTGTCGATGGCCAGCAAGAGCACCACGCCGAGCTTGTGCCACGGTGAGTAGAGGTGATTCTCCAGCCAGTCGTTGGGTGTTCCATGACCGTAACGCTGCAGGGTCTCGGTATTTCTGGCCTCCTTGACGTACAGAAACACGCCCGTCCACAGAACCCGATGGATGCCGTACACCTGGGGACTGTGCGGATCCTCGGCGGTTTCGCATTTGCCATGGTGCTTGCGATGGATAGCCGCCCACTCCTTGGTCACCATGCCCGTGGTCAGCCACAGCCAGCAACGGAAGAAATGCGCCGCCAGCGGATGCAGGTCGAGCGCGCGATGCGCCTGATGGCGGTGCAGAAAAATGGTTACCGAGGCAATGGTGACGTGGGTCAAAGCCAGCGTTGCCAGCACGTAGGCCCACCAAGGCCAGTCGACGATTCCAGCGTACATTGAACACCCTTAAAAGAACGAACCTGCGATTGTAAGGCAATAAGTGTGCTGAGCAAAACGGGCGCACGCATGCCCGAGGGCGTCCTGTTCCGGCCATGGATGACCGGTTTCTGCCGGCTGTTTGGGCGCTGATCGCCGGCATGCATTTGTTCGCCACCGACAACCCGCTATCATTACGCGATGAAGACACGAATCCTGTTGGTCGAGGACGATGAGCGCCTCGCCGAACTCACTGCCGAGTACCTGCGCAAGAATGATCTCGAAGTGCTTGTCGAGGGACATGGCAACACTGCCGAGGCACGTATCCTCGCCGAGCACCCGGATCTGGTGATTCTCGACGTCATGCTGCCGGGCAAGGATGGCTTCGAGATCTGCCGTGCCGTGCGGGCACGCTACCAGGGGGTGATCCTGATGCTGACCGCACGTGATGAGGATTTCGACCAGATCCTTGGCCTGGAACTGGGAGCAGACGACTACATCGCCAAGCCGGTGCAGCCGCGTCTGTTGCTGGCCAGGATCAAGGCGCTGTTGCGCCGTTCGCCGGTCGGCGCGGGCGGCGCCGATGCGCGTGCCGAAGCGAGCAGACCCGCCGAACTCACTTTCGGCAGTTTTCATATCAGCCAGGCAACGCGTACCGCCTGCCTGGGGCCGGACTGCATCGATCTGACCACTGCCGAGTTCGACCTGCTGTGGCTGCTTGCTCGCCACGCCGGCAGCGTTCTGTCTCGCGACGATTTGTTGCAGGAACTGCGTGGCATCGGTTTTGACGGCCTTGACCGTTCCATCGACGCGCGTATTTCGCGCTTGCGCCGCAAACTCGGTGACGACCCCGAGAACCCGACACGGATCAAGACCGTCCGCGGCAAAGGCTACCTGTTCAGCAAGCATGATTGGCAATAGCAGCAAACTGCTGTCGATCCTCGCGCCGTACTCGCCGGCGCCCTGGCGCGAGCGCTACAGCCTGGCGCGGCTGTTCTTCAACTTCTACCTGCTGGTCATGGGTTCGTTCGTGGCCATTGCCATCTTCGCCGACTTCGTCATTTCGACAGCGGTGAAGGGCATTACCGACGATTACACCAGCCGCTTCATGCACGGCACCATCGTTCTGATCGAAGACGAACTGTTCCGCAAACCGCGTTCAAAATGGCCGCAGGCGATCGCTGCTCTTGACCAGAAGTTTGCCTACCGGCTCGATATCGTCGAGCGCTGGACGCTGCATCTGCCGCCGAAACAGGCCGAGAAGCTAGACAACGGAGAGTTGGCGATCGATGCTCAGGGCGACATCCTCTATCATCGACTCAAGCAGAGCTCGCAGGTCCTCGTCGTCGGCCCGATCTCGCCGGACCGCAATCCCCAGTACCACCGCGGCATGCCGCTCGACCTGCGCATCAGTCTGCTGACCTGGAGCCTGATTGGCGTCTGTCTGGCGATTGTCGTCTGGCTCTGGGTGCACCCCGTTTGGCGCGACCTGGAAGCCATGCGCCAGACCGCCCGCGCTCTCGGCGAGGGGCTTTTCGAGGCGCGTGCGCCAACGATGCGCAGCAGCGCTTTCGGACCGCTCGCCGAGACCCTCAACGGCATGGCCGAACGCATCCAGCGGCTGATTGCCACGCAGAAAGACTTGTCGAGTGCCATTTCGCACGAGTTGCGCACGCCCATCGCGCGCATCCGCTTTGCCCTCGAGATGCTGGCAGGCTCCGAAGTGCCGGCCGATCGCGAGCGCCTGTGGCGCTTGATGGAAGCGGACCTCGATGAACTCGACGGCCTGATCGACGCCAGTCTGACCTATGCGCGTTTCGGCCGTGAACAACCCGATCTGCAGCTCACCGCCGTTGACCTGGCGACCTGGCTTGACGAACAGGTGGAGACCAGCCGCTTGCTGGAAGGCGAGCTCGACCTGCAGGTCGATACCGCGTCTTTGCCGTCGATGCTCTACGTCGAACTCGATCGCCGGACGATGCCGCACGCCATTTCAAATCTGCTGCGCAACGCCATGAAGTATGCGCAAGGGAAAATCCGGGTCAGCGCGCAGGTGCTCGGCGAGCAAATCCTGGTGCATGTCGACGACGACGGCATTGGCATCCCGGCGGACGAGCGCGAAAGGGTTTTCTCGCCCTTCACCCGCCTCGACCGATCGCGTGATCGGTCGACCGGCGGTTACGGTCTCGGGCTGGCGATCGTGCAGTTGGTCATGGAGCAACATCACGGCCAGGCCAGCGCTGCGGAGTCGCCGCTTGGCGGCGCCCGCTTCACCCTCGCCTGGCCGCTGTCACAAAACGTCACTGAAAGCTGACGCAATGACTGCAGACGAGTCGGCTGCGCATCACTATCATCGGCGGCTGTTCCTGAATGACGGAAAAGGAAGACCAAATGATCGAAATAAAGCTCAGCTACGAGCAGTTCTTTGCTGCCACGCGCCAACATTTCTTCGCTTGCGAAGCCGTTTGCGCGTGCCACGTGGGCATTGAACAGGACGCTAATGCGGTCGCTTGCAGCGAGACGCTGCAGCACGCGCCGGCCGGTAATTGAAGGTTTTGGCTGTCCCTCCCGTCTCTGTCCCGATTTCCGAAGGCATCGGTATCTTCGTCGGGATCGTCGCCTGGGATGTGCTCAGCGTTGGCGAAATGGAACTGCTCAAAGCCTTGCTGATCTCCGCCGGAGGTACTGCGGTCTGGTACGGCGCACGTTACTGGCAGTGCAGGCGTCGCAAACGTCGTTGAACGCTTGGTGGTCGACGGCCTCTGATGCTGCACGCGCGGGCCAGGCTGAGTATCAGCGATTCGCTGCAGCGGGCTCACTGAAAAGCAAGGCATCCTCCCTGACGCCCATCCTCTGAAGATGGGCTTTGCATCCCGCACTGTTCAAGTTGCGGGATTTTTTTTGCGTGCCCGGCTTACCACTCACTCGCTCACTCGCCGTTCCATTGCCGCGGCATAGAAGGCATCGGTGCCGTGGCGGTGCGGCAGCAGGCGTAGCTGCTCGCCGCAGTCGATGGCAATCGCCTGTTTGCCAAGGATCTCCTGGGCCGAGCAGAGGACAAACTCGGGATGCTGCTCCAGAAATGTGCGCACGATGGCCTCGTTCTCCTGTTCGAGGAGGCTGCAAGTCGCGTAGACCAGGCGCCCGCCGGTTTTCACCAGGCTGGCGGCGGCGGCCAGAATGTCCGCCTGCCTGGCGCTCAGTTCGGCGACGCTTGCCGGTGTCTGCCGCCACTTCAGGTAGGGGTTGCGGCGCAGCGTGCCGAGGCCGGAGCAGGGCGCGTCGACCAGCACGCGATCAAGCTTTCCTGCCAGACGCTTGATCTTGATGTCGCGCTCGGATTCGATGCGGACCGGATGGACGTTCGACAGTCCCGAGCGAGCCAGACGGGGCTTCAGACGGGCCAGCCTGTGTTCGGCAACGTCGAAGGCGTAGAGCCTTCCCTGCGAGCGCATCAGGGCGCCGAGCAGCAAAGTCTTGCCACCTGCTCCGGCACAGAAATCGGCGACCATTTCACCCCGTTTGGGTTGCAGCAGGAAGCCAAGCAGCTGACTGCCTTCGTCCTGGATTTCGATACTGCCATCGACGAACAAGGGGTGTTGTGACAGCGCCGGCTTGCCGGCCAGGCGGATGCCGAGCGGTGAATAGCGGCACGCTTCGGCGCTCAGCCCGTCGGTGCGTAGTCGTTCGAGGACCTCATCGCGCCCGCTCTTGAGGGCATTGACGCGCAGATCCAGGGGTGCCGGCTGATTGAGTCCGGCGACCAGTGGCTCGATTTCGTCGGCGGCGAATTGTTCGCTGAGCAGCGCATGCAGCCAGTCGGGCAGATCCAGGCGTATGGCCGCCGGCAACTCGCTGACTTGCACGGCTTTCGCATGCGCCAGCCAGTGACTCTCGGCCTCGTTCAGCACCGCGTCGAGTTCGCGCCGGTTCATGCCTTGCAGGCAGGCCAGCGCGGCGAGCAACAAGCGCCGTGAGGTCAGCTCGCCGGCGCAGCGCGCGGACAGGGAACGTTTGCGGCGCAGCACGGTGAACACCGCGTCAGCGACAAAGCTGCGATCGGCGTGGCCGAGTTCGCGATGCTGGCGGAAATAGTCGGCAACCACGCGATCGGCCGCAAACTCCGAGCGCAGCAGTTCGGAGAGCAGCTTCTGGGCATGATGGAAAATGGCCGGGGTGAAACGGGCTGCTGTTATGCGGGCCGGACTAACTCGTGCTACGGCAGGATGCGCGCTCATGGTTCCTCGCTTAATTCGATGGACGTCGCGATTTCGACGAAAATGGCGCCTTTGTGGTCGGTATGCAGGATCTTCACCGGCAGCAGCGAACGATCGTAGGCCAGCCACAGTTCGGTCGGCGAAACGCCGCCTACCCGCAGGTGCAGCGAGCGAAAGCTTCCGGCCGGGGTCTCGACGTCCTCGTCGCCGACGACCTCGAACCGGTACTGCTCGTATTTCTTGCCGGTGGCCACGGGCATCAGGGTGCCGCTAGCCAGATCGGGAAGCAGTCCCAGCTGGTAAGGAAAGGAGAGCAGATCCTGGGCGCCAGTGCTCAGTGCTTGCGGCGGCCGTTGGCCGACGTGCACCTGCATCTGCTGCCAGTCGAACTCGGCCTGTTCGCCGGTCGCGCGGCCCTCGCGGCGGCTGCTGAATCGTTCGGGAACCAGCCCGGCAGCGGTCACCGTGCCGCGGCTTTCGAGTTCGATCCGAAAGGGCTTGAACAGCGCTACCAGACCATTGGTCTCGGTCACCGCGGTAATCCGGTAGACGCCGTCGACGACTACCCAGTCGTGCGTTGACTGGCCAATCATGAAGCCTTGATCGCCGCGGTCGACGCGGTAGCGAATCGTCCCGCGTGCCGGCAGCCGGGACGCGTCAGGCATGCCCGCGGCTGCTGCCGAAGGCGTCGCCAGTGCGAGCGGGCCGATCGCTGCAGCTGCCGGCGCGGTGCTTGGCGGTGGGTCAATGGCCGGCGCGGTGCTTGGCGGTGAGTCAATGGCCGGCGCCGCGACTGCCAGCGGCGACGCGTGCGCTTGCAGCACCGGCGCCGGTTTTGGCGGCCGCGCTGCGGCGCGCGCCTGGCGGTGCTTTGCCGGTCCTTTGCTGGCGGCGGTCAGGGCGGCTTTCGGCGGCGGCTCGAGCGGCGTTTCTATCGCTGGTGCTGGTTTGAGCTCGGCGCGTAGCGGCGGTGGCTCAGGGAAAGGCGGCAAATCGAACTCCGGAGCGAAGAGCAACAAGGCATGCACGCCGAGCGAGGCCGCGACGGCGATGAGCAGGGCCATCGGCATCGGCTGGCCGATTCACCCCGCGAAAGTCTGCGGCGCGATCAGTGCGCCGTGCTTGCTCTGCGGTGAGTCGAGGACGACGCGACCGGCGTGCACACGCAGACGCCCTTCGGCAAACCAGCGCACCGCCAGTGGATAGACCTGGTGCTCCTGCGCCAGCACGCGTGCGGCGAGGGTGTCTTCGTCGTCGCCGTCGAGCACCGGCACGGCGGCCTGGACAATGATCGGGCCGTGGTCCAGGTCGGGAGTGACGAAATGTACCGTGCAGCCGTGGATGCGGACGCCTTCGCTCAGCGCGCGTCGGTGCGTGTGCAGGCCGGGAAAGGTCGGCAACAGGGAAGGGTGGATATTGATCAGTCGACCGTCGTAGTGGCGGACAAAAGCTTCGCCAAGAATCCGCATGAAGCCGGCCAGGACCACCAGCTCGGGCGCGAAAGCGTCGATGGCCGCGGCCATGGCGGTGTCGAAGTCTTCGCGCCTGGCGAAATGTCGGTGGTCAACGACGCCGGTCGGCACGCCACGCGCGGCCGCCGTTTCGAGCCCCCCCGCGTCGGGGCGGTTGGCGAGGACTGCTGCAATGCGTACCGGCAGTGTTCCGGCGTCGACCGCGGCAAGTAGCGATGCCATATTGCTGCCGCGTCCGGAGATCAGGATGACGATCGCGATCATGGGCAGGCGCTCCGGCTCCCGCTCCCGTTGGCAGGCAGTTGGCAAGTGCGGCGGCGCAGGCGGTTCCCTTGCGCTCCTCGTAGTGCTCGTTGCGCAAGGCGGCGCGCCTGGTCAAGGAAGTGGGGCGGCATTCTTAGGAGGCCTTGGGCTCGGCTTCGGCCTTGCGGTGTTGCAGCCAGCCGATGAGTAATGGCAGCAGCGAAATGGCGATAATCACCAGGATCACCAGCGTCAGATTCTTCTGAATCCACGGCAGATTGCCAAACAGGTAGCCGGCCAGGGTCAGTGAACCGACCCAGCTGACTCCACCGATGAGGTTGAAGAAAGTGAAGCGCGCGTAGCTCATGGCGCCAATGCCGGCGACAAAGGGCGCGAAAGTGCGAAACAGTGGCAGGAAACGCGAGATCACCAGCGTCTTGCCGCCGTGCTTCTCGTAGAAGGCGTGCGTCTTGTCGAGTGCCGCCCGGTTGAAGAATCGTGATTGTTCCCAGTGGAAGACCTTGGGGCCGAGATAGCGGCCAATCTGGTAGTTGAGCATATTTCCGAGGATCGCCGCGGCCATCAGCACGACCATCAAGATGGCAATATCCATGCCGCCAACCGCGGCCAGGGCGCCGGCGACGAAAAGCAGCGAGTCCCCGGGCAGGAAGGGCGTGACGACGAAACCGGTTTCGCTGAAGATGATCACGAAGAGAATGACGTAGATCCACTGCCCGTATTGCTGAACCAGCATCGCCAGATGCTTGTCGAGGTGCAGGACGATATCGATGAAGTAAGTGAGGTATTCCATGGGCGGCAGGGTGGTCGGAGGGAAGGTGCGATTCTACCGGAAGCCAGGCTGCGTCGCTGTGCTGCTTGCCGCACTTGGCTGCTGTCTGGTCGTCAGATGGCGCGCGCAGGCCTGGGCTTGCACGGCGCCGGCTTGCCGTCGCCGCGCACAGGTCAGTAGGGGCGCGGTACACCCGGCGGGCGGGTCTTGAAGCGGCGATGGACCCAGTAGTACTGCTCGGGCATGGTCCGTACGGCGGCTTCGATCCAGGCGTTCATGCGGCGGGTATCGGCCTCGACGTCGGCGCTCGGAAAGTTCGCCCACGGCTCGCCGACCTCGACTGCGTAGCCGGCGCCGCCGGGCAGAATACGCGTCACGCAGGGAACGACGGTGGCGCCGGCCAGGCGTGCCAGCCGCGACAGACCGCTGATGGTCGCCGTCGGGACGCCGAAAAAAGGCACGAAAATCGACTCCTTGCTGCCGAAATCCATATCCGGCAGGTAGTAGAGCGGCCGGCCCGATTTCATCGCCCGGACGCTGGCGCGCACGCTTTCCTGGCGCGAGAGCAGCAGTTGATCGCCAAAGCGCAGGCGGCCGCGGTGCAGGAGGGCGTCGAAAACCGGGTCGGACTGCACGGCGTAGATGCTCGCGCTATCGAAGCGCATGGCGATGGCTGCACCGCCCGCGTCCAGCCCGACGAAGTGCGGCGTCAGCATCAGCACCGGCCGCCCGGCGTCGAGCAGCTGGCGCATGTGCTCTTCGCCGCTTACCCGCAGCAGCGGCGACAAGCGCTGCGCACTTGCCCACCACAGGAGCGAGCGTTCGAGGATGCTGCGGCCGAGGACCTTGAAATGTTCCTTCGCCAGGCGCCGTCGTTGCGCTTCGTCGAGTTCCGGGAAACACAGGCGCAGATTTACCAGCACGATGTGCCGGCGCCTGCCGGCAAGGCCGAAGAGCACCAGGCCAAGCGTCCGGCCGAGGAAGGCCAGGGCCGCGAGTGGCAGGAAGTGCAGCAGCCACAGCAGGGCGACGAGCAAACGACTCAGCATCGGCACGCTACTCGCGAGTTGCTGGCCTGGCGTAGTCGGGCTTGTGGGAAGTGGGTCATCAGCTCAGCGGTGAGGCAGCGGATCGCCGGTCAGATCCGTAAGCGAAGCAAGGGGGGCAGGGCGGCGTATTGTATCTTGTGTATCTTGTGTATCTTGTTCTTTCGTTCGTTTTTCGCTTCGCGCTGCTTGCCTGATGCAAAGCCTGGGCCTCGGCATCACCACGGAACGGGCGGAACGGGTGTGCGTGCGTCCCGTCCGGGAAGGACCTGACGTGCTGCTTGCCGACGGCAGTTCTGCAGTACTATGCCCCACCCGCAAGTCTTGACGAAGACAGGGCGGTGAAGAGGTCCGCTCGACGAAGTCATTGACCATTGACGCGATTCCGGGGTGTTTGCTATCACCCCGACTGGCGAGGATTGTCCTGGGCCCAAGTTCGAGATTGACGCCGTTTGCTGGGGCCTCATATACTCTTGCCGCCGTCGAAATCCCTGTTCTTTCCGACAGGCGTCATGTCCTCTGCCGAGCAGGGAAATGATGCAGAAGTTTCTAGCGCTTGTACTTTTACCTGCATGAACCACAGCCCGGCCAAGCTCTTCTTTCAGGTTTAAAGCAATGAGTTTTCTGGAGTTTTTAAGCGATTTAGGCCGTAGCGATTTAGGCCGTAGCGATCTGGCCGACGCCATTTTATGACTCAAGCCCGGTCGCCAACAGCTTTGCAAGGCCCTAGATTAGTTCGCTTTCTGTCTGATCTCGCTGTTGCCGATGGCGAGGTTTCGCATAAGGACTTTGCTGAACGACTCGGGCGACTAATCGCTCTGCCTGATTCCATTGCCCTGTCAATGGTGCACGCCAGGCTTTCGACGATGACCTCCGAGCCCATGCCAGAGGCAGGTGTGGCGGTGTCCAGTGAGTCGGTAATGGCCGATTTTCTCAGAGTTCGCACGACCCTCGTGGAAACCATCGTCGATAGCTTTACTCCCGGTGCGGGCGCCTCGTGGCTAAGCTTTCCGAGGGTGACAGCGAGTACGCCGGCCGAGGAGATGGCGAGCTCTAAGCGCTACCAGATGTTCTATGTGAATCAGCAACGGGAGATTGCTCTCAGAATCAACAAGCTCAGGGCCGATGTCCGGCTTGCTGTCTCGGGTCGTTCAGCGAGGCTGGCCAGGCTGGTCGTCCTCGATACAGGGCTTGATGAGGCCCTTTCTGCGCCTGCCCAGAACCTGTTTGCGGAAGTTCCACGGCTGCTTGGAAAGCGCTTTGAGGATCTCTACCAGCGCCATCAGGAGACGATTGTCGACCGGGAGTCCGACGATGATCGACAGTTGTGGAGTCAACCGGGAGGCTGGCTTGCGCAATTTGCGGGTGAAATGCAAGGGTCGCTGCTGGCGGAGCTTGAAGCTCGCCTGCAGCCGGTTCTTGGACTCATGGAAGCACTTAAGGAAGAGGGTGAGAGCGCTTGATAAGTAGATTGCTTTTTGCGACGGCATTTTTGTTGGGAGCCGCGGCGATTGCTGCGATGGGGCTGACGTTTATCACTTCCGATCCATTGGGCCTGGTCGTGACCGTGGTGATTGGCGGCGTCTATAGCATCGGCTTTATCGAAATTCTGCAGTTCCGGCAAGCGACGTCGACGCTCTCGAATGCGCTGTCGGGATTGTCGGGGACGACGCAGGAAGTGGGTGCTGATTTTCTTGAGCGATGGCTGGCCAGACTGCATCCGTCGTTGCAGAACTCGGTGCGGCTGCGTATCGAAGGCGAGCGTGTGGGTTTGCCCGCGCCCGTGATCACCCCCTATCTGGTCGGTCTGTTGGTCATGCTGGGCCTGTTCGGAACCTTCCTTGGCATGGTCGCCACCCTGCAGGGAGCGGTTTTTGCGCTCGAAGGAACGAATGAGTTGCAGGCCATTCGCGCCGGTCTGGCTGCGCCCATCAAAGGTCTCGGGCTCGCTTTCGGCACCTCCGTGGCCGGCGTGGCGGCGTCCGCCATGCTCGGCTTGAGTGCCACCATCAGCCGACGCGACCGAATGTCCGCCACCCGGCAGCTGGATGGCCAGGTCGCCAGGATCTTCCGGGAATTTTCTCTGGTCTACAGCCGGCAACAGGCCTTCAAGGCGGTGCAGGCGCAAGCCAAGGCGCTTCCCGACGTGGTGGAAAAACTGCATCTCCTGGCGGCGGCAATGGAGCGCATGGGTGAACAGCTGGGAGAAAGCTTGATTGCCAACCAGGAGCGCTTTCACCAATCCGCAAGCAGCAGCTATTCCGAGCTCGCCAGCTCGGTCGATCGATCCCTCAGGGAAAGTGTCGCCGAGAGCGGTCGCCAGGCGATCGAGAGTGGACGGCTGCTCGGCGAGAACATCAGGCCACTGTTCGAAGGCCTGATCACCAGCATCGGCGCTGAAACGCAAAGAACACATCAGCACCTGACCACCACCGCCGAACAGCAACTTGAAGGCCTGACCAGCTCGCTCCTGGAATCCTTCGATAGGCGCTCGGCTGGTTGGGCAGAACGCCAGCAGCTGGCCGACGGGGAGCGACTTGAGCTTTGGACCCGTTCCTTCGAACAGGCGGGCGAGCGCTCTCGCACTCAACACCAGGCGCTGTCGGACTCACTGCAGCAGACGGCCAGTGCAATGGCGGATACTGCCCGTGCGACTTCCAGCCGCATGCTCGCTGAAGTGAGCACTCTCCTGCAATCCTCCGAGGTCTTGGTCGAGACCCGGATCAATGCCGAAGCCTCATGGTTGCAGGGGCATGGCGAGCGCATGAATCAGCTGACCGCGACCCTGAAGGCGGAGCTGCAGGCGCTGAGAAACGACGAAGAACGACGCGGCCAGGCCGCTGTTGCCAGTCTTGCCGGCCTGGAGTCGACGGTGGCTGCACAATTGGCGAGCCTGGGGAACTCACTCGAAGAACCCATGACCCGGCTCATTCAGACAGCTTCCGAAACCCCACGCGCTGCCGCCGAAGTGATTGCCCTCCTTCGCCGCGAGATGTCGAACAACATGGAACGTGACAACGTTTTGCTGGCCGAGCGGCAGCGGATCATGAGCGAACTCGGCAGCCTGGCGACCTCTCTGCAGCAG
The DNA here is from genome assembly GCF_036625345.1 of Candidatus Accumulibacter meliphilus. NCBI lineage: Bacteria > Pseudomonadati > Pseudomonadota > Betaproteobacteria > Candidatus Accumulibacter > Candidatus Accumulibacter meliphilus. Next base: position 371,709 of record NZ_JAZKTZ010000006.1, on the reverse strand, counting down.
GCCACCAGCGGGCAGCGAGAAGCGGTCGAGTCCTTGCTTACCTCCTCGGCCACCCTGCTGGAGGATGTGGGTTCGCGCTTTTCCGGGCAGGTGGAATCGGAAGCGTCGAAGCTCTCGGGAATCGCCGAGAATCTGGCTGGCAAAGCCGCACAGATTGCCGATGATTTTGCCGGGAGCGCGATAGAAATGTCGAGTCTCGGCGAAGCCTTCACTCTGGCCGTCGGTCTGTTCAATGAATCCAATGGCAAGCTCGTCGAAAGCCTTGATCACATCGAGCAATCGCTGACGAACGCGACGACCCGCAGCGATGAGCAACTGGCCTACTACGTGGCCCAGGCCCGGGAGATCATCGATCACAGCATGCTTTCCCAGAAGGAGGTTTTCGAGGAGTTGCGCCAGCTTCGCAGTCACGGGAAGCGCGCTTCCGAGACCCTGCGCGAAGAGGTCGGCTGATGGAAGAGCTGGACGACGGCTTTTCCGAGGCGACGCCCATCTGGGCGATTTTCGGGGACCTCATGTCGGCACTGGTCGGCGTCTTCGTCCTGCTTCTGGTGTGGGCGCTTGGATTTCAGCTGGAGCTTGCGCAGTCACTGGAACGGGAAGTCGAGAAGCGCCAGGTGGAGGAGCAGCGGCGAATGGCGCTTGAACGAGCGCTGGCCGATCCGCTGGCAGCGGGCAGGGTGACCCTGCGTGACGGTCGCATCGGTATCAGCGGTAGCGTCCTGTTTTCGCTGAATTCCGACGAGTTGCAGCCAGAAGGGCGTGAGTTGCTGCGCACTCTGGTGGGACCGCTCAAGGTCTATCTGGACCAAAGAGACCAACTATTGATGGTCAGCGGCTTTACCGACGACCTGCCGATTCAGCACGGCAACAATCGCTACAGTGACAACTGGCAGTTGTCGGCGGAACGAGCGCTCACCGTGACCCGGGCATTGATCGAGGACGGCATGCCGCCAGCGATGGTCTTCGCAGCCGCGTTTGGTGCGCAGCAACCGGTCGTTTCCAATCAGGACGAGAAGGGCCGCTCGCAGAATCGTCGCGTCGAGATGGCGCCCGTGCCGCGGGCCAAGCAGCAAGGAAACGAAGCGAAGTCGTCGGATGATGGATAGGGGCGCTGACCCTGTTTCCGACCGCGGGATGCCTTCACTCGGAGTGGAGCTGTCCGAAATGGGCGCTGCCGATGTCCGGCAAGTGATTGCTGATCTGGCGCGCAATGGTGCCGACAAGTTTGATCCGCTTCGCTTCAGAGTGATCGAATCGATGGCCGCGAGAGCTGCGGAGCAAAGAGAGTCAGTTCGCCTGATCCTGGAAAGGAAAGCGCTCATTGCGCTGGCTGACTACGAGGATGACTTCGCGAGCGCACAAGCGGGTGCCGCGACGATCGCCGCCGCTATCGCCGCGCAATTCCCCGAGTCAGCCGACATTGCCCGTTCCTTGTTCGAGGAGGGTAAGGTCCACGCAATGAAGCGACTTGCGGTCAAGCTGAAAAGAGAAAATGGTCGGGAGGCGGGTGCCTCAGCAGTCAGTGCTCTTGCCAGCCTAACAAAGCAAATTGGCCAGAATTCGTTTGGCTCGGCTGAGGAAGACAAGGACATCTCTTTTGTCGACCTGTTGCGGCGACAGGAAGAGGCCGTGCTGCAGTCCTCTTTGCTGGCGAAATCGCAGCCACGATCCGGTGCTGCGGTGGTGTCGGACAAGCTGCGCGCCAAACGTCCTGGCGGCCGTGGCAGCAGCAGTAACCGGGCCGGGGAGTCGACTTCTGCGCGACAGCTGCGGGAACTCCTCGATAAACACGGTTCCGACAAGCGGGTAAAGCGGGCAATCAGCGAAGGCCCCGAAGCCCCAGGTCCCCTGAATCCACAGGCCCTGGCGATACGCTCCCTGGCGACTCTGCGGGAGTTGTCACCGGATTACCTCAGCCGCTTTGTCGCCTATGCGGATACGCTCTTGTGGCTGGAGCAGGCTGGCGAAAAGAGCAAGCTTGCTGGTAACAAAGGAAAAACGAGCAAGCCCAAATCGAGCCGAGTTGATCGTGCCTGATCAGGCAAAGCAGTCGTCGCTCGGCAGCTGCCGCCGCGACGCTGGCGGTCTGCGTGGATTCGACACCGAGGGTGGGCGCGGAATCATGCCGAGTGGCTGTTTTGTCTATTGCGTTGTGGCAGGAGCCGACCCGTAGCGGACAATCACGCCGTCGCTGCCTCAACGGGGGGTAACTGTGTACAGCAGCCGTTGGTGGCCGAAACAGTCGTTCAACTTCGGCAGCGGCCCCGCGCACATCAAGCGCCAGCTGTAGGCGGTGGCGGGTGAATGTTGGGCTTCCTGCGTCAGCCCAACCGACGCTTGCTTGGTGGGATACAACTCCACTCCTAGGCGCTTCTCTCCGCAGCGTCTAATGACCCGAGTGTTCGCTGCCAGCCCCGCCAAGCCAAGAGCACCACTAGGCCTATACTGAGCAGCAATATGGTGTTGGGTTCCGGGATAGGTGTGGTGGGTGCGGTCACCACCGAAGCGAGGTCGCCACGGCCTGCGTTAAAACTACTGAGAATGTTTCCGAATAGCACCGCACGGTTTAACCCGACGTCATAGACATAGATGTCATCGAAGCCATTGACCTCATACGTGAAGAGATTCGACGAAATCGATGGGATGGCAAACGCGAGACCCGTATAAAAGGGATTGGCCGTGGTGCCAGGCTCCACGGCGGTCTCCGTGTGAAGGAGCGTCAATCCTCCGCTCCCAATATCGAGGGTCAAGATCGTGTTGCTATTGCTGATAAAAAACGTCCCGTCCTGACTCACAGTAATATCGGTCCCCGTGGTGAGGTCAAACGGCATCCCACCGAAGGTGAGCGAGGTCTGCGTTCCCACCGCCTCTCCCGTCAGGGGATCAATCTGGAGGACCACATCGGCGGCTGCGTCAAGGACCCAGAGGATCCCAGTGAGATCAAAGACCGCTCCCCGAATGTCACGACTGCCGAGCAGGGGTCCTACCGCAGTTGCTACCGCCGTCATCGGATTGATTGTCAGCAGCCGCGAACCAGTCGCCTGTAATTCGAAGCCGGCAAGCCCATGTATCGGGGAGAGCGCAAGCCCGTCCACGTCGATATTTTGCCCGTTAAGCTGCACCGCCCCGATCTCAGTAAATAATGAACCATCCTCTTGAAATGAGAAGAGCTGGGCGGGCGCAGCGGAGGGGACAGCACCGCATTGTGGGGGGCTCGACCCACACGATTTCACGCCGAATATGGTCGCGTGCGCATGACCTGCCAAAGCGAAGCAGGTAAGCACCAATGTACAGAGACATCCAGCAGTGTTCTTCATGACAAAACCTCCTTGCCTGATGAAACCTCACTCGTGGCAAAAGTAGAGCCACCCGGCGCTGCGCGGCTTTATCGCACGCTTTTTGGGTAGCGTTTTCATGGTAATAGGGGCAGACCCCTATTGCTTACTGAAATCTCTAACACTGGTAACTACTGGTATGCATTTTGAAAGACTCTATCGCCTCGACATAGTAATTGCAAGCCTTGTACGGTTTTTCTCCCTTCGCTACTCGCTACAGGATGTCGTCGGATACTTCGCCGCCGGCAACTGGGCACTTTACCGACGGAGCACGGGCGGCGTCCCAACGGCAGATCCAGCCGAGTTCAGGACCCACCGGCCGGTAGCTAATGAGTTACCTGCTGTTCGTGCAGCTCGATTGTTTCTGGGCTGCTACGGCCGGTTGTGGCCGATAGTCGTCTTTGGGCTGTCGCGCTACGCAGCGGGTATTGGCAGGTAGTCGAGCTTGCTCACCAAGCGTTCAGCCCGGCGAGGGTGAGGTCTAAGGGCGGGTGTACAGAAGCGGGGCATTCTTCCGCTTGCTGACAGGTGGTGCACTGATTCAGGGGATGGGGGCTCTGGGCTCTGGGTATCCAGCAGCTCGGTCGCGTTTCGATGCCTGAACGAAGGGCGGAATGGATGCCCTGCGTTCACTCTGGCACTCACCACGACAAGGTCTTGGTATCGTCCTTGAACAATGCGCTACCGAGCAGCTCCGGATTGCCGATCTGGAAGCCGGGCAGCAGGTCGGACGCCTGGACATCGAACTGCTGCATGCAGTAATGGCATACCAATACGCTCGCGCCCTTGTTCATCAGTTCGGCGAGTGCCTTTTGGTGATCCGCATGCTTCTCGGTGTACTTGCTGGAAGCGAGAAGGATGCCGCTTTCATTCAGCCAGATCGTCAAGGGGTGTCCTCTGCTGCGCTGCAGTTCGGCAAAATGAAGTACGTGGCCAACGCGCCGTGTCGCATCGCTCGATAGGGCAATGAAGAGGGGATCTGTCTCGCCAGCCAGGACTGGATTCGAGAAACCGCCAACGAGCAGCGCCAAAGCAATCAAGACAGTTCTGAGGGACTTCATGGTGACCTCCAACAAGAAGCGAATTCGAAACCGGGTCGTTTCGCTCTGCGATCGACCCCTTGGCAAGTATCGCAGGCGAGCAATGAGCTGTCGTGTGACATCTTGTCGCAAGCTGGTTTGACGACGAAGGCGCCCAAGTTCAAGCGTGGCCGGTAATTGAGACGGCGGACCGCTATGTCACCGGAGGCCTTGTGCGTCCGAGAGGGCGTGTTGACCGCGCGATCAGGCTGCAGCAGCCAGCCTTCTCACGGGTGTCAGGCAGGAGCCGAGCTGCAGCCTGCTGTCACCCGATTCCTCGGACGATTGGGCGGGCCGATGTTGCTCGCCAGCGTTGCTGGCGCAGGGGTTGCCGGGACCCTACCCCAGCAGCAGCCAAGGAATCAGCACCGGTAGCAGCAGCGCCGTGGTCAGGCCGTTGAGGCCCATCGCCAGGGCGGCGAAGGCGCCCATTTGTTCGCTGTCCTGGAAGGCGCGGGCGGTACCGATGCCGTGCGCGGCGATACCGAGGGCGAAGCCGCGCACGCTGTCGTCGTCGATGTGCAGGGCGCGGTAGATGTAGCGCGCGCCGATGGCACCGATGACGCCGGTGCTGATCACCAGGACGGCGGTCAGCGACGGCAGGCCGCCGATGCGTTCGGCGATGCCCATGGCAATCGGGGTGGTGACCGACTTCGGAGCCAGCGAGAGCAGGGTCGCCTTGCTGGCACCAAGAATGCCGCCGATGGCCACTGCCGAGAGCGCGGCGGTCAGCGAGCCGACGAGCAGGGCGCCGAGCAGCGGGATGGCCAGGCGCTTCAGGCGGTCGAGCTGGGCGTAGAGCGGAATGGCCAGGGCGACGGTCGCCGGGCCGAGCAGGAAATGGACGAACTGCGCGCCGTCGAAGTAAGTGCCGTACGGCGTATCGGTGAGCCAGAGCAGGCTGACCAGAGTCGCTACCGCGAGCAGCACCGGGTTGGCCAGCGGATGGCCATGGCAGCGCTTGTTTACGTAGACGGCACCCTGGTAGGCGAGCAGCGTCAGGGTGAGGCCGAGCAGCGGCGAGGCGGCGAGGTATACCCAGATCTCGTCGAAGCGGGCGTTCACGGCGCGTCGCTCCGGTGATCGCGGCGCCGGGCCAGGAAACGCAGGGTCAGGGCGGTGACGGCGATGGTGATCAGAGTGCTGCCGAGCAGGGAAAGGGCCAGCGCCAGCCACTCGTCGGACATGCGCTGGAAGTGCAGCATGACGCCGGTGCCGGCGGGAACGAAGAGCAGCGAGAGGTGTTGCAGGAGCCCCTGTGCGGTACCGCGCAGTTCCGGGGAGGGGCCGCCGCGCGCGACGAGGGCGGCGAAGAGCAGGGCCATGCCGATGACCGGGCCCGGAATCGGCAAAGCCAGCGTCCTGGCAATGACTTCGCCGATCAGCTGAAAAACCAGGAGCAGGGTGATGGCGCCAATCATGCGGACGGTTTCCAGGGGGCGGTGAGATTGCAGCCAGGGTAGCGGGCGCTCGAATGGCGATTCGCCGTAGCGGGGCAAGAGAAGGCAAGGGCGGGCGCCAGACGGTGCGAGCAGGTGACGTGGTCATGCGGGCGCGCCAGCCCTGACGAGCTACTTCGGGTCATCCTCGTTTTCGGCCTGCAGCGTTTCCTGCAGGCTTTCGAGGTCCTTGCGGTTTTGCCGAAAAAAGAAGCGCAGGCCCGACACCAGGCCTGTGACGATGAGCGCCAGCAGCGCGATGGCTCCCCAATCGAGGTCACCCGATGACCCTGGCTGCATCCGTTCCTCCTTTGCGTGATGAAAGACCTTACCCGTGTGCGCCAAGCGGCCGCTCCGTGTCGGAAAACGACGTGGCGCGTGCCTTTGCAAGACTACTATAGCCGCTGGCCCACATCGCAGCATCGTCGCCAGAATGGTGGTCACTGGGCACCAGAGGTAGCGGGTGCTGATTCCCCTTTGAGCTTGATATGGCAAACGACACTGAAATCAATTATGCTGGCCTCTCCAAAACACGAATAAACATGGAGTTCGCAGGATGAATAATAAAGGGCAACTTCTACAAGACCCGTTTCTTAATACCTTGCGGCGCGAACGGGTTCCAGTTTCGATCTATCTGGTGAATGGTATCAAGCTGCAGGGTCAGGTCGAGTCCTTCGACCAGTACGTCGTCCTGCTCAAGAACACGGTTACCCAGATGGTATACAAACACGCGATTTCGACGGTCGTTCCGTCGCGTCCGATTACCATCCAGCAGGATGCCAACGGCGACGGCTGATCGATCGGCTTCTGGTCAGGTGGGCGTCAGGTCGCGCCCCGACTCCGCTTTTCCGATTTTCTGACCTGCTCCGATCTTTTCAGGTCGGAGCCAATCTTCCTGGAACAATTGCATGCATGAGCGTCCCTCAGGCGAGGAACGGGCGGTCATCGTCCAGCTCGATTTCGGCCGCGACGACCTGTCCGAGCAACTTGACGAGGTTCGTCTGCTGACACTTTCTGCGGGCGCATCGATCAGTGCGGTGGTGCATGGTCGTCGCCACAGCCCGGATGCGGCGACCTACGCCGGTAAGGGCAAGGTCCAGGAAGTGGCTGCCGAAGTACTGGCGCACGAGGCCGACCTGGTAATCTTCAATCACGAATTGAGCGCTGGTCAGGAGCGCAATCTCGAGCAGGCGCTGCAGTGTCGCGTCATCGATCGGACCAGCCTGATCCTCGACATTTTCGCGCAGCGGGCAAAAAGCGCCGAAGGCAAGTTGCAGGTCGAACTGGCGCAGCTCGAACACCTGTCGACGCGGCTGGTGCGTGGCTGGACGCACCTGGAGCGGCAGAAAGGCGGTATCGGACTACGCGGTCCGGGCGAAACGCAGCTGGAAACCGACCGTCGCCTGCTCGGTCTGCGGGTCAAGTCGCTCAGGGAGCGGCTCGTCAAGCTTGAGCGTCAGCGTGGCGTGCAGCGCAAGGCGCGCGGACGCGGCGAATTGCTGAATGTGTCCCTGGTCGGCTATACCAACGCCGGCAAATCGACGCTCTTCAATGCGCTCACCCACGCCGGCGTTTTTGCTGCCGACCAGCTTTTCGCGACGCTGGATACGACGACGCGCAAGCTGTGGCTGGCCGAGGTCGGGCATGTCGTGCTTTCCGACACCGTCGGCTTCATTCGCGATCTGCCGCACTCGCTGGTGGCTGCTTTCCACGCCACCCTGGAAGCGACAGCCGAGGCCGATCTGCTGCTGCACGTGGTCGATTCGGCGAGTCCGGCGCGTGATGAACAGGTGGGCGATGTCAACAAGGTGCTTGCCGAGATCGGCGCCGCCGAGGTCCCGCAACTGATGGTCCTCAACAAGCTCGACCTGACCGGGCTGCCGCCGACGGTCGAACGGGATGAATATGGTACACTCCTGCGGGTTCGCGTCAGCGCTCGTTGCGGCGACGGTCTGTCGCTGCTGCGCGAAGCCCTGGCCGAGATCGCTCTCGCCAAGACCCGCAACCTGCCTCAGCGGGTGTCCGGCGACGCTGCTTTACAGGATATGGATATGGTTTTCGATTCAGATGGTTCCGCATGATTTCAAGCCTTGGAGTACTTATGTCGCTGAATGATCCGCAGTGGGGAAATCGCGGCAGCGATGATAATAATGGCGGTGGTGGGCGGCGTCCCAATCAGGGGCCGCCTGATCTCGATCAGTTGTGGCGTGATCTCAATCGTCGTTTGTCGGGGATTTTCGACAAGAAACGCGGCGGTGGGGACCGCGGCGGCGATGGTGGCGATCGCCCGCCGGTACAGTTCAGCCCGAAGTTCCTTGGCGGCGGCATTGGCTTGCTCCTGGTCCTGGTGCTCATCGTCTGGCTGGCCAGCGGCTTCTACATTGTCGACGCCGGGCAGCGCGGTCTGGTGCTCCAGTTCGGTCGCTACAAGGAGAGCTCTGAGCCGGGTTTGAGGTGGCGCCTGCCGTATCCGATCCAGTCGCATGAGCTGGTCAACATCGCTGGCGTGCGGACGCTCGAAGTCGGTTATCGCGGCACCGAGAGGAACAAGGTGCTCAAAGAGGCCCTGATGCTGACTGACGATGAAAACATCATCAACATTCAGTTTGCCGTGCAATACATTCTCAAGGATCCCGTTGACTACGTGTTTGCCAACAGAAACCCGGACGAAGCGGTGATGCAGGTGGCCGAGACCGCCATTCGCCAGATCGTCGGCAAGAACAAGATGGACTTCGTCCTTTATGAAGGTCGCGAGCAGGTGGCAGTGACTGCTTCGCAGCTGATGCAGGAAATTCTCGATCGCTACAAGACCGGAATCCTGATTTCGAAGGTCACCATGCAGAACGCGCAACCGCCGGAGCAGGTTCAGGCGGCGTTCGATGATGCGGTGAAAGCTTCGCAGGACCGTGCGCGGCAGAAAAACGAGGGCCAGGCTTACGCCAATGACGTCATCCCGAGAGCACGCGGTACGGCCTCGCGCCTGTTCGAGGAGTCCGAAGGCTACAAGCAGCGTGTCATCGCGACGGCCGAGGGTGATGCGAGCCGCTTCACGCAGATCTATACCGAGTACGCCAAGGCGCCCGAAGTGACCCGCAGTCGCATGTATCTGGACACCATGCAGGAAGTCTATGCGAACACCAGCAAGGTCCTGGTCGATAGCAAGGGGCAGGGCAATCTGCTCTATCTGCCGCTCGACAAGCTGATTCAGGCCGCCGGCGCGGTCGCGGCGGCGCCTGGTGGCGCAGGCAGCAGCCCGGATGCGCCCGGTGTCGCTCGTTCGTCAGCGCCAATGTCCAACGAGGTGCCGCCGCAAATGAGCGAAGGACGTTCGCGCGAAACCCTGCGCCAGCGTGACCGGGGGGTCCGCTAATGAGAACGGGCATGAACGTTTTTGCGGCTCTCGTGGTGAGCGCGCTGGTCGTGCTCGGGGCGACGATTTTCACCGTTGATCAGCGCCAGCACGCGATCGTTTTCCAGCTTGGCGAAGTGCGCAGTGTCATCGACGAACCGGGCCTGTATTTCAAGTGGCCACTGATCCAGAACGTGCGTTATTTCGACAAGCGCATCCTCACCCTGGACGCCGCCGAGCCCGAGCGCTTCATTACTTCCGAGAAGACCAACGTCCTGGTTGATTCCTTCACCAAATGGCGGATCATCGATCCCAAGCTTTACTACGTTTCGGTTGCCGGTGACGAATCGCGTGCCAAGACACGGCTGTCGCAAACGGTCAATGCCGGCCTGCGCGAGGAGTTCGGCAAACGCACCGTGCATGACGTGGTTTCGGGTGAGCGCGATCAGCTGATGGAGTTGATGCGCGAGAAGGCGGACCTCGATGCGCGCAAGATCGGTGTGCAGATTGTCGATGTGCGCGTCAAGCGGGTCGAGCTGCCGTCCGATGTCAGCGAATCGGTCTATCGGCGGATGGACGCCGAGCGCAAGCGGGTGGCCAACGAGCTGCGTTCGCAGGGTGCTGCCGAGGCCGAGAAAATACGCGCCGACGCTGACAAGCAACGCGAGGTGATCGTCGCCGAAGCCTATCGCGATGCTCAGAAGTTGAAGGGTGAAGGCGATGCCACGGCGGCGGCAACCTATGCGCAGGCGTTTCAGCGGAATCCGGAGTTCTACGCCTTCTATCGTAGCCTGGAAGCCTATCGCAACAGCTTCAACGGCAAGAGCGATGTGATCGTCGTCGAGCCGAGTTCAGATTTCTTCAAGTACATGAAGAGCATCGGCCGAGGTGGTGACAACACCGCCAAATGACCGACAATCTGTTGCTTGCGCTTGCCCTCATGCTGGTGCTTGAAGGACTGGTGCCGTTCGTGGCACCGAATGCCTGGCGTGAGACCTTTCGCCGCCTGATCCGTTGTTCAGACGGGCAAATCCGTTTTGTTGGCCTGACGTCGATGTTGATCGGCCTGGTCCTGTTGATGGTTTTCCGATGAACTGGCTGCTTCCCGAACATCTTGCCGACGCGCTGCCGTCAGAAGCCGCACAGATTGAACGGCTGCGGCGCACCTTGCTCGACCTCTTCCGCGTGCATGCCTACGAGCTGGTCCTGCCGCCACTGCTTGAGCACCTCGATTCGCTGCTCACCGGTTCCGGGCAGGATCTGAAATTGCGCACTTTCAAGCTGGTCGATCAATTGTCGGGACGCACGCTCGGCGTGCGTGCCGACATGACGCCGCAGGTCGCCCGTATCGATGCCCATCTGCTCAATCGCCAGGGGGTCACCCGGCTATGCTATTGCGACAGTGTGCTGCACACGCTGCCGGCGTCGCTATCAGCGAGTCGCGAACCCATCCAGCTGGGTGCCGAAGTCTTCGGGCATGCCGGTTTGGCGGCCGATCGCGAAGTGATCCGCTTGCTGGCCGATGCCTTGCAAGTGGCGGGCGTGCCAGCCGCACGAATTGACCTCGGCCATGTCGGCGTGTTTGGCGCGCTGGCGGATGCCGCCGGTCTCGATAGCGAACTCGAGGGTGCCCTGCTGCAGTTGCTGCAAGCCAAGGATATGCCGAGTTTGCGCGAGCGGTGCAGCGCTATTGATGAGCCCTGGCGCTCGGCACTGCTGGCTTTGCCCGACCTCTACGGCGACGTTGAAACGCTGGCCGTAGCGGCCAGCGCTTTGCCGGCCCTGCCAGCCATCACGGCAGCCCTGAATGCCTTGCGCGAGCTGCACGCGGCGCTGCCGGATCTGTCCTTGTCTTTCGATCTTGGCGATCTGCGTGGCTATCGTTATCACAATGGTGTTGTTTTCGCGGCCTATCACGCGGCCTTCCCGAGTGCCATCGCACTGGGCGGGCGTTATGACGGCGTTGGCAAAAGCTTTGGTCGGGCACGCCCGGCGACCGGTTTTTCGATGGACCTGCGCGAGCTGGCGCGGCTGACGAACTCGCGCGGCGAACAGGTGGGGGCAGTGCTGGCGCCGTACGCGGCTGGCAGTAGCGCTCTGGCAGCCGCGATTGCGGTTTTGCGCGCGCAGGGTGACGTGGTCGTCGAACTGCTGCCGGAAGAAAAAAGCAGCGACGGACCGTCGTGTGACCGGCAACTGGTCGAGAGCGACGGGCAATGGGTAATCAAGGCAATCAACAGGGACGGATAACAAGCATGGCCAAGAACGTCGTAGTCGTGGGCACCCAATGGGGCGACGAGGGCAAGGGCAAGATCGTCGACTGGCTCACCGATCGTGCGAAGGGGGTCGTTCGTTTCCAGGGCGGGCACAACGCAGGCCATACCCTGGTAGTCGGCGAAAAGGTGTACAAGCTCAACCTGGTCCCCTCGGGGATCGTTCGCGAAGGGGTCGACTGCTTCATCGGCAACGGTGTGGTGCTGGACATTCATCACCTGCTCAGCGAAATCAAGGTGCTCGAGTCCGGCGACATCGATGTGCGTTCGCGTCTGAAGATCAGTCCTGGTTGTCCGCTCATCCTTGGCTACCATGCGGCGCTGGATCATGCCCGCGAGGCGGCCAAGTGTGCCGATCTGCGGATCGGGACCACCGGCAAGGGCATCGGTCCGGCCTACGAAGACAAGGTGGCGCGGCGCGCCATGAGGGTCTACGATCTGTTTTATCCCGCCCGTTTTGCCGAGCGCGTGCGCGAGAACCTGGACTATCACAACTTTGTTCTGACCCGCTACCTCGGGGCTCAGGCCGTCGATGGTGAAGCCGTTCTGGCGCAGGCGATGGCCGACGCGGAAGCGATCAAGCCCCTGGTGACCGACGTCTCGGCGGCGCTGTATGCGCTCAACAAGGCCGGCCATAACCTGCTTTTCGAAGGCGCTCAGGGTGCCTTGCTGGACATCGATCACGGTACCTATCCGTTTGTCACCTCGTCGAACTGCGTGGCCGGCCAGGCAGCCGCAGGATCCGGCGTCGGTCCCGGGATGCTGCATTACGTTCTCGGGATCACCAAGGCCTATTGCACGCGCGTGGGCGGGGGGCCTTTCCCGAGCGAGCTGGATATCGAGAAGGAAGGCCTGCCGGGCTATCAGATGTCGCAGAAAGGCCGCGAATTTGGTACCGTCACCGGACGCAAGCGTCGCTGTGGATGGCTCGACGTGGCTGCTCTCCGGCGTTCGATCCAGATCAACGGGGTGACCGGTCTGTGCATCACCAAGCTCGATGTCCTCGACGGCTTGTCCGAGTTGAAGATCTGCACCGGTTATCTGCTCGACGGAAAATCCGTCGATTTGCTGCCAATGGGCGCCGACGACGTCGCGGCTTGCGAGCCGGTGCTCGAAACCCTGCCCGGCTGGTCGGGGTCGACGGTCGGCGCGAATACCATGGAAGCTTTGCCGGCTGCGGCGCGCGCGTATCTGGCGCGCATCGAAGAGCTCTGTGACGTGCCGATCGATATTGTTTCGACCGGGCCGGAGCGCCGCGAGACGGTGGTTCACCGCCATCCGCTGGACTGATTCCGCCTGAGCCGATCTGAGCTGGCCCGCGCTGCTTGTTCCCTGGCGCTGCGACCATCGGCTCTGCATCGCCCCATTGCCCAGCGCCGGGCCTGCGTCCTGCCTGCCCGGCAACTGCAGCAAGGGCACGCTGCCGGCGATTCCTTCGAGTTGTCCGGTGTGCTATCGTACGATCGCCGCAGCGGGGATATGCCGTCGCATATCGACCAGGCATTCAGGAGAGACAGGCATGAATCGAGAGGAGCTCCGTGACCAACTGCTGGCGCCGGTTTTCCAGTGGACCCGGCTGGGGCGGCAGACCAACCGCTTGATGACGGGCAGCAGCGCGGTCATCAGTTACCGCGCTCGCCGCCTGCTGCGCGCAGGCGCGTTTTCGCGGCAGGCAGACTGGAACGAGGTGGCCCGGATGACTGGCGAGAAGTTCGAAATTCCTCTGCAAGCTGCAACTGCAATGGCCGTGGCGATGCTTCCTGTCGTCAAACAGTTCTGGACGCACACCGGGCAGTCGGTGTTGGCCTGCAGCAGCGACACTATGTCGCTGCTCGGCAGTCGCGGCCCCGATGAGTTCCGCGAGCGGCAGGCGGATCTGTGCGCCACCTTGATCAACGCCAGCGTCGGTTGGTTTCGGGTCTTTGGCAGCCTTGCCGAGGTCGCCAGCCAGGGCGTGGCGCCTCTGCTTCGCCAGGTGCAGGACAACGCCGAGCGACTCGAAAAGCGCTGATTTGTTGATCGCTGCGGGCGAGCCGGTCTTTCAGCTCGCCGGCTGTGCTTTGCCGTCCCCTGCTTGACCGGCGTGCGCACAAAACCTTCGCAAATCAGCCACTCGGCGCGCCTGGGGAAGGGCTTGGCGTGCTAGAATCACGGGCTTGATCAAGACGATGACATTCCTCCGGAATGTCTCGTTGACAGCGGAAAAAAATGGACGCCTTCGCCAAAGAAACCCTGCCCATCAGTCTCGAAGACGAGATGCGTCGATCGTATCTCGATTACGCCATGAGCGTGATTGTCGGCCGTGCCTTGCCCGACGCTCGTGACGGCCTGAAGCCGGTGCATCGTCGTGTTCTCTTCGCCATGCACGAGCTGTCGAACGACTGGAACAAGCCGTACAAGAAATCGGCGCGGATCGTCGGTGATGTCATCGGTAAGTACCATCCCCATGGCGATACCCCGGTCTACGACACGATCGTGCGCATGGCGCAGAATTTTTCCCTGCGCTACATGCTGGTCGACGGGCAGGGCAACTTCGGCTCGGTAGACGGCGACAATGCGGCGGCCATGCGCTACACCGAAGTGCGCATGGCGCGAATCGGCCACGAGCTGCTGGCCGACATCGACAAGGAAACGGTTGATTTCGGGCCCAACTACGACGGCTCCGAGCAAGAGCCGCTGGTCATGCCGGCGCGCATTCCGAACCTGCTGATCAACGGTTCGTCGGGTATCGCGGTAGGCATGGCGACGAACATTCCACCGCACAACCTCGGTGAGGTGGTGGACGCCTGTCTGGCCTTGCTGGGCAACGCGGAGGTGACGATCGACGAACTGATCGCCATCATGCCGGCTCCCGATTTCCCGACGGCCGGCATCATCTACGGCATTGCCGGTGTCTGCGAAGGTTATCGGACCGGGCGCGGGCGGGTGGTGATGCGTGGCCGGACGCATTTCGAGGACCTCGAAAAGGGCAACCGCCAGGCGATCATCATCGACGAGCTGCCGTATCAGGTGAACAAGCGGACGCTGCTCGAAAAGATCGGTGAGCTGGTCAACGACAAGCGCATCGAAGGCATCTCCGATCTGCGCGACGAGTCCGACAAGTCGGGCATGCGCGTAGTCATCGAGCTCAAGCGGGGTGAAGTCGCCGAGGTGGTGCTCAACTGCCTGTACAAGCAGACGCAGCTGCAGGACACCTTCGGCATGAACATGGTGGCGCTGGTTGATGGCCAGCCGCGGCTGCTGAACCTCAAGCAGCTGCTCGAGTGTTTTCTGTGGCATCGCCGTGAAGTGCTCACTCGGCGTACGGTGTACGAGTTGCGCAAGGCGCGCGAGCGGGCGCACATCCAGGAAGGTCTGGCGGTGGCGCTCGACAACGTCGATGAGATCATTGCGCTGATCAAGGCGTCGCCGACGCCTGCGGATGCCCGTCGGGGCTTGATGGCCAGGCCGTGGACCTCGCCGACGGTTGCCGAGATGTTGCGTCGCGCCAAGCTCGATGCGACTCGCCCGGACGGTCTGGCTCTCGAATTCGGATTGTCGGAGAGTGGTTACCTGCTTTCGGAAGTGCAGGCGCAGGCAATTCTGGAGCTGCGTTTGCAGCGCCTGACCGGCCTCGAACGCGACAAGATCGTTGCCGACTTCGGCGAGCTGCTGACGCGTATTGCCGATCTGATGGATATCCTGGCGCGACCCGAGCGCATCACCGCGATGATCGTCGAAGAATTGACCGGGATCCGCGCCCAGTTCGGCGACAAGCGGCGCTCGGAAATCGTCATCAGTACGCAGGATCTCGGCATTGCCGATTTCATTACCCCGGTCGACATGGTGGTGACGCTTTCGCGCACCGGCTATATCAAGTCGCAGCCACTGGCCGACTACCGTGCGCAACGGCGCGGTGGGCGCGGCAAGCAGGCGGCGGCGATGAAGACCGACGATTTCGTCGATCGCCTGTTCGTTGCCAATACGCACGACTCCATTCTCTGCTTTACCAACCGCGGCCGGGTCTACTGGCTGAAGGTCTACGAAGTGCCGCAGGGAACGCGTACCAGCCGCGGCAAGCCGGTGGTCAATGTCTTCCCCTTCGAGGACGGCGAAAAAATCAGCGCCATTTTGCCGATCAAGGAGTTCGCCGCCGATCGCTACATTTTTATGGCCACTTCACAGGGGACGGTGAAAAAGACGCCGCTGTCCGATTTCTCCAATCCACGCAAGAGCGGCATCATCGCGGTCGCCCTCGACGATGAGGACTTCCTGATCGGCGCCGAGATCACCAATGGCAGCCAGGACGTGATCCTGGTTTCCGATGCCGGCAAGGCGGTCTGGTTCGACGAGGAAGACGTGCGCCCGATGGGGCGTACCGCGCGCGGTGTGCGCGGCATGCGGCTTGGCGACAAGCAGCAGGCCTTGTCGTTGCTGATCGCTGATAGCGATCAGCAAACCGTGCTTGTGGCCACCGAAAACGGCTTCGGCAAACGCACGCCGCTGGCCGATTTCCGCCATTCGGGGCGCGGCACGCAAGGGGTCATCGCCATCGCCGCCAGCGAACGCAACGGCAAAGTCGTCGCTGCGCGTCTGGTTTCCGACGACGACGAAATCATGTTGATCACCACGGGTGGGGTGTTGATCCGCACCCGGGTTTGTGAGATCCGCGAACTCGGCCGGGCAACGCAGGGGGTCACCCTGATTGCGCTCGACGCCGGTGAAAAACTCGCCGGCCTGGAAAAAGTCGTCGAGAGCGAAGAGGACGGCGGCAGCGAGCTGGATGAGAGCAGCGAGTCGACCGACAGTAGCGAACTGGACGAGAGCAGCAGTGAGCCGGCGGAAAAGGATCCAAGCGCTGAACCCGAGCCGGATCCTGCCGCTGATCCCGAACAGGAGTGAGGTGCATGACCCGCTTGCCTGATCGCCGCGGTCGAGCTGTCGCATGCCAGCGCCCGCTGGCCGCTTGGCTGCCGCCGGGACAGGCGGAACAGGCGGCGCGTACTCGATGAGCGACGAACTGCAGCGCGAATTGGCGCTTGTCCGCCAGGAGATCGATAGCCTCGACGGGCAACTGCTCGAACTGCTCAACCAGCGTGCGCGTTTTGCCCAACAGGTCGGCGAGATCAAGGCGCGTCACGGTGAGGCGGGTTTCATTTATCGCCCCGAACGTGAAGCACAGGTTTTGCATCGCATCCAGGAAGAGAACGCCGGGCCGCTCTCGAATGAGACCGTGACCTGGTTTTTTCGCGAGGTGATGTCAGCCTGCCTGTCGCTCGAGCAGCCCTTGGGCATTGCCTTCCTGGGCCCGCTCGGGACCTTTTCGGAAAGCGCCGCGACCAAGCACTTCGGCCACGCCGCGCGCTTGATGCCGCAGATTTCGATCGATGATGTTTTTCGTGAAGTCGAGGCCTGCCATGCCGACTACGCGGTGGTCCCGATCGAGAACTCGACCGAGGGGGCGATTGGGCGCACGCTCGACCTGTTGTTGACGACGCCGCTGAAAATCTGTGGCGAAGTGGTCTTGCGCATCCACCAGCATCTGCTGTCGAACGCGGCTGCGCTGGGCGAGGTCAAGAAAGTCTATTCACACGCCCAGTCGCTGGCGCAATGCCACGAGTGGCTGAACCGTTCCTTGCCGCACGCGCAGCGTATTTCGGTGGGCAGCAATGCGCAGGCGGCACAGTTGGCGGCCGCCGAGGGGGGGGCGGCGGCGCTTGCCGGGCAGGCCGCTGCCGACCGCTATTCTCTGCCGCAACTGGCCAGCAATGTCGAAGACGAACCGAACAATACGACGCGTTTTGTCGTTCTTGGTCGCCAGGAGGCAGGACCTTCGGGGCGCGACCGGACGTCCTTGATCATGTCGGCACATAACCACACCGGCGCCCTCAGCAAGTTACTGGCGCCGTTTTCCGATGCTGGCGTGTCGATGACCCGGCTCGAGTCGCGGCCGGCGCGGCATACCCTGTGGGCCTATGTCTTCTTCGTCGACCTCGAAGGCCATCGCGACGATGGGGCGGTCGGGGCGGCGCTTGCCGAACTTGCCCGGCGTGCGCCCTACCTGAAGATCCTTGGCTCCTACCCGATGGCCGCCTACTAGGCCGGAAGAACTTTTTCGAGGAACGCAGATGCCTCTCCACGAACAATCATTGCCGTACATCCGCTCCATTTCACCTTACCAGCCGGGCAAACCGATAACGCAACTGGCACGCGAGCTGGGTCTGGACGTTGAGAAAATCGTCAAGCTGGCTTCGAACGAGAATCCACTCGGCATGAGTCCCAAGGCGCAGGTGGCGGTGGCTGCGGCGATCGCCGGCCTGTCGCGTTACCCGGATGATTTCGCCTTGAAGCAGGCCCTTGCCGAGCGCACGGGCCTGGGAATGGAGCACATCGTTCTCGGCAACGGTTCGAATGACGTGCTTGATCTGGTGGCTCGCGTCTTTCTGGCGCCAGGCCGCTCGGCAATCTTCGCGCAGTTCGCTTTTGCCGTCTATCCGCTGGCGACGATTGCGGCGGGCGGCGAGCCGATTGCGGTGGCGGCCAGCGACTACGGCCATGACCTGGACGCCATGCTGGCCGCGATCCGGCCAGATACGCGACTGATCTGGATTGCCAACCCCAACAACCCGACCGGCACTTTTCTGCCCTATGCGCAGCTCAAGGCGTTTCTGCAGGCGGTGCCCGAGGATGTTGTCGTCGTTCTCGACGAAGCCTATAACGAGTACCTGCCGCCCGCAGAGCGTGTCGACACCACCGCCTGGCTGGGCGAACATGCGAACCTGGTGATCACCCGGACTTTCTCGAAGATCTACGGCATGGCCGGTCTGCGCATCGGCTACGCGTTGTGCTCGGCGGCAATTGCCGACTTGATGAATCGCGTTCGCCAGCCATTCAACTGCAATAATCTGGCCTTGGCGGCGGCCGTGGCGGCGCTCGACGATTACGAATTCGTCGCCAGGAGCTACGCCCTGAACCGTGCGGGCATGGAGCAGATCCTTGCCGGCCTGAAACGCCTGGCCTGTCGGCATATCCCGTCGCACGCTAACTTCGTGACTTTTTGCGTGCCGGACGCGGCGGCGGTGAACCACAAGCTGCTCACGAACGGGGTCATCGTTCGCCCGATCGCCGCCTACGGGATGCCCGACTGGCTGCGTGTGACGATTGGCAGCGAGCGCGAAAACAGCCGTTTCCTCGAGGCTTTGGAGGGATCCTTATGAGTCGCTCATGCGCGGGTGTACGGCCGTGAGCGGCGCGGCTCCCTTGGGCAAGGTCGTGGTCTTCGGCGTCGGCTTGATCGGTGGCTCGTTTGCGTTGGCACTCAAGGCCGCCGGGCAGGTCGCGGAGGTGGTCGGTTTCGGGCGCACGCTTGGCTCACTCACGCAGGCGCTGGAGCGGGGGATCGTCGATCGCGCCGGTTTCAACGTCGGCCAGGAAGTGTCGAATGCCGACCTGGTGCTGATTGCCACCCCGGTCGGGACGACTCCCGAGCTCATGGCGCGCATTGCGCCCTGCCTGGGGTCGCAGACGGTGGTGACTGACGCTGGCAGTACCAAGGAAGACGTGGTCAAGGCCGCGCGCGCATGCTTTGGTGAGCGCATCGGGCAGTTCGTTCCGGCGCATCCGATTGCCGGCGCGGAAAACAGTGGCGCACTCGCCGCACGGCCTGATCTCTATCAAGGAAAGCAGGTGGTCCTGACGCCCTTGCCCGAAAGCAGCGAAACGACTGTCGCCCGCGTACGCGCGGCCTGGGAAGCCTGTGGCGGTCTGCTCTGCGAGCTGGCTCCGGCGGAACACGATCGTATTTTCGCGGCGGTCAGCCATCTGCCGCATTTGCTGTCGTTTGCTCTGGTGCATGACCTGGCGCGCCGCGACAACCGCGAGCTCCTGTTCACTTACGCGGCCAGCGGTTTCCGAGACTTCACGCGCATTGCCGCCAGCCATCCCGAGATGTGGCGCGACATCTGCCTGGCCAACCGGCAGGCACTGCTCGAGGAGCTCGATCGCTACCGCGAGCAGCTCGACGAACTGCGCGATGCCCTGCAACGGGGCGACGGTGCCAGCCTGGAAGCGACTTTCGACATCGCCCGCACGGCCCGCCGCGAGTGGGCCGAGAGCAAAACAAGGACGTGAACGTGGACTTCATCGATCTGCCGCAACTGCTCGCTGCGCGGGGCACCGTGCGCTTGCCGGGTTCGAAGAGCATTTCCAATCGCGTGTTGCTGCTGGCGGCGCTGGCCAGCGGCGACACCGAGCTTCGCGACCTGCTGCAGTCGGACGATACGGCACGCATGATCGACGCGCTGCGGACCCTGGGTGTCAAGGTCGAGGCCTTGGCCGACAGGCGCTTTCTGGTCAGCGGCGTCGGTGGCGTTTTTCCGGTTCGCGAGGCTGATCTTTTTCTCGGTAATGCGGGTACTGCCGTCCGCTCATTGACCGCAGTGCTGGCCCTGGCCGGTGGCGATTATCGACTCTCCGGTGTCACGCGCATGCACGAACGGCCGATCGCCGATCTCGTCGACAGCTTGCGGCAGTTGGGTGCCGAGATCGCTTACGCTGCGCAGGACGGTTTTCCGCCCTTGCTGATTTCGTCACCGACGCCTGGCTCCGCCGCGGTGGTCCGCGTACGCGGTGACGTGTCGAGCCAGTTTCTCACCGGTCTGCTGATGGCTTTGCCGCTGCGTGCTGTCGCAACGACGGTCGAAGTGGTCGGCGAATTGATTTCGCGGCCCTATGTCGAGCTGACGCTGGCCAGCATGGCGCGCTTTGGCGTCGAGGTGCTTCGCGAAGGCTGGCAGCGCTTCACCGTCTCGGCCGCTAGCGCCTATCGCTCGCCAGGGGTCGTTGAGGTCGAAGGCGATGCGTCGTCAGCATCCTATTTTCTGGCCTTGGGAGCGCTTGGCGGCGGTCCGCTACGCGTTGAGGGCGTGGCTCGCGACTCGCTTCAGGGCGACGTCCGCTTTGCCGACGCGCTGGCCGGGATGGGCGCGAAAATTACTTTCGGAGACACCTGGATCGAGGCTGCGGCTGCCGTTGACGGCCGCTTGCAGGGCGTCGATCTGGACTGCAATCACATCCCGGACGCGGCGATGACCCTGGCGACCGTCGCTCTGTTCGCAGACGGAGCGACGACTTTGCGCAACATCGCCAGCTGGCGGGTCAAGGAAACCGACCGCATCGCGGCGATGGCCAGCGAGTTGCGCAAGCTCGGTGCCCGGGTCGATAGCGGCGACGACTTCATCCGTGTCGTGCCGCCTGCCCGAGCACAGGGTCTGCGTCCGGCGGCGATCGCCACCTACGATGACCATCGCATGGCAATGTGTTTTTCGCTGGCGGCGCTGGGTACGCCACTGCGAATCAATGACCCGGCGGTGGTCAGCAAGACCTTCCCGGACTACTTCGAGCGTTTCGCGGCAGTCACCCGGCGAGTGCCGGTGGTGGCTATCGATGGCACCTCGGCATCCGGCAAAGGGACGGTCGCGGCGCGCGTTGCCGAAGCGCTGGGCTGGCATTACCTGGATTCCGGGGCGCTCTATCGCTTGACCGCCCTGGCGGCTCGCCGGGCCGCGATCGCTTGGGATGATGAAGCGGCCGTCGCGGCGATCGCTGCCAATCTCGACGTCGACTTTGCCGGCGGCTTGATCAGCCTCGCCGGCGAGGAGGTCGGCGACGCCATTCGCAGCGAGGAAATCTCCGCTGGCGCGTCGCTGGTGGCAGCACTGCCGGCAGTGCGTGCCGCCTTGCTTTTCCGGCAGCGGGCTTTCCGCCGCTCGCCCGGCCTGGTGGCCGACGGGCGCGACATGGGCGCGGTGGTCTTCCCGGATTCGATGACCAAGGTCTTCCTCACGGCGAACGTCGAGATACGCGCTGAGAGACGTCATAAGCAGTTGATCGAAAAAGGAATCGCTGCTAGTATTGCAGCCCTCTTGCTGGATCTGCGCGAACGTGACGAACGGGATAGCCAACGTAGCGTCGCTCCGATGCAGCAAAGTGCGGATGCTGAATTGCTCGACACGACAAACCTGACCATAGCCACGGCGGTGGCGCAGGTGCTGGAATGGGTCAACAAGGTCTCCGATAGTGGGTGAAACGGCTCTGCCGTTCGCCAAAGGTGTTGCCAGTTCCACGCCTCATTCCGTCGCCACAGTGGCCGTTCCGTTCAGGATCTGCCAGTGCAGTGTCCGCGCTCACCGTTCTGGCGAGCGCTGCGGAGTGATTGGAACTGGTGATCGTTTCTAACTCACCCCGCAGCTCTGCGGTTAGGTAACTCAATTCATATGTCAGATAATCCCACCATGGAAGAAAGCTTTGCCGAACTTTTTGAAGAAAGTCTCGGACGTCAGGAGATGCGCCCCGGTGAGGTCATCACTGCCGAAGTCGTGCGTATTGACCAGAACTTCGTCGTGGTCAACGCCGGCCTGAAGTCGGAAAGCTATATTGACCTTGAAGAATTCCTGAGCGATCAGGGCGAACTGGAAGTCGGTGTCGGTGACTTTGTCCAGGTCGCCATCGAGCAGCTCGAGAATGGCTTCGGCGAAACTCGATTGTCGCGCGACCGCGCCAAGCGGGTCGCGGCGTGGAACGCGCTTGAACTGGCCCTCAACGACGGCAGCCTGGTGTCCGGTACGATTACCGGCAAGGTCAAGGGCGGCTTGACGGTCATGACCAACGGCGTGCGTGCTTTCCTGCCCGGTTCGCTGGTCGACATGCGCCCGGTCAAGGACACCACACCGTACGAAGGCAAGACCTACGAATTCAAAGTCATCAAGCTCGACCGCAAGCGTAATAACGTCGTTGTTTCGCGGCGTGCGGTGCTCGAGGCGAGTGTTGGCGAAGAGCGCGATGCGCTGCTTGCGGCACTCAAAGAAGGCAGCATCGTCAAAGGCGTGGTCAAGAACATCACCGACTACGGTGCGTTTGTCGACCTCGGTGGCATCGATGGCTTGCTGCACATTACCGATCTGGCATGGCGCCGCGTTCGTCACCCCTCTGAAGTTCTCGCCGTTGGCGACGAATTGCAGGCCAAGATCCTCAAGTTCGACCAGGAAAAGAACCGCGTCTCGCTCGGTCTCAAGCAGTTGGGCGAAGATCCATGGGTCGGTATTTCCCGCCGTTACCCGGCGACGACCCGCCTCTTCGGCAAGGTCACCAACCTCACCGATTACGGCGCATTCGTCGAGATCGAGCAGGGCATCGAAGGACTGGTTCACGTCTCGGAGATGGACTGGACGAACAAGAACGTTCACCCGTCCAAGGTTGTTCAGCTGGGTGACGAGGTCGAAGTGATGATCCTCGAGATCGATGAGGATCGCCGCCGTATTTCGCTGGGCATGAAGCAGTGTGCTGCCAACCCGTGGGACGACTTCTCGATGAATTACAAGAAGGGTGATCGCGTGCGTGGTGCCATCAAGTCGATTACCGACTTCGGTGTGTTCATTGGTTTGCCCGGCGGCATCGATGGCCTGGTTCACCTGTCCGACCTTTCGTGGTCGTTGCCCGGTGACGAAGCGATTCGCAACTTCAAGAAGGGTGACGAGGTCGACGCGGTGGTGCTGGCGATCGATACCGACAAGGAGCGGATTTCCCTGGGCATCAAGCAGCTCGATGGCGACCCCTACACCAGCTATATTGCCACTCACGAGAAGAGCAGCGTTGTCCGCGGAATCGTCAGGTCGGTTGACGCACGTGGTGCGGTGGTGATGCTTGATGGTGACATGGAAGCTTATCTGCGTGCCTCTGAAGTCTCGCGCGATCGTATCGACGATCTGACCAAGGTGTACAGGGAAGGGGATACCGTCGAAGCGATGATTATCAATGTCGATCGCAAGACGCGTTCGATCAGCTTGTCGATCAAAGCCAAGGATCAGGCCGAGCAGCACGAAGCGATGCAGAAGTTTTCTGCGGACAGCAGTGCCAGTGCGGGTACCACCAACCTTGGCGCCTTGCTGAAGGCCAAGCTTAACAACCCCCAGTAGGGTTAGAGGATGACCAAGTCGGACCTTATCGGTCAATTGGCCGGGCGTTTTCCCCAACTGGTCGCAAAGGACGCTGACTTGTCGGTGAAAACGATTCTCGATGCGATGTCTGAAGCCTTATCCAGAGGCGATCGCATCGAGATTCGCGGCTTTGGAAGCTTTGCGCTGAATTACCGGCCGCCGCGTGTTGGCCGGAACCCGAAGTCCGGTGAAAAGGTCGACGTCCCGGAGAAATGGGTGCCGCATTTCAAGGCCGGGAAGGAATTGCGGGAGCGCGTCGATGGCTCGCTGGAATTGGTCTGAATGGTCAAGCTATGTCTTATTGCGGGCGGCAACGAGAGTTGCCGCCCGTTTCCTATGGGATGCTGATGATGCGTTGGTTGTTGTGGATCCTGAGATTTGCCCTGTTTCTCCTTTTTTGTGCGTTTGCCCTCAGAAACACCGATCCGGTAGACGTCCATTTCTTTCTTGACGCCACCTGGCAGGCGCCGGTGGCGATTATTCTGTTGGCTACTTTTGCTGCCGGCGTCGCCTCTGGCATACTCTTTCTGTTCGCTTCCCTGCTGGGGCGGCGCCGCGAGCTAGCCCGCTTGAAACGCGAGCTGAGCCAGCTTCGGGCACGCCTCGTCGCTCATCGCGAGAGTCCGATGTGAGTCTGCCCGGAAAGCTGCGACGGGGTGAGGTGCTAGCCTGGCGATTCCCGAGACTCAAGAGAGCCGCTGGCCGCGCTCCGCTGGTCAAGCCCTCGGCATTTGCTGACTTCGCGCCTTGGCCCAGCGGTGCTGCACGTGCCCGGCTGCTGTTTCACGGATGATCGAGTTCGAGTACTGGCAGCTGTTGCTTTTCCCGCTGTTCTTCGGGCTGGGGTGGGCAGCCGCGCGCGTTGATATCCGCCATCTGGTCAAGGAATCGCGGACGCTGCCACGCTCGTATTTCCAGGGGCTCAATTTTCTGCTCAACGAGCAGCCCGATCGCGCGATCGAGGCCTTTGTCGAAGCCGTCAAGGTCGATCCTCAGACGATCGAAATTCACTTTGCACTCGGTAGCCTGTTTCGTCGTCGTGGCGAGACCGAGCGCGCCATCCGCATGCACCAGAATCTCGTCGAGCGCGAAGACCTGCCGCAGGATTTGAAACTGCAAGCACTGGCCGAGCTGGGCCAGGATTACCTCAAAGCGGGGCTGCTCGATGGCGCCGAATCGGTCTTCGAAAAACTGCGCCACTCGGCGATGGCCGAAGACGCCAAGCGCAATTTGCTCGAGATTTACCAGTTGGAGAAGGACTGGGAGAAGGCGATAGCGATCGCCTCGGAACTGCCGGATTTTGCCTCGCACAAGGAAATCGCCGAGTACTACTGTGAACTGGCTGCTGCCGAGATGATTCGTTCGCGTCCGGATCTGGCGGCAGGCTTTCTGCAAACGGCTCTCGAACGCAACCGCAAGTGCGTTCGCGCCAGCCTGCTTCTCGGCGACCTGCAGTTCCAGCAGGATCAGTTCGCTGCCGCCATTGCCTCGTGGCAGCGCATTGAACAGCAGGATCCGCTCTATCTGACGCTGGTCGCGAAACGCTTGCTCGACGCTTTTCGCAAGCAGGATCGGCGTGAAGCGGGTTTGCAACTGTTGCGCGGCTATCTTGATCACTACCCTTCGCTCGACCTGCTCGACGTCGTCTTCCAGCTGGAACTGGAAAGCAGTGGGCCAGAAGCGGCTTACCGCCTGGTGCGTGATGAGCTGAAGCGTAATCCCACCCTGCTTGGCTTCGACAAGTTGCTCGAGGCCCGACTGCTCTTTGCCTCGCCCGAGATCCGCCCCGATCTCGATCTGGCGAAGGGGATCGTGCATGGCTACACGCGTCGCCTGGCTCGCTATCGATGCGATAATTGCGGCTTCAAGGCGCGCCAGTTCTACTGGCGCTGTCCGGCCTGCGGCGGTTGGGAGACCTACTCGCCGAAGCGCAGCGAAGAGTTCGATCTGACACCCTAGGAGTTCCATGTCGCCTGCCACCGTGCTGGCTACCCGGCTAGCAAACCCGGTGAGCACAGCTTGTCTTGCCAAAAGGGCGCGCGATGCAAGTCGCTAGCCTGTCGGCCACTCGCCTCCTGATAGTCGGCGATGTGATGCTCGATCGCTACTGGTTTGGTGATGTTTCGCGCATTTCGCCAGAGGCCCCGGTGCCGGTGGTCAAGGTGGCGCGTAGCGAGGAGCGGCCGGGCGGGGCCGCCAATGTCGCCCGCAATGTCGCCGCGCTGGGCGCGCACGTCAGCCTGCTGTCGGTCGTTGGCGACGACGAAGCTGGGCGAAACCTGCAAGCCCTGCTGGCAGCGAGTGGTATTGACGTCAGTCTGTATGTCGATGCGGCAATCAGCACGACGGTCAAGCTGCGGGTCATTGGTCGCCAGCAGCAACTGCTGCGCATTGATTTTGAAACCACGCCCTCACACGAGGTCTTGCGCACCAAACTGCTGGAATTCGAGGCCCGTCTTGGCGAATGCGACGCGGTGATTCTTTCCGATTACGGCAAGGGCGGCCTGGCGCATATCAGCGAGATGATCCACATGGCGCGCACTGCCGGCAAAAAAGTGCTGGTCGATCCGAAAGGTGACGATTTCTCCAAGTATGCCGGTGCAACCATCGTCACTCCGAACCGTGCCGAGTTGCGCGAAGTGGTGGGGCGCTGGCAGGACGACGACGGGCTTGCCCGCAAGGCCGAAGCCCTGCGCCGCGAGCTCGGGCTGGAGGCCTTGCTGGTGACCCGCAGCGAGGAGGGGATGTCACTCTACCATGCTGCCGGAGCAGTGCACGAGCAGGCGGTGGCGAGAGAGGTCTTCGATGTTTCCGGGGCTGGCGATACGGTCATCGCGACGCTCGCCGTGACCTTGGCGGGCGGGGCCGCCTGGGCGGACGCCGTGCACGCGGCGAACGTCGCCGCCGGCCTGGTGGTTGGCAAATTAGGCACGGCGGTGGTCAGCCGTGACGAGCTTGATGCGGCACTGAAGTGAGGTAGAGTCATGTACACAGTCGTCACCGGCGCGGCCGGTTTCATCGGCGCCAATCTGGTCAAGGCGCTTAACGAGCGTGGCGTGCGCAAGATCATTGCCGTCGACAATCTCAGCAAGGCCGAAAAGTTCAGGAATCTCGTCGATTGCGAGATTGCCGATTACCTCGATAAAAACGAATTCATCGAGCGCCTGGCCGCCGGCGATTTCGATGGCGATGTCGATGCCATCCTCCACCAGGGTGCCTGTTCCGACACCATGGAGAGCGATGGTCGCTACATGATGGAGAACAACTACCGCTACTCGCTGGCGCTTCTCGACTGGTGCCTCGATCAGGAAGCGCAGTTTCTCTATGCTTCGAGTGCCGCGACCTACGGCGGCGGCGGGGTGTTCAGGGAAGAGCGGCAACATGAGGCGCCGCTCAACGTTTACGGCTATTCGAAGTTTCTTTTCGACCAGATCGTCCGCCAGCGCTTTGCAACTGCCGACTCGTGCAATTCGCAAGTCGTCGGTTTTCGCTATTTCAACGTCTATGGCCCGCGCGAGTCGCACAAGGGGCGGATGGCGTCGGTGGCCTTTCACCACTATCACCAGTTCCAGAGCGAGGGCCGGGTCAAGCTCTTCGAAGGCTGTGCGGGCTACGCCGATGGCGAGCAGCGGCGCGACTTCGTCTACGTCGACGACATTGCGCGAGTGAACCTGCACTTCCTCGAACATCCGGAAAAATCGGGCATCTTCAACGTCGGCACGGGTCGTGCGCAGACTTTCAACGAGTTGGCGGTCGCCAACGTCAATGCCTGCCGCGCGCTGGCCGGGCAGGAAGCGCTGCCGCTCGCCGAACTGGTCAAGAGTGGCCTGATCGAGTACATCCCTTTTCCGGCAGATCTGCGTGGCAAGTACCAGAACTTTACCCAGGCCGACCTCGCGAAGCTGCGCAAAGCGGGCTACAAGGACGAGTTTTCAAAAGTCGAAGAGGCGGTTCCGCAGTACGTCAAATGGTTGAACGGCCGTGTATAAGACCCTCGAGAATAGCGTCGGCGACACCCCGCTGGTGCGCCTGAAACGTTTGCCGGGCGGCGCTTGCGACGCCCGTGGCAATGTCCTTCTGGCCAAGCTGGAGGGCAACAACCCGGCAGGTTCGGTGAAGGATAGACCGGCGCTGTCGATGATCGTCCACGCCGAGCAGCGGGGCGATATCCAGCCCGGTGACACGCTGATCGAGGCTACGTCCGGAAATACCGGCATTGCGCTGGCGATGGCCGCTGCCATGCGCGGCTACCGGATGATTCTGGTCATGCCCGAGAATCAAAGCGTCGAACGTCGGCAGACGATGCGCGCTTTCGGCGCCGAACTGGTGTTGACGCCTCGTGACGGTGGCATGGAGCTGGCGCGCGACGTCGCCGAAAGCATGCGCAGCGAAGGGCGTGGAATCATCCTCGACCAGTTTGCCAACCCGGATAACCCGCTTGCCCACTACGAAGGGACCGGTCCCGAGATCTGGCGCCAGACCGAGGGACGCATCAGCCACTTCGTCAGCAGCATGGGGACTACGGGAACGATCATGGGGGTTTCGCGCTTTCTCAAGGAGCAAGATGCCGGCATCTGTATCGTCGGCTGCCAGCCGGAAGATGGTTCGCAGATCCCGGGGATTCGCAAGTGGCCGGAAGCTTACCTGCCAAAAATCTTCGACCGTGCTCGCGTCGATCGTGTCGAATCGGTTTCGCAGGGCGAGGCGGAGGAAATGACCCGGCGCCTGGCGCGCGAGGAAGGCATTTTTGCCGGTATCTCGTCGGGTGGCGCATTGGCCGTCGCTTTGCGGCTGGCTGGCGAACTCGAAAATGCGACCATCGTCAGCATCGTCTGCGATCGTGGTGACCGCTACCTGTCGACGGGCGTCTTTCCGGCGTGAAATGGCTCGCTGCCGTTGACTACGGTGACTGCCTGACTGTGAGTGCCCTGGATGCGCGCGATGAAACCCGTTCTCGCCTTTGATATAGAAACCATCCCCGACGTCGCAGGTCTGCGTCGGCTGCATGAACTCGATGCGACGCTGTCCGATGACGAGGTGGCTGAACTCGCTTTCCAGCATCGTCGTGCCACTCACGGCAACGATTTCCTGCCGCTGCATCTGCAGCGGGTAGTCGTCATTTCGTGTGCTCTGCGCGCTGGCAAGGACTTCCGCGTCTGGTCTCTGGCCGAGCCCGAGCAGGGTGAGGGCGAGATCATCCAGCGTTTCTTTGACGGCGTCGAGAAATTCACGCCACAGATCGTTTCCTGGAATGGTGGCGGCTTCGATCTGCCGGTGCTGCACTATCGGGGGCTCATCCACGGCGTTGTCGCACCACGCTACTGGGACCTCGGTGACGGCGATTACGCCGACAGCCGTGAGTTCAAGTGGAACAACTACATCAGCCGCTACCATTCACGCCACCTCGACCTGATGGATCTGCTGGCCATGTATCAACCGCGCGCCAGCGTTCGCCTTGACGAACTCGCCAAACTGATCGGTTTTCCCGGCAAGCTCGGCATGGACGGCGGCAAGGTGTGGCAGGCGTGGCTGGCCGGCGGCATGTCCGAAGTGCGCGACTACTGCGAGACAGACGTGCTCAATACCTACCTGCTTGCCGTGCGCTTTCGCCTGCTGCGCGGCGAATTGTCGCGCGCCGCATACGATGTCGAGATGTCGTTCGTGCGTGGCGAGCTGGAGAAAATCGGCAAGCCGCACTGGGAGGAGTTCCTCGCTGCCTGGGAGTAGTGGGGGGCGTGGCTTGTGCCTACGCCTCGGATCGCGCCTTGTTGATCAGCCTGGCGCTCGATCCTGGAAAGCCTCTACTTTTTGAACGGCTTGCCGGAGTAGCGAGCGGCAGCGGTCAGGCTACGGCCGCTGCATCCGCATCGTCGAGCTTTTCGTCCTCTTCAGGTGCGACGATGTCGCGATAGGCATACCAAGTAGAGTGCCCGACCAGGGGCATGGTAATGATCAGGCCGACAAAGAAGGTGGCGAAGCCGATGATGCCCAGAATGCCGATGCACGTTCCCCAAAGCAAGAGCGGGACCAGGTTGCGGCCGCAGGCGACGAGGCTGGCGATGGTCGCGGTGACCGCGTCAGTCTTGCGGTCGAACATCAGAGGTACGGCGATGACGCTGATGGCAAAAACAAACATCGCGAAAAACCCGCCGACGGCGAAATAGACCAGGGCGAAGTCGAGCTGCTCGAAAGTCAGGACGGTATGCACGACGTTACCGAAGGTCGGTAATCCGCCGGTAAAGAAGAGCGCAAAAACAATGATCGATGCGCGCGCCCAGACCAGCAGGACGATGGCCAGCAGGGCGGCAAAGAGACCGACGTTGGGCAGGTTCGGGCGCCAGGCGGCGAGGGTCGGCAACAGTCGCGGCGGCAGGCCGAATTCGATGCGCCGACTGAGATCGTAGAGGCCGAGCGTCAGGAACGGGCCGACCAGCAGGAAGCCGGTCGTCAGTCCTGCGAAGAGGGCGTAGGCCTCGGCAAAAACAATCTGCATCAACCAGCCGGCGATGGCAAAGCAGCTCCCGTAGAACAGGCTGGGCCAACCGCTTCGGCGCAGGTCATGCCAGCCGCCACGCATCCAACCGACGACAGCGCCGGGTTTTACGCTGCGGATGACCGGGAAGCGGCTGGCAGGGTTTGCTGTGCCAGGCGTATCGTTCTCGCTCATTGACGGGCCTCCTTTGGCTTTTCTTGTCGGTTGTGGTTCGCTGTAGCGCAGGTCCGCGGCTTTCTCTGGCCGCTTCACGCCCGCGTCTGCGGTGCAGGTTCTCGCCGTAAGCGCGCACCTGCCTGCCGAAGGACTGAATGCTGCGCCTGCCGTGACACCAGCAAGGGCATTTCTTTATATAACACACTGTGCACCATTCGTAAGCTGTTGGCGAGCGGCGCAGAACGCTGTCGGATGCTTCGTCTCTTCCTGCACCCTTCAATCCTTCATTTGTTGATTTCTAGACTTCTTGACTCCGGACGGTTGTTGCCTACAATCGGACTGAACGGCGCCTGCTCTTGTACCTTGCTCAAGGCGCTTTTCTGTCCGGGGATCAGCTCGCTTGTCCCTTTCATGGCAGAGCCTCAGCATTCGTTCTTCATGCAAAAAAGGTAATAAAATGGATGTTCTTCTGCTGTCGTTGGGACGCGCTGCCGGCTTCGCTGGTGTGCTGTTGTGCGTCGTCGTTGCTGTCGCGCGTCTGCTCGGAAACTACTGGCTGGCTGGCTTCCAGTTGGGGACGCTGATGCAGGCGGGGATTGCGGGCGTGGTCATTGGCTGCTTCCTGCTGCTGGTCGCCCAAGCGCGGACGGACGCTTCCACGCGCTCGCGCCGATGATCCGGGCAAGCCGGCGGGGAGTGGCGCCAGAGGAATTTGGTGCCGGAGGGCTAGGCGCATTTCGTAAGCTCTGAATCGCTGCGGGCTGGCGGTATACTGGCGGGCTACTCAACAGCACTGGTCTGCCATGTCAAAGCCGAAAAACATCGGTTTCGTTTCGCTCGGTTGTCCGAAAGCACTCGTCGATTCCGAACAGATTCTCACCAAACTGCGCGCCGAAGGCTATCTGATTTCGCCTTCGTATGAAGGCGCGGATCTGGTCGTCGTCAATACCTGTGGCTTCATCGACGCCGCGGTGGAGGAGTCGCTCGACGCCATCGGCGAGGCCTTGACCGAAAACGGCAAGGTGATCGTCACCGGTTGCCTGGGGGCTCGGGAGGAGGTCATTCGCAAGGCGCATCCGCAGGTGCTGGCGGTCACCGGGCCGCATGCGGCCGACGAAGTCTTGCAGCACGTGCATGCGCATCTGCCGCAGCCGCATGACCCGTTCACCAGCCTGGTGCCGCCGCAGGGAATCAAACTGACGCCGCAGCATTTCGCTTACCTGAAGATTTCCGAGGGCTGCAATCACAGTTGCACCTTCTGCATCATTCCGTCGATGCGTGGCCCCCTGGTCAGTCGTCCGATCGGCGACGTGCTGCAGGAAGCCAGGCATCTTGCCGATGCGGGTGTGCGGGAATTGCTGGTCATTTCGCAGGACACCAGCGCCTATGGTGTCGATGTCAAGTATCGAACCGGCTTTGCCAACGGTCGGCCGCTGCGTACCCGGCTGCGCGAGCTCTGCGCAGCGCTGGGGGAACTCGGGATCTGGGTGCGTCTGCACTACGTCTATCCGTATCCGAGCGTCGACGCCTTGCTGCCGTTGATGGCCGAAGGGAAAATACTGCCCTATCTCGACGTCCCTTTCCAGCACGCCAGTGCCCGCGTCCTGAAGGCGATGAAGCGACCGGCGAACGCCGAGAACAATCTCGAGCGGCTTCGCGCATGGCGTGCGGTTTGTCCAGAGATCACGGTGCGCAGTACTTTCATTACCGGTTTTCCTGGTGAGAGCGAAGCCGAGTTCGAGGAATTGCTGGCTTTCATCAAAGAGGCGCGCCTGGATCGCGTCGGCTGCTTTGCCTATTCGGCAGTGGATGGCGCGACGGCCAATGCACTGCCCGGGGCGGTGGCGGAAGAAGTTCGCGAGGAGCGCAAGCGGCGTTTGATGGAACTGCAGGAGGATATCTCGGCCGAGTTGCTGGCGGCGAAGATCGGGCGCGAGATCGAAGTCCTGGTCGACGAGGTCGATGAGGACGGAACGATTGCCCGTTCGGCAGCGGACGCGCCGGAAATCGACGGCCTGGTTTTCGTCAACGAATACTTCGATGCCGAACCTGGCGACTTCCTGCGCGTGCGCGTGGTCGATGCCGACGAGCACGATCTTTATGCCGAGGTAGTTGCCCGGGCTGCCTGACGCACGGCCGCCAGGCCCTCTTGGCGGTCAATGGAAATTGCGACTCGCTGTCGGCAGGCGACCGAGCAGCGAAGACAGGTCGACGAGCCGTTTGGCCACCAGATGGACGACCTGACCTTCGCGCTGTACCTGTCCGAGAACGCCGAGCAGGCGGGCTCCGAGCAATTCGTGGCGTTGCTGCTCGACCAGCCGCGAGTGCACGACGATATTGGCCAGCCCGGTTTCGTCTTCCAGGGTGACAAAAACGATTCCGCTGGCCGTGCCCGGCCGTTGCCGGCAGGTGACGATTCCGGCGGCGCGAGCGAGCTGGCGGTGCGCTGCGTTCTGCAACTCGCTGGCGGAAATGAAGCGCTGCGCGCTGAGTTGGCTACGCAGTAGGGCCAGGGGATGGCGACCGAGGCTGAAGCCGGTGGCGGCGTAGTCGGCAATCAGCTCCTCGGCTTCGGATGGCGTGGCGAGTTTGGCAGCGCTTTCCACGGCTGGTACGCTGCTCAGCAGGTCGAATGGCGCGTTGGCCTGGTTGGCGCCGGCGGCAAACCAGGCGGCTTGCCGCCGATGGCCAGCGAGCTTGGCCAGGGCGCCGGCAGCGGCGAGCAGTGCGAGATCCTTGTGGTTCAGCTGTGCGCGTGTCGCGAGATCAGCAACGCTGTGTAGAGGCTGTTGTTGGCGAGCGGTGACCAGGCGTATGGCGGCGGCCTGCGGCAGGCCGGAAATACTGCCCAGACCGAGGCGGACGGCAGGCGCGCCGGCCACCATCCCTGGCTCGCTGCCGGAACTTTCGAATTGCGCTTCCCAGGCGCTGTCGTTTGCGGTCACCGGTCGTACCTCGACGCCATGCCGGCGCGCATCCTGCAGCAATTGTGAGGGGGAGTAGAAGCCCATCGGCTGGCTGTTGAGCAGCGCGCAGAGAAAAGCTGCCGGATGGTGGCGCTTGAGCCAGGCCGAGACGTACACCAGCAAGGCGAAGGAGGCGGCGTGCGATTCGGGGAAACCGTATTCGCCGAAGCCGCGAATCTGCGCGAAGACGCGCTGCGCAAAAGCTTCATCGTGGCCACGCTGGCGCATGCCGCTGATCAGCTTCTCTTCGAAGGGTTCCAGCCCACCCTTGCGTCGCCAGGCGGCCATCGCCCGGCGTAGCTGATCGGCCTCGCCGGGGGTGAAGCCGCCGGCGACGACTGCCAGTTGCATGACCTGTTCCTGGAAAATCGGCACGCCGCAGGTGCGTCCGAGTACGGCGGCGATTTCCGGGCGCATCGGCTCGATTGCTTCCTGGCCGTGCCGGCGACGCAGGTAGGGATGGACCATGTCGCCCTGGATCGGCCCTGGCCTGACCAGCGCCACTTCGATGACCAGGTCGTAGAAGTGGCGCGGTCGGAGGCGCGGCAGCATGGCCATCTGCGCGCGCGACTCGATCTGAAAGACGCCAATCGTGTCGGCCGCGCAGAGCATGTCGTAGACTGCCGGGTCTTCGGGCGGGACGTCCGGCAAAGCGATGCCGACCAGGTCCAGCGCGCGGTGGATCGTCGAGAGCATGCCGAGTGCCAGGACATCGACTTTCAGCAAGCCGAGGGCGTCGAGATCGTCCTTGTCCCACTGGATCACGGTGCGTTCCGGCATGGCGGCATTTTCTATCGGCACCAGCCGTGCCAGGGGTCCGCGCGAGATGACGAAGCCACCGACGTGTTGCGAGAGGTGGCGGGGAAAACCACGCAGCGCTGCGCTCAGTGCCAGCCATTTGGCGACGCGCGGCGCTTGCGGGTCGAGGCCGACTGCGCGCAGGCGTTCGGGCAGTTGCTCGCGCTTGTCCCACCACGCCAGCGAGGCGGTCAGCGCGTCGATCTGGGCGCTGCCGAAGTCGAGTGCCCGGCCGATGTCGCGCAAGGCGCCGCGCGTCCGGTAAGTGATCACCGCTGCCGTCAGCGCGGCACGCTCACGCCCGTAACGCTGGTAGAGGTACTGAATCACTTCTTCACGCCGCTGGTGTTCGAAATCGACGTCGATATCCGGTGGTTCACCGCGTTCCCGGGAAATGAAGCGCTCGAAAAGCAGCCGCGAACGTGCCGGGTCGACTTCGGTGATGCCCAGGCAATAACAGACTGCCGAGTTGGCGGCCGAGCCGCGTCCCTGGCACAGGATATTCCGGCTGCGTGCAAAATTGACCAGGTCGTAGACGGTCAGGAAGTAGGGTTCGTAAGCGAGTTCGCCGATCAGTGCGAGTTCGTGCTCGACGCGCTCGCGCACTGCGGCGGCTTCTCCATCGGGATAGCGTCGGCGCAGGCCTTTTTCGACTTCTGCGCGCAGAAAGCCCGACGCCGTCTGGCCGGCGGGCACCACTTCGTCAGGGTATTCGTAGCGCAGTTCGGCGAGCGAGAAGGCGCAGCGTGCGGCGATGTTCAGGGTTTCGGTGAGCAGTTCGGGCGGGTAGAGTCGTGCCAGCCGCAGGCGGCTGCGCAGGTGGCGCTCGCCATTGGCAAAGAGCGCGTGGCCGGCGGAAAAGAGGGTGCTCTTCAGGCGGATTGCGGTCAGCGTATCCTGTAGTGGGCGGCGGGAACGCCGGTGCATGTGCACGTCGCCAGCAGCGACTGCAGGCAGGCCGCTCGCCGTGGCCAGTTCGAGCAGCATCGCCAGGCGTGTCGCATCATCCGGCCCGGCGTGCAGTTCGACGGCCAGCCAGGAACGG
The DNA here is from genome assembly GCF_036625345.1 of Candidatus Accumulibacter meliphilus. Taxonomy (NCBI): domain Bacteria; kingdom Pseudomonadati; phylum Pseudomonadota; class Betaproteobacteria; genus Candidatus Accumulibacter; species Candidatus Accumulibacter meliphilus. The sequence continues at coordinate 336,801 of NZ_JAZKTZ010000006.1, read as the reverse complement.
GCTGGAAAGCGCGTCGCCAGCCAACGTCCCTCGTCCACCCCGGCGCCAGCGTCCGGGATCCACAGCGCCAGGCAGTCCGGCAGGGCGCCGCTGCTGCCGGCAAAGTCGCCGGGACTTTCGAGGTCGCCGCGGTAGAGGCGGTATTGGCCTTTGCGCGAGCGTCGCCGCGCCAGGGTGATCAGCGCCGACAGATTGCCGTAACCGGCGCGGTTCTGTGCCAGCAGGACCAGTCTGAGGTTTTTCCCTGGCTCACTGCAGAGGCGAAATTCGGCACCGATGATCAGCTGCAGGCCGCGAGCACTGGCGGCGCGATGTGCTCGCACGACGCCGGCCAACGAGGCTTCGTCGGTGATCGCCAGCGCACTGTAGCCGAGTTCCTGCGCCTGCTCGACCAGTTCTTCCGGATGCGAGGCGCCGCGCAGGAAGGAAAAGTTGGAACAGCAGTGAAGTTCGACGTAGGGGGGCAGGGCGGCGGACATGGCGATGACTGTATTTATTTACAGTATAACGTTGTGTCCAGCCTTTGTTGCAGCCTGCTCTTTCCGGCTACTGCTGTTTGAGATCGAGCTGGGCCAGGTCGACCCGTTTGCGGAATCCGCGCAAGCGCAGCCAGGCCTTGTGCGACAGGTGCTTGATGAGCAGGCCGGGTGGCATTCGCAACCAATGGGCGCGCACATAAATCAGCCAGCGGGCCAGAGCCGCCAGGCGGGAAGGGTGATCCGGGTGTCCGGGCAGCAGGGCGAGGGGGATCAGACGATTCATTAGCTTGCGGATCGGCCAGGCAGGCGCCGCGTCTTCCAGCTCGCGCAGCACATCCGGGGGAATCGGTGTGCCAAAAAATTGATGCGCATGATGCAGTCCGTAGAACAGCGGGCGCTGGAAACCCAAGGCGCGTGCTCGTGGTACGAGGCTCGCCCAGAAGGCAGGCTCCTGAGCATGGTGGCAAAGCAGATCATGGACATCGGCCAGATCCCGCAAGCGCAGACCCTCGTCGGGATCGCCCTCGAGAAACAGGTGCACCAGGGCGTGCAGTATCATGTCGGCAGGCGCAAGAACGTGCAGCCGCGGGTCGGCGAGCGGCCGGGCGGCCGCAAAAAGTGGTGCGGGATCCGAGGCCAGATGGCTGGTCTTCGGCAAGAGCCGATGGTGGATGTCGATTTCAGTGCCTCGCTCGCGGTGACGGAGCGGAGGAATCTCGTGCATCCAGACGCGGTAGTAGCGGTCGTCGTAGGGGTCGATTTCTGTCTTGAACCAGCCACGTTCGACCAGTCTTTCCTCGATCTCCATGACCCGATCTTCAGGTACCAGAAGATCCACGTCGGCAAAGATTCGGCCTCGCGCCGGCGGCAGGTCGGCGAGAAGATAAGCGGTCCCTTTGAGCAGAATCAGCGGCGCATTGATTCCCTTGAGCGCCCACAGCAAACGGTTTACTTCCCACGAGATCAGTGTTTTCCGATGCGCGATGACGTTGCGGGCGGCTCTCAGATGGGCTGCCGCACGTGGCGGTATGTCACCAAGCAGCCCTGCATGGTGCAGTGCGGATTCCATTCGTCCGAGCACCCGGGCGCGCCGAGCCACGCGCAACAGCAGTTCCCAGTCGGCGAGGGGCAGAGCGGGCAGCGCTTCCGGCATTTTCAGGGCGTCGAGCAGGAGCTTTCGCGCCCGCAGCCTTTCGTTCGCAGCCTTGGCCATCAGTCATCCATGCTGTTGCAAAGCTCGTCAAGCGCGGGAATCGCCTCGTTGAGATCGGAGTACACCAGCGAATAGCAATCACAGGCGCGAACCATGTCCGTAACCAGTCGAAAAGCTGTTTCGTCGAGCACCTCGTAGTTGAATGCGTTGGTCGCGACCATCAGGAAGGCCTGGCTCCTGGACATGGGTTCAAGCGTGAGCGGCGCGCCGGAAACCCAGCGCGGGAAGATCAGCCAGCGCGGCCGGGCTGGCTCCTGCGCGCGCCTGATGCTGTCCAGCGGCGGCTGTACATGCGCTACCGTACCTTTGCGGGTCGCCAGGAAAGATGGCCCGATGATCGCTTCAGGTCTGAATCTTCTGATAACGTCGATCGACTCGTTCTTCAGCGGGATCAGGCGTGGTATCGGCAGCAGCAGGCCATCTTCGGGTCGCACCAGGCCGAATTCATCCGAGAGCAGGCGCCATCCGGAGTGGACGAGCGCAGTACAGAGGGTCGATTTGCCGTTACCCGGCGAGGCAGGAAACAGGATCGCCCGGCCGTTACGCTCGACTGCCGCCGAATGCAGGAGCAGCAGATGATGCGCTCGCGTTGCCACGCACCAGTTGATTCCCCATTCGAGGGCTGGGAAAGCATGGTCGACGGTATAGGGAGCGAAGGGTGTTTGGCCATCGACGCCAAAACGAGCCTGTCGGCGAAACCATCGGTGTAGTCCGCGCGGACTGCTTATCTCGACGTGAAAATCGCTGAGCGTTTCCGCGTCGAGGAGGGGATAAGGCTCGTAGAGATGATGCGCAAGGGACGCGAAGGAATCGAGGTTGGAGCGCATGCGGAGGTTGAAAGGGCCGAACTGGAGCGTGAGTCCGTCGCCCGCCAAGTGTGTACCGAATTTCCGGCGACTCAGGTCACCGACGATCATTGCGCAGCGCTGGTGTCGTCCAGGCGCTCTATGAGGCCCAGTTCTTCAAGCCTCTGTATGGCGAACGCGAAATCTGTGTCGTCCAGTTCACTTTGGCTGACGCCGAGGGCTGCTTCGGTCTGATTCTTCAGTTCGTTTGCCGATAAGGCACCTTCTTCCAGGCACGTCAGGACCGATCCGGTGGTTTCGTTGAAGACATGGGTCTCGGCGGACGAAGGCTGATACACGAGGAAGATATCATCCCAGTTTTCCCAGATCAAGCCCGCTTCCGCTGCTGTCTTGGTCAAGTAGGAAATGGGTAAAGGCTCGCAATGATGATCACCGGGATGCTCCTGAACGGTAAGCCTGTTTGGCATTAACCTGGTATTAGTGAGTTCACTGCCGGGTTGCTGAGTATGGCGACGTTGCCTGTCAGGTTATGGCACTTCAGCTTCGCTGGATCGACCGTACCCTCTATAACCGCGATGCCCGGGTTGGTTCCAGAGCTGATCTTGCTGCCGGGGCAACTGTTGCGTTCGTAATTTGTAACGCAAGCATCTCCCACCTGTGCGCCACTCGCGGTAAATTCGCCGTTGGCATCCAAGGTGGGCAGTTGCTTCGTACCCGTACACGAAGCCGCCGCCGCCACCGCCCCACTGCGTAAAGTCAGAACCAATGGCGCGAAAGCTACCGCGCCGCGCACCAGGCGTCGCCGCTTGTTCTCTGGGGTCGAAGCGGCACCCTGAATGACTGCTCCGGTATCCACGGGCGATAGATCCGTCGATCCCCGCGAGTCGTCAATTGATTCATTAGTCTTCATGATGCTGCTCCCAAAGTTTTCTGAGCTTGGACCACACGCTGCAAATCCAGCATTCTTGTTTCGTCGTTGTCGGTAGGCATCTCGTCATCCTCTCCAGCAGCTTCGCCGGCGACTACTATCCGGTGAAGGCTGGCCCGTCGTTCCACGGCGATCACCATTCCAGAACCGACATCCACTTCCACCCGACCAGAATCAGTGTAGCGTTCTCGGTCAGGACCGACCGCGAATTGCGTCACGATTCCGCCAAGCTGGCAGCGAGCAATCGCTGCCGTGAGATCCTGCTTCCGATAGCCAAAAAATAACCGTTCAGAAAACTATAAGCAAGCTTTATACCATGTACTGTTCAAAAAACCCAATACGCCCATAAATCATTCGCTTGCGTGGTCGTCGCTTGGCGTCGATCGAGAATCGAAGGTTTCGTTGTAAAAAAAACCGACACTTGAGCGGGCGTTCTCGCCGAGCGTTTCTGTGATTCTCTTGTTGCAGGGAGGTTTTGGAGATGCTCATCGTCGTCGCGCCGCCAAGAAGGAAGTCAGAGTTTCAAACGCTCCAGCAACTCGGTTTCCAGCTTGATCCGGCGGGCAGTCATGCCGAGGTCGCCGCCGCTGATCAGAAAGGTATCCTCAATCCGTTCGCCGAGAGTGGAGATCTTTGCAGTATGTAGGTTAGCACCATGCGCAGCCAAAGTCATGGCGATGGTGTACAGCAGGCCGGGACGGTCGGCAGCGCTCACCGAAAGCACGTAGTGCAAGCCTTTCTCGTCGGGCTCGATGGTCACCAGCGGTTGTATCGGGAAGTGCTTGACCTGTCGCGAGATGCGTCCGCTGCCCGGGGCCTCCGGCGGGCCCGGGTGACTCAGCCGTTCTTCCAGCTCGTGTTCGATGAAGCTGATCATCGCGCGATCGCTGCCGAGCTCGCCAACCTTGAGCAGCATGAAGCTGTCCAGGGCGTAGCCGTGACGGGTGGTGTGAATCTTGGCGTCGACGATGGTGTAACCGGCGCGGGAAAAGAAACCGACCAGGCGCGCGAACAGATCGGGCTGATCCGGCGCGTAGATCATTACCTCCAGGCCCTCGCCCTGCGGGTTGATGCGCGCTTTGATGACCGCTTGGTCAACAACCGGTCGATAGTGCAGGGCACGCGTATGCCAGGCGATCTCTTCTGCGGAATGGCGCAGGAAGTACACGGTGTCGAGCTGTTTCCACAGGCGTTCGTGTACCGCGTCGGGAAGGGCAAAATAGCGCAGCAGGCGCAAGGCCTCTTGTTGCCGCTCCTCGATCAGCCCCTGCCTGACGGGAACTTCACCACCGGCAAGGAGTGACCGGCAAGTGCCCCGGAACAACTGTTCGAGCAGTTGCCCCTTCCAGCTGTTCCAGACTTTCGGGCTGGTGCCGCGTATGTCGGCGACGGTGAATAGGTAGAGCGCTGCCAGGTGGCGTTCGTCCTTTACCGTCGCAGCGAATGCGCCGATCACTTCGGGGTCGCCAATATCCTGCTTCTGGGCGACGGTCGACATCAGCAGATGCTGCTCGATCAGCCACACAATGAGCTCGCTATCGACGGCATCGAGGCTGTGATCTGCGCAGAATTTGGCTGCATCGACCGCGCCGAGCTGCGAGTGATCTCCCCCTCGTCCCTTGGCGATGTCGTGGAACAGGGCGGCGATGTAGAGCACCCAGGGGCGGCGAAAGTCGCTCATCAATTCGCTACACAGTGGATACTCGTGGGTGAACTCATCGGCGAGAAAGCGTCGCAAGTTGCGCAGGACGCGCAGAATGTGCTGGTCTACGGTGTAAACGTGGAACAGATCGTGCTGCATCTGGCCGACAATCCTGCCGAAATTCGGTAGATAGCGGCCAAGTATGCCGAACTGGTTCATGCGTCGGAGTTCATGCAGCACACCACGTCGCTGCTGCATGATTTCGAGAAAGCGCGCGCGATTGCCGGCGTCGCTGCGGAATTCGTCATCGATCAGTGTGCGTGCGTGCCAGAGCGCGCGCAGGGTGCGTGCGGTCATGCCCTGCAGCGCGGGATGCTTCTCCATCAGCAGGAAAGCTTCGAGGATGGCGGCCGGTTCGCGGTCAAAGACCTCGTCATCGCTGACGTCGAGAAAATCGTGGGTAATCTCGAAGCGTTCGTTGATTGGCTCTGGTGGCTGGTCGGGCAGTGGCGATATGACCGCGCCGATATTCAGCAGCAGGATGGTGTTGATCTGGGTGACTTCTTTTGCCGTGCGATAGTACTGTTGCATGAGCAGTTCGCTGGCCCGACGGGTCGCTGTCGCCCGGTAGCCCAGCTGCTCCGCGAGCGCCGTCTGGTAGTCGAAGAGGAGGCGGTCTTCACGGCGACCGACATGAACGTGCAGACGGGTACGCAACTGCTGCAGGAACTTGATGCTGCGTTGCAGCTGGGTCTCTTCTTCGTGAGTCAGAAAACCGTATTGCGCCAGCTCTGCCCAGGTAGAGCCGTAGCCTGCCGCACTGGCAATCCAGAGGATGGTGTGCAGATCGCGCAGTCCCCCCGGGCCTTCCTTGCAGTTCGGCTCCAAGCTGTAGGGCGTATCGTCGTAGCGCAGATGCCGTTCATCCTGTTCGCTGCGCTTGGCTTCGAAGAAAGCAAGCGGATCAAGGACCTGCTCGAGCTCGGCCGAAAACGCCTGGAACAGCTCGTCGCTGCCGATCAGCAGGCGCGCTTCGAGCAGTGCCGTCTGGATCGTGAGGTCGCTGGCAGCGGCCTGCGAGCACTCCTCGACGGTGCGGACGCTGGGAGCGACTTCCAGACCAATGTCGTAGCAAAGGGTAACCGCCTGTTCCAGCTGCGTCGCCAAATCGGCGTCGGGCGGTGCGGGGAGAAGCAGCAGCAGGTCAACGTCCGAGGCTGGATAGAGCTCGCCACGCCCGTAGCCACCGACCGCGAGCAAGGCCAGCGACGCCGGCAACTGCAGCGATCGCCACAGGTCGCAGAGAACTTCGTCGATCAGACGACAACGCTCGTGCAACAGGCGCGGCGCATCGCCGCTGGCCAGATAACGCTCGCGGATCGCCGCCTGGCCTTGTTGCAGATGGGAGCGGTACTGCGCGACCAGCGCCAGCGGGTCGACGGTTGCGGTGGTGTCCACCGGCTTAGGCCCGGATTCCCTCGGGCGGCGGGCGCGTCCCCTCGGACACGGTAAGCACTTCGTAACCTGTTTCGGTGACCAGGATGGTGTGCTCCCATTGCGCAGACAGGCTGTGATCCTTGGTAACGATCGTCCAGCCATCGGCCATGGTCTTGATCGCCGCCTTGCCGGCATTGATCATCGGCTCGATGGTAAAGACCATTCCCGCCAGTAGCTGTAGACCCGTGTGCGGGCGGCCATAATGAACAACCTGCGGTTCTTCGTGGAACTTGGCGCCAATGCCGTGACCACAGAACTCGCGGACCACCGAGTAGCCCGATTTCTCGGCCTGCTGTTGGATGGCATGGCCGATATCGCCGAGGTGCGCACCCGCGCGAACCTGCGCGATGCCCAGCCACAGGCATTCGAAAGTGATCTCGCACAGCCGCCGCGCCTGAAGCGAGGTTTCTCCGATCTGAAACATGCGGCTACTGTCGCCGTGATAGCCGTCTTTGATGACTGTGACATCGAGATTGACGATATCGCCGTTCTTCAGTTGACGATCGCCGGGAACGCCGTGGCAAACCTGATGGTTCACCGAGGTGCACACCGACTTCGGATACGGTCGGTAGCCTGGTGGCGCGTAGTTGAGGGGCGCCGGAACGCTGCCCTGAACATCGACCATGTAGTCGTGGCAGAGGCGATCAAGCTCGCCGGTCGTGATTCCCGATCGCAGGTGCGGCGTGATGTAGTCGAGTACTTCGGCCGTGAGTCGGCCGGCGACACGCATCTTGTCTATTTCCACAGGGGTCTTGAGTGTAATGCTCATACGTTCGGGTCGCCGCCAAGGGTAAGAGCGGCAAGGATAAAGGAAGCTACGGGCTTAGGCAATTTGCCGAGCGCACTCGATGCGCCGCGAACATTCCGCGGGCGCGTCGGACGCGCCGCTGCGGAAAGGCTTGTGAAGTCATTTGAACTGGAGGGCCCTTGATGGTACTATCGCCCGGTTTTGCTGGCCGCGGTCAGCAAAGCGGGAAGCTGCGCCGCTGTGGCGCAGCGGGTGTGCCGACGAGGCACGCCTCATTTCGCACATTCGCCTGTTCAAGGGTGCCTGCCAACACAACACGGCAGACTGTAGCTCGGCGGATGGTGGTCAAACCCTGAATAGAGAGAAAGAACATATGTCTACAACGATGCGTCAGATGCTCGAGGCCGGCGTCCATTTCGGTCACCAGACACGTTTCTGGAATCCCAAAATGGCGCCTTACATTTTTGGCGCCCGCAGCAAGATTCATATCGTCAACCTGGAAAAAACGCTTACCAAATATAACGAAGCCATGGGCTTCGTGCGCAAGCTGTCGGCCAACAAAGGCAACATTCTGTTTGTCGGGACCAAGCGCCAGGCGCGCGAGATCATGGCCGAGGAAGCTTCGCGTTGCGGTTCGCCCTACGTCGACCAGCGTTGGCTGGGCGGCATGTTGACCAACTTCAAGACGATCAAGCTGTCGATCAAGCGCCTCAAGGACATGGAAAGCATGGTCGAAGATGGTTCTCTTGAGCGCCTGGGCAAGAAAGAGGCGCTGATGACCACGCGCGAACTGGACAAGATGCTCAAGTCGATCGGTGGCATCAAGGACATGGTGACCTTGCCCGATGCGCTGTTCGTGATTGACGTGGGTTACCACAAGATCGCCATTACCGAGGCCAACAAATTGGGTGTTCCGGTTGTGGCGGTTGTCGATACCAACCACTCGCCGGAAGGCGTCGACTACGTTATCCCGGGTAACGACGATTCTTCGCGCGCCATCCGTTTGTACGCGCGCGGTGTCGCCGATGCAGTTCTCGAGGGGCGTAGCCAGTTTGTCGAGGAAATCATCGAAGCGGTCTCTGGCGACGAGTTCATTGAAGAGGCCAGCGACGACTGATCGTCGGTTGCTGCGGCCGTGCGGCGTGCTGTCGCCGTCGGTCTGTTTGTCCTGAATGTTCAGTGAGGCACGGCCGGCACTACCGGCCGTGTTCACAAGTGGAGAATGAAATGGCGGAAATTACCGCAAGCATGGTTAAAGAGTTGCGCGAGAGAACCGACGCGCCGATGATGGAGTGCAAACGGGCGCTGACCGAGGCTGCTGGCGACCTGAGCAAGGCTGAAGAAGTCCTGCGCGTCAAGCTTGGTTCGAAAGCGAGCAAGGCGGCAAGTCGTATTACAGCCGAGGGTGTGGTGGCGATCCATCTGTCGGCTGATGGCAAAGTGGGTGCGCTGGTCGAAGTGAACTCCGAGACCGACTTCGTCGCCAAGAACGATGACTTTCTGAAGCTGGCCAGTGATTGTGCGGCGCTGGTCGCCAGCCATGATCCGGCCGATGTGGCTGCCTTGTCGGCCCTGCCGATGGGTGACGGGACTGTTGAATCGACGCGTACCGCATTGGTGGGCAAGATCGGTGAAAACATGTCGATTCGGCGTTTCGTGCGCATGCCAGCCACAGGCCGGCTCGCTTCGTACATTCATGGCGGTGCCAAGATCGGCGTCCTGCTCGACTACGTGGGTGGTGACGAGCACCTGGGCAAAGATCTGGCGATGCAAATCGCCGCGGGCAAGCCGAAAGCGCTTGATCCGACGGGCGTTGCCGCCGATCTGATCGAGAGCGAGCGGCGCATTGCCATCGAGAAAGCGAAAGAGGCGGGCAAGCCGGAAGCGATGCTGGAAAAAATTGCCGAGGGCTCGGTGCAGAAATTCCTCAATGAGGTGACCCTGCTTGGCCAGGTCTTCGTCAAGGCAGAAGACGGCAAGCAGACGATCGCGCAATTGCTCAAGGCCAAAGCGGCGTCGGTTGCCGGCTTCACGCTGTTTGTCGTTGGCGAAGGCATTGCCAAGAAAAGCAACGACTTCGCGGCCGAAGTGGCTGCCCAGGCTGCCGCTGCACAGAAGTAAACGACGACCCGTACCCAGACCGACCAAGGAGCCAGACGACGATGTCCGACAACTCGCCGAAATACAAGCGCATCCTGCTCAAACTCTCCGGTGAGGCCCTTATGGGTTCCGATGCATACGGCATCAACCGGCAGACGATTGCGGGAATCGTTGCCGAAATAAAGGGCATTGTCGACATGGGCGTCCAGGTCGGTGTGGTGATCGGCGGTGGCAACATCTTTCGTGGTGTTGCGCCCGCCGCATCCGGCATGGACCGGGCGCAGGCGGACTACATGGGAATGCTGGCGACGGTGATGAATGGCCTGGCCTTGCACGACGCCATGCGTTCGGCCGGAATGGTTTCGCGCGTCCAGTCAGCGCTGAACATCGAGCAGGTGGTCGAACCGTACATTCGTGCCAAGGCCATTCGCTATCTGGAGCAGGGTCGGACGGTAATCTTTTCTGGCGGTACCGGCAATCCTTTCTTCACCACCGATACGGCAGCCGCTCTGCGTGGCGCCGAAATCGGTGCTGAAATCGTGCTCAAGGCGACCAAGGTCGATGGTATCTACTCGGCCGATCCGAAGAAGGATCCGCTGGCCATCCGCTATGACCGGATCAGCTTCGACGAAGCGATCGCTCAGAACCTGGCGGTGATGGATGCCACGGCTTTCGCACTCTGCCGAGACCAGAAGTTGCCGATCAACGTCTTTTCGATTTTCAAGAAGGACGCTTTGCGGCGGGTTACGATGGGCGAGCACGAAGGCACCCTGGTGTATTGCTGAAGGAGACCAAGATGTCCATAGCAGATATAAAGAAGACGACAGAAGCGAAAATGCACAAGTCCCTGGAGGCGCTGCGTGGCGACCTCGCCAAGGTACGCACCGGACGCGCTCACATCGGTCTGCTCGACCACGTGCAGGTCGAATACTACGGCTCGATGGTGCCGATCAACACCGTCGCCAACGTGACCTTGATTGATGCCCGTGCGCTCGGAGTTCAGGCCTGGGAAAAGGGAATGGCGGCAAAGGTCGAGAAGGCCATTCGCGACTGCGACCTGGGGCTCAATCCGTCGTCGCAAGGCGATCTGATCCGCGTGCCGATGCCGATGCTGACCGAGGCGCGCCGCCGCGAGCTGATCAAGGTTGTGAAGGCCGAGGCCGAAGGTGCCAAGGTCGCTGTCCGCAATTTGCGGCGGGACGCCATGGCGACGCTGAAAGAAATGCTCAAGAACAAGGAGTGCTCCGAGGACGAGGAGCACCGCGCCCAGGACGAGATCCAGAAGCTCACCGACCGTCACGTGGCGGAAATCGATCAGCAACTCAGCCACAAGGAAACCGAGTTGATGGCTATCTAGGGCTTTCGGAGCAGTTATAGAAATGGCTCTTTTCGCCAGTTCCACTCGCGACGTTCCGGTAGCGTCGGCGGTGCCTCGGCATGTGGCGATCATCATGGACGGCAATGGGCGCTGGGCCAGGAAGCGCTTGTTGCCGCGCTTTGCTGGCCATCATCGCGGCGTCGAAACGGTGCGTGCCACGGTCAAGACCTGTCTTCAGCGGGGTATCGAGTTTCTGACGATTTTTGCGTTCAGTTCAGAGAACTGGCGTCGTCCGCAAGAGGAAGTTTCCCTTCTGATGCAACTCTTCGTAAAGGCATTGAAGGATGAAGTCAGCAAGCTGCATCGTAATGGCGTTCGCCTGCGGGTGGTTGGCGATTTGTCACGCTTTGAGCCGGAACTGCAGGCGCTGATCCGCAGCTCCGAGGAGCGGACCGCCGACAACGAGCGCTTGATCCTGACGGTGGCCGCGAACTACGGTGGGCGCTGGGATATCCTTCAGGCAGTCAACCACATGTTGCTAAGTGAGCCGGGAAAAAACGGCACGTGGACAGAGAGCGACCTGGCGCCGCATCTGGCGATGAGCTATGCGCCGGAGCCCGACCTGTTCATCCGCACCGGTGGCGAGCAACGGATCAGCAATTTCCTGCTCTGGCAGCTGGCGTATTCCGAATTCTATTTCACTGACCTGCTTTGGCCGGAATTTGATGCGGTGGCTTTCGATGCCGCGCTGGCCTCTTTTCAGCAGCGCGAACGCCGCTTCGGACGAACCAGCGAGCAGCTGCTTGACGGTTCGCCCGCGACCACCCCAGCAGCGATGAGCGGACGGAGAGATGCTTAGGACGCGGGTGATCACCGCGGTTTTCCTGTTTGCCGCTTTCTTCTCCGCGCTGTTCTACCTGTCGTCAGCGGGTTGGCTGGTTTTCGTCACGGCGATAGCTGCCGTCGCCGCCTGGGAGTGGGGGGCGTTGATGCGCCTTGCTGCTGTGGCACGGATGGCGCTCGGGGTTCTCGCCGTCGCGCTGTGTGCCTTGCTGAGTGCCGTCGAACCGGCGGCGGTTGGGCTTGGCACGGGTTTTTCTCAGCCGGCAGCGTGGCGTCTGGGTGCCTTCCTCTATCTGCCGGCGGCCGCTTTCTGGCTGCTCGCGGTGCCGCTCTGGCTTCGTCAACGCTGGCCTTTGTCGAACGCGGTGTTCGGCCTGCTCACCGGTTTGCTCTTGATCCTGCCAACCTGGTTGGCCCTGGTACAGCTACGGCAAGCGGGCCCTCTCGCCCTGCTGGCGATCATGGCCGTCGTCTGGCTGGCGGACATTGCTGCCTATTTTGCCGGCCGCCGCTTTGGGAAACACAAGCTGGCGCCCAATATCAGCCCGGGAAAAACCTGGGAGGGGGCAATCGGTGGCGGCGTCGCAGTCGTCGCTTATGGCTTTCTGTTGTCGTCCAAACTGCCTGTGGTGCTGGCCGAGAAGCCCCTGTTGTTGCTCGTCGCGCTGGTCGCGCTGACCTCGATCAGCGTTGTCGGCGATCTCTTCGAGTCGCTGCTCAAACGCCAGGCGGGGCTGAAGGATAGCAGCAATGTGTTGCCAGGCCATGGGGGAGTTCTCGATCGTATCGACAGTCTCACCTCGACATTGCCGCTGGTGGCGCTCGTTTGGCTGTTGAGCTTCCCGTGAGCGCTGGCAGTGTCGTGCAAAACCTGACCATCCTCGGATCGACCGGGTCGATCGGGGTCAATACCCTGGACGTCATTCGCCGCCATCGGCAGGGCTATCGACTGGTGGCCCTGTGTGCGCATCGGCAGATCGATCGCCTGTTTGAGCAGTGCCTCGAGTTTCAGCCGCGCCATGCGGTGGTCGGCGAAGCTGCGCTGGCGACCGAACTGGCGGCGCGCTTGCTCGCCGTCGGCTGCCAGACCGAGGTTGGCTACGGTCCTGATGCGCTGCTGCGCATGGCGGCCCTGCCCGAAGTTGATACTGTCATGGCGGCCATTGTCGGTGCGGCCGGCTTGCCGCCGACTTTGGCAGCGGCCGTCGCCGGCAAGAAGATCCTGCTCGCCAACAAGGAGGCCCTGGTCATGGCCGGCGCGGTCTTTATGCGTGCTGTTCGCCAGAGTGCCTCCATCCTGTTGCCGATCGATAGCGAACATAATGCGATCTTTCAGTCCTTGCCGAGTGGTTATTCGGGTGATCTCGACGACGGCGGGGTGCTCGGCCTGTATCTCACTGCCTCGGGCGGCCCGTTTCGCCTGACGGCGCTTGCCGACCTCGCTGCGGTCACTCCGGAGCAGGCTTGTGCGCATCCGAACTGGGTGATGGGACGAAAGATTTCGGTCGATTCGGCAACGATGATGAACAAAGGCCTGGAGGTGATCGAGGCGCATTGGCTGTTCAACGTCCCGGCTGAGCGCATCGAAGTGGTGATCCATCCGGAAAGCATCATTCATTCCCTGGTTCAATACGCTGACGGCTCGGTGATCGCCGAACTTGGCAATCCGGACATGCGCACCCCGATCGCACATGCGCTGGCTTACCCGCGGCGCATGGCCGCCGGCGTCGAGCCCCTGGATCTGTTCAAGGTCGCATCGCTGCATTTCGAGCGCCCAGATCTGGAGCGTTTTCCCTGTCTTGCCCTGGCTTATCGTGCGCTCAAGGAAGGCGGCTGCGCGCCAACGACCCTGAATGCCGCCAACGAAATTGCGGTCGAAGCTTTTCTCGACGGGCGGATCGGCTTTACGGCAATTCCCCGAGTGATTGCTGGCGCCATGGACCGGCTACCGGCAACCCGGGTGCCGGGCTCGCTGGCCGAAGTTCTTGCCGCCGATGGCATGGCGCGCGCCGCCGCCGAGGAATTCGTCGTCGCCCTGGGCCGACAATGAGCGGCTTTCTGTACTACCTGACGGCATTCGTTCTGGCCCTCGGAATTCTGGTCGTGGTGCATGAGTTCGGTCACTATCTGGCCGCCCGTTGGGTGGGCGTCAAAGTGCTGCGTTTCTCAGTCGGTTTCGGCCGACCGCTGTGGGCGAAGCGCTTGGGGGTGGACGGCACCGAGTGGGCCATTGCGGCTTTCCCCTTGGGCGGTTATGTCAAGATGGTCGACGAGCGCGAAGGCGAGGTTGCTGTCGAAGACTTGCCGCGCAGCTTCAACCGGCAACCGGTGCTGTCGCGCATGCTCATTGTTGTAGCAGGGCCGGCGGCCAACTTTCTGCTGGCCATCGTGCTCTATTGGGGACTCTTCTGGCACGGTACCGAGGAGTTCAAGCCGCTGCTGTCTGCGCCGGTGGCGGCCAGCGCCGCCGCTGCGGCCGGCCTGGAAGACGGTGAGTTGGTGCTCAAGGTGGCTGGTGACAAAGTTCAGACCTGGCAGGAGATGCGCTGGCTGCTGCTGCAACGGGCAGTCGATCAGGATCTGATCGACCTCGAGGTGATCAACGCGCGCCACGAGATCAGCCTCCGTCGTCTCGATGTCTCGCCTGTCCGTCAGTCGGGCTGGGAGGGGGACGCCTTGGGACGGCTTGGCCTGGGCCTCTTCCGCCCGCAACTGCCGGCGGTGTTCGGGACGGTCAGTGGTAACAGCGCTGCGGCCGACGCTGGATTGCTTTCAGGAGACGAGGTGCTGGCCGTCGATGGGCAGGCGATCGGCAACTGGTCAGACTTCGTGCACATCGTTCGCGGTTCTCCTGGCAAGCCGCTTGCTCTGGACTTGCTGCGTAATGGGCAGCAGATTACGGTCAGGGTGACCCCGGTTTCGGTCGACGAGCAGGGGCAGGAGGTCGGGCGCATTGGCGTCGCAGTGAGCGATGGGGATCACTCGCGAGCCGAGTTGATGGTCACCGTTAGCTATGGCCCTCTGGCGGCACTGAGCAAGGCAGTTGCGGAAACCTGGGACAAGTCGACCTTCACCCTGCTGATGATCGGCAAGATGATTACCGGCGAAGTGTCGTGGCGAAATATCAGCGGGCCGGTGACCATTGCCGACTATGCTGGCCGATCGGCGAGGCTGGGAGTGGACTATTACATCAAGTTCCTGGCGCTGGTCAGCATCAGCCTCGGTGTCCTGAATCTGTTGCCGATCCCGATTCTGGACGGAGGGCATTTGCTGTATTATCTCGTCGAAATCATCAAGCGTGGGCCAGTTTCCGAGCGCAGCATGGAAATCGGTCAGAAGATCGGTATGGCACTCCTGTTCCTGCTGATGGCTTTCGCTTTCTACAACGATATCAATCGACTGTTTTCCGGCTGAGTTCATGAACAAATCGCTGCTCACAGGTCTGCTGGCCACCCTTTTTGCTGCTGGCGCCATGGCCATGGAACCGTTTACGGTCGCCGACATTCGTGTCGAAGGCATCCAACGCGTCGAAGCCGGGACAGTGTTCAGTTACCTGCCGGTCAAAGTTGGCGAAACGATGGATGACGAGAAGGCGGCGCAAGTCATCAAGACCTTGTTCGCCACCGGCTTCTTCGAGGATGTGCGCGTTGAAATAAATGGCGACGTGCTGATCGTCGTCGTCCACGAGCGGCCGGCGATTGCACAGATCGACTTTGTCGGCCTGAAGGAGTTCGACAAGGAGCAGTTGCTGAAGGGCCTCAAGGAGGTGGGGATCGCCGTCTCGCGCACCTTCGACCGAGCCACACTCGAGAAAGCCGAGCAGGAACTGAAACGCCAGTATCTGTCGCGTGGCAGGTATGCGGTGACCATCACCACCACCATCACGCCGC
This sequence comes from Candidatus Accumulibacter meliphilus, assembly GCF_036625345.1. Classification (NCBI taxonomy): domain Bacteria; kingdom Pseudomonadati; phylum Pseudomonadota; class Betaproteobacteria; genus Candidatus Accumulibacter; species Candidatus Accumulibacter meliphilus. The sequence continues at coordinate 321,337 of NZ_JAZKTZ010000006.1, read as the reverse complement.
TGGACCGTAATCGCGTGGCGATCAACTTCAACGTCGACGAAGGTGACACCGCCAAGATCAGGGAGATCAACATTGTCGGCGCCCATGCCATCAAGGAGAAGGACCTGCTGAGCGTGATGGAGCTGAAAACGCCAAGCTGGATCAGTTGGTATACCAAGAGTGACCAGTACTCGAAACAGAAGCTGGCAGCAGATCTCGAAACGCTGCGTTCCTACTACCTGGATCGTGGCTTTCTGGAGTTCAACATCGAATCGACGCAGGTTTCGATCAGTCCCGACAAGAAGGACATCTACCTCACGATCAGCATCAAGGAAGGCGAGCCTTATCTTGTTTCGTCGGTGAAACTCGCCGGCGATCTGATCTTGCCGGAAGAAGAGTTCAGGGAATCGGTCAAGATCAAGCCGGGCAACGTCTTCTCGCGCAAAATACTCAACGAGAGTACGAAATCGATTGCCGATAAACTCGGTGCCCAAGGCTACGCGTTTGCCAACGTCAACGCTGCGCCAGAACTCGACCAGGAAAAGCATCTGGTGGCGTTCACGATTTTCGTCGATCCCGGGAAGCGTGCCTACGTCCGGCGCATCAACATCACCGGCAACACCAAAACGCGCGACGAGGTGATTCGTCAGGAAGTGCGTCAGATGGAGGGCGCCTGGTACGACGCGAACCGGGTCGTGAAATCGCGTGAAAGGATTGACCGGACCGGCTACTTTGGCGAAGTCAACGTCGAGACACCGCCAGTGCCCGGGACCATTGACCAGGTTGATGTCAACATCAATGTGGCCGAGAAGTCGACCGGCAATATCTCACTCGGCGCCGGCTACTCGAGTTCGGAGAAGGTCATCCTTTCAGGTTCGATATCGCAGTCGAACATTTTTGGTAGCGGCAAGTACCTGGCTTTGCAGTTGAATACGGGCAAGTTGAACCGTACTCTGGGGATCAACTATACCAATCCATACTTTACCGTTGACGGTATCAGTCAGGGCTTCGATCTCTACTATCGCACGCTCAACCCGACTTCTCTCGGCTACGAATTCCAGTCCACGTCCTACGGTGGTGGGATCCGCTTTGGTTACCCGCTCACGGAGGTGGACTCGCTTACTTTCGGTTTGGCGATAGATCAAACCAATATCGACATTACGCCGGTTACCTTGGCAACGCCAATCCAGTATATCCAGTTCCAGGCGCAGAACGGCGACTCCAATCTTACCCTGCCGACGACTTTGGGCTGGGCTCGTGACACGCGGGACAGCGCCATCTATCCGACCAAAGGTGGAACCCAGCGAGCCGGACTGGAGGTGGCGATTCCCGGCGCCGACCTGACTTTTTATCGGGCGAGCTATCAGAATCAACACTACTTTGAACTCGTCAAGGACCTTGTGCTGATGCTCAATGTCGACCTTGGCTACGGGGACGGTTTGTCGGGGCAGACCTTGCCTTTCTACAAGAATTTCTATGCTGGTGGTGTAGGTTCGGTACGTGGCTACGATACCGCCAGCCTGGGTCCGGTAGATCCGCTATATCCGGATACGCGCCTCGGCGGCACACGCAAGGCAGTGTTCAATTCCGAGATCCTGATGCCGTTTCCGGGCATCGACAAGTCCTTCCGCTTCGGTCCTTTTTTTGATGCCGGCAATGTTTTCACCGACAACTACACCTATGCCGAAGAGGGCTTGCGGACTTCGGTCGGCCTCGCTGCGGCGTGGATTTCGCCTCTCGGGCCGCTGAAATTCAGCTACGGTCAGCCGATCAACGAGCAAAGTAATGATAAACTCCAGAAGTTCCAGTTCCAGTTTGGAACGACTTTCTAACCCAGGAGAACAAGCTTGAAGAAGACGATTGCCAGACTGCTGGTTGCGTTGATGGCCTCGCTGCCCGTGTCCTATGCGTCGGCGGTGGATCAACTCAAGGTGGGGTACGTCAATACCCAGCGTCTTTTCCGCGACGCACCCGCTGCCGTGCGCGCGGCCAAGAAGATTGAGCAGGAGTTCTCCAAGCGCGACCAGGATTTACAACGTCTGGCGAAGCAGGTGCAGGGCTTGCAGGAAGCGCTGGAGAAAAATGGTGTGACCATGGCCGAGCCCGAGCGCCGTAGCAAGGAGAAGGATCTTGGTGAGTTGTCGCGAGAGTTTCAACGCAAGCAACGCGAGTTCCGTGAGGATCTGAACCTGCGCCAGAACGAAGAGAACGCGGCAATCATCGAAAAGGCCAACAAGGCGATCAAGCAGCTTGCTGAAAATGAGAAGTACGACCTGATCGTTCAGGATGTGGTCTGGGTCAGCCCGAAACTCGACATCACTGACAAGGTGATCCAGGCCTTGTCCGATCCCCGGGACGGAAAATAAGCCCTTAATGTGAATGTCGCGTACGCGCCTCACGAATCGCCCTTCGTCCCCTGCCCGTCGAACGATTCCGGCGTGCAAGCCGGAATGCGCGCTGCAAGTGGAGGAGGACGGTCATGACGTTCATGATCTGTGGTGCGATCTGGGGCGTCTCGACATGTCATGACCGTTAGCTCGCCAGGCAACGGAGTGGAGGTGTCAGGGGGGCTACGGCTGGACGAGATCGTCGCCTCCCTCGGCGGAGTGCTTGAAGGTGACGGATCGGTGCTTGTCTCGCAGGTCGCCAGCCTCCTTTCAGCCGGCGAAGGGCGCATCGCCTTTCTTGCCAGTTCCAAATACCTGCAGCAACTGAAAATAACGCGGGCGACGGCGGTCATCGTGCCGCCGCAGTTTTCAGCCGAGACCTCGCTACCGCGAATCGTGCACCCCAATGCCTACGCCTACTATGCGCGCGTCGTTGCCTTGCTCAATCCGTTCCGGCAACGTCGGCCCGGCATCCATCGCGGCGCCGTGGTCAAGTCGGAGCTGCGACCATCGGTAAGTGTTGGCGAGAATGCCGTCATTGGCGAGCGCGCGCACATTGGCGAGAATGTCACTTTTTACCCGGGCTGTGTGATCGGTGATGACGTCGTGATTGGCGACGATTGCGTGCTCTACCCGAATGTCGTGGTCTATGATGGTTGCGTGATCGGCAGGCGGGCGATTATCCACGCCGGTGCGGTTGTCGGTGGTGACGGCTTTGGCTTTGCCAAGGACGGTGAGCAGTGGGTCAAGATCCCGCAAATCGGTCGGGTGGTGATGGGTGATGATGTCGAAGTCGGAGTCAATACCTCAATCGACCGAGGCGCTCTGGACGACACGGTGATCGGCAATGGCGTCAAACTCGACAATCAGATTCAGATCGGTCACAACGTCAGTATTGGTGAGCATGCGGCGATGGCCGGCTGTGTCGGGATCGCCGGCAGTACCCGCATCGGTCGTCGCTGTACCGTTGGCGGCGCCGGTATGATCATCGGTCACCTGGAACTCGCCGACGACGTGCATATCTCGGCGGGCAGTATGGTGACCAAGAGCTTGCCCCGAGCCGGGCAATACACCAGCATCTTTCCGCTCGAAGGGCACCAGGAGTGGTTGCACAATGCGGCACAGATCAAGCGTCTGGCGAGACTCGCCGAGCGGGTCGCCGAACTTGAAAAGAAACTCGAACAAAGGGAGAACAGGTCTTGAACGCAATGGACATCCACGCAATCCTCGAACATCTGCCGCACCGCTATCCCTTTCTCCTGGTCGACCGGGTGCTCGATTTCGAGCTCGGCAAGTCCATCCATGCCTACAAGAACGTGACCGTCAATGAACCATTTTTTGTCGGTCACTTTCCGCATCACCCGGTGATGCCGGGAGTCTTGATCATGGAGGCTCTGGCGCAGGCGGCCGGCATCCTGTCTTTCAAGACCATGGGCGCCAAGCCCGACGCGAATTCCGTCTTCTATTTCGTCGGCATTGACGGCGCGCGCTTCAAGAAGCCGGTGACCGCGGGCGATCAGTTGCACTTGCACGTGCAGATTCTGCGCCAGATGCGCGGTATCTGGAAATACAAGGCGGAGGCCCGCGTCGACGGCGAGATCGTCGCCGAGGCCGAACTGATGTGCGCCAAGCGCGATGTCGGCGGAGCCGGGGTGTGACAGGTGCCATGATTCATCAAAGTGCGCTCGTCGCGCCTGGCGCGCAACTCGGCAGCAATGTTTCAGTCGGCGCCTATTCGATCATCGGCGAAGACGCGGAAATCGGCGACAACACGGTGATCGGTCCGCATGTGGTGATTTCCGGGCGGACGCGCATCGGTCGTGACAACCGGATCTTTCAGTTCAATTCGCTGGGTGAGGTGCCGCAGGACAAGAAATACGCCGGTGAGCCGACGCGACTGGAGATCGGTGACCGCAACACCATTCGCGAATTCTGCACCTTCAACCTGGGGACTGCCCAGGATGTCGGTATCACCCGCGTCGGCAATGACAACTGGATCATGGCCTATGTGCATATAGCGCATGATTGCCAGGTGGGCAACCATACCGTGTTTGCCAATAACGCGCAGCTGGCCGGCCATGTGCATATCAACGACTGGGCAATTCTCGGTGGCTATACCGGGGTGCACCAGTTCTGCCGTGTCGGCGCTCATACCATGACCGCTGTCGGGACGGTGGTTCTACAGGACGTTCCGCCGTTCGTGATGGCTGCTGGAAACACGGCCAGTCCCTTTGGGATCAACGCCGAGGGGCTCAAGCGGCGTGGTTTTTCTCCCGAGGCGCTGCTGGCTTTGAAGCGCGCCTACCGCACCCTCTACAAGTCGGGGCTGATGCTGGATGAGGCGCGCGCCAAGCTGAACGAAGAGGTGCTCGTTCATCCGGAGATCCAGCCGCTCCTGGATTTCCTCGCGGCATCGAAGCGCGGCATCATTCGATGAACGCTGCGGCACCGCTGCGCATCGCCATGGTCGCTGGCGAAGCCTCCGGCGATCTCCTCGCCAGTCAGCTGATTCAGGCCTTGCAGGCGAGGCTTCCGGGGGCTGTTTTTTTTGGTGTCGGTGGCCCGAAGATGCTCGCTACGGGTTTCACAGCCTGGCATCCGCTCGAAAAGCTGGCCGTCCGCGGTTACATTGAAGTGCTTCGCCACTATCGCGAGATTGCCGCCATCCGCCGCGATCTCAAGCGCCGCTTGCTGGCTGACCCGCCGGACGTGTTCATCGGCGTCGATGCGCCGGATTTCAATCTATCGCTCGAAAAGGCGCTCAAGCGGCGTGGCCTTGCCTGCGTCCATTACGTCAGCCCGTCGATCTGGGCCTGGCGTGGCGAACGCATCCACAGCATCGGTGCGGCAGTTTCGCGGGTCCTGGCACTTTTTCCGTTCGAGACGGCGCTGTACGAGAAGCAGGGCATTCCCGTGAGCTATGTCGGCCATCCTCTGGCCGACATGCTGCCGCTCGAAGACGGTCGCCATACAGCGCGGACGCTGCTCGGCATTTCGCCGGCGACGCCGGTCTTCGCGCTCTTGCCCGGCAGCCGGCAGTCCGAACTGCAGTACATGGCGGAGACTTTCATCGAAACCGCCCGCCACATGCACGAGCAGATTCCGGAGGCGATTTTTCTCGCTCCGCTGACGACGCGCGAAACGCGCGTCTTGTTCGAAAGCGCACTGCACCGCCGGGGGGCGAAGCAGTTGCCTATTCGCCTGCTCTTCGGACACGCCCATCAGGCGATGATGGCCGCCGATGCGGTTCTGGTCGCCAGCGGCACGGCGACCCTGGAGGCCGCACTGCTCAAGCGACCGATGGCCATCGTCTACAAGATGGCGCCGCTGTCGTACCGAATGATGCGCCGTATGGGCTACCTGCCCTATGTCGGTCTGCCCAACGTCCTGGCCGGCAGATTCGTCGTTCCGGAGTTCATCCAGGACGAAGCGACCGCCGAGAATCTGGCACAGGCACTGCTCAATCTCTATGCGGACAGAGAGGCGTGCGAGCGCATCAAGGCCGTATTTCGCGAGATCCATTTGCAGTTGCGGCAGAACGCCGCCGAAAAGGCGGCTGCAGCAGTCATCGCCTGCCTGCCAAGAACAGCGCTGCGCGTCGATGCTCTTGCTGTTGCCGGTTGAAGGTCTGGTTTGCGGCGTCGACGAAGCCGGCCGCGGGCCGCTGGCGGGACCGGTGGTCGCCGCCGCCGTGATCCTCGATCCAGGTCGGCCAATTAGCGGTCTGAACGACTCGAAGAAACTTTCGGCCGGCAAGCGGGAATTGCTCGCCGCGGAGATTCGCGGCAGCGCACTGGCCTGGGCCGTCGCTGAAGCCAGTGCCGCCGAGATCGACCGGATCAACATCCTGCAGGCCAGCCTGCTGGCCATGCAGCGTGCCGTCGCGGCGCTCGCCGGCGCTCAGGGTCCGGTATTCCCGAGTCATGCACTGGTCGACGGCTGTCATTGTCCACAGCTGTCGTGTTCGGTCGAAGCCATCGTCGGCGGCGACGGCAAGGTCGCAGCGATTGCCGCCGCATCGATTCTCGCCAAGACCTGCCGCGATGCCGGCATGCTCGTGCTGCACGCCAGCTATCCGCAGTACGGTTTTGATCGCCACAAGGGTTACCCGACCGCATTTCACCTGCAGGCGCTGCGCGAACAAGGCGCGAGTCCGCAGCACCGCCGCAGCTTCGCGCCGGTGGCGCGGCTTGGCGAGTCATGAGACGGATCGCCGCACGCGACAATGCCCATTACAAAGCACTCCTGAAACTCTCGCAAAGCAGTCGTGAGCGGCGCAAGAGCGGCCACGTGCTGCTCGACGGCATGCACCTTATCGAGGCCTACGAGCAGAATTACGGCAGCATCGAAGAAGTGCTGGTCAGCGAAACTGGTGCCAGGCGGCCCGAAAACGCCCGCTACCTGGAGGGCCGGGCGTCGCTTGCCGTTACCCTCCTGGCGGACACGCTGTTCGACGCCTTGGCGGTGGTGGACACGCCAAGCGGAATCATGGCCATCGTCACACCGCCGCAGCCAGTTCGCGGTCTCGCTCATGATGGCGATACGGTACTCCTCGATGGGATCCAGGATGCGGGCAATCTCGGTTCAATTCTGCGCAGCGCCGCTGCCGCCGGTTTCCGACAGGTGCTGCTATCCGAAGATTGCGCGCAGGCCTGGTCGCCAAAGACGCTGCGGGCGGCGATGGGCGCGCATTTCCAGCTCGACATCCATGAGCACAGCGATCTTGCGGCCTTTCTTGCTCTCTATCGCGGCCATTCAGTGGCGACAGTGCTCGACGGGTCGAGCAGCCTCTATGCGGCCAGCCTTCGACAACCGCTGGCCTGGGTGTTTGGTAGCGAAGGACGCGGCGTAAGGCCGGCAGTCGCCACTGCGGCGGATCAGCGCGTGCACATCCCGATGCTCGGTAGCAGTGAATCGCTGAATGTTGCTGCGGCTGCTGCGGTCTGCCTCTTCGAGACCCTGCGGCGTCGCCAGGTCACTTGCCCATGACGGGCGACAAGTCATCAGCCCCAGGCAGGATTGCCTGGCCCGGGTAAGCCACAAGCACGTCTTTGTAACTCCGCCCGGCAAGTGGCAGCGCCGCTTTTCCGGGGGCAGCATATCAGCCGCTGACGCTGGACCGACGAATGCACCGCCAGCAGCTTCACTATGTCGGTAAATTTTACAGTTGCCCGGCAGCGGTTCCCTATCGAAAAAAGATAACTGCCTTATATCATTTACGTGCAATTTATGGCGTGGATATTGCTTGGTGAGCGAAGGAGTGTGCCATCGAGCAAGTTGGCTGGCGCGCGCTTTGCCTGTTCTCAACCATGCACGCGGGGGCTGCTCTCCCGGCCCCTTGCTCCTGTCTGTTGGCGGTCGTTGCTTGCTTGCCGCCGCAACGATAGGCGCAGGCTGGGTTGTTTCGATCAGCGTCTTCCGCGGAACTGCTGCTTGATGTCCAATATCGTGACCAACGAGATGCTACCCGCGACCGCCGCTGCTACCGTGAAGCGGCAAGCCGTCGTCGTCATCGTCGTCAGCAGCACGGCCAAAGTGGGTGACGATCTTGTGGCTGGCCTCCGAAACTTTGGTTATCGCGCGCTGGCCATCGAGTTTTCTGCGCAGTTGGGAATTTGCGAACGGCTTCAGCCGAGCCTGATCATTGCCGACTGTTCGCCTGAGCGATGGTCCGCGCACGGCATCATCCGTGCTCCTGAAACCGCGCGCAAAACGCCTGTCATCTTCCTGGCCGACGCCGCGCATGGCGAAGCGCAGATACCCACCGGGCTCTACGCGTCAAGCGACGTGCTTGCCAGACCCTTCTCTATTGCTCAACTCGAAGCACGTGTACGACGCAGTCTCGAAGTGGATGGCAGCGATGACCGCGAAATTCGGCTGTCCGCCTTGCTGGAGCAGCGCCGCGACCATCGCCGGGAAAGCGGATGGCGACGAAGCGATGGCTCGCAAGCACAGAGGTGCGAGCATGACCGCCGGCAAGGCGCACGTCGAGGGCTGTCAGCAAGTCACGGTCCGATCGTTGATCTTCGGCAACAGGGGGCTTCCGGCGCGCTTTTGCCCTTGGCTGGCGCGACAACGATTTCGGTGCTCGTCACTTCAGCTCGTTGGGCGCTCATCAACCAGCTTGGAGCGGCCCTGATGGGCGAGCATGGCCTTCATTTGACGGGCGCCTGCATCGCGACGAGCGAGGACCTTCAAGCGTTCGTCGGGGAACGCCCCGTTGATCTGATCATGGTCGACACGGCGCTGATCGCTCGTGTCGGCGTCGAATGCCTGAGAACGATACGCGATGTCGCTCCACGCGTCAGGCTGGTGCTGCTTTGGGACGACGCCTATCCGCTGGCGGTCGAAGAGGTAGTCAGGCGAGGTATCGCCGGCTGCATCCCGGTCAGCGCGTCAGTACATCAATACGCCAGAGCCATTCACGCGATGAATCAGGGAAGCTTGTGGCTGCCGCGTTGGATCATGGAGCAGGTGTTCAGGCAATCGATGAAACCGCTGCTGCGCGAGGCAGTCCCGAAAGCCGGAGCAGAGCTCGCGCCGGACGGCGTTGCGTTTGCTCTCCTGACCGCGCGCGAGGAATTGATCGCCAGGCTTGCCGCGCAGGGCAAGACAAACAAGGAGATAGCCAAGGACTTGAACGTCTCCCCGGATACGATCAAGAAGCATCTCCAGGCTGTTTTTTGCAAGGTCGGCATACACCGACGCGGCCAGTTGGCTTATTGCCTGAGTGCGTCTGGTGAGACGTAGTCTGGACAGAAGCTATCCGGCGGCACGGGTACCCATTTGGGGGATAGGCAAGAGATTCTTCTCCCGGTAGGGTCGCTCCTGTTTTCGTGATCGTCGCTGCGTGCCTCGTACTGCCGAGGCGGCAAGCGCGTAGGACATTGGCAGTTGGGCCCGTATTGGGCAAGAAAAACGAGGGTGCTGAAGACGAACGACGGCACTTCGGACAGACCCGGATCACATTTCACGAATTTCCTTTCAGGAGCATGCAGCCATGGCGACGACACTGAAGACCAACAAAAAAGACTATGCCCCGGGCGCAACCGTCACCTTGACCCTGGACGGAATCGCTACGGGATCGAGCTATGTCTTCGCGGCGTTCGACCTTGCCAGCGATCCCGGTGACGATGGCGTGGCCAATCTGTATCCAAAGTTCAGCGCCACGGATGGTGGCTGGGGCGATCTCGATGGGCTTCGGAATGGCCAGATCATCACCCAATGGGTAGTCCCTGTTGATCCGGATGGCATTGGCCCGCAGCGGGCGCCGGCGTGGAATGCCACTGTGCAGGTGACCGCTACCCCCGTCGTGGCGTTTGGTCCGTCCGGCCTGCCCACCAATGCGACCAGCAACGTCGTCGCTTCAACGACCTTTACTGACGCTCTGCCAGCGCCGATTCAAACTTACTTCGTACCGCTGCGCGAGACCAATCTGCTAACCACCTTCGATACCATCAACGCAGCTGCCGACAGCCCGATCACTACCCTTATTTCGATCGCGGTTGCGGCGCCTGGTACGGTGATCTATTACGATCACTGGGAAGATGGTTACGAGCCCGACGTCACCACCGCGGTGCAGTCGACAACCCTGATCTGGGGCGATGGCAACCTCCTTAACGGTATTGCTCCTGGTACCGGAGGGAGCGATATGTTCCTTGGTGGTGAGTCCATCGTCTTGTCCAACCCGGTGCCGATCCCGAGAAACGCGGCAAATATTCTCTTTGACGGTGCCGATCTCATCAAGGCCTCTTTCCCAATTGCCGTAGTCCGCGCCGCATTCCCGGGCCCTGGAAGTGTAGGTTCCCTGTTGGCAGGTGGCGTCGAGGTCTTCGATACCGACTCCTGGGGCGACGACTTTATAGCACCGGTCGGACAGAACACGCCAAACCTCAGCGGTACCAGCCCGTTCGAGTACACCGCACTCTACGTCATGGCCGGGACGCCGAACACCCCTGTCTATCTCAACGGCGTTCTCCAGACGACGCTGCTCAACGCTGGCGACAACTTCGTCATTCGCGTGAACGAGGACGCCCGTATCACGACCTTTGATCCTGATAACGCGACCTCCGGCAGGGACGTGCAGGTCCATCTGGTGACCGGTGATATCGGCTCGAGCTACGAGATGCGCTGGTATGCACTGGCCCCTCGCGATGACTGGTCGAACGACTATTACACGCCAGTTGGCGACAGTGTAGGTGCAACAAGAGTCTGGCTGTACAACCCGAACGACGACGCCATTACCGTTCGTTATGATTTCTTCGGCGGCTCCAGTCCAGATAGCAGTATTAATGTCGCGGCTCATAGCGCCGCCCTCAGTCCGGCTGTCCCAAATGGCTCTGGAGCACGTTTTTACAGTGATTCGAACGCGGACGGCGTGGCCGACGGACCTGATTTCTTCGCACTGACTCAGACCGACACCGGCGCAAGCGCGGGCAGCACCGGCCAGCTTTTTGACTGGGGTCACCCCCTTATTCCCGCTAGTGAGCTCACGTCACAGGTTGTGGTCGGTCTGGGTTTTGGCAACACCACCAATGATTCCGATATTGCCAGTCGTAGCGTGGTATGGGTTACGCCAGTGAAGGACGCAACCATCCACATCGACTTCGACGGGGACGGTATGGTCGACGCCACAGTTTCCGCCACGGCGCTGCAATCGATAAAGATTATAGATAACACAACGACTGGTAACGATGGAACCAACCCCCCCGGCCAGGTAGCCTTTCCTCCAGTGTTCACCGGAGCTGAAGACGATCAGGATATGTCCGGAGCGATCATCTTCGCTACCGATAGCAACGGTGACCCGGTCGACATTGCCGTCGCCTGGGGTCAGGATCCCGCTCGTTCCTTCAGCGGCGATGGTGATGCGCTGGATTTGGGTACCGTGGTCATACCGCTGCCCGTTGTAGAGGCTGGCAAATCGGCTTCGCTGTTCACGGATCTCAACAGTAATGGAAAATTCGACCCGGGCGACACCATACAGTACACCATCACCGTGCTCAACTTCAGTCGAGTCGATCTCCCGGCCGGCGGTTACAACGTCCTTGACTACGACACGCCGGTGTTTGATGACGCCAGTTATGTGGCTGACAGCACAAAATACACCTACAACAACGGCGCGACTACGGTCGCTGTCCCGGATAGCGGCGCCACGCTGTTTCCTTTGGACGAAGCTGGTTTCACCAGTACCGAATTGCTCCCCGGTGGAGAAAGCCAGACCTTCACTTTCCTGGTGACGATTGATGATTACACCAACCTGGCTGCAGGTACGGACACAATTGTCAACGAAGGTGTCCTTCGCGTTAATGGCCAGACTATTGATGTATTCGATGCGACGGTGCCGATCAATTTTGACGCCAATATCCACATTGAAAAATCAACCAATGGAATCGATGCTGATAGTGTAACTGGTCCCTATATAACCACCGGCAGTCTGGTGACGTGGACCTACGAAGTTACTACCACTGCCGGGAGTGTCTACCTCGCTGACATCATGGTTACCGACGATGTTCTTGGCGTTACTCCACTCTATCAAAGTGGTGATGTTGACGACGATGGTATTTTGAAGCCCGGTGAGACTTGGGTTTACCAAGCCACCGGTACGGCCGCCACAGGGCAGTACACCAACATGGGTACGGCAACCGGGACACCGGTCTACGCCGATGGCACCACTCCAATTGAAGGCGCGACCAAGCCGACGGATACGGACCCGAGCCACTACTTTGGTGTGGACGGGAGCATCCAGATCGTCAAGACCGCCGGCAGCGCCGCCGACGGCGCCGTTCTCACCACCACCGCCGGCGACGTGCTCTACACCTACGTCGTGAGCAACACCGGTAACACGGACCTGAGCGGCGTCAGCGTCGTGGACGACAACGGCACCGCGGGCGTTCCCGGCGACGACGTCACCATCGGCACCATCCCCAGCCTGGCGATCTGGCGCCTCGGTGACGCTGACCTCGACCTTCAGCGTCACCGGTGATCGCACCAACATCGCCACCGCCACCGGCGACACGCCGGACGGTGGCACCGTCAGCGACGACGACGACGCCGTGGTCGATGTCATTGCCCCGGCGATCCAGATCGTCAAGACCGCCGGCAGCGCCGCCGACGGCGCCGTTCTCACCACCACCGCCGGCGACGTGCTCTACACCTACGTCGTGAGCAACACCGGCGACGCGGACCTGAGCGACGTCAGCGTCGTGGACGACAACGGCACCGCGGGCGTTCCCGGCGACGACGTCGTCATCGGCACCATCCCCAGCCTGGCGGCTGGCGCCTCGGTGACGCTGACCTCGACCTTCAGCGTCACCGGTGATCGCACCAACATCGCCACCGCCACCGGCGACACGCCGGACGGTGGCACCGTCAGCGACGACGACGACGCCGTGGTCGATGTCATTGCCCCGGCGATCCAGATCGTCAAGACCGCCGGCAGCGCCGCCGACGGCGCCGTTCTCACCACCACCGCCGGCGACGTGCTCTACACCTACGTCGTGAGCAACACCGGCGACGCGGACCTGAGCGACGTCAGCGTCGTGGACGACAACGGCACCGCGGGCGTTCCCGGCGACGACGTCACCATCGGCACCATCCCCAGCCTGGCGGCTGGCGCCTCGGTGACGCTGACCTCGACCTTCAGCGTCACCGGTGATCGCACCAACATCGCCACCGCCACCGGCGACACGCCGGACGGTGGCACCGTCAGCGACGACGACGACGCCGTGGTCGATGTCATTGCCCCGGCGATCCAGATCGTCAAGACCGCCGGCAGCGCCGCCGACGGCGCCGTTCTCACCACCACCGCCGGCGACGTGCTCTACACCTACGTCGTGAGCAACACCGGCGACGCGGACCTGAGCGACGTCAGCGTCGTGGACGACAACGGCACCGCGGGCGTTCCCGGCGACGACGTCACCATCGGCACCATCCCCAGCCTGGCGGCTGGCGCCTCGGTGACGCTGACCTCGACCTTCAGCGTCACCGGTGATCGCACCAACATCGCCACCGCCACCGGCGACACGCCGGACGGTGGCACCGTCAGCGACGACGACGACGCCGTGGTCGATGTCATTGCCCCGGCGATCCAGATCGTCAAGACCGCCGGCAGCGCCGCCGACGGCGCCGTTCTCACCACCACCGCCGGCGACGTGCTCTACACCTACGTCGTGAGCAACACCGGCGACGCGGACCTGAGCGACGTCAGCGTCGTGGACGACAACGGCACCGCGGGCGTTCCCGGCGACGACGTCACCATCGGCACCATCCCCAGCCTGGCGGCTGGCGCCTCGGTGACGCTGACCTCGACCTTCAGCGTCACCGGTGATCGCACCAACATCGCCACCGCCACCGGCGACACGCCGGACGGTGGCACCGTCAGCGACGACGACGACGCCGTGGTCGATGTCATTGCCCCGGCGATCCAGATCGTCAAGACCGCCGGCAGCGCCGCCGACGGCGCCGTTCTCACCACCACCGCCGGCGACGTGCTCTACACCTACGTCGTGAGCAACACCGGCGACGCGGACCTGAGCGACGTCAGCGTCGTGGACGACAACGGCACCGCGGGCGTTCCCGGCGACGACGTCACCATCGGCACCATCCCCAGCCTGGCGGCTGGCGCCTCGGTGACGCTGACCTCGACCTTCAGCGTCACCGGTGATCGCACCAACATCGCCACCGCCACCGGCGACACGCCGGACGGTGGCACCGTCAGCGACGACGACGACGCCGTGGTCGATGTCATTGCCCCGGCGATCCAGATCGTCAAGACCGCCGGCAGCGCCGCCGACGGCGCCGTTCTCACCACCACCGCCGGCGACGTGCTCTACACCTACGTCGTGAGCAACACCGGCGACGCGGACCTGAGCGACGTCAGCGTCGTGGACGACAACGGCACCGCGGGCGTTCCCGGCGACGACGTCACCATCGGCACCATCCCCAGCCTGGCGGCTGGCGCCTCGGTGACGCTGACCTCGACCTTCAGCGTCACCGGTGATCGCACCAACATCGCCACCGCCACCGGCGACACGCCGGACGGTGGCACCGTCAGCGACGACGACGACGCCGTGGTCGATGTCATTGCCCCGGCGATCCAGATCGTCAAGACCGCCGGCAGCGCCGCCGACGGCGCCGTTCTCACCACCACCGCCGGCGACGTGCTCTACACCTACGTCGTGAGCAACACCGGCGACGCGGACCTGAGCGACGTCAGCGTCGTGGACGACAACGGCACCGCGGGCGTTCCCGGCGACGACGTCACCATCGGCACCATCCCCAGCCTGGCGGCTGGCGCCTCGGTGACGCTGACCTCGACCTTCAGCGTCACCGGTGATCGCACCAACATCGCCACCGCCACCGGCGACACGCCGGACGGTGGCACCGTCAGCGACGACGACGACGCCGTGGTCGATGTCATTGCCCCGGCGATCCAGATCGTCAAGACCGCCGGCAGCGCCGCCGACGGCGCCGTTCTCACCACCACCGCCGGCGACGTGCTCTACACCTACGTCGTGAGCAACACCGGCGACGCGGACCTGAGCGACGTCAGCGTCGTGGACGACAACGGCACCGCGGGCGTTCCCGGCGACGACGTCACCATCGGCACCATCCCCAGCCTGGCGGCTGGCGCCTCGGTGACGCTGACCTCGACCTTCAGCGTCACCGGTGATCGCACCAACATCGCCACCGCCACCGGCGACACGCCGGACGGTGGCACCGTCAGCGACGACGACGACGCCGTGGTCGATGTCATTGCCCCGGCGATCCAGATCGTCAAGACCGCCGGCAGCGCCGCCGACGGCGCCGTTCTCACCACCACCGCCGGCGACGTGCTCTACACCTACGTCGTGAGCAACACCGGCGACGCGGACCTGAGCGACGTCAGCGTCGTGGACGACAACGGCACCGCGGGTGTTCCCGGCGACGACGTCACCATCGGCACCATCCCCAGCCTGGCGGCTGGCGCCTCGGTGACGCTGACCTCGACCTTCAGCGTCACCGGTGATCGCACCAACATCGCCACCGCCACCGGCGACACGCCGGACGGTGGCACCGTCAGCGACGACGACGACGCCGTGGTCGATGTCATTGCCCCGGCGATCCAGATCGTCAAGACCGCCGGCAGCGCCGCCGACGGCGCCGTTCTCACCACCACCGCCGGCGACGTGCTCTACACCTACGTCGTGAGCAACACCGGCGACGCGGACCTGAGCGACGTCAGCGTCGTGGACGACAACGGCACCGCGGGTGTTCCCGGCGACGACGTCACCATCGGCACCATCCCCAGCCTGGCGGCTGGCGCCTCGGTGACGCTGACCTCGACCTTCAGCGTCACCGGTGATCGCACCAACATCGCCACCGCCACCGGCGACACGCCGGACGGTGGCACCGTCAGCGACGACGACGACGCCGTGGTTCATATTGAACAGAGGGGATCCATTGGCGATAGAGTATGGCAGGACATGAACTACAATGGCATACAGGATCCGGGAGAGCCCGGTCTTGGGGGCTTTGTGGTAAACCTGCTGGATGCGAGTGGCAGTCCTACGGGCCTGTCGATGAACACGGATGCCAGCGGTAATTACCTGTTTAGCGACCTTGCTGCCGGCGACTACCGGATCCAGGTGCTTGCGCAACCCGGGTACTACTACACGAAGCCGAATGTTGGCCCGGATGATCTGGACTCCGATGTGGACAGCTCTGGCGTCACTTCCATAATCAATCTTTCCCCAGGCGAAAGTGAGCTCGACTGGGATGCCGGTCTCTATCGCAAGGCGACCCTCGGTGACCGAGTCTGGCTGGACAGAGACAAGGATGGAATCCAGGACGCTAACGAGGCGGGTGTCGGTCATGTAGTTGTGACGCTGCTGGACGCTGGTGGAGGGGTTCTTGCCACGACCACGACAGATGTGTTCGGTAATTACCTGTTTTCGAATCTCGACCCGGGTACTTACGGCCTGGAGTTCGACAAGGCTTTGGCTAAAACAGGCGCCATCTCGGTGGCGAAATATCCATGGACCCTACAAAACGCCGGAGGGAATCCCAACCTTGATTCAGATGTTGAAGCTGACCCCGGCAATCCAAACCTTGCCTTCACTACCGCACCGATCGTGCTGACTTCGGGTGAAAACGATCTGAGCTGGGATGCGGGAATAACTCCGATTGTCATCGATCTGAACGGTGATGGCATCCATACTATTTCGCGTGCCGATTCTCAGGGTACTTTTGACTTGCTCGGTACGGGTGCAGGAATTAAGTCGGGGTGGCTGTCCGGGGAAGATGGCTTCCTGGTCATCGACGGCAACGCTAACGATCGAATTGATGATATTTCGGAAATGTTTGGCGGTTCTCAAAAGGGCGATGGTTTCGCGAAGCTCGCCAGCTTCGACAGTAACCGGGATGGCGTGGTCGATGCCAGCGATGCAGACTTTGCTAGCCTTAAAGTCTGGCAAGATGCCAACGGCAATCATCAGACCGATGCTGGCGAGTTGATCAGCCTTGCGGATGCCGGTGTGCTCAGCTTGTCTCTGGACTTTACCGAGTTGCCGTTCCGTGATGCGCAGGATAACCTGCATCTTGAGCGGAGCAGTGCGACATTGTCTGATGGCGCCGTGGTCGACATGACCGACGTGTACTTGAATGTCTCGACCTTCGATGCCGCTGCAGCAGGAGTCAGTCTGCCGAGTCTTGGTGAATTGATGAGCAGCGACAATAGCTTGGACAGTCTGTGGAGCAATCCGGAGCTGGATTGGGTTTCACAAGAGGATCAGCCATTGGAGACGACAAGTGCTGCTGATACCTTTGGTGGCACGCCTATGGACTATTCAGTTGATGCAAGTGGCGCAGCAGGCTTGAGTACACTCGAAGTGCAACCACAATTTGCCTGCTGCGATTTGTTCTAAGGGCTGATTCTTGTTTGACATACCCCCTGATTCCGGTGCGTCCGAAGCTCGTTCTGGATCCTCCAGACGACGTTACGGGTCGCCGGAATCGCGGGCAATGCCGCCGATACGTTTTGTTGGATAGAGTGCTGCACCAACAACGCCACCTCAAGAGCGTCACCTGGGACCTCGAATATGGGCCATCGCAAGACATGGCCAGAAACCATTAATCAACAGAATCGAAAATCAGTTGGCGCTGGCAAACATGCCACTGCACAGTGCCGGGCGATGTGTATTTGATCCCCTCCCTCCTGTGCCGGCGTCCAACGGCCCTGCCGACTGCTTCACTCATGCCAATTTGCTGAGCCGATATTTCTTGTGCTCGCGGTCTGGGTTTGGCGTCGCTCATAGAGGCGGTGGCGGATTGATGCTTAGCACCTGAGTGTCGGTATTTTTTACATTGCTACTTGGAAGGCTGCCTGTTACCAGGGAAAAATATAAATAAATCCATGGTTTGGAATGGGTGGTATGTTTATTGCTTCTACTTGTGGCAAGAGTCAAGAGGATATTACGGTGGTGTTTTAACTCGGTTTGTTTCGCGTCTTTTCAGAGGAGAATTATCATGAGTAACAGGAGTTTTGGCGCTTTTTTTTCGGGTGTGAACCAATGAACAGGCTTGCCAGATCTGGAGTTTTCTGTGCTTTCTGTTCGCTAAGCGCTGCCGCCTTTGGTGCACCTGTCGCTCTGTCAAATCCAGGTTTTGAATCTGGTCTGACAGGCTGGACTCACATTGGTGATGTAATCGCGACCCCCACCACGACGGTGACAACATATGACCCCTCTCCTGACGGCAGCACGTGGACTGTCTACCCTTTTCAAACCCGGATGGCTCAGCTGACGAGTAACAATGGAGTCAATTTCAATCCGAACATTGCGGATCTGGATGAGTTCTTTGGCTTGCCGGAGGGAACTATAACGTCATACATCCCCGAGGCCTACAACGGTTCCGGAATAAAGCAGTCCTTCACCGGTAGTGCCGACGACGTTTTGACGCAGTACTACAACTTCTTCTCTGTTGAAGACAGTGAATGGGTCTACGACGATGGAACTCACCCTGATGACACCGCTTTCGCCGTCGTAACCGACTCTTCGGGGTTGAGCATTTTCGCCTTGCTAGCGAGCAGTCAGAGCGTTGGGCTGCCAGGGCATACGGGCTGGGAATCCTTTAACTACACTCTATTAGCAGACGATACCTACACTATTGGCTTTGGCGTTGTGAACTGGCGCGACGAATATTTTGATGCGTTGCTATTTATCGATGACGGCACGCGAACTGTTCTTGAACCAGGCTCTTTCGCTCTGCTCGCGCTTGGCCTGGGTGGGCTCGCTTGCTTGCGTCGCAGGAAGGTGGCGCTGCGCTCGTAGGTGAGACGGTAGGGCACAGTAGTCGTCCTGGCGCCTGGAGTTGGAGCTTAATGTTGCGAAAGTAATGACAAAGGCCTTGCAAAAATCGCGAGCTGGCCCTGTCGGATACCTGGCAGCGGCTGGTGGCTTAAACGACAGTTTCCAGTTCTCTGAAGTACGGCTTCCAGCCAAAGCGAGTTTTAAATCCTTTTTCGGTTTAACGTGAGATACCCAATGGTAGATAAGAACGATGTCCTTAGCGGTGCCGACGCCTTGCCAGAGGCGAAAGTAGCCAAGTCAGATCAAGCTGCTGCACAATCCGTTTCCGTGGCGGTCCGACTGCAGCCCGTTGAGCATTCACAGCAGCCGGTTTTTAGCAACTTCACCACCGTGCAAAGCGGTACCGGCGTGGTTTTTATCGACTTTGGGTTCGTCGAACCGCAGACGATGGCGAACCTGGCTCGCCTCGGGCAGCCCGGAGTGAAGGCTCCCGAAGCCATTGCTGGGACGCTTGCGTGTCGGATGGCCTTGAGTCTGGACACTACTGCCAATTTGGCCAATCAGTTGAACCGCTTGCTACGGAACTCGGCAGCCGTGCAGGCACAGGTAGCGCAACCGGCACAAGAGGCCGCGCAGGGACCACTGGAGGATGCGGCGGAGGGGCCTGTTCATTAAGCGGTTTGGGTCGTCGTTCCGTGGAGCGGGCCGCTGGCCACCGACACTAGGTGAGGTGCTCGGCGACGTCGGGTGAGGTGTTGCCGGCGTTGGGCCTGGGGTCAAGGGCGGGCGAGGCGTACACTTGAAGGCGTCAGGAACGTCCATACGCCCAAGGGCTTGAGGCAGGTCGCGGCTTTTCGCAGGCAGCGCCCGATCACGCCCGGCGGCAAGGGCTTCACCGCCCGCGGGGGCAGGGCCAGTTGGGTTTGGTGTTTCCGTAGCGTTCTGTTAGAATCCGCCCCGTCCTGCGGAGAGATGGATGAGTGGTTTAAGTCGCACGCCTGGAAAGCGTGTTTAGGATAACATCCTAACGCGGGTTCGAATCCCGCTCTCTCCGCCACTATCACATGGTAAGTGGCTGAAGAATGTTTTATTAAAGAATAACTACGCCGCATCCGCATTACTTACAAAAAAAACCGACCACAAAGCACCTGCCAGCGCGTTCCCCTGCGATAGGAGTGAAATTCCTTCTTGGGATCTGTCGCTGTTTTGAGGAAGCGATTCTTGCGAGGTGTCGAGCAGCTCTGTGGGCCGGCATCAACGGCGTTTTGGGCGAAGCGGAAAACGGTGGTCGTGGCCGCCGTTTGTTACGCGGCGAACAGGGCTACCCTTTACTGCGACTACCCCGAGCAGGTCGATACCCAACTGCGCGGGGCTGGCGGGTCGGGGTGTGGCGCTGAGAAATTCCAGCGCTGTGTTCTGTGGTGTGGGGATTCAGATGGTGTCAATGAGCGGCTTATCAACGCTACAGCGTGTGCCAGAGCCCCGGCAACTGTTCGGTGAGAGTTTTAATCGCTGGATTTGGTCAGGCCAAACGACTGGCTTCGGGCTGTCCGGCCTTACATTCACCTTAATGTGAAAGTCGCGCAAGCGACTCACGAATCTCCCTTCTCACCTCGCGGGAGAAGGGTCGGGGAAAAGGGGGAGACGGTCATGACTTTCATGATTTGGGGTGTCTCCGCGTGCCATGACCGTTAGCAACCGTCATTGTGGCGGCTCAGTCTGGCGAGGTATGTCTGCCGCAAGGAAAATATCGCGCAGACTCCTTAACTTAAGCGGTAGGCATCACAAGAACCCCGGCGCGAGGAAGTCGCACTGTGCCAACACCAGAACATCGTCTTGTTGAGCTTGGCCTGGTTCTTCCAGAACTTCTCCATCTGCCACCAGGCGTCACGCTGCTGTTTCCATGGGCCCGCTTCGTCGGTACCCGAGGAATCATCTCTGGCCATGGTCCTCGCCATGGTCCACAACCAACATGGAGGGAAGCGTCGCTAAACCGCTGGGTAAGGTCGGCTTGCAAGCCAGTAACGAGCAGGCACATATTGGGGCTCGCCTCACCGGAATGGTCAACTCTGCTCCAGGCTTCACACGCCAGCCGGCAGTTATCCATGGGTTCAGTGACTCATCATCAGCGTCTTCGATCAGGACCGAGGAGCGCGGTCGGGCTCGCAGAGTTTCGCCGCTCCAAATCCCCGTCGAGATCGAGGGTGAGGTCGAACTGAGGCCGAGTGATGCGTAAGAGACGAAAAATGCAAGGGAATGTCGAGGAAGCGATTCCGAGTTGCCGTCGCGCCCTGGAGATCAAACCAGAGGATGCCAATGCCTACCGGAATCTCGGCATGGCGCTGGCCGAACAAGGGAAGTTCGAGGAAGCGATTTTGCATTATCGTCGCGCTCTGGAGATCAAGCCAGAGTTTGCCGAAGCCTACAACAGTCGTGGCATCACGCTCAAAAAACTCAAGCGGCTCGATGAAGCGCTGGCTAGCTACGACCGCGCCCTGACGATCAAGCCGGACTATGCCGAGGCCTATTCCAACCGCGGCAACGCGCTGCTAGAGCTCAAGCGGCTCGATGAAGCGCTGGCCAGCTACGACCGCGCCCTGACGATCAAGCCGGACTATGCCAACGCCTACAGCAATCGCGGGGCTACGCTGATAGAACTCAAGCGGCTCGATGAGGCACTTGCCAGCTACGACCGTGCATTGAAGATCAAGCCGGACTATGCCGAGGCCTACAACAATCGCGGGAACACGCTGCAAAAGCTCAGACAGCTCGATGAAGCGCTGGCAAGCTACGACTGCGCACTGAAGGCCAAGCCGGATTATGCCGAGGCCTACAACAATCGTGGAAATGCGCTGCACGAACTCAAGCGGCTCGATGAAGCGCTGGCCAGCTACGACCGTGCACTGAAGATCAAGCCGGACTATGCCGAGGCCTACAACAATCGCGGGAACACGCTGCACGAACTCAAGCGGCTCGATGAAGCGCTGGCCAGCTATGACCGCGCCCTGACGATCAAGCCAGGCTATGCCGAGGCCTACAACAATCGCGGGAACACGCTGCACGAACTCAAGCGGCTCGATGAAGCGCTGGCCAGCTACGACCGTGCACTGAAGATCATGCCGGACTATGCCGAGGCCTACAACAATTGCGGAAATACGCTGCACGAACTCAAGCGGCTGGATGAAGCACTGGCCAGCTATGACCGCGCCCTGACGATCAAGCCCGACTATGCCGACGCCTACAACAATCGTGGAAACACGCTGCAAGAATTCAAGCGGCTCGATGAAGCGCTGGCCAGCTACGATCGCGCTCTGACGATCAAGCCGGATTATGCCGAGGCCTATTCCAACCGCGGCAACACGCTGCACGAACTCAAGCGGCTCAATGAAGCGCTGGTCTGCTACGACCGCGCCCTGAAGATCAAGCCGGACTATGCCGGCGCCTGTAACAATCGTGGCATCACGCTCAAAACACTCAAGCGGCTTGATGAAGCGCTGGCCAGCTTCGACCGCGCCCTGAAGATCAAGCCGGACTATGCCGAGGCCTATTCCAACCGCGGCAACACGCTGCTAGAACTCAAGCGGCTTGATGAAGCGCTGGCCTGCTACGACCGCGCCCTGAAGATCAAGCCGGACTATGCCGAGGCCTACCTCAACTGCGGGATGCTCAAACTGCTTGGTGGTAATTATCGAGAGGGCTGGCTGGATTATGAATGGCGCTGGAAGACAGCGGGCTTTTCAAGCAAGTGCGCCAAAATAAATGCGCGAGCGTGGCAGGGCGAGGATATAGCCGGACGCAGCATCCTGGTTTTTTCTGAGCAGGGCCTTGGGGATGAGATTCAATTCGCCAGATATCTACCGTTGTTGGCGCAGCGCGGAGCCAAGGTCACGTTTTTCGGCTCTGCACAGCTTATTCCCCTGTTCCAGCGCCAGAGTACGCAAGTCGAATTCGTCAGTTCATTAGGGCTGCGAAAATCTTTCGATTTTCAGTGTCCTCTCATGAGCCTTCCGTTGCGCTTCGGTACCGATCTTGGATCGATCCCGCATCAGGTCCACATCACCAGTCAACCCGGCAAGCTCACTGAATGGCAAGCCCGGCTGGGAGCGCGCAGCAAGCCTCGCATCGGATTGGTATGGAGTGGCAATCCAGAACACAAGAACGATCACAACCGCAGCATTTCCCTTTTGGAGGTAGCCAAACACCTGCCGCACGATTATCAATATGTCAGTCTGCAAAAAGAAGTCAGAGATAGCGATAAAGCGGTGCTCAAGGCGCACACGGAAATATTGCACTTTGGCGCGCAGTTAATAGAGTTTGCGGACACGATCGCACTGATTGAGAACCTTGACCTCGTGATCACGGTGGATACGTCTGTGGCACACCTGGCGGGCGCCATGGGCAAGCCGACGTGGGTGTTGCTGCCTTTTGTGCCGGATTGGCGTTGGCTACTAGACCGTGACGACAGCCCCTGGTATCCCAGCATGCGTCTATTTCGGCAGGCGGCGTTGGACGATTGGGACGACGTCTTTCAACGTATTCAGGTGGGATTGACGGAGAGGCTCCAAGAGAACAGCGAACTCGACCTGAAAAATCGGTTAGTGCCACTGAAGCATTCGAAAATAGACAATAGCATGGAACGTATACATGCGGAAATGGCTCCCTCGGATGTTGACGTTGTGGATCTACATTTACAGGAGTTGGATGAGTTGCACAACGCTGAGTCGGCACGCCGAATCCGACCGAGTTCAGCAGTGACGTACGATGTACCCGTTCTTGAAAATGGTCATGTCCGGCTCAGACGCTGCAGGTATGGCTGGATGCTGTATTTCACTACGGATCAATACATCGGGCAGTCGCTCGATCTCTACGGTGAATTTTCCGAGCGCGAGGTCGATATATTTCGACAGATGCTGAAACCCGGCCAAACGATCTTGGAGATCGGTAGCAATATTGGTGCACACACGGTGTTTCTGGCTCAGGCCGTGGGACCACAAGGCCGAGTAGTCGCGTTTGAGCCACAGCGAATTGTATTCCAGATGCTTTGCGCGAACATCGCACTGAACGGACTAAGGAACGTCGATGCGCGCCACGCTGCGGTTGGCCGGGAACCCGGCCGAATCGTCGTGCCGACAATTGACTATGCTGAAAGCGTGAACTCTGGGGGGCTGTCCTTAGGCAATTGGTCCACGGGAGAGTGTGTAAGCCTGCTCACTCTAGACGGATTGGACATGGCGGCTTGCCATTTCATAAAAATAGACGTGGAGGGTATGGAGGGCGACGTACTGGCCGGTGCTGTTGAGACAATCAATCGATTTCGGCCCGCGTTGTATGTCGAGAATGACCGCAAGGAAAAGTCCACAGAATTGATTGAACGATTGTTGCGCTTGGATTACCGCCTCTACTGGCATCTTCCACCCTTATTCAATCGAAAGAACTTCGCAGGGCATGAAGAAGACGTTTTTGGCCGAATTGTTTCTGTGAACATGCTGTGCCTTCCCCGGTCGGCTCCGCAGAACATTGAGGGCTTCCGCGAGATCACTTCGCCCGAAGGCGACTGGAGATGACGAGAGTGCTAACACCTCGAACCCTTCATCAAATTGGTACGCTTCGCCGGGCTTCGCCTGCCCTTCACCGCGTCCTCAACGCCGGCAACTTCACCGCTTGGGGTCGCGGAGGTCATCGGCTGGCGGCGGTGGCCGGCGGCAGGTCGGCCGGAGGAATTGCACCCCCGGAATCGTACAGAACGGTGCGTCAATTCTCGATTCACACCACTCCCTTCAGGGAAACGGACCGGCCATGCCTCGCCCGCTTTCGCCTCCAGCGGCGAAAAACTCAGGCTGGCAGCCTTAGTTTTTCAGGGGGCTGATTAGTCATGTTCCGTGGGTTGGTCGCTCTCACTCAGCGAGCAAGCCCAAGGATCTTGTCTCAGCTCCCACAGGAACTACGTCACGGCGTGTGGCGCTAGGTCGGTCGGCCCCGGCGGAGGCGTGTGCGTGCTCTGGGATTTGTTGTTCGCAACGCGCGGGAGCGGGGTGCGCACCGCGTGTGCAGGGCGGGAGTGGCGGGTTATTTCGGGTTGTGTGCTGGCTATTCGCAGCAGCGCATCAGCAAAGCTCCGAGAAGGGTGACTTTTATCACGGCGAGGCAGTCGGCGGGCTGGATTGCCCCTGCTGCTTATGTCATTATCGCCGCTGGCCAGACTGCGTGGCGGCAGGTGCCCGCTGTGCGGGAGGTCTGACGCTGCTGCCAGAAGCACCGCTGAGCATGGTTTTTGATGCCAAGAAGTAACAACACAAGCACCAACAAGCGCGTCGAAGCCGTGACAGACCCTTCGCATCCCCTGGGAAAGCCTCATGAGTATTACAGTTCTGCATTCAATTGCGCAGACCGCTGCTGCCCTTGCCGCGCCTGCGACCCCCTCGCGGTCGGCGCGCGATGGCGTCGCGGCCAGTCGCCGGAAGAGCCGAGCCGCAAGTGTTGCCCCTCTCCGGCAGCTACAACCCGCCCGCGCCGCGTGGTGCGCCTGGCCGGCTTTTTTTGAGATCCTCGTTTGCGAGGAAGAGTGCGCATGACTGATCCCTCGCAACGCCCCGAGCTCGAACGGGTGCTGCTATCGTTTCGCCAGGCGTTCATGACCGTTGGCGCGTTCAGCTTCTTCACCAATCTGTTGATGTTGACGCCGGCGATCTACATGCTGCAGCTCTACGATCGTGCGCTCGGGAGTCGCAATCCGACCACCTTGCTGATGCTGACGCTGATGGCGCTTGGCTTGCTGGCACTGATGTCCTTGCTGGAATGGATCCGCTCGATGGTCCTGGTGCGTGTCGGCGCTCGCCTCGATCTCGACGTCAACCAGCGCATCTTCGATGCGACCTTCGAACGTAATTTGCGGCAGGCAGGCCAGAATCCCGGCGCAGGCCTTGCACGATCTGGCTTCGATGCGCCAGACCTTGACCGGTGCCGGGCTGGTGGCGCTGACCGACGCGCCGTGGATGCCCATCTATCTGATCGTGATCTTCATGATGCACACGCAACTGGGCGTCTTTGCGCTGGTCGGCGTGCTGCTCCTGCTGGCACTGGCGGTGGTTAACGAACGCGTTTCGGCGGGACCCCTGGGCGAGGCACAAAAGCTCTCCATGGCGGCCAACGCGCAAGCCAACAACAACTTGCGCAATGCAGAAGTGATCGAGGCCATGGGCATGCTGCCGGCGATTCGCGGGCGCTGGTTCAAGCTGCACCAGAAGTTCCTCGAGCAACAGGCGCTGGCCAGCGATCGTGCCGGCATGCTGACCGCGCTGACCCGCTTTGCACGCATCTCACTGCAGTCGTTGGCGCTGGGCTATGGCGCGCTGCTGACCATCGAAGGAGAGATTACGCCGGGAATGATGATCGCCGGTTCGATTCTCGTTGGTCGGGCGCTGGCGCCGGTTGAGGCCCTGATCGGCAACTGGAAGCAACTGGTTTCGGCACGTTCCGCTTACAAGCGCCTGAGCGACCTGCTGGGCATGTACCCGGCGCGCACTGCCGGAATGCCGCTGCCCCGGCCGCTTGGCGACGTGGCCGTCGAGAACGCGGCGACGGGGGCACCGGGGAGCAAGACGCTGATCCTCCGGAATGTGAACTTCAAGCTGCAGGCCGGCGAGGTGGTCGCCGTGATCGGTCCCAGCGCTTCCGGAAAGTCGACGCTGGCGCGTTTGCTGGTAGGCATCTGGCCAACGCTGGCCGGATCGGTGCGCCTGGACGGCTCGGAAATTTTCAAGTGGAACAAGGACGAGCTGGGTCCGTATCTGGGCTATTTGCCGCAGGACATCGAGCTTTTTGGCGGCTCGGTCGCCGAGAATATTGCCCGTTTTGGCGAAGTCGATTCGGACCAGGTCCTGGCGGCCGCTCAGGCGGCCGGTGTCCATGACTTGATCCTGCTATTGCCAAACGGTTACGACACCCCGCTCGGTGAGGCGGGTAGTGCGCTCTCGGGTGGCCAGAAGCAGCGCATCGGTCTGGCGCGCGCGCTTTACGGCGACCCGGCTTTTATTGTCCTCGATGAACCGAATTCCAACCTCGACGATCTCGGCGAGGCCGCCCTGGCCGACACGATCCGGCGCCTGAAAGCGAAAAAGCGGACGGTGGTCATCGTCACCCACCGGATGACCACCCTGGCGGTTGCCGACAGCATTCTGGTGATGCACGAGGGGACGGTGAAGGCGCACGGTCCGCGCGACCAGATCCTGGCGGCGATGCGCTCAGCCAACGCGCCGAATGCGCCGAATGCGGCAAATGCCTCAACGTCACCGCCCGCCGGGCATAGCGCAGGCACGGCTCGACCGGCGACACCTGCAGCGGCGGCCAGTGGTCTTCCATCGACGCCGGTCGTCGGCGTCTGATTTACCAGGCAGAGGGCGATGGCCAAGAATTTGTTCGAACGCAAGAACGCTTCCGACAGCGAAATCACTGAACTGACCGACGTCTCGGCCGAAACGGCCAAGGCGGGCAGCAGTGGTGTGGACATCAATCATCGCCGCGTTTCCCGAATCGGATGGCTGGTATTGGCACTGGGCTTCGGCGGCTTCATGCTGTGGGCGGCGCTGGCGCCGCTCGATCAGGGCGTGCCGGCCAGCGGGCAGGTGGTGGTTACGGGAAATCGCAAGACCGTACAGAACCTGGGGCCGGGAATGGTCGAGGCGATCCTGGTCAAGGACGGTGACGAAGTCAGTAAAGGCGACGTCCTGCTGCGACTCGACTCGACGACCGCACGCTCGCAGCATCAGGTGACGCACAGTCAGTGGCTGGTGGCGAAAGCAACCGAGGCGCGCCTGCTGGCCGACGTGGCCGGGGAGGCGGAAATCGTCTTTCCCGACGAATTGCTGAAGAGCAGGGACGATCCTCGGGGCGCAGCGCGATGGCCGTGCAGACGCAGCTTCTACGTTCGCGGCAGGCGGGACTGCAAGCCGAACTGGGTGCGATGCAGAATATGCTGGCGGGCCTGCAATCGTACGCCAAGGGACTCGAGGCGACGCGGCACTCGAAAGAGCAACAGTCGCGCTTGCTGCATGAAGAACTGAAAGGGCTGCGCGAATTGGCGGCCGAAGGTTATCTGCCGCGCAATCGCCTGTCGGAGCAGGAACGCCTGCTGGCGCAACTCAATGGCGCCATTTCCGAGGATCTCGGCAATCTCGGGCGGGCACAGCAGAGCATCGGCGAGACACGGATGCGTATGGTGGCGCGGCAGCAGGAGTACCACAAGGAGGTCGAGAACGCGCTGTCGGAGGTGCAGAAGGAAACCAGCTCGCTCGAGAGTCGCCTTGAAGGCCTGGCTTTTGAACTGGACAACACCACCGTGCATGCGCCGAGTGAAGGCATCGTCGTCGGCCTGCGTGTGCACACCGTCGGTGGTGTATTGGCGCAGGGAACGCCCTTGATGGACATCGTGCCAAAAAACGAGCCCTTGCGCATCGAGGTGCAGATTCCCACCGACCTGATCGACAAGGTCCGCCTGGGCCTGCCGGTCGAGATCACTTTTCCGGCCTTCAACCAGCGCACCACGCCACAGATACCCGGCGAGTTCGTGCAGGTTGCCGCCGACGCGACGACCGATCCGGAAGGCAAGCTGCCGCCGTTCTACAGTGGGCAGGTGATGGTTACCGAAGCCGGCATGAAGAAGTTGAAGGCGCACGAAATCAGGCCCGGAATGCCGGCACAGGTATTCGTCAAGACTGGTGAGCGGACAATGCTCAACTACCTCTTCAAGCCGCTGGTTGACCGTATGAATGCCGCACTGACCGAGGAGTGAGTGAGTGAGTGTGCGCAACTGCCTGCTCGGACTGAGCGCCTGCAGCCTGGCGCTGTGGTCTTCGGGCACCTGTGCCGTGGGTCTGCTCGATGCCTATCAAGCCGCACGCCAGAACGACCCGGCCTTTCAGGCGGCGCGCTTTGAGCGCGACGCTGGCCAGTACGCGATCGACATCGGGCTCGCCGGCCTGCTGCCGACGATTTCGATTACCGGCAGCTATTCGAAGAACACCGGCGAACGCGAGTCGACGGTGGCCAATGTGACCCAGGACCTCGACTACAACGACAAGCAGGCGGCGATTACCCTGCGCCAGCCGCTCTTCAACTACGAGAGCTACGTGCGCTATCAACAAGGCGGCGTGCAGGCCGCCTACAGCAACGCCGTGTTTGATCGCAAGGAAGCGGAACTGGCCAGCAAAGTGTCGACCGCCTACTTCGAGGCCCTGCTGGCGCTCGAGAAATTGACACTGACCGATGCCGAGATTGCTGCCTATGGCGCCCAGCGCGAGCTTGCCGAGCGCATGCGGCGTGGTGGCGAAGGGACGATTACCGAGATTGCCGAAGCCGAGTCGAGGCTCGAGTTTGCCCGCGCCGGTCGTGCCGAGGCGCTCGATCGGGTGGCCGTGACGAGGCGCGTGCTGGAAGGCATGACCGGCGCGCCGATGCGCGATCTGTGGGTGCTGCGACCGGATTTCATGCCGACCGGCATCGCGCCGAGCCAGCTCGACGAATGGTCTGCGCTGGCACAGGAGCACAACCCGGAGATCCGGGCACGCAGGAAGGTCGTCGAGCTGTCGGGCCTGGAAGTCGAACGTGCGCGTGCCGGCCATTTACCACAGCTGGACCTGGTGGCGCGGGCGATGAAAGCGGAGAACGAGACCCTCTCGACCCTGAACCAGAAAAGCTCGATCAACACCGTCGGCGTGCAGCTCAATATCCCGCTGTATGCCGGTGGCCGGGTGAATGCCCTGACCGGGCAGGCGGTGGCCAATCGCGGGCGCTCGATGGCCGAACTCGATCTCGCCACCAATGAGGTGATGGTCGAAGTCAAGCGCCAGTTTCTGGCCGTCGAGACAGGGGTTGGCAGGGTCGCCGCTTATCGCAAGGCGGTTGACGCCAGCATCGTCGCGGCCGAAGGAACCAGACGCGGCATGCGGGCCGGAATCCGCACCAACACCGACGTTCTCGACGCCGAAAGGCAGATGTTCTTTGCCAAGCGCGATCTTGCGCAGGCGCGCTACGAGTTCCTCGCCAGTACCTTGCTCCTGAAAACGGCTGCCGGAGTGCTCTCGGAAAAGGATATCGCGGAAATCGAGGCCTTGCTGGTGCCGCAATACGACGGCGGGCAAGCCGCGCCGGCTCTGGCCAAAGGGTCTGGCGGGGCGCCCTAGCCAAGCCAGACCGATCATCCTTGGCACCGGAGGCACGATCCTCGTTCAGATATGGCCGGCATCAACGCCTGCCGCCAACAGAGCATCGCGCTGCAAGTATAGTGGCCGTTCTCAATAGTACTAGGGACCGCCCGACGGCAGAGGCGAGAAGCTACGGCGGGGGGCTCGAGAAGCAATTTGTTGCATGTAACATGATTTTGGTCTAGTGTTGCATGTAACAAATGGGGTGCGAAATGGCAGGTGTTATCGAACGGGTGCAAAAGCACAGGACAAATTTGCGGAAGAGCGGCTTGCGGCCGGTTCAAATCTGGGTTCCCGATACGCGCAGCGCCGGTTTCGCCGAGGAGTGCGCGCGGCAATCCGCGCTCCTCAAACACGACCCGCAGGAAAAGGACATTCTGGAGTTCCTCGACGAAGCCGCCAGCCGTGATGGCTGGTCGGCATGAAGCGCGGCAACCTCGTGACAATCGTCTTGCAGGGAGCCTACGGCAAGCCGCGACCGGCTCTCGTCGTGCAATCCGACCTGTTTGCAACGCATCCGTCCGTCACCATCCTGCCGGTAACGAGCGAGTTGCGGGAGACCCCGCTATTTCGGGTCGAAATCAAGCCGACCGCCGAAAACGGCCTTAAACACCTGTCGCAAGTGATGATTGACAAGATTCAGACCGTGCCCTGCGAGAAAGTCGGTGACAGCTTCGGAGACGTTGATGACAAAACCATGCTGGCGGTCAATCGCGCGTTAGCCGTTTGGCTTGGGTTCGCCTAAACGGTCGTGGTCGATCCGCGCACCTGGCGTATTTCATCGGCTCGTTTTGCAACAGACATTTGCGATGCGCAAGCGGTTGATTTCCTTGGCGCGCGAAACCATCGCAAAACTTACCCTTTCTGCTGTGGTGGTCTGAAGTCGTTCGCCACCGTCGAGGACCTGATGACGGACCTGAATGCGGAAGATTGAGTACACCGGGCAGTTCAAGCGTGACTACAAGCGCGAAACCAAGGGATCGCACCGGCAAACGCTGCAAAAAGACTTCGGCACCGTCGTCACGGCCTTGGCCCGTGATCAGCCACTGGGCGGCTTGCCGCGTAGCCGCCATTTTCGGTAGCTGGTTCAGACGCGCTCGATGATCATCGCCACGCCCTGGCCGACGCCGACGCATAGAGCGCACAGCGCGTAGCGGCCGGAGCGGCGACGCAGCTCCCAGGTAGCGGTGGTGATCAGCCGGGCGCCGGTCATGCCGAGTGGATGGCCGACGGCAATTGCGCCGCCGTTCGGATTGACGTGCGCGGCGTTGATCGGGATCGACAGCTCGCGCAGCACCGCGACACATTGCGCGGCAAAGGCTTCGTTGATCTCGATGACGTCCATCTGGTCCAGACGCAGCCCGGTTTTGGCGAGCAGTTTGCGAATCGCGGGTACCGGACCGACGCCCATGATGCGCGGCGCGACGCCGGCGGTGGCCATGGCCACGACGCGGGCCCGCGGCGTCAAGCCGTGCTTCACGGCCGCTTCCTCGCTGGCCATGAGTAGCGCGCAGGCGCCGTCATTGATGCCCGCCGAGTTGCCGGCGGTGACGGTGAGGCCCGCAGCGTTGATGCCTTCGCGTTTGGCCAATCGGGACAGACTCATGTCCGGGCGCGGGTGTTCGTCGGTGCTGATGACGTTCGCGCTGCCTTTCTTTTGTGACAGGCGGACGGGAATGATTTCGTCGGCAAAGCGCTCGGCTTCGTGTGCAGCACCCCAGCGTTGTTGCGAGCGCAGGGCGAAAGCGTCCTGATCGCTGCGCGCAACGCCGAATTTGGCAGCAACGTTGTCGGCGGTTTGCGCCATCGAGTGCGTGTCGTGGAGTTTCTTCAGCAGCGGATTGACGAAGCGCCAGCCGAGCGTCGTGTCGTGGATGGCGGTGCTGCGCGAGAAAGCAGTGTCGGCCTTGGGCATTACGAACGGTGCGCGCGACATGCTCTCGACGCCGCCGGCAATCATCAGTTCGGCTTCGCCGGCCTTGATCGAGCGCGCGGCCAGACCGACGGCATCCATGCCCGAGGCGCAGAGGCGGTTGACCGTGATCCCCGCCACCTCGACCGGCAGGCCGGCGAGCAGGCCGGCCATGCGCGCGACGTTGCGGTTGTCTTCGCCGGCCTGGTTGGCGCAGCCATAGATCACATCATCGACCAGCGACCAGTTCACACCGGCGTTGCGGTCGATCAGGGCGCGAATCGGTAGTGCGGCGAGGTCATCGGCGCGCACGCTGGAGAGCGCACCGCCATAGCGGCCGATCGGAGTCCTGACGGCGTCGCAGATAAAAGCTTCGTTCATTTACGGGTATTCCTTGATGTGGTCGAGCGCCTGCGCGCTGCTGTGGACCGGGCTACGGGGATTGCGCAGGCGCGACCGCACACCGGCGCCATGGCGCGCTGTGCGGTCGATCTGCTGTGCTGCGGGGGAAAGTGGCGGGAGCGAGCTTCGAGGTCGAGGCCTCATTGCGGGTTTCCTTCAACCGGTTCCGCCATCAGGTCGGCGGTACTGGTTGATGAGCCTTGTTCGCTGTCCTTGGCTTCGAGGCCGGCAATGACTTCGCCGGCGATGCGGTACGACTTGCCGCGAAAAAGTGCGATCACCTTGCCGTGCTGGTTGCGGATGGTCGTGTCGTAGAGGCCGGTGCGTCCGGAGAGCGATCGCTCCACGCTCTCG
This sequence comes from Candidatus Accumulibacter meliphilus, assembly GCF_036625345.1. Lineage (NCBI taxonomy): Bacteria > Pseudomonadati > Pseudomonadota > Betaproteobacteria > Candidatus Accumulibacter > Candidatus Accumulibacter meliphilus. The sequence goes on along the minus strand of NZ_JAZKTZ010000006.1, from coordinate 288,819 downwards.
GCTTCGAGCAGTTCGCCCTCGCGTGCCGGGCTGAGGAAGTCGATATGGCACGCCGAGGCGACCGTGTTCCGGTTGTAGCTGTTGCAGGCGTAGGCAAAGGCCGAGTCGGCAAGAGTGAACAGATAACCGCCGTGACAAATATGGTGACCGTTGACCATATCCGGTCGAACGCGCATCGTCAATCGCGAGTAACCGGGGCGAACGCTGAGCAGTTGCAGGTCGATCAGTTGGCTCGCCGCGTCACGGCTGTACATTGCGCTCGCTGTCTGTTCGGCGAGCAGGAGCGCGGCGTCCGCATTGTTCGCAGCGTCCGCAGTGTTCGCAGTGTTCGCAGCGTCCGCGTTGTTCGCAGCGTCCGCATTGGTGGCCGCATGGGCGCGCGCACTGGCGTGCGCGCGGGCGTCCCTGTCGATCTCCATCTCGGTGTTGGTGTCGGAGCTTGCGCTGGCAGGCGCGGGTTCACGTTCAGGCATGAAAGCTCTTTCGCGAAAAAACCTTGCGCGCGAGGAGGGGAGAAACGCGATAGCGGTCTTCGCCGTAACTCGCGGCCAGGTTGGATAACACGCGGCGCACCTGCTTGAGACCGATCGCTTCAGCCCAGGCCAGCGGCCCGAGTGGGTAGCTGGTTCCCAGGCGCATCGCCAGATCGACGGTGCGGGCGTCGCAGACCTGTTGGTAAACGGCATCGGCCGCTTCATTGGCCAGCATGCAGACGCTGCGCATGACCGCCAGGCCGGGGACGTCGGCCAGCGGCGAGACCGCAAAACCGGCTGCCTGCAGCAGTCCGGCGGCGGCCTCGGCAGCGGCGGGGCTACATTGCTCGGCAGTGGCGATAGCCAGACGCGTGGCGCTGTCGTAGTCGAGCGCGAGGTCTACGAGAACGGTGTTCGAGACGCCCTTGCGCGCCGCTCGTTCGCTGGCGCTGCGCCCGTCGGTGATGTAGAGCACGGCGCCGCCGGCTTCGGCAACCCGGCCGTCAGGCGAACTGCCGGCTGCCTGGAACGGCAGATGACGCTCATGCAGACGCTCGCCAAGCGCTTTGGCCAGAGCCCCATCGGCAAAGATCAGCGGTTTTGGCGGCATGGCACGTGCCGGCACGCTGATCGGCGTGCGCAGTTCTGCATCCTGGCCATAGCGGTAGAAGCCGCGGCCGCTCTTGCGTCCGAGGAAGCCGGCGGCGACCATTTCCTGCTGGATCGGCGAAGGCGCGTAACGCGGATCGTTGAAGAAGGCAGCCCAGACTGATTGGCTGACCGCCAGGTTGATGTCCAGGCCGATCAGATCCATCAGCTCGAAAGGCCCCATGCGAAAGCCGCCAGCCTCGCGGAAAATGGCATCCAGCGTGGCGCTGTCGGTGGCGCCTTCGTTGAGCAGTCGCAGCGCTTCGCCGTAGTAGGGGCGGGCGACGCGGTTCACGATGAAGCCCGGCGTCGAAGGTGCCCGCACCGGTGTCTTGCCCCAGGCGAGCGCCGTCTCCTGAAGTCTGTCGATGATCTGCGGGTCGCTGGCCAGGCCGCTGATCACTTCGACCAGTGCCATCGACGGTACCGGGTTGAAGAAGTGCAGTCCGGCCAGCCGCGACGGTGTTTTCAGCACGGCCGCAATGGCCGTGATCGATAGTGAAGAAGTATTGCTGGCGAGCAGGCAATCGGCTGGGAGCAGGGCTTCGAGCGTACGCAACAAGTCCTGTTTGGCGGTCAGGTCCTCGACGATGGCTTCGATCACCAGGCCGCTGTCGGCGAGTTCAGCGAGGCTGCTTGCCGGCAGCAGGCGGGCCTGCGCTGCGTGGGAGTGGGCCGCGGTGAGTTTTCCCTTGCCGACCAGGCGCGCAAAACTCAGTCCGATGCCGCTGATGGCCTGTTCGGCGGCGCCTTCTCGGGCGTCGAGCAGGCGTACCGGATGGCCGGCCATCGCGGCGACCTGGGCGATGCCGGCGCCCATGCTGCCGGCGCCGATGACGCCGACGATGCGGTCTTTGTCGAGGGCGAGCGTCACTTTGGCTAGCGGTCCTTGAAGGTGGGTGTTCGCCTGCCGACGAAGGCGGCGACGCCTTCCCGATAGTCGTCACTGCGGCCGAGTTCGAGCATCATGTCGCGCTCCAGGTCGAGTTGCGTTTCGAGTCGGTTGTTGACCCCGGCGCGCATCGCCTGGCGGGTACGAACCAGGGCTCGCGTCGGCGCGCTGGCCAGTTGCGCGGCGATGCGCTCTATCGTCGGCGCCAGTTCGGCGTCGTCGACGCAGTCCCAGATCAGTCCCCAGGCGGCGGCTTTCTCTGCCGGCAGCTTGTCGGCCAGCATGGCCAGGCCGATGGCGCGCGCCATGCCGACGCGTTGCGGCAGGAACCAGCTGCCGCCGGTATCGGGGATCAGTCCGATCTTGCTGAAAGCTTGCAGGAAGCTCGCCGAGCGTGCGGCGACGACGATGTCGCAGGCCAGCACCAGGCTGGCGCCGGCACCGGCGGCGATGCCGTTGACCGCGCACAGCGTTGGAACAGGCATATTCTGCAGGCGCAGGACCAGCGGTTTGTAGTTCTTCTCGATGGTTGCCGCCAGGTCGGGGGGCTCGTCGCTGCCCGTCACTGCGCGATCGTTGAGGTCCTGTCCGGCGCAGAAGGCGCGTCCGGCCCCGCTGAGGACGAGGACGCGAACCGCGAGATCGGCATCGAGGGCGTCGAGGGCTTGCCGGATCTCGGCATGCATCACTTCGGTGAAGCTGTTCAGGCGATCGGGACGGTTCAGCGTCAGGCGTGCAATTCCCGTGCCAGCGTCGACGCGATAGGTGATGGCGGTGAAGTGGCTGGTGGCGCTCATTGGGCGGGCCTCGACGATCAGAGAGGGTAGCGGCGTTGGACGACGCGAAAGCGATTCGCAACAAAGGCGGCATCGGCGTAGGACGCGTTGGCCGCCGGGTTGCCTCCGCTGCCATGATAATCGGAGAAAGCGGTCGATTGGTTGACGAAGACGCCACCCGTGAGGTTGATCGACAACGCGACTTTCGCGTGCCAGGTGGCTTCAGTCATCGCTTCAATGACCTCTGCCGAGGTTGAGTAGACGCCAGCCGTCAGCGCGCCTTGCTCGCGGACCACGCCTTCGGAAAGGGCAATGGCGGCCGCGGTGTCGGTGACGCGGACCAGAAAACTGATCGGCCCGAAGCATTCCTGCCGCCATGCCGGGTCGTCCGCCGTACAGGCGAGCAGCAGCGGCGTGCGTATCTGCGCGGCCGGGAATTCGGGGTGGTCGATTTTTCTCGTTGCGAGGACGACTTTGCCGAGCGCGCCGCTGCTCGCCGTTGCGATGCGCTGCAACGTTTCCGGCGACTGTATCGCGCCGAGTACCGCCAGCGCGACTTCGGGTTTGCCGAGCAGTGCAGCGATGGCCGCGGCGAGGTCGCTGGCGACCGCGTCGAAACTCTTGTGGCCGAGGTCGGTTTCGATACCGTCAGCCGGCACGAACAGCGCTTGCGAGGTGGTGCACATCTGCCCCGAGTAGAGGGCAAGCGTGAAGGCCAGGTTGCGCAGCATCGCCTTGTAGGCGTCGGTCGAGTCGATGACGATGTTGTTGACCCCGGCGAGTTCGGCATAGACCTGCGCCTGACGACAGTTGCCGAGCAGCCAGTTGCCGAAGGTATTGCCGCCGGTGAAATCGATCGACTTGATCGCCGCGTGCTGCGCCAGTTCGCGCGTCGCCAACTCGTCCTCGAAAGCGGCCAGGCTGACCAGATTGGCGTCAATGCCGTTCTCGACGAGTACTTCACGAATGATGCGCACGCTCATCGCCGCCGGCAGGATGGCATTCGGGTGCGGCTTGACGATCACCGGGTTGCCGGTGGCCAGTGCGGCAAACAGGCCAGGGTAGGTGTTCCAGGTCGGGAAAGTACCGCAACCAATGACCAGCGCGACGCCCCGACCGACGATCTCGAAGTGCTTCTTCATCAGTAGTGGCGGATTCTTGCCCTGCGGCTTCTCCCAGATCGCTTCCGGCGGTACGAAACTCTGCTCGCGCCAGGCGTAGGCGACGGCTTCCAGCGCCCGCTCCTGGGCGTGCGGTGCACCGGCCTGGAAAGCCATCATCCAGCCTTGGCCGCTGGTCATCATCACCGCGTGCGCCAGCTCGAAACTGCGCTTGTTCAGCCTTTCGAGAATCTCCAGGCAGATTCCCGTGCGTCCTTCGGCACCGATCTTCTGCCAGCCGGGCATCGCCTGGAGGCCGGCGTCGATCAGCGCTTGCCCCTTGCACACCGGGTAACTGATTTCGAGAGCGAAGCCATACGGTGACTGCCCGCTGCTCATCCAGGCGGTCTGCCCCGGCTGATCAAGCGCGAACTGCTGCCCCAGGCAGCGATCGAAGGCGCGCTTGCCATCGTCCATCGCCGTTTCGCCGTAGACTTTGGGGCTTGGCATTTCGGCGTACGCTGCCCAGTAAGTGCGCTCATGAATAGCCTTGACCGCCGCGTCGAGGGTGGCGCGGTGCTTGTCGAAGAGGGGGTGCGGCATGGCATTCTCCGGGGAGTTGGGTGGCGGCCCTGACTCGGGGTGGGGTGACGGCCCTGACTCGGGGTGCGGCGCGCGATCAGTGCAAAACGGTACAAAGGATGCGTCTGGCTGTCAAACGGCGTATCGGTAGCGCGGATGCTTCTTGTCGGTGATCCCGAATCCGCGACTCTCCACGCTGACACCGTAGGCCGGGCTCCCACTACTCGCACCCGTCGCCGTCCCGCGCCTGTTTGCGGAGCTCGATCAGCGGCTGAACGCCGGGCATGTCGAAACGTTTGCGGTCCGGCTCAACGGCGGTCAGCGCCTCGGTCTCAACCAGCGTCGCCAGCGAGCGTCGGGTGAGTTCCTGGTAGGTCAGCGTTCCCTCGACTTTCCAGGCCATCTCCTGCTCGCTGAGCCGGCGCATGACCTTGGCCGGAACGCCAGCGACCAGGGAGTGCGGCGGAATGTCCATTCCCGCCCTGACAAAAGCGCAGGCGGCGACGATCGACGACTCGCCGACGACGGCGTTGTCCATGATCACCGCATTCATGCCGACCAGCGCGTTCCTGCCGATGCGACAGCCGTGCAGTACGGCGCCGTGGCCGATATGGCCATTCTCCTCGATGATCGTATCGGTGCCGGGAAAGCCGTGCATGACGCAGGTATCCTGCACATTGACGCCGCGCTCGAGAATCAGGCGCCCGAAGTCGCCGCGCAGGCTGGCGCAGGGCCCGACATAGCAGCCAGGGCCGACGATCACGTCGCCGATCAGAACGGCCGACGGATGAACGTAGCTACTGGGGTCGACGACCGGGACGATGCCGTCGATGGCGAAAACGCGGGGGTGGTTCATGGGGATGCTCCTGGTGGGGGCCGCGTGATGCCGGCGTTACGGGGGGCCGCGTTTAGCGGCACGGGCGCATCCATTCTATTGGGGGAGAAGAGATTGCGCCAACCGATACCGTGATCGTCACCGACCTGAAATTCACACTTTCTGCGCCGGACCCTCGCTCGACCCGGGGTGCTTCCCTTATCTGCACGAATAGATGGTCCATCTCCAACTCGAGCAAGCTCGCCAGAGCAGACCTTGGCTGGACCACACCCTGACGGGGACGGCGAAGATCTGCGCCTGCCTGGACTTCCTGGAGCGTTTGCAGGCGGCCGGGTTGCTGGTACTGCCTGCGTTGAGGCCCTCGCCGCCGCGCCGGTGCGCGCCACCATGGGGTTGTAAGCCCAACCTCCAGAAAATTCCGTCAGCCAGAATGCCGGTCTGGTTGATCAGCATCATCGAAATCCGCACGCGCCATGATCGCATCCAGGCGGCCAGCGTCAGCATGACCGCCGACGCTGGCGTTCATCAAGTGTGATGGAGCGGCTGAATCGCCAGACGCAGTCCTATCGCTTTGAGCACCGCGGTGAGGCTGCGCAGCTCGGGATTGCCCTGCGCGGACAGCGTGCGATAGAGCTGAGTCGGATTGAGGTGCGCTTTCTCGGCGATGGCGGGGACACCGCCATACGCCTTGGCGATCTGGCGTAGCGCGATCAGCAGGTCGGGCTGGTCGCCTTCTTCCAGAACGTCGTTCAGATACTGGGTTGCGAACACCAAGTCCTCGCGGAAGATCTCGGCCATCGCATCATCATGTGCTCGGTCTTTCATCGTCTGGCCTCCGTTGCCAATCCTGCCAATAGCGCACTGCGCGCCCGATGTCGGCGTCCTGGGTTCGCTTGTCGCCGCCGCACAGCAGCAGCACGATGCGTGAGCCGGCCTGGGCATAATAGACGCGATAGCCTGCGCCCACATCGATCCGCATTTCCCAGACGCCGTCGCGGCAGAACTTGTGGTCACCGAAGTTGCCTTGCTCCACGCGGTTGACGCGCTTGACCAGTTGCACCTTGGCAATCGGATCGCGAACCTGCTTAAGCCAATCGAGATAGATGTCCTTGCCGTCCGCAGCGAGATAATGACGGATTTCGTACATGCTCGATCTTCGTCTATAAACGAATCCGCGTCAATCCCGCCAGAAATCCTTGAACCGGTCTGCTGCCAGCTCGGTGTAGCGGGTCGTGTGCTGGATGTTGCGGTGGCCCGGGTAGTGCTGGATTGCTCGGGTGTCCTGCTTGCAAGAGCTGATCAGCGGGACCTTGTCTGCCGAGTGCCGGCGCCTGGGCGACCTGCTCGCCGAGGTGCTGAACGACACGGCTCATGCCGCGCTGGCCCAGCTCCAGGTACAGACGCCGAATTCAACGAGGCTATCTGCCGTGAGATAGGTATGCATACTTGATGGGAGCGGTGTGAATCGAGAGGTTCACGCACCGTTCTGTGAGCGGCCGGAGGTGCAATTCCTCAGGCCGACTTGCCCCTCCTGCTGGAGCGAACTGCGCGCCTTTGCGCGCTTGAGCGAGCGCCTCAAGACCTGCTTCCCCCGCCTGCGGATTGTGCTCCTGCTCGACGGACTCTACGCCAACGGGCCGGTGATGCAGCGCTGCCGTGACTACCACTGGCAGTTCATGATCGTGCTCAAGGACCAGGATTTGTCCACCGTCTGGCCAGCGCTGCTGGGGACGACGCCGACAACGCTTCACCTGGGTCAACGCCATCGACTATGCCTTCGGTTCGAACGGGCGTCGGCGTCTCAAACGGCACGTGGTGGTCTGCGAGGAAAGCTGGGAGTGGATCGATCAACAGGCTGCGACCGTGACGAAAACGGGGCGCCACGCCTGGCTCTGGAATGCCATGCAGGGCTATCACCTCCTGATGCGCCTGGCGCATGTGTTCAATACCCTGGCACGCTTCACCCGACAGCTACGCGACCTCTATCAGCAACTCGGCGTGCGCGGTGCCATCGCCTTCATCCGAAGCTCCTGCGCCGCCCCCTGGCTCGACCCAGCGCGCATTCGCGTGCTACTCGCCGAGCCATTCCTGCTTCAACTTGAGTGAGCTCACCCAGGCGTACCCGAAACATCCTCTCAAGCGCGGCGTACGCAGCGTCCGGAAAGGCTCGCCTGGCGATCGTAGCGAAGTCCAAAAAACCTTTCGACATCCTCCTGACTGACTCCATCCCCCCCCGTCCCTTGCCGCCAGCCAACCGCAATCTGACCGCCTCGGCCGCAAAAGCGGGCGTTACCGGCAAACGGGCCCGATTCGGCTGGGTCATGCGTCAGGGCTGTTACGGTGCCAGCGCTGAAGCATGACGACGCCGGCCCAGTAGTGGCAAGGCGTTGCGGTGGGCAGGCAAAAAAAACCTTCGCACAAGAGGGCTAGACAGCCGGGCGGACTTCTGGCAGGATAGGTGGAGCGTAATCAATCTGCGCTTCAGTCGGAGGTTTTGCGATGCTTGCAACGAGTGCGGGGGAATGGGTGCACTGTGGTCGCGTGTTCAGCGCGACGGAGATTGCCGAGCTCTGCGCGACGGTCGCGTGGCTGCCGGGATTGGCACGCAAGGAGTTGGCGGCGACGGTCTGCGAGCACCTGGGCTGGACCACCCTGACGGGGACGGCGAAGATCAGCGCCTGCCTGGACTTCCTGGAGCGTTTGCAGGCGGCCGGATTGCTGGTACTGCCTGCGTTGAGGCCCTCGCCGCCGCGCCGTTGCGCGCCGCCCTCGGCATCCGTCGCCCCCGTTGCCGAGCCGGCGGTGCACTGCGCCCTGTCGGCGCTCGCGCCGGTGTCCCTGGAAGTGGTTCGCGACGCGACCCGGGTGGCGCAGTGGGATGCGCTGGTGGCGCGTTGGCACCCGCTGGGTTTCCAGGGGGCCTTCGGCTACCGGCTGCGCTACTTTATCACGGCGGGCGAGCGGCGGCTGGGCTGCGTCCTGCTGTCCGGTGCTGCCCGCGCGGTGGCCGTGCGCGATCAGTGGATCGGCTGGACGGCCCAGGCCCGCCGCGAGAACCTGGCGCGGGTGGTGAACAACAGCCGCTTCCTGATCTTTCCGCACGTCCGGGTGCCGCATCTGGCCAGTCATGTGCTCGGGCAACTCGCGCGCCGCACACGCGCGGACTGGCTCGAACACTGGGGCTTCGAGCCCCTGCTGCTGGAGACCTTCGTCGATCCGCGTCACTATGCCGGCACCTGCTACCGTGCCGCCGGTTGGCAGTTGCTTGGGGCAAGCAGCGGGCGCGGGCTGGCCCGCCCTGGCCAGTCCTATCACAGCACGCCCCGCCAGGTGTGGGTCAAAGCGCTGACCTCGGATGCTTGCGCCTCGTTGTGTGCCGCGCCGGGGAGCCCGCGGTCATGAGCAAACCTTGCCGTCGCCCGACACGCGTGGCCATCAAGAAGCTGCGCTCAGAGAAGAAACGGCAGGAGAAGGTACTGAACGCGAAGCTGCGCGCAACGGGACAAGTCCCCCACTCAGCCGCTCCATTGCCCAACAGAAGCTCGGCCTTCGCGACCGTCGACGAGGAACAAAAGGCCCGCGAGGACGCCGTGAGCAAACAGATGCGCCTCCTGCGCAAAGAGCTGCCCGCCTTGCTCGCTCAACTGGAACAAATTCCCGACCCGAGAGATCCCAAAAAGCGCCGGCACAAGCTGACCGTGCTTCTGCTCTACGGCTTGCTGATGTTCGTCTTTCAGTTCTCCTCCCGGCGCGAGACCAACCGCGAAATATCCCGTCCCCAGTTCATGGCCAACCTCCACCTGCTGTTCCCGGAGATCGATACCCTGCCACACGCCGACACCCTGTTTCGGCTGTTGCGCGACATTGACCTTGAACAGCTCGAACAGGCCCACGTCGATCTGGTGAGGCGGCTGATTCGCGGCAAGAACTTTCGCCGCTATCTGATCGACCACTGCTATCCGATCGCCATCGACGGCTCACAGAAGCTCGCTGGCGACACCCTCTGGACGGAGGAACTCCTGCAACGTACCGTCGGCAAGGACGAAACCCGTCACACCCAGTACTTCGTCTACGTCCTCGAGGCCAGCTTTGCCTTCCACAACGGCCTGGTCATCCCACTGCTCAGCGAGTTCCTCGAACACGCGCTGGGCGAACCCGAAGCGCAAAAGCAGGACTGCGAGCTGCGCGGCTTTGTGCGCTTGAGCGACCGGCTCAAGACGCTGTTCCCCCGCCTGCCGATCCTGCTCCTGCTCGACGGCCTCTACGCCAACGGGCCGGTGATGCGGCGCTGCTTGCGCGCCCACTGGCAGTTCATGATCGTGCTCAAGGACAAGGATTTGTCCACGGTCTGGCAGGAGTTCCGCGCGCTCCACGCCCTGAAGCCACAAGTTGTGCAGCGCGGTTGGGGAAGACGCCGACAACACTTCAGCTGGGTCAACGACATCGACTACGCCTTCGCTGCCAACGGGCGTCAGCGTCTCAAGCTGAATCTGGTGGTCTGTGAGGAAAGCTGGGAGAAGATCGATGAACAGGCCAGGACCGTCACCGAAACATCGCGCCACGCCTGGCTCTCCAGCCAACCGCTCAGCCAAGACAATGTCCATGAGCGCTGCAACCTCGGGGCCCGCCACCGCTGGGGCATCGAAGCGGGCTTCCTCGTCGAAAAACATCAGGGCTACCACTACGAGCATGCCTTTGCCCTCGACTGGAATGCCATGAAAGGCTATCACCTCCTCATGCGCCTGGCGCATGTGTTCAATACCCTGGCACGCTTCACCCGACAGCTACGCGATCTCTATCAGCAACTCGGCGTGCGCGGTGCCATCGCCTTCATTCGAAGCTCCTGCGCCGCCCCCTGGCTCGACCCAGCACGAATCCGCGCGCTCCTCGCCGCTCCATTCCTGCTTCAACTTGAGTGACCTCACACAGGCGTACCCGAAACATCCTCTCGAGCGCGGCGTACGCCGCGTTCGGAAAGGCTCGCCTGGCGATCGTACCGCCGTCCAAAAAATTCTTTCGGCATCCTCCTGGCTGACTCCACCACCCGTCCTTTGCCGCTAGCCAACCGCAATTTGACCGCCTCGACCGCAAAAGCGGGCGTTACCGGCAAATGAGCCTGATTCGGCTGGGTCATGCGTCAGGGCTGTTACGGTGCCGATTCAATTGACCACCAACGTCAGCATCGCTAAAATGCGATCCTCTTCAAGCGGCTACTTCCAGATGTTGAGCGGTGCCCGGCGGGCGGCCGGTGCTTGCTCACCCGCGATGGTTGTGCGCCAGCGCGCTGGCGAGGACGATTGGCAGTGTTTAGGCGGGTGTGGGCGTGCACATGCAGTTGGCGCCTGGGTCAGAATACTGGGACCGACGGGGCCCAAGTTTTTGGACGAGGGATACATCGAAGCTACAGGAGCGCCAACCATCGCTGGGCCCACGGACAATATTCGCTCGTCAGCCTCGATCACACTGTCGGTCTGGAACGCAATTTTTCTGCGCGAAGCGGTCAGCCGGGTGTCCGGAGGGCGGGCGGCTTGGGTCTGGCTGCTGGTGGAGCCGGTGGCGCACCTGACCATCCTGATGGTGGTGCTGTCGGCAGTTCGCCACGGAATTACGCTGGGTATGGATTTTGCACTGTTCCTGGCGATCGGTATCCTCGGCTACAACCTCTTCCGAAATGCGGCGCTGCGGTCGATGGCTGCCATCTCGGCGAATCGTGCGCTATTTGCCTATCGCCAGGTCAAGCCGGCGGATGTGGTGCTGGTGCGCGCGTTTCTGGAAGGGGTTATTCAGTTGTTTGTTGGGCTGATCATGTTTGCAGGGATGTCGTTGCTCGGCTTCGACGTCCTTCCCTACGATCCGCTGACGGTAATGTTGGTTTACGTACTTTTCTGGCTTTTTGGCACCGGACTCGGGCTTATGCTCTCTGTTGGAAGTACTTTGATTCCGGAAGTTGGTAAAGTGGCGAATCTCTTCTTTCTTCCCCTGTACTTCATTTCAGGGGTGATGTTTACTCCTGCGATGTTGCCGCCGCAGGTGCGGGAGTGGCTATTGCTTAACCCGATCATGCAAGGATTGGAGTTGGCCCGTTCTGCTTTCTCTCCCGGCTACACTACCGTCACAGGCCCTGACCTTGGCTATGTAACGGCTTTCGCCTTTGTTTCGTTTTTCTTTGGCTTGGCACTGCATGTTCGCTTTGCTCGCCGTCTGCTGATGCAATGATCATCGTTGAAGACGTTCATAAGCGCTACCAAACCGATCACGGTGCAGGCAAGTGGGTGCTGCAGGGAATTTCGTTTACTATTCCACCGCGCCTCAGCGTTGGTTTGGTTGGTCGCAATGGTGCTGGAAAGTCGACACTGTTGCGCCTGATTGGCGGCGTCGATACGCCCAACCGTGGAAGCATCAGGCGCCATTGTCGAGTGTCGTGGCCGATGGGTTTTGGTGGAGGCCTGCAAGGTTCCCTGACGGGTCGGCAGAACGCCAAGTTCGTTTCCAGAATTCACGGTCACGAAGTCGATATTCCCGACCGTCTGGCCTACGTCATGGACTTTTCCGAGCTAGGGGATGCTTTTGACCAGCCGGTCAAGACCTATTCATCGGGAATGAGATCGCGGTTGCAGTTTGCCCTTTCGCTGGCTTTCGACTTCGACGTCTATATTTCCGATGAAGTGACCGCTGCGGGAGACGCCTCATTCAGAGCAAAGGCTGCCGCGGCGTTCAAGAATATGGCCGACCGCGCGGGTTTGATCATGGTTTCGCACGGCGAAGGGACGTTGCGACAATTCTGCTCCGCCGGCATCTGGCTACATGATGGCCGCGCGCACTGGTTTGACGACATCGAGGATGCATTGAAGGCTTACAAGGAGAGTATCGGCACATGTTAGACCGTATCCGCCAGAGTGCCTTGCCGCGCTTTTTCGGTGGTGTGCATGGGCGCTTGGCTCCTCACTTGGTTCGCCGCCGTGCATTGCGAGTCGCTTTAGTGGCGATCCTGATGGCAATCGTCTACTGGGGAGTCATCGCCTCGGATCGCTACGTATCCCGGGCCGAGGTAGTCGTGGATAGCACCGACATGGCTGCTGGCGAAGCCGGGAATATTGCCTCTTTGTTTACCGGTGCCAGAAACAATCAAGACTTGAGGCTGATGCGCGAGCATCTCCTTTCCGTGGATATGATGGAGAAGCTGGAGACAAAGCTTCAGTTGCGCGCGCATTACAGCGACTGGAAGCACGATCCTCTCTCGCGCATGTGGTTTGAAGACGCCTCCCAAGAGTTCTTTTATTTGCATTACCTGTCGCGTGTAAGCATCGAGGTTGACGAAGCGGTCGGTGTATTGCGAATCAAGGTGCAGGCCTACACGCCGGAGAAGGCACAGGCCATTGACAGTGCGCTGGTGGAGGAGGGCGAGCGCTTCATGAACGATATCGGCCATCGTCTGGCACGTGATCAGGTCGAGTTTCTCGAAAAACAAGTTGCTGAGATTGGCGAACGCGTGCTCAAGGCTAGAGCAGAAGTCGTCGATTTCCAGAATGCCAAGGGCTTTATTTCTCCGCAGGCCGCGGCAGAAACTCTTAGTGGCATTGTTGCTCGACTGGAGGGCGAACTTGCTCAGCTTGAGGCCAGCCGAGAAGCGATGCTCGGCTATTTGAGTCCCAAAGCACCGGATATTGCGCAGATCGACCTGCAGATTGCCGCCATCAAAGGCCAGGTGCGGACCGAGAAAGGACGATTGACCTCGCCAAGCGGTGGCGCACTCAACCGGACGGTAGAAGAGTACCAGCGCCTTGAAATGCAGACTGTCTTTGCCCAAGACGTATACAAGACTGCGCTGACGGCACTGGAAAAAGGGCGTATCGATGCGGCACGAAACCTCAAGAAGGTTTCCATCGTGCAAAGCCCAACCTTGCCGCAGTATCCGCTCGAACCGCGCAGAGCATACAACATAATCGTTTTTGCTCTCTCCGTGCTTGTGCTGGCCGGCATACTGCAGTTGCTTGCCGCCATTATCCGCGACCACCAGGATTGAAACTCATGATGCGGCTGCCTGCTCGCTTAACGACCACCAGAATGCTCGCCGCGCAGGCCCATGCCCAGCTTGTCGTATGGACGCGTGACTCGTGGGGAAGATTTCTGGCATGGCTTGTCCTCGTGCTGGCTTTGCTTGGGCTTTCTTTCCCCGCAGCTTTCGCTGCCGATACCGACATCTTTGGTATTGGCAGCGCCGAGAATCGGCCTGTTACACCGTCCGTGCCCAAGGCGCAACAGCTGCCCGCTGTTCCTGCAGCAGTCGTTCCTGACCTCAGGACGGCTTCCCCTCAGTTTTTCGACTATTCTTCGAATGTCAGTAGCGACGTTTTTGGGGCCAATCTTTTCAGCGGGGCCTTTGCCCGTGAAGGCGCTACGCAGTTCAATCCTGATTACGCAATCGCTGTCGGCGACAAGATCCAGGTTCGCTTGTGGGGTGCCTTCGAGTTCGATGCGCCATTGACCGTTGATCCAAAGGGCAACATCTTCATCCCACACGTTGGCCCGGTGCACGTATTGGGCGTACGCAATCAGGATCTGCAGCGCGTCGTTACATCGGGCGCGAGCAAGGTCTTTCGTGCCAATGTGTCGAGTTATGCCAGCCTGGCCGCGGCTCAGCCGGTACGCATTTTCGTCAGTGGCTTCGTTAATCGTCCCGGCCTGTACAGTGGTACAAGCATGGATAGCCTGCTGCACTTCATCGACCAGGCAGGTGGCATCGATCCCGAGCGTGGTTCCTTCCTCAATGTTCAAGTCAAGCGCGGCAATGCGACGCGCGCCTCGGTCAGCCTCTACGATTTCTTGCTCGAGGGGCGCATTCCATTGATTCAGCTCTCGGATGGTGACGTCATTTTCGTTGGTGCCCGCCAGAACACCGTGAAAGTCACCGGCCTGGCAGAAAATGCCAAGCAATTCGAATTCAGCAAGCCGACCTTGACCGTCGCTGAACTGATCGAGCTTGCCAAGCCCTCGCCATCGGCTACGCACGTGCGGGTGGTGCGCAATACGGGGACCGTAAAGAACACCGAGTACTTTCCGCTTTCCGACGCGTGGATCGTTTCTCTACGAAATGGAGATGGGCTGGAGTTCACCTCCGACAAGAGACCCGGCACCATCGCTGTCCGGGTCGAGGGTGAGCACGAAAGCGTTCACGAATACGTGCTTCCTTATGGCACCAAGCTGGGCGCCCTCATAAGCCAGATCCAGTTTTCCGAGCGCTCCGACTCGGAGAACCTGCAGCTCTTCCGCCTGAGTGCCCAGGAACGGCAGCGGGAAGCCCTGAAAACGACGCTCCTGTTTCTGGAGAATGCGGCCTTGACGGCGCGCTCGGGGACCAATCAAGAAGCGCAACTGCGCAAGGAAGAGGCAGAGCTTCTTCTGCAGTGGGTTGAACGAGGCAAGAAGATCGAGCCGTCCGGGCAGGTGTACATAGCCCAGGCCGCTGATCGCGACCAACTGTTGCTGGAGAATGGCGACCGGCTCCGCGTCCCGACGAAGGATGGTTTGGTGCTGGTGGGTGGCGAGGTCATTTTTCCGAATACCATTGCTTACGATCCGTCTCTGACGCTTGCGGATTACATCCAGAACGCGGGTGGTTACACCCAGAATGCCGATGCCTCAAGAGTGGTCGTTGCCCACCGCGATGGCAGCTTTGACGAGGCCAAGAGCGGCTTTTTTGGAGGCAGCGCGCCGACCGTACGCGCGGGCGACCGGATCATGGTGCTTCCGAAAATCGACGTGAAGTCTCGTCAGGTATTCAGGGATGTGGTGGAGGCCTTGTTCCGGATTGCCGTTATTGTGGGGGTGGCGAATAATTTCTAGCCACTTTTACGATGGAGCACTAATTCTTTAATGTGAAAGTCGCGTATGCGACTCACGAACCTCCCTTCTCCCCACTGCGGGAGAAGGGCCGGGGAAGAGGGGGAGACGGTCATGACTTTCATGATTTGGGGTGTCTCCAGGTGTCATGAACGTTAGGTCCGACTGTGCTGGTGCCGAGTCGGTGAGAGTTTGAGTTTATTTTTGAGAGAACGGTTGACGGAAATACATCCGGAATCCAAGAGAAACCTGCTGTATTGGCCGTCGTCGTCACGCGATGTGGTGTTGCCGCAGATAAAGGGATCAGATACACATGAAGCTGGTAATCGCTACAGGTTGTCCTTGCACCGGTTGGGAGCTGGCAGTTCCGACTTTGATAGACGCTGGGCTCGAAACTGTAGTCGATGCCGTTTCCGGGTGGCAGGATCGACTATTGGCGGCTAGTGGTGTCGAGGATCCTCTTCAATTACGGCAATCCCTGCAGCCGGATATGTTAGTGCAGGAAGAACTGGAATCGCTGCTGGTGGACGACCAACCTGATTCCGAGCGTCTAGTCGTCAACGGCTGTCCGTGGCTGCTTGACTTCTGGGCTAGCCGATATCCGGACGCGCAGTTTCTGCTGTTTTTTACACGAGCTGACGCCGCCTTGGCGCAGGCCTTGATGTGCGGCATTGACCCGGTCCAGTTCATCAAGGACTGGGAAGTCAACACTCGTCATTTGATTCGCTTTCAGCGTCGTTATCGTCAGCGGGCTCTCCTGCTGAGTGCGGAGGCGGCCAACGAAAACCCACATACGCTTGTCGAGGCGACTCGAATCATCGGACTTGGCCTGAACATCTCGACGGGATCGGTAAGTGGGGCAGTGCCTGCAACCGGCGAAACGGAGCGTTTTCTGGCGCGGCGTTTAATGGCTGACAATCCGTCCATAGGTGCTCTGGAAACTGAGTTGGACGCCAGAGCTCAGCCATTAGGCGACTTGCCTCAAGCCTCGGAAGTGGCTCTCGACGATTTGCTCAAATGCTATCTTCGGACGCGGCAAGATCGTGAACTGCTTCAATCGCAATTTCATCACGTGCAGTACCAGTTTGAGCAGGTGCTGGTGGAAAAGGAAACGGTCGAAGGAAGCCTCGCGGCGAGTGACACGCAGTTAGAGGAGTACAAAGCCCGTGCGATACAGTTGGAGCAGGCTCGTGAAGAGCTGGAAGGCGCCAATCAATCGCTGGAATCCAACAGGCGTGAAGTGCTGGACGAAAGAAATCTGCTGAACAGACAACTGCACGAAGTGCAGGAGGAGCTTGAGAAGGTCTTGCTGGAGAAGCAAGAGCTTGGGCAGGCACAAGCGGCGACGAGCGTGGAGTTGCAGCAGGTTCAAGCGCGAATGGCGCTGGTTGAGCTGGCTCGTCAAGAGGGGGAAATTAACAAGCAGTCGTTGGAGGCGAGTAGGCGAGAAGCGCTGGAAGAGAATAGTCTGCTGCTCGGACAACTGCACGAAGTGCAGGAGGAGCTTGAGAAGGTCTTGCTGGAGAAGCAAGAGCTTGGGCAGGCACAAGCGGCGACGAGGGTGGAGTTGCAGCAGGTTCAAGCGCGAATGGCGCTGGTTGAGCTGGCTCGTCAAGAGGGGGAAATTAACAAGCAGTCGTTGGAGGCGAGTAGGCGAGAAGCGCTGGAAGAGAATAGTCTGCTGCTCGGACAACTGCACGAAGTGCAGGAGGAGCTTGAGAAGGTATTTCTGGAGAAGCACGAGCTTGGGCGGGCCCAGGCGGCGACGAGCCTGGAGTTGCAGCAGGTCCAAGCGCGGATGGCTCTGCTTGAGCAGGCTCGGCAAGAGGGGGAAATCAACAAGCAGTCGTTGGAGGCGAGTAAGCGAGAAGCGCTGGAAGAGAATAGTCTGCTGCTCGGACAACTGCACGATGTGCAGGAGGAGCTTGAGAAGGTATTCCTGGAGAAGCAAGAGCTTGGGCAGGCACAAGCGGCGACGAGCGTGGAGTTGCAGCAGGTCCAAGCGCGAATGGCGCTGCTTGAGAAGGCTCGGCAAGAGGGGGAAATCAACAAGCAGTCGTTGGAGGCGAGTAAGCGAGAAGCGCTGGAAGAGAATGTTCTGCTGATCGGACAACTGCACGAAGTGCAGGAGGAACTTGAGAAGGTCTTGCTGGAGAAGCAAGAGCTTGGGCAGGCACAAGCGGCGACGTGCCTGGAGTTGCAGCAGGTCCAAGCGCGGATGGCGCTGCTTGAGAAGGCTCGGCAAGAGGGGGAAATCAACAAGCAGTCGTTGGAGGCGAGTAAGCGAGAAGCGCTGGAAGAGAATGGTCTGCTGATGGGACAACTGCACGAGGTGCAGGAGGCGCTGGAAAAGGTATTCCTGGAGAAGCAAGAGCTTGGGCAGGCACAAGCGGCGACGAGCCTGGAGTTGCAGCAGCTCCATGTCCGGATGGCAGAGCTCGACAAGGCTCGTGGAGAACTGGAAGCGAGTAATCAGTCGCTTGAAAGAAATGGAGAGAAAGTTGGGGAAGAGAACGAGTTGCTTCTCATACAACTTCACCAAGTTCAGGAAGAACTTGAATTCTACTTCCTGAAATATCAGGAAACCCTGACCCGTGAAGACCCAATTCCAGAGGATGAGTCTCCCGGAGCGGAGGAAGCTACCGAGCTTGTTGCCGAGCCTCAACAAAAGGCGCAGCGGAAGAAAGCCTCTGCCTGGATAAACAAAAAACTCATTGGGGCACTTGTCCAACCGTTCAGGCGTCCAGATAGAAAGAAAGAGAGACTTCGCAGACAGCTTGAAGTGCTAAATCAATCTGGGCTGTTTGACGAGGAATGGTATCTCTCCACATATCAGGATGTGGCTACGGCCGCGGTCAACCCCACTGAACACTACCTCCGCTTTGGCGCTGCCGAAGGGCGGAATCCTTCTCCAAACTTTGATACCGTGTACTATCTTCAAACGAATCCAGACGTCGCAGCGGCGGGTGTCAACCCGCTACTCCACTATCTTCAATTTGGCCTCTCAGAAGGTAGGCAAGCATGCGCAGGGAAAACCAGATGCTGACCCCCATGGAAGAAGCCGTGACAAGCGAGGGCAGGGACACGTGTGCCTCCATCGACAGTCTTGTACACCTCGGTGCTGGCCTGTGTAGTGAACTCGATACCTACCTGTCCTTGGTACCGGCACGCCTGCTCCTCGTTGAGGCCGATCCTCAAGTCGCCACAGCCTTGCAGGCACGGACGGCCCAGTTGCCAAACGTGCAGGTGCTCTGTAATGCCGTTGCGGGTAGCGCAGGACCGGTCGTCCTGTATCGTTACAACCTGCCCGGGTCCAGCAGTCTTCACCCGGCCAGTGGCTTGCTGCAACTTTTCCCCGGCATGAAGGCCCTGGAGGAAACGCCGCTTGAAGCGGTTGCTCCGGCGACCTTGCTCGAACCCTTGCAGTTGTCAGCGGAGGAGGACAACCTGCTGGTTGTTGACCTGGCTGGCGAAGAGCTGCCGGTACTGCGGGCTCTGTGGGATGCGACCCTATTGCAACTGTTTAACCAGGTGAAGCTGCGCTGTGGTCGCGAACCGCTGTACCACGGAGGCGAACCGGCAGCACAGATATTGCGCTGGTTGGAAGACCATGGGTTCGACTTGTTGCGGGAAGAGGACGGCGACGATGCCGATTATCCCTGCTGGACCCTCCAGCGCAATCAGTTGCAGTTGCGCAACCTGGAGCTGGCGCAACGATTGACCGGACTAGAAGAGCAGTTGCGACAGTCAAACCAGACACGCGACGCACAAGCTAAGAGACTTTCCGAGCAGCAAAAGGTGGTAGAACTAACGCAGGCGGCAAGGGTGACGCAGGAAAAGCTCGCTGCTGAACAGCTGGCGCAGATTCAGCAGCTCGCGCAAGCTCGGGACGAACAGTCCACGCTGGTCGGCGAGCGCCAGACGCAACTGGACAAGGCGCTGCAGGAACGCGACGCAGTGAGCAAGCAACTCGACGAACACAAGGCCCTGCTGGGACAAGCCAGCCAGGGGAAGGCTGCCCAGGAAAAACTCGCCGTCGAACGGCAAGCGCAGATTCAGCAGCTCACGCAAGCTCGGGATGAACAGGCCAAGCTGGTCGGCGAGCGCCAGGCGCAGCTGGACAAGGCGCTGCAGGAACGCGACGCAGCGACCAAACAACTCGACGAGCAGAAGGCCCTGTTGGGCCAGGCTAACCAGGGCAAGGCTGCCCAGGAAAAACTCGCCGCCGAACGGCAAGCGCAGATTCAGCAGCTCACGCAAGCTCGGGATGAACAGGCCAAGCTGGTCGGCGAGCGCCAGGCGCAGCTGGACAAGGCGCTGCAGGAACGCGACGCAGCGACCAAGCAACTCGACGAACACAAGGCCCTGCTGGGACAAGCCAGCCAGGGGAAGGCTGCCCAGGAAAAACTCGCCGCCGAACGGCAAGCGCAGATTCAGCAGCTCACGCAAGCTCGGGATGAACAGGCCAAGCTGGTCGGCGAGCGCCAGGCGCAGCTGGACAAGGCGCTGCAGGAACGCGACGCAGCGACCAAGCAACTCGACGAACACAAGGCCCTGCTGGGACAAGCCAGCCAGGGGAAGGCTGCCCAGGAAAAACTCGCCGCCGAACGGCAAGCGCAGATTCAGCAGCTCACGCAAGCTCGGGATGAACAGGCCAAGCTGGTCGGCGAGCGCCAGGCGGAACTGGACAAGGCGCTGCAGGAACGCGACTCAGCGACCCAACAACTCGACGAGCAGAAGGCTCTGCTGGGGCAAGCCAGCCAGGGCAAGACTGCCCAGGAAAAGCTCGCCGCCGAACGGCAAGCGCAGATTCAGCAGCTCACGCAAGCTCGGGATGAACAGGCCAAGCTGGTCGGCGAGCGCCATGCGCAACTGGACAAGGCGCTGCAGGAACGTGGCGCAGCGACCAAACAACTGGCCGAGCAGACCGCACAACTGGAGCAGGCTAACCAGGCGAAAGTTGCCCAAGAAAAGATCGCTGCTGAACGGCAGTCGCAGCTCGAGCAGATTACCAAGGCGCGGGACGAGCAGTCGACGCTGGCTACTCAGCGGCTTGTGCAGCTTGAAGCGCTGAAGCAACAGGCACAGCAGATCGAGCAATTGAAGTTGGCGAAGGCGGATCTGGACAAAGAAAAATCAGTGCTGACAGGACGGCTCGACGAAGCGCAGCAACAACTGCAGCAGCAAGAAAGCGACAAGCTTGAAAGCGCTCACCGTCAGCAGCTAATGCATGAAGAACTGGTCAGGGCAGAAGCGCAAATCGACCTGATCAAGGACTTGCTCTTGCGGGAGCCCGGGCTGTGAGCAAGAAACCTGTCAGCAAGCGCCGTAAGGTCAAGAAAGTACAAGCGATGCAGGTCGTAGAAGTTCAGCCAGATCACAGCCTGGTTCCCTACGACGAAAGTCTGCTTGAACGCGCTCGTACCCAATGGCAGTTTGGTGACTGGGACAGTTTGACCAAGATTGAATGTGGCGCCCTGCAACATCACCCTGACCGCGCTAGGCTGGCGCTCCTCGCTGCCGCCGGTCACCTACAAACCGACAACGCCGGTGCGGCCAGGCAATTCATTCGCCTCGCCCAAGATTGGGGTTGCAGTAAGAGATTGGTCAGTCAGGTCCTGGTTGCCAGCGTCCATAATAGCCTTGGCCGTGCCGCGCTCGTAACGGGTCAGCAGCCAAGAGCAATCAAGCATTTTGAAAGGGCCATCACCGTTGGCGCCCCAGGCAGCGACGCGCGCCTGCTTACTCAGGCGCGCATTAATGAGCAGAGCGCACAGCTCGGACTGTCATCAGTGATGTCTGGCCTTCAGGCGCTGAGCACACTTCACGGTCAGAGTGCAGCACAGACCAGGATTGCATCCAAGGCGCGCGAATGCTTGCAAAGTGAAGACGTGCATGACGCTGTTGACGCGATTGTCGCCTCAAGACAGCTCTCGCCGAGTGAGTTAGTGCTTTTCTACATCGAACTGTCAGACCAATTTCTTCAACTCAACGACAAAATCACCGCACTACACTTCCTGCAAACCGCGGGTGATCAACCTGGCGCCGACGACAAGTTTCTGAAATCTTTGTTGATGCAAAAATTTATTGCCCTGGGGAGAAGTGAACTCGCCGCCGACATCGCTTTTAGAACGGTGCTCCTCAAGACTAAAGATTTGTACCTTGGAACGGCCGAAAAAACGGCAATCGAAGGCGCTTACCATGAGATCCGCATGGTTGCGAAGGCCAAGTCCGAACATGGCCATTCTCTATTGCTTGCATATCTTCAATCTCACCTGAAGGAGATCAGAGCAGGATCGTCGACCCTCCCCGTTTTGCTCGAGATCGGAACAACCCGCGAGAACATCCCTGGCCAAGGTTCCACGCGCAAGATCGCTGAATTCTGCAAAGAAAACAGCTTGCAGTTCATCACAGTGGACATGGATCCGCATAACACCCGCATGGGCGCAGAAATGTTCGCCCGGCTAGGAGCCCCGTTTAAGGCAATTACCGCGAAAGGAGAAGACTACTTGCGCGAGTATCAAGGTAGCCTTGATGCCATCTTTCTTGATGCATACGACTTTGATCACGGTCAGCACAGTGAACTGCGGCAAAACCGCTACAAGAAATTTCTGGGCAGCCCGATCAATGAAGCAGCCTGTCATCAGATGCACCTAGACTGCGCAGAGGCTATCTTGACTAAGCTATCACCCACGGGCGTCGTCTGCCTGGATGATACCTGGCTTGTCGATGGCAATTGGACGGCCAAAGGCACCTTGGCCATGCCATTCCTGCTCAATCACGGATTCAGATTGCTCGAGGCACGAAACCGAGCGGCGCTACTAACGCGAGCTGTTCCTGATCACCAAAATGCAAAGGCTTAAGGACTTGTACAATCGCCACCGCAACGAGCGAACCGTCCTCGTCGCGAACGGGCCCTCGCTAAACCGCATGAATCTCGCGTTTCTGCGCCGTGAAACCGCCATTGGCGTCAACAAAATATTTATTGGTTTCAAGAAGTTGGGCTTTTATCCGCGCTACTACGTTGCAGTCAACGGAAAAGTTATTGCGCAGTCGGTCGAGAGAATCAAGTCCATGAACTGTGTCAAGTTCATCGGTCATCGTGGCGCCGAACTCCTTCCCGAAGATGGGTTGACCTATCACATCGAAACCCGCAATCCCGCGTCACGCTTTTGTCATGACATTTCGCAGGGCGTTCACGAAGGGTGGACCGTCACCTACGCGGCGTTGCAAGTCGCCTACCACCTTGGCTTCAAAGAAGTGGTCATTATCGGTATGGACCACCGCTACGAATATACTGGTGCTCCCAACGAGGCCTGCAAGCTTGATGGCCCCGACCCCAACCACTTCAGTCCAGACTACTTCGCTGGGCAGCCATGGGATAACCCCGATCTGGAGCATTCCGAAGAGTCGTACCGAATTGCCCGTGCGGAATTTGAAACGGACGGCCGCCGCATTATTGACGCTACGGTGGATGGCGCGTGCACTATCTTTGAAAAGTTCGACTACCGGGAAATATTCAATCTACCACAATGACCACAAGCCTTCGCGTTCCCGTTGACATGCTCGGACAGTCTGGGTGTCGGCTGGCCTTCCCAGGCGCGACCGTCTATCTAGATCCCTACCTGTCCAACTCGGTGCAGCTCCTCGATGCTCCGGACCTCGAGCGTCAACTTCCCATCCCGCTGCCTCCGGAAAAGATCACCGACGCCAATATCGTCCTGATTACCCACGAGCACATCGACCACTGCGACCCGCACACCCTGCCCAGGCTTGCGGAGGCATCGCCGCAGGCGCGCTTCTTTGGCCCGGCCCCGGTACTCAAGAAGCTTACTGAATGGGGTATCGATTCTGCACGCCTGGCCCTGGCGGTCGAAGACTTCATCGATCTCGCCCCGGCTCTCCGCCTTTACGCGGTTCCGGCCGCCCACCCAGAAATCGAACGCGACGCACAAGGAAACCTAGCCTGTGTCGGGTACCTGCTCGATTGCGCCGGCCAGCGCATCTACCTGGCCGGTGACACCTCAGCGAGGCAGGAAATTATCGACGCCTTGCTTGCTCTTGGCCCCATTGACACGGCCTTCCTGCCGGTTAACGAACACAACTTCTTCCGTGGCCGGCGCGGCATCATCGGCAACATGTCGGTCCGAGAAGCGTTTCAATTTGCCAGCGAAATCGGCGCCAAAAAAGTCGTTGCAGTGCATTGGGACATGTTCGCCATCAATGCTGTCGATCCTGACGAGATCCGCCTGATTCACCAGCGCATGAACCCCGATTTCGCCCTGCTGATTCGTCCCAAGCACCTCAACCTTGGTACCGCACAGACCAGCATCGTCATTCGCACGCTGAACGAAGCACGGCACCTCGACGATCTCTTGGTGGCCATTGCAAGTCAGCGCACCAACGGTCTGAATCACGAGGTGGTCATCGTCGACTCCGGTTCGACCGATGGTACGCTTGAAATTGCCGAGCGCCATGGCTGCCGTATCCTTCACATTATGCGTGAGGAGTTTTCTTTCGGTCGGTCGCTCAATATTGGCTGCCAGGCTGCCAATGGCGATATCCTCGTCATCACCAGTGGGCATTGCGTGCCGACCGACGATCACTGGCTACAGCGCTTGTGCCAGCCGATCCTTGATGGCATGGCCGAATACACTTATGGGCGGCAAGTCGGCGGGCCCGACAGCCACTTTAGCGAATGCCGCATTTTCGCCAAATACTATCCCGAAGGCTCACGCATTCCGCAGGATGGCTTCTTTTGCAACAATGCCAATTCGGCGCTATTGCGCAGCACCTGGGTACAGCACCTTTTCGATGAAGAGTTGACGGGCCTTGAAGATATGGAGTTGGCGCAGCGGCTCGTACGAAAAGGAGGGCGTCTCGCCTACGTCGCAGACGCCGCGGTCTTCCACTTCCACAACGAAAGCTGGTCCCATGTCCGTCGACGCTTCGAGCGCGAAGCCATCGCGCTGCAGAGAATCATGCCGCAGTTGCATGTCAGCATCATGGACACTCTGCGTTACCTGGTTTCAAGCGTCTGGAAAGACTGGCGCGTTGCCAGAAGGAATGAAACAGCATCGGTCAGCTTGAGCAACATTGCTCGCTACCGCTGGAACCAATACATTGGCTCCTGGAAAGGAAACCACGAACACCGCAAGCTCTCGCACGCCGAGAAAGAAAAATACTTCTTCCCCCATTGAGAACTTGATAAAGGAATCCGAATGAGCGCTACGCCGGCCAAATCCCGTATCGTCGCCCTGTTGCCCATGAAGGCCAACAGCGAGCGCGTCAAAGGCAAGAACTTCCGCGACTTCTGCGGCAAGCCGCTGTTCCGCTGGATACTCGACACCCTGCTCGAAGTCAAAGAGATCGACCAAGTGATCATCAACACCGATGCCCGCCAGATTCTTGCCGATAACGGCCTCACGGACACTGACCGGATTACCATCCGCGACCGCAAGCCGGAAATCTGCGGTGACTTGGTGAGCATGAACCTCGTCCTCGCCGACGACATTGCCAACGTCCCGGCTGACGTTTACCTGATGACCCACACCACCAACCCATTGATGAGCGCCGACACTGTCAGTAAGGCGCTCGCTGCCTTTCCAGGAGGCTCGAGTCGCTGGCAAGGCCGATTCGCTCTTCACCGTCGATAAGGTGCAAACACGCTTCTACCGCGCCGATTGTAGCCCGGTGAACCACGATCCCGACAACCTCATTCCGACCCAGCACCTCGAACCCTGGTTTGAAGAGAACTCCAACCTTTACCTCTTCACTCGCGACAGTTTCGCCAAGACCAACGCCCGCATCGGTAAGCAGCCGATGATGTACGAAGGCCCCTTCTTTGAATCCATCGACATCGACACCCCTGCCGACTGGGACTTCGCCGTCGTCGCCGCCCGCTACCTGCTCGAACATAACGCCCAATGAAAGTCCTCGTTACCTGCCCGCCGATGCTGGGCATGATCGACACCTTTCGCCCAATCTTCGAAAAGCACGGCGTCGACGTTACCGCCGCCAAGGTCGTGCAGACGCTGAGCGTCGAAGAGCTCAAGGAACTCGTTCCCGAGCACGACGGCTGGATCATCGGCGACGACCCCGCGACCCGTGAAGTCTTTATGGCCGGCAAGGCCGGCAAGCTCAAGGCTGCCGTCAAGTGGGGCATTGGTGTTGATAACGTCGACTTCATCGCCTGCAAAGACCTTGGCATCCCCATCGTTAACACCCCCAACATGTTCGGTGGCGAGGTCGCCGATATCGCCGTGGGCTACGTCATCGCCCTTGCGCGGGAGACTTTCGAGATCGACGCGCCGTACGCGCAAGGCAGTGGCCCAAGCCGCGCGGCATTTCGCTCTCTGGCAAGACTGTCGCCCTCATCGGCTTTGGCGATATCGGCAAAAGCGCCGCCAGGCGCCTGATCGCAGCCGACATGAAAGTCATCGCCTACGATCCCTTCGCTCCCAATAGCCCAGAACTACCCACCGTGCAGCGCGCCGTATGGCCGCAGCGCATCGAAGAAGCGCGGACTTCATTGTCGTTACTTGCGCGCTCACGCTTAGTAGCCGCCACATGCTCGATGCCGGCGTACTCGCGAAAGGCCAAGGATGGTGTGCGCGTGGTCAACGTCGGCCGCGGCCCGGTGATCGATGAACCTGCCCTGGAAGCTGCGCTACAGTCTGGCAAGGTCTATTCCGCCGCGCTGGACGTCTTCGAAGTCGAGCCGCTGCCGATGGATTCCTACCTGCGCACTCACCCGCGCTGCATCTTCGGCTCGCACAATGCATCGAACACCGTCGATGCCGTCACGCGCACCAGCGAAATCGCCATCGACAAATTAATCTGCTTTCTCGGTGTCGCGTAAGGCCAAATGTCATGGGCTACTTCTACAGAAATTTAAGGAGTGCTAAGGTGGTCAATCAAGAAACAATTGCCTCAGCCGTGCAGCGCCTGGTAAGCGCTGCGCATTCACCATTAAAGGTCATCCTCTTTGGCTCTTACGCCAAAGGGACGGCCGATGAGCAGTCCGATTTGGACCTGCTTGTAGTTGAAGACGAGATCCCCGACATGGCTGAGGAATACAGCCGTTTACGTGGTGCGATCGGTGCGATTGGCGCAGGCGTCGACGTCCTGTTATATCACCAGAAAGAGTTCGAGCGACGCGTTAATTGGCAGACGTCGCCGGTCTACGATGCGGTGCGCACCGGCAAGGTCTTGTATGAATGCATCACTTGACGAGGCACGGCAGTTATTCGGCGCAGGCAGTCGAGACCGAACCTCGTTTCACTTGCTTGTCGAATCAGCACGTGCGCCGCACGAGACTGTAGGGTTTTTGGCTCAGCAGGCATGTGAGAAATTTATCAAGGTCGTCTTGGTCCTCCATGGCGTGCCTCTGGAAAGAACTCACGATCTTGAATACCTGGCAGAGCTTGCGACAGTCGCAGGCATAAGACTGCCCGTTACAACCGCTCTTTTGCGCCAACTCAACCCCTATGCCGTGGCCTTGCGCTATGAAGGTTCCGACATGTTGTGGGTAACCGAGGAGCAAGCCAAACAAATGGTTGATGCCACCCATCACTGGGCTGAACAAGCGATCTCTGGCGCATGTGATGACTCAGCTCAATAAAATCGCCCTTATCACCGGCGCGGCGGGCGGTATCGGTCGTTCGTTGGTGCAAGTTTTCCACGACGCCGGCTACCACATCATCGCCACTGACATGGCTGCGCAGCCGCAAGACCTGCATTGCACCTGTTACCTGCAGGCCGATTTGGCGCGCTTCGTCGAGGACCAAGTCTACGCCAGTGAAGTCATTTCCGCGATCCGCAAAACCCTCCATGGTGCCGGCCTGAACACGCTTATCAACAACGCCGCTATCCAGATTCTCGGCGGCGCCGAAAGCCTCAGTCGACAGGATTTGCGCACTACGTTAGACGTCAATCTGCTCGCCCCCTTCCTGCTCACCCAGGCGCTGCTGCCCGAACTTGAAGCGGCCAAGGGCTGCGTCGTTAACATTGGTAGCATCCACGCCCGGCTCACCAAGAAGAACTTCGTGGCCTACGCCACCAGCAAAGCCGCGCTAGCCGGCATGACCCGTGCCCTTGCGGTCGACCTCGGCCCGCGCGTGCGCATTAATGCGATCGAACCCGCGGCAATCGAAACCGCCATGCTCAAGGACGGATTCAATGGCAAGCCAGAACTCTATCGCCAGCTTGAAGCGTGCCATCCCCAGCAACGCATCGGCCAACCCGAAGAGGTGGCGAGACTGGCCCTCGCCATCTCCGCAGGGGGCATGAACTTCCTCCATGGCGCTTGCATTGGACTGGATGGCGGCATCGCTAGCCGCCTGTTCGACCCGGACTGTTAAGCGCGAAAACTACTAGTGAAGCCCCCCTATCTACGGCCGCATGCTCGGCTACAACCTCGGCCTGCTGCCCAACCCAACCCAACGCTTGCCGGGCTGGAAGATGGGGCTACCGCCATTGAGCAAGCGCGCCAGAAAAGCGACGGTCTTCTGACCGGCATGGCTCTTTTCGATCGCCAGTGTTAATTTTAGAGGGAAGCAATGAAAGATCTTACACAACTATATTCGAATAGCGATTTGGGGCGCTGTTTTATTTTAGGCAACGGGCCATCGCTGAACAAGATTGATATTGAGCGATTGCGCTCGGAAGTCTCGTTCGGCGTCAATTCCATATTTCTGATGACACAAACTAACGGCTTTCGCCCAACTTACTACGTGGTCGAAGACAATCTAGTCTATACAGAAAACCAGGAAGCAATCGCTGCCTACGAGGGCGTGATAAAGATTCTTCCAAGACAGTATGCCGAAAAGCTGACCTGTCGCGACCACTGCTACGTTTTCGACATGGATACATCCTTCTACAACAGGAGCAAGCCGGATCGCTTCGGAGTTCCTCAGTTCAATATCACGAACATGCCACAATTCTATTGCGGCCAATCGGTAACGTACATAAACATGCAACTGGCTTATTACATGGGGTTTTCTGAAGTTATTCTGGTGGGAATGGACTTTTCCTATCAGAAGCCTCCGTCTCATCATCAGGACGGCAACCATATTCGCTCACACGGCGACGATCCGAATCACTTTCACAAAGATTACTTTGGGGCTGGAAAAACCTGGAAAGACCCGCGTTTAGGGCGAGTTCTGCGTAGCTACATGAGAGCAAAGTTCGAGTTCGAATCGGCCGGCCGAAAAATACTTAATGCGACTCCGGGCGGGGAGCTTGAACTGTTCCCTCGCGTCGAATTTAATTCGCTGTTCTGATCAAAATGAAAACTAGTATATTTACTCTCTACATGCGCCATGAGTTTGCAAAGGCGACGTGCTTCATAGAGCAAGTTCGGCCGTTGTTGAACGAGACTTTCACGCTCCATATTCTAATCAATGACCAAGACTGTAAAAACCTAAGGGCCTATGCGGCTTCGGTATCCTCCTATATTTCGGTCCACTGTGAAGGAATTAATTTTGGCGTTGCCGGAGGGCGCAATCTCCTGATTCGACGTGCCGTTGATGCTGGTGCAGAGTTTCTCATATCGTGTGATACCGACATTATCTATGATGCAGCCTATTTTGAGCGCCTTTCCAAGGGGTACGCAGACCTCGCAAAGCGTGATCCAAAGCTGGGTTTTATCCAACCCGTGTTGTTGGATGGGCGCGAGGTTCGGAGATTCTTTCCTGTTCTTGAGAAGGCGACAGATTGGAGTGGGCTTTCCGAGCAATTGAAACGGAGCAGCGATTGGCGTAACGACCTGTGGCAAGTAGTCAAAGAAAAACGAGGCCTTGAAAAGGCAATTTGGACCATTTATCATTCAGGCGTCAGCAACCTTTGGAAAGCACATTTTGGCCCACCGACAGGGCCGGAAATTTCCGCACCTTGGGATCGATTTGATTGGCTCGAAACCTACCGAACGACTCATCCTACCCTGCGCAGTGAGTTGCCAGTATTGACGCATGCGGTTGAATCCGGTGAGCCTATAAGGGTTGGATCATGTGCTGGAGGTGTTGTCGCCTTTCACGCCAAGGTAATCAAACAGATCGGCGAATATGCCGAAATATTCAATCCATTTGGCTACGAGGATTCAGAGATGGGCTTCCGCAGCATGATGGCGGGATGTCATAATTATCTTGTTACGAATGCTTTTGCTATACATGACATTTTTATGGGCGAGAGCAATCGCAGCTTGCTGTCGCACTCTAGAATTGGCCTGTTGCGGGGCGTTGAGGCGATGCATGTTGCGCTTAGTTCAGCCGAGTTGAACTACATTATTTCCCAAAGCGCGGTTTATTCTATCCGCGATCTCCTCAACTCATTTGGCGCCCAGGTTAAGAAGGGGGTCATGACTGTTGCTGAAGGCGAGAGGTTGATCGGCGGCCACCTGATGTCATACGCTTTCGATTTCATTCGCGGTGCTGTGCATACGGTTGCGAGTCGCCAGGACGTGTCAGCAGACAGTCCTTTGATGCAACTCTTGCGAGGATTTATTGAAGGAAATGGTGGCCTGTCTGATTTTTCCGTGCCGCTTGGTAGGGATGTGTGCTTGCTCGCCGGACAGATTACAAGTCGCAAGCGCTTGGATCGAACGGGGGCTGCAATCTACTCTGTGTTTGCTTCTAATTGTAGAGTCGTAGAATCGACAAAGACTGAGAAGCTCGAGTCTCGCTATTTTGACGCTTCTTTTGTTGCTACTCCAATTGGCGATCGACAATACAGCATAATTTTCGATGTGCAATCGAATGATATTTGTCTAAATTTTGAAAAGACGATCGAAGTTGCGGAGAAGAATAACATTTCTGAAGGCAGCATTCGCACACTTGAGCACCACTTCTATCGCAAGCAATACGAATTCGGGCGTTTTTCGGTTGAGGAGATCTATCCATCGCCAACAATTTACAAGTCTACTGGTTGGCTGCCAGTAGCTCAGAAATTTGTCTCGTCTGTCACAACGGCTGCCAAGTTCCCGGTTATCGTTTCGGCTGCTGATTCGCTGTTACGTTACCTCTCACTAAGTTCGAATCTATCGCCACTTTCGGTGGGAAATATTCCGCGGACTCCTGCTGTTCGAAAGAACAAGAAGAGAATTCTGGTTTTTTGTGATAGCCGTGGGCAACACAAGCCTGCCGGTGGTCAGTATCCAATCTTCGGAGAACGACTTGCAGCCGACGATGGACTCGATGTCGACCTGTTTTTGTGCCCAATGAAGTGGACGACGACCCTGGATTTCCTGGAGAATTTTGAGGAGGAAAAGCTTAAGAGCTACGATCACGTTATTCTATACACCGGGATTGTCGAGTGGTCTCCGCGACGCTGGAGTAGCGCCATGGCTGATCTTTACGACAATCCGATGACTTTGAACACCGAAAATCTCGAACTGAACACGCGCGACTATTCGAAGAAGATAGTAAATTGCAAGAAGAAGGTTTTCGACGAGGTGTTTGGTGAGGCAGAGATGGCGCGCCACTTCGATCGGCCTCTGGGCACGCTTTTTGAGGGAGAAAAGACGGCCAATATGTATAGTTTGGAGATGGCAGGGCGCTCGCTGCTTCCTCGGCTAAAAGCTATCCCCAATTTGATTTTTATTACCGCGAATCGATTTGTCGAGGGCTGGAGCGGTGACTACCGCCGTGAGCGACCCGCTAATATTTCTCTGGTACATGGCTTTTCGGAATTATTCAGCAAATCACTGACTACAGCAAAAGTCATTGATTTGCTTAAATGGTCTCAGGAGGAGGTCAAGGAGTACACGTGCGATAATTTGCATCTTACTCAGCGTGGTAGTGACTATATATACGAAAGAATAGTAGAGGTGATTGAGGTGAGTCGAATTAAAAATGCAGTAGGAGCACGTCCGGCAGTGGCACCAGGTGGACCGGTGGCGGTGAAAGCAAATGTTTTTTCCGGTATGCGCGCACTGGAGCGGATAACTACAAAGAAGAAGCCTGCTATCTTGACCTCTGTTACGTGCAAATCCTGTCTAGCAACGCTGATCATTGGCGTCCGACTCGACCCTGTTGATGAGATCCGAACGAACAACCTGCGTTTTCTTCTCGACTGGCTTGATTTTTACTACGGGGAGCTTTTCGATGTCTTGCTAATTGAACAAGACGTAACGACGCGCGTGGACCTGCCTAGTCTCGGCGCCAAGCGTTATGTGCGGCATGAGTTTATCTATAACCCCGATGAGTACAATCGTGGGTGGGGCTACAACGTCGCAGTCAGCCGCTTCTGCGAAAGTGTAGATGTCGTGGTCTTGATGGACACTGACGTTCTCACTGGTGCGAATTTTGTAAGTGAGGTCAAGGCTTGTTATTCAAAATATGACGCCATTTCCCCGTATCAGAATATCTATTACACCGACGAGAAGGAGTCCGCGCACGTAAGAAGCACAAGAACCATAAATTCCTTGTGCAATCCACAGAAAATCAAGAACCCAGTGACTATCTCTGGTGGTATTTTGATTATCAGGCGAGATGTTTTTGTCGCTTTAAAGGGTTTCGAACAATATGTGGGGTATAGCTGCGAGGATCGGGCGCTTGATGTCACGCTATACAATCACCTAGATCCTGCTCGAATTCGCGTCGCTAATGAAACTTACGTTCACCTGCATCATGCGTCCGACGCTAAAGGTCGTATTCGTTTCGATGAAATATACGGACATCTTCAGTCGAACTACCGCTGCAATTATGATCCGACACTCGGGCCCTACGACTTCATTCACAAGAACTGCAATCACCCATCGAGCTCTGAGACGTTGAGGTTGATGATTGAACGGGCCGATTCTTTCGGCGATCCAGATTTG
The DNA here is from genome assembly GCF_036625345.1 of Candidatus Accumulibacter meliphilus. Lineage (NCBI taxonomy): Bacteria > Pseudomonadati > Pseudomonadota > Betaproteobacteria > Candidatus Accumulibacter > Candidatus Accumulibacter meliphilus. Next base: position 256,857 of record NZ_JAZKTZ010000006.1, on the reverse strand, counting down.
TACAGAAAGCCCGTCAAACCGTCGGTCAATGGCATTGTGCCGCGCTCTGTTTTGCCAATCAAGACTGCAGACGTTACGTATCCGCCAGACTTTCAATCGCTGGACAGTTACGCCGTAAAAGAGATTTACGAAAGCGCTCCTCTCCCCGACTCTGAGGAAATCGGGATATTCTACAATGCGTTCAAGGGGAAAAGGTGTTTTATCATAGGAAATGGTCCTTCATTAAATAAGCATGATCTGTCTTTGTTGGAGGGCGAGTACACATTCGGAGTAAATTCGTTCTATTATAAAACTAGGGAGACTGGTTTTCGACCTTTCTTTTATGTCGTTGAAGATAGCTCGGTCATGAAGGAAAACATTGAGGAGATACGACAGTTCGATGCTCCGTTCAAATTTTTTCCAACCAACTATCGGAAACTTCACCCGAAACAGCCTAATACGTTCTTTTTTCGGATGAATCGGGGTTTCTATGAGAAGTCGTCGCCGAATTATGTGGTGCCACGTTTTTCCACAGACGCGACAGACGTGCTTTACTGTGGTCAGTCTGTGACTTATATTAATCTGCAGCTTGCATATTTTATGGGGTTTTCTGAGGTTTATCTTATCGGGATGGATTTTGGTTATGTAATACCGCAATCTCACAAGCGGACAGGGGATGTTCTTTTGTCGGATACTGACGACATGAATCATTTTCACAAGGATTACTTTGGCAAGGGGAAAACTTGGAAGGATCCAAAGCTGGATCGAGTTGCTCTAAATTACAAGATGGCCAAGTTGGTTTATGAGGCCACAGGCAGGAAGATATTTAACGCTACGGTTGGTGGCAGTCTCGAAATTTTCGAGCGTGTCAGCTACAGGGAGCTGCTTGGGGCCGAAGCGAGGGGCACCGCTGGGGCGGTGGACTTCCGCAGTGCGAACGACCTTTACCGCAAAGGTCGGTACGCGGACGCAGTTTCGGCTTATATTGACCTCGCGCGTGCGAATGATTCGATGTTCCTCTACAAACGCAGTGCGGTGGATGCTTACATGAAAGCCTGCGAAGCTCAACAAGCGTGTAGCGCTGACGATGTTGCATTTGTGCGTACTCTATTTGTATGAGGAAATTTGTTTCTCATTGGAAAAAGGATTTTAGTTCATGCTAGAAATTAAACGCCAAATCGAAGAGCTTAAACCGTGGTGGGAGGATGTATCTATTCGCGGAGTCAGCACCAAGTCCATAGACCATAAAGCGGGGCGGAACAAGGATTTGTTATTCAGCAAGCTATTCGACGTAAGACTTGGCAGAGAGTTTTTTCAAGGGAAGTCAGTTATTGACTTGGGATGTAACGCGGGTGGCTCGACAATTGAAATGCTTAGCAGAGGTGCATCGTTTGTTACGTGCGTCGAGGGAAGTGAACACTTCTTCCGACAACTTCGGTTTGTAATTAACAACACATCGAACTATCAACAGCAGACCAAACTCATCGCCTTTTCATTAGGGAATAAAACGGAAGCGCAACTAGATGACGTTCTGGGTAGCCACGATATTGGATTTTGTATCGGCCTCATTTACCACATGAAGCGAGCGGATGTTATTTCTCTGATGAGATACATGATGCGGAACACGGGGAGATGCATATTTTCCTCTCCCACAACAAGCGAAAATAGATCTACCGACTGGACGGTTGACTACGGAGGCATTGATATGTTGTTGGAAGATGCCGGGTTCAAAGACAAGGTGGTATTGCTTGATGCCAAAAAGGGTGAAGAAGATTGGTCGTGGATGACAAATACGTATTACTTTGAGGCATTACGATGAACAACTAATACAACGTTGCGGTGAGTCACCGTGATTTTTGGCAATTGCGGTCAATTGCGTTATTGGCAAGCATGCTTGGCGTTGGTGCTTCTCAGCTAGTTCCCGAATTTGCGTGCTTGATCCATAAGGATGTGTGTTCTTTTCTGGGTTGCATTACTTCTCTGCGCCTGACTACTATGGTCGCAACACAACGGTGCTCGGTTGCTTCATAGGTATGCCAAACAACAATGGCCGGAGCTCTGGGCCTCATGGAGCACCTGCGAGAGGCTCTAATCGTTTCGTGCGAAACGGACGACGCGCGCGCCCTAGACCGCGACGCGCAAGGGCTTTGGTCTAGTTGCGGTCTTTCGCGGCCAGCTTCCGATCATGTCCGGCGAGGAGAGTTTTCCCGTCCTCGGGGGCAGGGTCAGGGGTGGGGGCCCGCGAAGGGCTTGGCTTGAGCCGGGTCGTCATTTTACACGAAACGATGCAAACGTCGAAACTGTCCCCTAGCTAATGCGTTTCTAGTGGCGATGCCGTGGGTGAGCGCGATTTTTGGCGGATTTTTGAGCAGGTCGCAACAGGATGCCGCTTTGCTCGGGAGAGAAGTGCTTAAAATGAACTCAGAATTGCAACTGAACGACATTGTATTGTGTCAACTGGATCCCCGCGATTCACCGTGGTATGAGCAGCGCAAGGCATGCGAAGAGTCGGTTTCAAGCTTGTACCCGCTTATTCGTCAAGCGGGGTTTCGGAATTTTTGCGATGTGGGTGCAAATTATGGATTGGTGGGCTTGCTGGCAGCAAGGCAGGGCTTGCGGGTGATGTGTGTCGAGGCGGATCCAAGGCTTGTGCCTTGCGTTCGCAGAAATTTCCTTGCCAATAACCTTCAGTTTGCGGCTCTGGTGAATGCCATAGCGGGAGACGCGGCAAGCGATGAAACGACGTTCTCCCTGAATCCGACAAGTTCGCTTGACAATCGCGTCAGTATGCCGAGCTGGGAGCATGTGCGAGTACGAACTGTTCGGGTGGCGGATTTGATACTTGAGCACGGCTTCAATGAAGGTGGCGTGTTTCTCAAGATAGATACGCAAGGTTTTGAGGAAAAGGTGCTGCGCGGCTTGGAGCCATACATTGGAGTGCGTAGTGACTGGATGATCAAGATGGAGTTCGCTCCGCTTTGGCTTGAGTCGCAAGGCACGGATCCGGTGGTGCTTCTTGAGTCACTTTTGGAGCGGTTTGACGTAGCCGAGTTCCCAGAGAGAATCACCTTCAATACGCCGTCACTGGATGCATTTTTTTTATTTCCGGTAAGAGCGGACCAGGCCGAAGATTTTGTTCACTATGTGACGACACTAAATCGCGGCCGTCGTGGCTGAGTCGACCTTGTTGTAAGACCGAGGCATGAGGTTAAATGAGTTTCAAAATTGGTGGGAATTTTAACGGTTAGTGAAGCGATTAGGGTAGTTTGGGTGATGATACCTTGTTGAGGCGGCTTTGCGGGGAGCCGGATACGGCCAGCGAGCTTTTGCTTGATCTTTCAGCGCTGACCGCCGAAGACCAACAGGCTTGGCTGAGCTTTGTGGGTAGGGCGTGTGTGGAGATGGGTGTGGTGGCCGGTATCGGATCTTTCACCGGTCTGCCGCCGGCGACGAGGACAAACTTTGCCTATCTCACCGGTAGCGCGGCGTTGTCACGAAAGCTGCTGTTGAATGTGGCGAAGATTTACATTCAGCCGCGTGAAGCGCCGGCGCAGGTGGATGCTTACCTCTGCTGGAAGTGCTTGGTGACCAAGCGGGCTCGGGGTGTCATCGACGCAGGGCCATCGCTGCAACTCGCTTGCCATACTGTGACGTTGATCAGCTCGGTATTTCAGGGCGACGAGTATCTTGATGGTTTTTTGCAAAATGCAGCCATGCTGCACGGCTATGCCGACTGTGAGCATCTGCTGATCAGGGCAGCGTCGCCTGGCGACGAACATGCGAGGTTGGTGCGGCATGTGCGTGAACATCCAGGCGCGGTGTATCTCAACCTGGCGGACGACCCAGGCTTGTATGAGGTGTGGAATCTCGGGGTGCGTTTGTCGACGGCACGCTACATTTCCAATGCCAACCTGGATGATCGCCGTGCCCCGGAACATCTGGCGCAGCTGCTAGGCGTCCTGAAGTCGATGGCCGAGGTTGACGTGGCCAGTACGGCGCTGCGCATCTCGACCGAAAAAAATCTGGCTTGGGCTGATTCGGCGGATTGCCCGGTGTGGTTTGCCGATATGGGCGATCAGGTCTATGCCGTAAGCGGGCTTTTCAAGCAAGGACCAGATGGACTGACAGCACGTAATCTGCCGCATTGCATGCCGCTGTGGCGCAGATTGTTGCACGCGCGGGCTGGCGAATTCGACGAGAAGCGCTACGGCCCCTCTGCCGATTGGGCTTTCTGGTTGCGGGCCGGACGAGGTGGCACGCTGTTCCATTTCAGCAGCTCGCCGCTCGGCTTGTATCTACGCGATGAAGGTTCGTATTGGCGCCAGGATCCGACCAACCGCCGTTTCGATGAGCGCATTGCGGAGGATTTCGCGGACTTGGCGGTCAAGGGTGGGTCGCTCAATGCCCAAAAGCTGCGGCGACCGCTGAGTCAGGATATATCGCTCGCTTTGTCGCTGTTGCGTGAGGGGGCGTGTTTCGAGGGGATCGCCCGTTTGCTGAATGCTGTCGCCCCTGGGCCCTGGCAGTCCTGCAGCGACACGGCAAAAGTCTTGCTGAATGAAGTTGCCTTGCGCTTTCTGGGCTGTGGGGATCTCCAATCAACCGTGCATTGCCTGGCACAGACGGACGGCGCTGGTCTGCATAGTGATCGGGTTGTGCTCAGCGCCATGGTAGATATCGTTCATCAGTTTGATCCGACAAGCCTCGGTCCGCATGCAGCACGTGCTCGACGCACTCTGGAGCTGGCATGCGTTGATCTTTGCGAGTGCAGCGGCGAACCGGGTGGCTTGCTTCTGTTGGCTTTGCTGGCGCGTCGACATGGGGAGTTGGCTGCTGAACAGGCGCTGCTGCAGCAGGCGCACGACGCTGATCCCGGGAGCTTCTGGTCTGCAGTGCAGTCGGTCTATCGATATATTCGGCCGCTGCATGAACTGTGCGGCGCCGTATCGCGGATTTCCCCGGCAAATCACCTGGATCGACCAGCGGCCAGCTACCACGTGGTCTTTTATCCGCACTACACAGGCAATGCCTACCAGGACTTGCTGTACGCGCGGTTGCGCGAGGCCGGCGGTCAGGTGCGTGGTACATCGGACGAGGAGGAGTTTCTTTCGATGGCGCCGTTGGTGGGTCTTAGCAACATTCTGCATATCCACTGGATAAATCGCCTGTTTACTCCTATGGCTGGGAAAAGCCGAGAAGCCCTGAAGTGCGGCGCGGAGGATTTTCTGGCGCGGCTCGCGCGGCAGAGGCAACGCGGTTTCGTGCTCTACTGGACGATCCACAACCAGATCAGCCATGAATCCTGCGACGCGGCGGCTGAGATAGCTTTCCGGCAGGCCTTGTACCGTCTGTCTGACCGCGTTTTCGTGCATCATCCGCTGGTCGCAAGCCTGCTGGACTGGTTGCCGGATCAGCACAAGCTGTGCTTGTGCGAGCACGGTAGCTATGGTGTCGCCGCTGCCAGCCAAGTTGCCCGCAGTACGGCCCGCCAGTCACTAGGCTTGGGGCAGGACGACTTTGTGCTGACGCACGTCGGTCGGATTCGCGATTACAAGGGCTTGGGCGAGTACTTGCCCGTGCTGTTGGATCAGCTGACAACAGTGCCGCGCATGAAGCTGGTGATTGCTGGGCGGGTTGATTCGCCGGGCGTCAGGCAGTGGTTGCAGGAAAATCGCCATCCGCGCGTCATCGTTCGTGACGGTTTCTTGAGCGACGAGGAACTGACCGCGTGCATGCGCGCGGCAGATATTGGCTTCTTGTCGTACAGCGCGATTCTGACGTCGGGTACCTTGTTTCACTGGTTCACTTGCGGCCGTCCGGTTCTGGCGCCCGCTTGCGGGACGATTCCGGCGTATGTGCTTGAAGGCTGGAACGGCTTCTCCTATCGTGACCAGGAATCGCTGGAAGCTGTGCTGGCGCATTGTGCGAAGCTGCCGGGGGAAGAATTGGCGCGGCTGGCGTATAACGCGCAGACCACGGCGGCACAACTCGAGTGGGGGATGTGGAATGTCGGCGCGAGATCTTAGGCGGGTAGTTGCGCCTGCTTCGACCGAGGCGGATCTTGATTTCTGTCCAGATTGGTACTTGCATACCTATCCCGATGTCGCCGCGGCTGGAATTGATCCGCTTCAGCACTACCTCAGCCATGGTCGCCGCGAGGGGCGATTGCCGAGGGAGAACCGAGCCTGCTTGCTCGAAGCGAAGCTGTGGGGTGGTTTTTCGCAGTGGGCTCGTGAGGCGCTGGAGAGGCTGTTGGTCGACGATGGCGCGCGCCCCGAGGAGCGCGCCTATGCGGCCTGGGTGCTGGCCGGTTGGCTGGCATTTCAGGATGGGAATTGGTGCAGGGCGGCAAGCCTTGCTGCGCAGTCCCATGCGGCGAACTGCCCGAGCCCGGCCGGACCGGTCTTGTTGGAAGGCGATGCTTTGCGCCGTGAGGGGCGCTTGATTGATGCCCGGCGAGTGCTGAGGCTTGCCTTGACGCAGCGACCCAACACGCCTGACCTGTATTTGGCCTATGCCAACACCTGGTTCGATGAGCCAGCTGGGCGTCGCCTGGAATGGATCAATCGGGCCTTGTTGCTGGGGGGGGTGGCAGCAATCAGGCTTCGAGACCTTGGGCAGGCGCTGTCGCTCGATAACCTTACGCTTGCGCCCGTTCCCGCAATCGAGACTGGGTCCCAGCCGAAGGTGAGTGTCATCGTTCCACTCTGCAACGCCGTCGCAACCGTGACGACCGCATTGGAGAGTGTCCTGCAGCAGACCTGGCGCAAGCTCGAAGTGCTGGTGGTGGACGACTGCAGTACCGATGGCAGCGTCGAGTTGGTGCGTGAGCTGGCGAGGCATGATGAGCGCGTGATCCTGCTGCAACATGGCGCCAACCAGGGCGCCTATGCCGCGCGCAACACCGGGCTGGCACATGCCTCGGGAGCTTTTGTTACCACGCACGACGCAGACGATTGGTCGCACCCCGAGAAGCTGGCCTTGCAGGTAACGGCCGTGCTCGCTTCGCCAGCCTGTCAGGCCTCGGTTTCCAACTGGGTGCGTTGTAGTTCCGCGCTTGTCTTCTCACAACAACATCCGCGTCTGCAGGCGCAGTGGGTACACTGCAATATTTCCTCGCTGATGGTTCGTCGTGAGGCGGTGGACGTCCTGGGTTATTGGGATGCCGTTACGGTGGGTGCAGACGCCGAATTCTACTATCGCATCCTGAGCATTTATGGGGGGCGGGCGATCAGGGAAGTCCTACCCGGCGTGCCTTTGTCGTTTGGGCGGCATCACCCGCATTCACTGACCCAGCGATCGGAAACGCACGCCCGCAGCTTGTATTACGGATTGCGGCGGGAGTACCAGGAGTCGTTCGAATCCTGGCACCGGCAAATACGGCGGGCAGGCTTTTCTCCCTTGCCTGCGCAAGCGCTGAAGCGCCCTTTTCCGGCGCCAGAAACGATGTTGCGTCAGCCGCCTGCCAACGAGTTCGCGCGATTGCTGGTGGCTGATTTCTCGACCGATTCGCCCCAGGCCGCGAAGATCGAGGATTGCCTGCGCCAGTTGTCGGAGCTTGCTGGCCAACTTGCCGTTTTCCATCTTGCGGACGTTACCCGACCGACCTTGGGTCGGGTCAGCGAAGCTGTGCGGACTTTGCTGAGAGAGCGTAGGGTGCTTACGGTCTTGCCAGGCCAGACGGTGCGTTGTTCGAGACTGTTTCTCTGGGCGCATTCCGGGCTTGCGTTGCCGCTGGACGATGCGCCGTCGGTGGAGGTGCTCGATCATGCCTGGCTGCTTGGCGAGCAATCCGAGCCACGGGAGCCTCCAGTCTTGCCAGTCTGGATCAGTTGCGCTGGCAGGGTTCAACGACGCGTCGGCGGGCTGCCGAAGCCGCCCCTTGGGTGGCGGGTACTGGATTCCGGATTGTTCGATTCCGACTGGTACCTGCTGCGTTACCCGGATTTGGCTGACAAGGGAGTGGATGGCCTGTGGCATTTTCTCGCCCACGGCATGCATGAAGATCGTGATCCGGGACCGGGCTTCAGCAGTAGTGGCTATCGGGCACGCCATCTCCCGTGTGCTGCCAAGGCAACGAAGGGCGCGGGAACGGCTTCTGCGATCAGTGCGCTGATCGACTACCTCGAGCGTGGCGGAGAGGAGGGCCTGGAGCCTCTACCGACGTTTGTCGGGGCGCTGACCCGGCGCGCCAATGCTCCCACGGTTCTGGTGTGCGCACATCTGGCGGGACCACAGTTGTTTGGTGCCGAGATTTCTTTCCTCGATGTTCTGGACGGACTCAATCAGCTGGGGATGAACGTGTTGGTCTCTCTCCCCGGCGTGCACCATCTGGGTTATTTCGCTGAGATCAGGCAGCGCGCGACTGCCATCGCGGTGCTTCCATACGGTTGGTGGAAGCTGGGCGTGGCGCCGTGTGCGGCGACCTTGATGAATTTTCAGCGCCTGATGCGAACTCATGAGGTGGACCTCGTCTACCTGAATACGCTGGTGCACGATGAGCCGCTATTGGCGGCAAGAAGCTTGCAGCTGCCGGCGGCAGTTCACGTCCGCGAAGTGCCGGAGAGTGACCCAGCTCTCTGCTGCGTTCTTGGGGCCAGCGCGGAGCAAATCCGCCAGCGACTGCTGACGCATGCGGACGGCTTGATTGCCAACTCGCGGAGGGTGTTGCGGTACCTGCAGGGTGAGAGTGAAGACACGGCCAGGCTGCCGATGCATGTGGTGCCAAACATCGTGCATTGCTCCCGCTTCGACTTGCCGTTCCCAGCGCAGAATGATGGCTTCAATGTGGCTATGATCAGCAGCAATGAGGCCAAGAAGGGCGTGGCCGACTTCGTCGAAGTGGCACGGCAGCTGGCCACGCTCGCGCCCGGAATACGCTGCTTGTTGATTGGCCCGGAGACGCCAGTGATCGCTGCCTTGAGAGCGCAGCAGCTCGAAGGCGTACTAAGCGGCAACCTGATGTTCGCTGGCTACGCCGCCACGCCGCAGGCGGCGCTGGCTGAGGCGCATGTCGTGCTCAGCCTTTCAAGCGTCGAGGAGTCGTTTGGCCGCACTGTGCTGGAAGCGATGGCCGCCCGGCGGCCGGTAGTTTGTTACAATCGCGGCGCTTTGTCGGAACTGGTGGTGGAGGGCAAGACCGGCTTCCTGGTGGCACCGGGCGACGTGACGACGGTGGCCGCGCGGGTGCAGTTGCTGTTTCAGGATCCGCAGCTATGGCGACGCATGGGCGAGGCTGCGCGGACTCATGCCGCGAGGAACTATGACGCAGCCGCTTTGAAAGCGGCGCTTGGCGGCGCCTTGGCGCGGTTTTTGTGAACTTCTCGTCAGCTAGCTTCGTCGTGCCTCTGCGCCATCCGGCGGGCTGAAGACGGCATCGCAAGCCCACTTTTTGGGCGCCTCCTGGCCCCGTGCGCGTCGCCGGCTGGGCCGCAGCTCTGGATGAATCAAGCAATAGGAAATAGGTGAATGACGCAGTATCAAAGCTTTCCGGGCGTAAATGGGGCTTCAGAGTCTTTCGCCAAGCTCAAGGCGTTGCGCCTGCCTTCGTTTCAGGGCAAGCGTTTCCTCGATGTCGGCTGTAATGAAGGCTTCTTTTGTGGCTATGCCCGCTTTGATGGCGCATCGGAGGCTATCGGAATTGATAAATCCAGGGTTGCCGTCAGCCGAGCACAGGTCAGGTTTCCGGACTGCCGCTTCTTTGCGCAGTCTTGGCAGCAGTTGCCGGACGGCAGGTTTGACGTCATCCTGCTCGCTTCCGCACTCCACTATGCGGAGGATCAGGCGGCTCTGATTCATCGCTTGATGGAGTCCTTGTCCGACAATGGCACACTGGTGCTGGAGATGGGCATTGCTCCCTCGGGCAAGAGTGAATGGGTTTCGGTCAAGAGGAGCATCGACGAGCGCCTGTTTCCCAGCCGTGGCAAGCTCGCCGAAATCCTTGCGGAGTATGCCTGGAAGATCGTCGGCTACAGCGTTCAACAGGCGGGCGACCCCTTGTCGCGTTACGTCGTCCATGTGCGCCGCCAGCGGCCCTTTGTGTTCCTGCTTCTCGAATCACCCGGCTCGGGCAAGACGACGCTCTGTCGGACTCTTTTTGCGAAAGCGAAAGTACCTGTAGTGTCCGGCGACCTTACCTACCGGAAGCTTTCAGATCGCCAGATCCCCGCGTCAGAGGCCTTGGCATCGATCATATGTGAGGACTTTTCACCGCAGTATGACCGGGTAGCGGACAAGGTGTTTGCGCAGGGCCTGGCGGGCGACCTGGTTGAAGTATGGTGCCGTCAGGGTGGCGGCGGCGAGTTTGCGCTTGACTCCTACGTTCCGGAAAAATATCAGCAGGAGGTGAAGGCTGCTTTCGACGAGAGAGGCTACGTACCGGTAGTGCTCAACTGGGAAATGGAAAAAAGTATGTCTGGCCCTGGCGACGCCGCCAAGAAGGCGAGCAGGTATGCAGAATCGCTGCTTGACCTGACGGCCAGCCAAGCGACGGTCGCGGCCTTTCAGGTCAAGAGAGTGAGCTCACCGGCTCTGGCTCAGTTTTTTTCCGGCTGGCATCTGGACCAGCCGGTCAATGGTCAAGTTCTTACCGAACATGAAGGATTCACCGTGTCCGGCTGGGCATTGCCAAGCGACCTGAATGTCGAGGGGGTTCGGTGCTACGTTCGCTTGAAGGGTGTTACGCAGGTATTCAAGCTCGAGAAGCGGCGGGAAGATGTCGTCAAGCTGCGCCTGAAGGATCAGCCTGCGGTTCCCGAGACGCTGGCTTATTGTGGATTTCAGTTCGCTGGATTGAGAAAAGACGAGCTGCCAGCGGGGATGGAATTCGGATTTATCGTCAACGGAGAAGAGATGCCGGCCGCTCGCCTCGGGATCTCGCAATGCACGCCCGGCAAGCCGTCTTTGAGTCGGAAATTTTTGGCAGGAGTCGGGGCAAGGCTGTGGCGTCGACGCTGATAGCGGTGCCATGACGATACCCGTAGCGGCACCGCACTCGTCTTCGCAGGCTGTCGCTTAATGTGGCGCAAATTCATGCCCGGCCACTCGCCGTCGCCGAAGCCTTTGCGCAGGGTGACCCTGAAAGCACAGGGCTTGGCCGATATTGGCCATGTGGACGGCACGGGAACCTGGCTGGTGACGGGACCGGAGCCGCGATTGGAATTGCTGCCGGAGAGCGGGCACTACCTCAGCGGCTGGGTGTTGTTAAGAGGCGAACTTCATCGCCGCGGTATGGACTTCACGACGGCACTGCTTGCCGAAGTTGCCGGTCCCTTCACAACCTGGGTCGAGTACCACATTCCGGTATCGCTCAAGGGCACGATTCTTGAACTCCTTTATTTTCAGCCGGGTGTGGTACGGCTGGAGTTTCAGCCCATGGGGGGGGCCGGAAGTTTTGAACTGCTGAACCTCTCCCTGCAAAAGGTCAATGCCGCCGGGGTAGCGCTGCGACGAGCGCAGCGAGTACGGCACATTTTCCTCACCAAGCCACGCAGTCAGCGTGAAAAAATGGGTCTGCACTGGCATACGCCACTCCTCGGTTTGCGGAAATCGTATGAGCTTGCAGGTCGTCTGAGGGGCTACTATCCCACCCTGAACTATGCTCAATGGCTGGAGCGCGTTGATGCTCTGACCGGCGATGACCGCCGACGTATGCTTCGGCACTCAAAGCAGTGGCGGAAACGGCCAGCTTTCGGGCTGCTGGTTTTCGCCGGGGTGGCAGAGATTGATCAACTGAAGCTCACTTTGAGCTCGCTGCAGAGTCAGCTCTATCTCCACGTGCGTGTGCTGGTGCTGGCACCGGAAAACGAGCTGACAGACATGCGGGAAGCACTCTCGATCGGCCCCGAGTGGCTCAGTGTGCACTCGCTGCAAAGCTTGCAGCGTGCCGACGAGAGTTCTGTTTCTGGGCTCGGCGAACACGACTGGTGGATGACGCTCCCAGCCGGGGCAGTCCTTGGCGAGCACGCCTTGTATTGGTACGCAAGCACGGCCTTGTCATCGCCGCAGAGCAGGCTGCTTTACTCGGATCATGACCATCTGGATGCTGACGGTTGTCGCGTTGACCCGGAGTTCAAACCGGATTGGTCGCTCGAACTGCTGCGATCGTCGAATTATCTTCAGTCGGCGGTCGCGCTACGCGCGGATCTGGTGGCAGAAGTGTCGTCCGTAGCGCTCGATAGTGTTGCCATGGCTCTCGCGAATGGTATGGCGGGGGAAGGTTTGCATGCTTATCTCCTGCGCGCGACAGAGCGAATGCCTTCTGCGGCGATACAACACATAACGGCCGTATTGCTGCACTTGCCAAAGCCGGCAGGCGACGAGTCTGTTGGTGATGAAGCGCTGCTGATTAAGCCGGTGGCTGAGCACTTGTCGCGTTTGGGAGTCGACGCGGAGACCACGCTGTCGAAACACCGCTATTGCCGGGTGCGTTACAAGTTGCCGGCGCTTGGCCCATTGGTCACCATCATCATTCCGACGCGCGACGAGTTGCACCATTTGCATGCCTGCGTCGAGAGCGTGTTGTCCAGGAGTACCTATCGAAATTTCGAACTGCTGGTGGTCGATAACCAGAGTAGCGATGCGGAGACCCTGCAGTATCTGAGGGCACTGGAAGGGCGTTCTCAGGTCCGCGTCTTGCGCTATCCACAGGTCTTCAACTTTTCGGCGATCAACAATTTCGCTACTGCAAACGCCGGCGGTGAGGTGCTCTGCTTGCTCAACAACGATACCGAAGTCATCACTCCGGACTGGCTTGAGGAAATGCTCGGCCATCTGATCCAGGCGGATGTGGGCGTGGTCGGTGCCAAGCTTTATTTCGGCGATGGTCGGGTGCAGCACGCGGGTGACACCGTCGGTCCGGGTGGCCTGGCCCATCATCTGCATTCCTTCCTGGCGCACGACGCGCCGGGCTATTGCGGTCGGGCTGTGCAGGCACAAGACCTGTCAGCGGTCACCGGAGCGTGCCTGTTGACCTGGAAAAAGCTCTATCAGGATCTCGGGGGGCTGGATGCCGTCAACCTGCCCGTGGCATTCAACGATGTTGATTATTGCTTGCGCGTTCGCGACGCGAAGCGCCGCGTGGTATGGACGCCCTATGCCGAGTTATATCACCACGAGTCGGTTTCCCGGGGCAAGGAGGACAGCCCGGAAAAAATCAGGCGTGCGCGGCGAGAAGTGCAATACATGCGCAAGCGTTGGCAGGGCATTCTCCATCATGACCCGTTCTACAATCCGAACCTGAGCTACGAGCGGCCGGATTTCTCCTTGAGCCATTCGCCAGCAGTCAGCAAGCCGTGGTTGCCTTAAAGGTGCCGCCTGCCGATTCTCGGGCATCGGTGCTGAACATCGCCTTTCTGGCGTGCAACCGCAATCCACAGCTCTTTTGGCGGGACCCTTCCTTCGTGTATCGCTGCGAAAACCTGGGCCTGGCGCTGCAGAAGCTCGGTCACCGAGTGACCTGGCTGCATTGGTCACAGCTGCGCCCCGGGCAGCGCTTCGACGTGGCGGTCTTTCATCGCCCGCGCTATTCCCTGATCTGGCGATCGCTGTTGTGGTGGTTGCGACGTCAGGGGACGACCGTGTTGGCGGATGTGGACGATCTGATATTCGATCCGCAGCTGTCGCGCTACAGCCCTGGCGTCGTCAATGAGCAAATGGCGCTGCCGAAGGTCGCGCGGCAGTTTGCCGAGCATGCGGCCGCACTCGCCTGTTTCGACCGGGTGAGCGTTTCGACGGAGGCCTTGGCGGCGCATGTACGACGTTGTTTTCCGGACGTGGCAGTTCGGGTGTTGCCGAACGCGGTACATATGAGCTGGCGAGATGCCAAAAGGGATTGCGGAGCAACTCCTGATCAGCCTGTGGTGACCTATTTTCCCGGCACGCGCAGCCATGATCGAGATTTCGATGTGTATGCTTCGGGAATCGAAAGCTTCCTGCACGCCAATCCTCGGGCACGGCTGGAAGTCACCGGTCCGTTGCGCTTCGACCTGCGAGCTCGCCAGGGTCAGGTTGTGCACCACGAAAAAGTCCCCTTCGCTGCCTTCGCTGAACGTGTGCGAACGGCATGGGTCAATCTCGCGCCGCTGGAAGTGACGCCGTTCACCCAGTGCAAGTCGGCGCTGAAAGTTCTGGAAGCGGGCTTTTGGGGTACACCGACCGTCTGTTCGCCGCTACCCGATGCCGAGCGCTTTCTCCCCTGCGGGGCGCTGTTTGCGTCCGATGCTCAGGAGTGTCTTGCCGCGCTGCAGAAATTGCTCGTGCCAGCCTGTTATGCCGCGACGACCCACGAACTCTCGGCACGAGTGCTGGCGCAGGCTGACGTCTGGCGGAATGCAGACGCTTTCCTGCAGTTCGTCGAGGGAAAGTCCCGCGCGGCGTGATGACGATCGCGAATCCGAAAGCAAACTGGCTTGGCTGGCGTGGGCAAAACTGCTTGCCGCGCTGGACGCGTTGGGCGCCGCTGGCAGTGCTGGCATGGATCGCACGGCGCCGCCGCGTGGCAGGTTGGTACGACCAGCGCACGCTGCGCCTGTACCGCAGAATCTGGGCCCGGGGGCGAAGTCCGCAGCGCTTGTTGGGCTATTTGATGTTTCGGCGTGATCTGGGGCGGCCGTTGGCACAGCGGCATCGACCGTTGCTGGCGCAGGCATCAGAGCAGTTGGCTGGGTCGCAGCAGCGGATGGCATTTGATTTGCTGACTGAGGCGGGATACCCGCCAGGAGAGCGATTCGGGAACAGTCCGGCGTGTGAAATCAAGTGTGAAATCAAGAGCCGTGTACGACTCATGCAAGGAGAGTGGCGCGAGCAGTTCGCTCGGTGGCTGCTGGACAGAAGTGCACATGGCCTCTGCGTGCTTGGCAACGGCGGGAGTCTGATCGGCTCCGGCCTGGGTAGTGAGATCGATAGGCATGGTGTGGTGGTGCGCTTCAACCAGTTCAACGGGGGCTCCAGTCGCGCGCTCGATATTGGTGCGCGCGTCGATGTGTGGGTCACGGCGCCGGGATTTTCGGGTCCGGTGCCGCAAGGGGTGCACTGGGTGGTGGTGAGCGGCCCGGAAATGGCGTTCAGACTTCAGGATTGGCGCCGATTTGAAGCGTCCTGGCAGGACGGAACCCGGCTGCTGACGGTGCCACTGCAAACTTGGTCCGAACTGGTGAGAGCCTTGCAGGCGCCGCCCAGCGCGGGGCTGTTGTTTCTGGCTTGGGCGAAGTCTTTGCTGGGATCGTGGTCAAGTGTTCGTGGCATGGGTTTTGGCAGCACGGCTAGCGGATCGCTACCCTATCATCATGCCAATGGCCGTCGACTGGCAGGGAGTCGTCACAACTGGCCCGCAGAACGCATGCTCCTGCGGACTTGGCAGCAGCAGGGATTGAATGTCGAACTTTCGGCGGAAGCCTTGACCACGGCGGTGTTCGGCACCACGTCGCGCGCCATGGCGCGCCTGCCGGGACTTCCGGCCTTGCTTGACGCGGAAGTCACGTTTCTTGGCCTGACGACGCGCAGGCAGGGGCTCTCCGGGGTGCTTGCCTGGGGCCGCAAGCCGAGTGCGGCGAAGGCAGAGAAAGTCGCCAAAGGCCTTGGCATGCCGGTCGTGCGCGTGGAAGACGGGTTTCTGCGCTCGGTAGGGCTGGGCAAGAGTGATCCGCCGCTTTCGATTGTCGTCGACGATCTCGGCATCTACTATGACGCAGGCAATCCATCGCGCCTGGAAGAGCTGGTCGCCACCGCGCTGACGGATGGCCGGCAGGTCCGGGCGCAAGCTTTGATCGCGCGCTGGCGGGCGGCTCGGGTGTCGAAATACAACCACGCGCGAGAATGGTTGCCGCCGTTGCAGGCACCCATTCAAGACCGGGACGTTGCGTCGACACCCCCATGCTCCGGATCAGGCGCGAGTGCCGCGCACTTTGTCGGGGCGCGGCGCTACGTGTTGGCGGTCGATCAAACGGTCGGTGACGCTTCGATCCGCTATGGCTTGGCCGACGCATCCAGTTTTCACGCGATGCTGGCGGCCGCGTTGGCCGAGAATCCTGATTGCCAGGTGCTACTCAAAGTCCATCCCGAGGTGGCGGCGGGAACCAAGCTGGGGCACTTCGATCTCGTCGCCTCGGCCAGGAATCCCAGGGTGTGTGTTCTGGCGCAGGATGTTCATCCGGTGATGCTCGTGGAGAAGGCCGAGGCGGTTTATGTCGTGACCTCGCAAATCGGTTTTGAGGGCTTGCTTTGGGGAAAGCGGGTGCGCAGCTTTGGCATGCCTTTCTATGCCGGCTGGGGCCTCACGGTGGATGCTCTCAAGGCGCCTTCGCGGCGCCGGCCGGTGCCGCTGGAGAGCCTGGTGCATGCGACGCTGGTGGACTATGCGCGCTATATCGATCCCGAAACAGGCCAGCGCTGCGAAGTGGAGCGCCTGCTTGACTGGATGGGTCTGCAGCGCCGGATGCGTGAGCGTTTTCCGCCTGAGATAGGGGCGATTGGTTTTTCAGGGTGGAAGAAGCCGATTGTCAGAGATTTCTTTCAGGGGTCCCGGGTGCGTTTTGCCGGCACCGCTGACGCCCTGCCTGAGCAGGCAGTGGTGGCAATCTGGGGGCGCAAGGCGCTTCTTCCCGCGCTTCCCTTGGTTACTGAAAAGACCGGGATTGTCAGGATCGAGGATGGCTTTCTGCGCTCGGTGGGGCTGGGAGCGGATCTGGTGCGTCCCTTGTCATGGGTGATGGACGGACGAGGGATTTATTACGATGCAACTCGGCCTTCAGATCTTGAAGTGCTGTTGCAGACCGGTAGTTTCGAGGCGGACCTGCTGGCGCGGGCGCAGCTCTTGCGGAAGCGCCTGGTTTCGACCGGCGTGACCAAGTACAACGTCGGAGGAGGGGGGTGGTGTCGACCAGCACAGACTCGCAGGCATGTACCACTGCCGCAGGCGTCCGCCTGCTCCGCAGCTGCCCGCGGTGGGAGTTCGGCGGGGTCGCCTTTGACGCGAGTGATTCTGGTACCCGGCCAAGTGGAGTCGGACGCTTCTCTCGCTTATGGTGCCCCAGGTATTCGCCGGAACCGGGATCTGCTTCGCGCGGTACGCCTGGCCAGTCCCGATGCCTATGTGATCTACAAGCCACATCCCGACGTCGCGGCCGGCTTGCGCCGTCAGGGAGAGGAAGAGGAAGATGCCGCTCTTGGTGTGACGAAGTGGTGGTGGATGTGGCCATGAGTGATTTGTTGAATGAAGTCGACGAGGTGCATTCTTTGACTTCGCTGACCGGCTTCGAAGCGCTGTTGCGTGGCAAGAAGGTGGTGTGCTACGGGCAACCGTTCTATGCCGGCTGGGGGCTGACCGTAGACCTGATGCCGCCGCTTCGGCGCACGCGCACGCTAACACTGGATCAGCTCGTTGCCGGCGTACTGATCATGTATCCGGCCTATTTATCGCGGCAGACGGGCAGGTTCACCACTCCGGAGCGAGCTGTCGATGAACTCCTGGCCTGGAGGCAGGAACGTAGCATTTTTCTGAACATCTGGCGGCGCATGATTGGCCGCTTGTTCAGGAAGGATTGAAACGGCCAACGGTGAGAATCGTTAAACGTTCTGTTTCTGCAGGGCGTTTGTTCGCCATTCTTTGCCCGGCTGGCTGATCAACTCGTTGCTGACGGCCACCGCGTCTTCAAGATCAATTCGGTCATGAACGTTCACGCTCGCGTTCTTTCCGATTCTCGATCTCTTTGTCCATAATCTGAATTCCGTCCGACAGCCCGGGCAGGTCGATGCCATTGTTGACCAGAGTGCCTTGCAGCGTGTTCCGAAAGGTCTCCAGCTGCCAGGGCGCCGTCGAGTACTCGATCCCTGCCTCGGCGCTCACGAAACCTGACCCTTTTTCGCTCACTGGAACGGATCCAGGAGATGCGCGGGAGTCTGCGATCTGCACGATGTCGGCAGTGATCGAACGAAGTGTGGCAGCGGCTCGGCGACACGCTCCGTCCGATGCAGATCTTTTCTTTTTTGGGGTGATGGATGCGCTTGGCGCGTGCGGCAGGAAAGCCTCGGAGCTGGGTCAAGGGCAGGCTGCGGCTTTTTGCAGCCTGGCGAAGCCTCCCTTGACGCAGCGGAGGGGCACGAGACTGAGGGGTGGCAGTAAGCGCGGCAGTATCGGGCTTACTGCCATGGAGACCGGTACTCGTGTGTGTGTCGAACTCGCCCCGATCGCCGCTTCAGCCACTGACCATCGTGACCCTCCCGGCGCACGCTCTGGGCGCGAGTGGGCGAGTGGGCGAGTGGGCGAGCGGGCGAGCAGGTCGGCGGCCGGCGAGCGCGTAAATGCACGCGCCGTCGCGCCTTCAGGACGCTGAGGACTCGTCCGTTGGGGCGATGTTCCTCGACGCCGAGCGTTTAGCCGCCGCTGTCGAGGCCTCGGTCGCGATCGTCGCAGCGCTTTCAGGTTCACTGCGCAGAGAAGGTCCGCTCAAGCGCAGAATGATGCAACGGTGCTGAAGTCGGTCGAGCAGCGCATCGACGAGCGGCTTCTTCTGAAACAACTCGTACCAGTCGGGCAGATCGAGATTCGTAGAAATCATCGTTGACAGCCCCAGGCTATAGCGCTGATCCATCAGGCGGAAGAACGCGTTGACCTGTTCCGGTTTCAGATTGAGGTAGCCCAGCTCATCGATGGCGATCAGCGGCATGCGGCACAACTGGTTGAGAAGCCCCACCGTCGAGCGGTCGGCGAGCGAAGCATACAAGGCATCGAGCAAAGCCTGCGCGTTGTAGAAGCGCGCGCGATAACCGTTCAGACACGCCTCGCGGAGCAGTCCCACCGCGATCCCGGACTTGCCGGTCCCTGGCGGACCGATCAACAACACGTTCTCGCCCCGGCGCAGGAATTCCAGTCCGGCCAGCGTCATCACCTGCGCCTTGTTCACGCTCGGCTGACGCGCGAAAGGAAAGGACTGCAACGTCCACGGCCAAGGCAAATGCGCCTGGCTCAGGCGATAAGCGAGACTCTTCTCTCGCCGTGCCGCGTCCTCCGCGCTGAACAAACGAAAGAGCGCCTCCGGAACCGGCGTCCCCTGCCGCTCGGCCCGGTCGAGTTCCTCATCGAGCACTGCCGCCATCCCCGACCAACGCATCTGCGCGATCAAGGCTTTCAAACGCTCACGCATCGTCGTCACCCCGGTCCAGATTGAAGAAATCCCCCGCCACCTGCTGCAGGATCATGTGCTCCAGACGACCCAGGTCGAACAGCCCGAACTGCAGCGCCTGCGCCACCGCCGCCAGCAAAGGCCCCTTCGGATAGGTCCGCTTGAAGTCCAGCAAGCGACGCAGGGGCCGTACCCCCCGGCCATGCGCCTGCCGGACCAGCGCCGCCACGTACGCATCGAGCAGCGGATCGTGCCCCTGCAACAAAGCCGCCTCGCGCGGCGGCGTGCGCGGCCGGGGCTGCGGTGTCGGGTGATGCCCGGGCAGCTTCTGCTTCGCATCGCGCACGCCGAGCAGACGGGCATGCACGGCGAGCAGCTGCTCACCCCGGCAGACCCGCAGCTCGGTCGCATACAGATAGACGCTCAGCGCCTTGCCCACCCAGCGTTCGGGCACCGAATAGCGATTCGTCTCAATCGACACGAAACCTTGCAGATCGACCACCCGCTCGACGACCTGATAGACCGGCGGCAGCACCGCCGGCAGCGGCTGCAGACAAGGCTTCTCCACGACGTAGGCGGCGCTCGGCGCCACGCCCAGCGCCCGCTTCGGTTTGGCGTTGGCCACGTTCTCGCACCAGGCCAGCACCTGCTCGTTCAGGTCGGCGAAATCGCGAAACGTCCGCCCGGCCAGGAAATTGCCTTCGATCCAGGAAAAAGGTCTTTCAATCCTCCCCTTGCGATCGGGATTGTTCACCGGGTGCGCACGGAAAGCGAAACCCAGTGTGCGTGCCAGGGCCACCACCTCGGGTGCGAACACGGCCTCGTCGCCGGCTCCGGCGACGACAATCACGCTGGTATTGTCGATGACGCAGGTCGCACAGCTGCCGGCCATGAAACGGACGGCATCGAGCAGGAACTGCTTGGCCTCGAAACGCGTGAAACGCGCAAAGTACTGAACGAAGAGCCGCCGCGAATACGCCAGGATCAGTGACGCGCATTGCGCCGTCAGCGGCTTGCCGGCCAGGATCACGCGATGCGGCGAGGTATCGTGCTGCATCTCCTGGCCCGGGGCGAAGTAATACGCGCCGGCACGTTTCGGCGGGGTGCGCAGATCGGCTTCCCGGATCCAGCGGGTCAGCGTGCTGTAGCCCGGACGAAGGCCCATTTCTGCCGCCAGCATCTCCTGGATGCGGGCCCCATTGCCGCGCGCGCGCTCGAAGGCCGAGGGCAGCCAAAGCCGAACCGGCGCCGGACAGCTGGGTTCACGCGTGCCGGCCGCTGGCATACCGGGCGGGGAAGCCGCCGGAGAACGCAGGATGCGGCGAAGGGTGTTACGCGACAGCTTCAACAGCCGGCTGATCTCGCGTAACGCCAGACCTTGCTGATGCAGCGTCTGGACGGCTTGACGAATCTCGGGCGATTTCATCGGGGAAAACCTTCCTCAGGTGGCACTGGAGAAACGCCAGCGCCGGTTGCAAGGCGCCGACCGCGGCGGTGACGGCGGGCGGCAGGTCCGCTGGCGAGGGCGCCAGGGCGGACAAACGTCGAGCCAGGCGGGCGCTGACCGCGTCGAGAATGCGGATGTCGGCCAGCACCTCGCCTTCCGGACCCTCGCGCAGGCGATCGGCGTTCTTCTCGTCGGCCTTGGCGGTCAGCGAATTGAGCAACAATTGCGGGGCCTCGACCATCCGCTCGCGCACGGTCCGGGAAGCGCCTTGATACTGCGCGAACCAGGTCACCAGCTGCCGTGTGGTCAGCGGCGCCGTGCGCAAACTCTCCAGTAGCCGTTCGGCGTGGGCGCTGTTGGCGCGCGCCAACGGGCCGAGAATCCGGACCGCCGCCCAGGTGGAGACCTTTCCC
This sequence comes from Candidatus Accumulibacter meliphilus, assembly GCF_036625345.1. Classification (NCBI taxonomy): domain Bacteria; kingdom Pseudomonadati; phylum Pseudomonadota; class Betaproteobacteria; genus Candidatus Accumulibacter; species Candidatus Accumulibacter meliphilus. The sequence continues at coordinate 235,900 of NZ_JAZKTZ010000006.1, read as the reverse complement.
TGGCGTACCGCCGTCAACACCGCATCCGAGAGGACCGTCACGAGTTGCAGGCGGCGACTGACCCAGCTCACGTCGCGACCGCAGCGGCGGGCGATTTCATGCTGGCTCAGGGGGGCGCTGGCGATCAGTTCGCGCAGCAGCAGCGCTTCTTCGATCGGCGCAAACGCGCGGCTGCGGGTTCGTGCCAACACGCCCAGCAGGCCTTGCACCGGATCGCCGTCCCAGCATTCGACCTCGGCCGTATCCTTGCCGAGTTGCCGTAACGCGGCGACGCGTCGATAGCCGTCGAGCAGGATCGCCGAGTTTCCCTCGCCGGCCACCGCGATGCACGGGACGAGCTGGCCATTGAGCGCGATCGACTGGGCCAGATGCGTGATCGCCGCCGTATCCAGCACCCGAAGCTCGGCGTAGCGCAACTCCAGGCGGTGCAAATCCAGAGTCTGGGCCGTAGCGGCCGTGTGATCCATGCGCTTGACCTCCTATGGCATCCAGCCTAGCAAGGCGGCCACCGCAAGGCGATCGAGTCCTCTCTTTGCAAGCCGCGGCAGGGGTTTCATGGCGAGGCGCAACCGGCTGAAATAACGGTGATTTCGACCATCCACGCGTCCATCTTTGCAAACGACGCGTCCACCACCGGCGACAAACGATAAGTGCCTGATGGCAAAGCAATTCCCGCCTTTGACGCGTCCATCTTTGCAACGCCGGTCGGGGCGGGCGCACGTTCCCGCTGCCGGGCCCGATTGCGTGCGACGTACTCCGGATGCTGATCTCGATACGTGCGCCAGTAGTCGGGGTGACGCTCCACCCAGGCCTTCTGCGCACGCTTCTGGTTCTCGCGATAGTCGGGATCGCTCTGGCGCTTGGCCGCCTGCCAACGCCGCCGTCGTTCGCGCTGGCAGGCGGCGGCGGAACAAAAGCATTGGTCGGGATTCTGCGGACGCGGCCGGAACGGCTGACGACACGCCTCGCACTGTCGGAATTCCATGACGGTTTCTCCCCACACGACGTCGTGCGGGAAGAATGGGCCTGTGCCGTGCTTCCTGTCGCGGTGCCGGAGATCTGGCGAGGCTTGAGCGCAACCTGGCGGCGGGCGAACTGGGCGGACGCGGCGAGCTTGGCGAAGGGGGCTTCAGCGCGCGATCAGCAGAGCGGGCAACCGGGCTTCCGCCCGCTGACGCATGCCCAACCGGCGTGGCCTACCGACCGAGCGTGGGGGACTACGAAGTTCGGTTCCCGGGAATCGCTGCGGACCTCAACCAGGGCTCACTGGGTCACGCTTGATGGGTCAGCTTTGGTGAGCAAGAGCGGGTCAGTTCCGGGGAGCGTCAAGGATCCCTGCCACTACCTGCCTGATGAAGCCGTCGTGATCGCAGCGGTACAAATGGATCTCGGCAAGGTCGTAGAAGCACCACGGCGTATCTGCGGGAGGCGTGGCTTGCGTCTGCGCCTTGCGCATCGATTCCGCGCGCTCGAGCCTGTCGCCGCTGGGGCCCAGGTCGATCTTGAAGCGCCTGCAGCGTGGCCTGGCTTGCTGCAGCTTGCTGGCGCAGCGGATCGTGAGACTGATCGGGCGGAAAGGCCAGTGCACCGCCGTCGCGGGGGGGCTCCGGCTGGCCGCCCCATTGCAGACCTCCCGGAATTGCGACTCAGACGCCCCGCTAACCGCGTGATTCAAAAGCCTTATCGTCGTTTTTTGGACCTTCGTCACGCCGGGAACGGAAAACGTTTATTGGACAACGATGCTTATATCCTATTGTAAATACGCAATAACAAGTGCAATAAGCATAAATCTCATGCTAGAATCGCGTCAGGCAGCGGGGACCTGGGGGTGAGGGGTGACGCAGAGCGAGTTATTGGAACCAGCGGTTAAGCAGGAAGGCCGTTTCGACTTGGGCAGAGGCTATTGTCTGCACCTTCCGCGTGGCCCTCGCAGCCAGGGTGACCTTTATCATCATGGCAGTCTGAGCAAACGGGTGAATCTTGCCGACAAGGCCGAGCGGCGCCTCCTGGTGGTTGAGTTATTACAGAGGAAGCTGAACCAGACGCGCTTGGCCGAGGTGCTCAATCTCAGTCGCCAGACGCTGCACAACTATCGCGAGTGCTATCGGCTCTTTGGGGTGACCGGCCTGCTGCATGGCTATAGTCCGAGCCACAGCGTGAGCGAAGAACGGCAAGGTCGGCTGCATGTTGACAAACGCCGCCCCGGCTCCAAGGCCCGCGAACTCGAAGCTTTGCGGCGTGCCGAGAAGAGGCTGACCGCGGAAGTAACACAAGAGGAACTCGCGTGGGATGGCGAAGCCGCGGCGCGGTGTGCGCTGGAGGAAGCGCCCCTCGAAGAGGTCGTGCGTGTCGATCAGCCGAGCCGCCAGACAGTCGCGGAGCAGGCCTCACCGGAACAGGTTCCCGCCGCAGTGATCGAGCTTCCCTATGCGGAACACCATGACTGGGAAGCCAGCCGCTATGCCGGCATTTTCCCTGTCTTGCTGGTCCTGATGAGCCAAGGGCAGTGGATGCAACGACTCTCCCAGCTGTTCGGCAACGGTTGGCGCATCTTCCAGGTGTTCGTGCTGATGGCGGTGCGTAACATCCGCTCCATTGAGCAGCTCAAACATGAGCGGCGCGAGGAGGCGGGACGGCTCCTGGGCTTGGGGCGGCTACCCGCTCTCGACACGCTGTGGTCCTGGTTCCATGACGTCGCCGGCAAGTCGCGGGCCGAGGCGCTGTTGAAGGCGTTTTTTGCCGATCAGATCCGCTGCGGCCTGGTCGCCACCCGGCTGTGGTTTACGGACGGTCATCTCTTGCCTTATACCGGACAGGACAAGGTGCATGCGGCCTGGAATACACAGCGGCGGATGCCGATGCCCGGACAGACCAATCTGGTCACTTGTGACGAACAGGGGCGCATCGTCTATTTCGACATTCAGGAGGGCAAGGGAGACCTGCGCGCTCAGATTCTGAAGCTTGGCGAGTATGCGCGACAACAGTCCCTGGGAACCCCGCCGGTACAGGTCTTCGACCGTGAGGGCGATGGGCTGGGCTTTTTCAGCGAACTCGTGCGCCGCCGCACCCCCTTCATCACTTGGGAGAAGAACGCCAATCCTGCGCGGCTCAGGGCCTTGCCGGCCGCAGACTTCACGCACAGCGTGTCGATGAACGGCACGGATTATCGCCTGCTCGAAGAGACCAAGGCGTGCCTCTACCCACCTAAAACCGATCCCGATCCCGATCCCGATCCCGATCCCGACACCGGCATGGCCGAGCTGGCGCATACGTTCGACCTGCGTCGGGTGGTGTTGTGGAATTTGCGTACCAATCACCGCATCAGCGTGCTCTGCTGGGACGCTGACCTTCAGTGGTCGCCGCAAGAGGTGCTGACCGCGATGCTCAGTCGCTGGGGCGCCTCGGAGAACACTTTCAAACACCTCAAGGGGCGTCATCCCTATCATTACCATCCGGGTTTCGGCTTGGCCGAGAGCGACAAACAGGACATCGCCAATCCCCAGATCAAAGGGCTTGCGCAGCAGATTGCGAGCACCCAGGGCCATCTCGCCAAGCTTTACAAGCAACAGGCCAAGACTCAACCCAGCTTCAATCGGGACGGAAGTGAGCGCCACAACAGTCGGCATCGGCGGCTTGCTGCGGCCATCGCCGTGAGCGAAACGCAACTCAAACAACTCCAGGCTGACAAGGCTCGCTTGCCCGAGCGCGTCAATGTCACGGGGCTGTCCGATTACCGCTCCTTCAACGCCATCGATAACGAGGGCAAGAATCTCTTCGACTTCGTCACGAGTTCCGTATGGAACGTGCGCCGCCAGCTTCTCGATTGGCTTGACGACAGCTATGCCAAGGATAGCGATCGGGTGGACCTGCTCTATGCGATTTTCAACTGCCATGGCTGGGTACGCAGTGACGAACACTGGGTGGTCGTTCGCCTGGAGCCGCTACAGCAACCCGCACGCCGTTATGCCCAAGAACAGCTGTGCCGTAAGCTCACTGGTCTCGGCGCCAGGATCCCCGGCGGAAAATGGCTGCGCATCGAGGTCGGCCAGTCTCCGCTATGAGACGGCCTTCGCCGACCTACTGTCCAAAATTAGACCACGTTCCCCGGGGATTCCGGGAGGTCTGCATTGTGACCGCAGAGCGAGGCGAACCGGGCTGTCGAGGCGATTTCGTTTGAGCGTATCGGTGAGCACCCTGGTGATCAAGTCGCGGGACTCGTCGGCGCCGGGGATGGTCGGGTCGCAATACTCGAAGACCTTGATCGTGGCGATGTCGAAGGGAATCGATTGTCTGCCCTGTCGAAAGATGACCGTGCCCGCTTCCTGGGTCGCGTGCCGCGCGCCGATTTCGTAGAAGACGTTGGGATTGAAGCCACTGATGTCCGCGAAGGCGACGCGGCTGTACATGATGTACTCGAACATGTCCTGGTTGATCGAGCCCGAAAAAGCCTCCATGTCCGTCGGCTTCGGAATCAAGGCCTCGCCTTCGGGCGTCCTTGCGGCGTTGATTGCGGGTTCGAAGAGCTGTTTGTAGATCGCCGTGAAATCGACCTCTCGTCCGTCGACCTCCTTGCGCCCAAAAGGCATGATGACGAAGCAGGTGCGTTCGAGGTCCTCGATCCGTGAAGCTTCGTGGCCTGTGCATGGGTCGGACTTGTTGCTCTTGTCGTGGCTCATCGTGACCTCTCCCGGTTCCGTGTTTGCGCTTCTCCGCAGAGTAGAGATGGGGTCGTGGCCGTCGACTCCCATCGCCAGTTTGCAAAGTGCGCAAAGTGCACACTCTTCCTGGTGAATGCAACTCTCTCTCCCTTGGCAAGGGCTCGATCGACTCCTTGGTGAGGAATCCGGGCTACGGCAGCAAGCGCTCGATCCGCCCAAGCTTCAGGAACAGTTTGTCGAAGAAAGCGAGGTGGATCTTCGCCGCGCTGAACCCGATGAGCGCCATCCCGATCCCGAAAAGAATCTTCCTCACCGTCTCACGGAAGCGCGCGATGCGCATGACGCCCTTGCCGACAACCGCGCTCGCAATCAGGACCAGCAGCAAAATGCCGATCGTCTGGTAGGTGATCACCGCCTCGTCGCGCCACTTCCACAGGCCCCACGCGGCGCAGGCAGCGAGGACGGCAATAAGGATCCAGCCGAGAATCCTCAGTGGCGGGTACAGCTTCCAGACCTTGAATGCTCCCTGGTTGGCCACCGAGAGCAACTCCAGCAGCTTGCCGGAGTCGTCGGCGCGGTCCATCGCCGGCTCCACCGCGAGAAACGGCCACTGCACGGCTTCCTCCGCAGGAGCTTCGCAGCCGGACACGGTGCGCGGGAACTCGAATTCGGTCATCCGGTAGCCGCTGACCATGAGCGCGTAGGCTTCGCTATCCGAAAACGAGTCGAGGTCGGTTCGGATGGCCGCCAGGCGTCGCTGCACGCTCTTGCGAATACCGTAGCGCGTGCGTGGGCCGCGGAGCTCTGCCGGGCGGGCGTCGTCCGACGCCTCGACCGGCTCGTCGCACCCGGCCCAGTTGACCGCCTCCACGTCGAGGTCCTTCTTGAGGTGGACGAACATGAAGCCGCGCAGCAGCGACGTGCTTCGGCGCGCGACCAGATCGTCGTACTCCGCTTCGCGCACGCGCGACATCAGGATGCTGTTCGAGCGCAGGGGGACGCCGATGACGCTGTTGCTCGGCTCGTCCTGCGACTCCATCTGCCCGCTCGCGTCACTCACCAGCAGCACATTGCAGTCCTGCTCCAACAGGCCGACGACACCCTGGTTGTCGTGCACGCCGCCATCGACGAGTCGCACCGTCTTGTTCGCGTAGACGCCGCGCAGCACGATCGGCTCGAACAGGCCGGGAACGCAGGCCGAAGCCCCCACCGCAGTCCCGAGTCGAACGCCGCGTCGCTCGCCATCCTTCATCTCGATTCCCTGCGCGTCCGCGTAGTACACCCGACGCAGCCGGTAGTTCCCGTCGACCGCGGGGTCGACGGACCACGGCGACTCGCCCATCCACGACGCCGTGAATTGCCAGTTGTGACCCGTGTTCAGCGTCGTCGCGTTCAGGATCAGCGTCGGCACCTTGTTCTTGCGACGCCAGTTGTCGCGTCTTGGCGTGAAGTCCGTCGCGCAGCCCTTCGGCTTCACGAACAGGTCCGTCATGAAGCGTTCGCTCCCCCCCTTGCCGTCCTGAACGCGCGCGTAGAGGCACTCCTCGTAGAGCTCCCCCAGCCGGTCGGAGCGCGAGTAGCTCGGGCGGAAGATCATTTTCAGGTTGGTGAGCAAGGATGCGCCGAGACGCGAACGGATGTTCTCTTGGACACCCGCCAGAAAATCCCGCGCCACGCGTTGGACGACATCGATGTAGTCCTGGCGCGTGATGTCGACGTCGGTCTTGGACTCGAGCAGCTTCTGCACCTCGAGGTAGTAGTGGGCCCCGAGAATCGAGCCCCCCGAGACGCAGGAGATGACCTCGACGTTGCGCAAGACATCGAGCTCCGCGAGCCGCGCGAGGACACCTATGTGGTAGAGGGATGCGCGGAAGCCTCCGCCCGAGAGGGCGAGACCGAACTTGCCGAGGTATGCCGATTGCAGGCCGAGCGCGTCGTCCCCGAGGAAGGCGAGCAAGGCCCTGCCGGCCGGGGAATCGCGGAACGTTTCGCCGCTGCCGACGTCGCCCGCGGACTGGAGTCGCGCCAGTTGCATGAGCTGCTGGGCCGTCGACTGGAACTCCCACTCCGAGACACCCTCGATCGCTGCCGCCCGTCGCAGCCATTCGCTCGCCTGCTCGTAGCGACCGAGGCCGAAGCAGGCCTCGGCTATGGTGCAGACGAACCACCACTGCCCACAGACGCTGTTCCCGGGCGCCTCCGCGCCTGGCACGAGCGTCTGGATGATGTCCTCGCGAATGGTGCGCGCCAACTTGCGATACGCCGCAGCGGTCTGCGCGGTCAGCCCGCCTTTAGCGTCCGCCGCGGACTCCACGCCGAGCAGGTCGGCGACGTAGGCGGCATTGATCGCGGTGTAGCCTGCATCCGGCTCGAGGCCTTCCTCGTAGCCGCGGCGGTAGAAGCTGAGCGACCATTCGAGGTGGTCGCGCTGGGCGTCGACCTCCCACATCCGCTTGTGGATCGCACCGGCAAGCCCCAGCGTCTCCTGGTCCTTCGTCGCGCCGAGGTCTTCGCCCGTTGCGAGGATCTCGAGTGCGAGGTCGAAGCGCGTCGACGCCGGCAGGTCGGGGTCCTTGTACGTGCAGAGGGCGTGTTGCTGGCGCAGCCAGTTCGCCAGCTTGGCGTCGTCGACCCGGCTCTTGCGCGCGCGCGCCAGGACCTTGCGCGCGTACCCAAAGGCGTGGTCGTGCTTGAGTTGCTTCACCAGAATGCACGAATCGGCGGCCGAGATCTCGCGGCCACCGAGCACTTCCTTCGCGAACTGGACAGCGGTCTTGTCCTTGAAATTCATCGTCTTTCCTCCACGCTGATGGCGAACGAAAATTCTGTCAAAACGAGCCGAACGACCGGCCTACGGCAGCAGCCCCGGAAAGATGTCAAATCCAAGGAGACCATGAACCGAATACGAGTCTTCATTATGGTCAGGGCAGGGCACTCGGAGACCTCGGGGACCGTGGACGATTGCCAACTGGGCTGCCTTGCGTTTCGAAAACTCCTGGCAAAGGATTAGATGTAGCACGCCCGATCGAGCCAGCCGAGCTTGTTCAGCGCGCGCAGCTCACCCCGTGTCGCCGTAGCCGAACGTGTTCCACCACCAGAGAAGGCGATACCGCAAGAGGGACGATCCTTGAGCCACTCCACGCTCACTCGTGGATCGTCCCTCTCGGGAAAAAAGCCGGACTCCGACTCGATCTTCCAGGTATGGATCGGGACCTCGTCAAAGCGGTCGGCCGCGCATGCGGAAGAATACAATAGGCTTGAAAACATCAGCCCACCGAGACACGCAAGCGCGGGAGATTTTCTTGTTTTTCATTAAACGCTCCATTGGATTGGCGAAAGTGGGTGGTGCTCCTTCAGTTTGCTCCTTGCCTGTTCGGACCTTTGGTAATTCCTTTGCGCGCCTGCGTTTGCCCTATGCTCGACTCAGCACCTCCCAGGTTTTGGGACCGACAATGCCGTCGGGAACCAGTTCATGCTGGCGCTGGAAGCGGCGCACAGCCGCCTCGGTCAGGGGGCCAAAGTCGCCATCGACCTGCAATCCGACAAAGCCAAGCTTTTTCTGGAGCTCCTGTACCAGGAATATCGGATTGGCCGCGGCAGAACGGCGGAGCGTTGGTCTGCCCGCCGGGTCCTTGTTCGGGATTGGCGCTGGAACTGGTGTCGTACCGTCCATGATCGCCGCAATTTCTTTGCGGAACTCGTCCATGTCGATACTGTGCGGATCGATCTTCCGACCCTCGGGACGGCAATATTCCTTATGCGCACAGCACATCTCTGCCTTTTGCCCGATATGCTTCAAAATGGCCGCTATGCCGCGACGGTAGGCGTCCAATTGCACGGCTGGCCAAGGGTCGTGCATTGGATCCCCGGGTTTGCCGATGCCCGTGTTTTCCGCCTCGATACCGATGAAATGGTCGTTACCGTTGGTCACGCTCCGCCACTCTCCATTCCCTGCGTGGTTGCTGCGGCCCGCTGCAATGACGTAAAAAGTTCCGTCCCTACCCAAGCCAAGCTGTGCGAGAGGCCCCGCGAGACCTGGACGGCCGTTGGTGAGCACCTTGAGACTGGGCATGTTTCCGGTCTTCGGTCCGACGGTGTGGTGGCACATGACCCCTTTGATCGTGCGCATTTCCCGAGTGCCGTGATTTGGCCAGCCGGGTTGCTCGGCGACCTTGAGACCGGCGTTCTTGAGTACAGTAGGTAACCAGGTTAGTTGGAATGGCATCTCAGGCTCCTCCTCCGACAGCGGCGGGTAGATCTTCGTCCGGCGTTTGGTCTGCATCGTCGATGCTGGAACAATCGCATCCCTCCAGATTGTCCTCGGTCTCATCGCCTGCGGTCACGTCGTCTTTTTCAAGCATGTCGCACCTCACTGAATTCATGGATTCGTGGATAAACCAATGCTGCCGGGATCTGCCGGCAAGGGACCATGCGGGGAGTTGGAATGTCGTTTTACCTCCAATCAATAGTTTTGAAATATTGAAAATCAGTTTTTCCTGCCCGTTGGCCTACGAGGCAGGTTGTCAGTCCAGGCTTGCGCGGATAGCACGGAAGAAGCACCCCTGGTCAAGGGCTCCACTGGTCATGAATCACAGCGACCAGCAACCAGACGCCGTCAGCCTTTTCGAACACCAGACGCAGTGCGGCCCAGTCGAACTCCGCTACGCCTTTGCCGCTAACAGGTGAGAAGTAATACTCGACCCGGGTACCCTGTGGATAGACTGCAGCCGCGTTGTTGCTTGTGTTGCCTCTGGCGCGATCACTGTCGACGCTCACGGTGGACGAAGCAAGGAAGTCGTGGTCGAGTATATGGCGTTCGGCATAGGTGCTTGGGTTGAGTTCGATCGCATCTCCGCTGCCATCGACAAAGCCCCAAGCGTATATCTTGCGGTCTTTCCAGAACTGAGCCGCCTGAGCGGCGGAGAAAACGATATCTTTCTCCATGTCCACGTAGGCACTGGACGAAAAGCGCACCCCTTTCTTTGGGTGAACCCGTGCGGCAAGGCTTTTTCCATCGCGCGCCACGAAAGCCCTGAGCACGGCTCCCGACGCTTCCAGTACCTCGCTGTTGGCTCGCTCGACGCTGCTGGCTTGTGATTTCACAGGCTGCACATCCGTGCACGAGAACATCGCGAAGACCATGGCCACGAGGGCCAAGTCTGAACAGGCTCGTTGAAGTCGCATCAATGGGTAACGCCCGTAATGGCTCGACAAACTGCTTCGAGCAAGTCTGTTTCTGTCTACTCCTGATTACCGCCTTCAGGGGCCAATGAGTCTATCCGCCGCATCTTCCCGACAAATCAACTAAATCCTGAGCGTGAGGTGCAGGATGATCAGCATCTGGGAGCACGTCAACCCCGGGTTAATAAAGAATTTTTATGCGAGGCTCTGTTTTGACATCCCGCCACCTTACGAGGCGCCACGCAACCGAATAGCGACAGCCTTGTCCACCGTGGCATGAGCCTGAAGGAGACGCGTATTTGACTTTGCCGTTAGGTGGCGTATCTTCCAGCGCGACGATAAGCACACAAGAGGGACGGCGGATGCAAGGTGGAAAAACGACGGGGAAGACCACGCCGCAAGCTTCGGTAACGCCACCGAGCGACTCCGATTTACCCGCGAGCACCCCGGACACTCCCTTCCCGATCGTCGGCATTGGCGCCTCGGCCGGCGGGCTGGCAGCGTTCGAAGCCTTCTTCTCCGGGATGCCGGCCGATCACGACCCGGGTATGGCTTTCGTGCTCGTGCGCCATTGGCGTCGTGCTCGCCGGCACCGGCAGCGACGGCACGCTGGGCGTCCGGGCGATCAAGGCCGAAGGCGGCATGGTTATGGCCCAGGAGCCCGGCTCCACCACTTTTGACGGCATGCCGCGCAGCGCCATCGCCACCGGCCTGGTGGATTGGCAGCTGCCGCCGGCCGAGATGCCTGCCCAGATCATCAGTTACGCGACGCACGCTTTCGGCCGGCTGGCTCCGCTGCTTTCCGAACCGGCACCCAAGACCCGGGACGCGCTTAAAAAAATCTTCGTCCTGGTGCGCGCGCAGACCGGCCACGATTTTTCCCAGTACAAGATGAGCAGTATCCACCGTCGCATTCTGCGCCGCATGAGCCTGCACCAGATCGAGGCGCTGGACGGCTACGTCCAGTACCTGCAGAAGACACCGCAAGAAATCGAGGCGCTGTTTGCCGACCTACTGATCGGCGTGACCAGCTTCTTCCGCGATCCGGAGGCCTTCAAGGTCCTTGCCGGACGGATCATCCCGCAGTTATTCGCCAACAAGCCCGAAGGCGAGGTGGTCCGCGTCTGGGCACCGGGATGCTCCACCGGCGAGGAAGCCTATTCGATCGCCATCCTGCTGCTCGAACAGATGGAGGCGATCGAGCACAGGTACGCGATACAGCTTTTTGCGACCGACATCGACGCCCGGGCGATGGCGACCGCGCGCGCTGGCCGTTATCCGGCGAGCATCGCCAGCGACGTGTCGCCGGAGCGCCTGGCGCGTTTCTTTACCCGGGAACCGGATGGCTGCTTACGTGATCAACAAGAGCGTGCGTGACCTGTTGATCTTTTCCGAGCAGGACGTCTGCCAGGATCCGCCGTTCTCGCGGCTGGACCTGATCAGCTGTCGCAATCTGCTGATCTATTTCGGCCAGGAGTTGCAGCAGAAAGTCATTCCCCTGTTCCATTACGCGCTGAATCCCGACGGCGTACTGTTCCTCGGCACGTCGGAAAGCATCGGCAATTTCACCGATCTGTTTGCCGTGGTGGACAGCAAGGCGAAGCTTTACCAGCGCAAGGAGGGGTTTACTGGCGCGGCACGCCCGGGCCTGGGCTGGTTTCTGCCGTCCCGGCCGGCACGCTACCGAAGCGCTGCACGGACCGCCTTCCCGATGAAAGTGCCGCTGCGCGAGGTCACCGAACAAGCCATCCTGCAGCACGTCGCGCCGACCTGCGTATTGGTCAACGCGCAGGGCGACATCCTCTACCTGCACGGCCGCTGCGGCGCTTACCTCGAGCCGCAGCCCGGAGAGTCTGGCGTCAACAACGTCATCAAGATGCGCGCCAGGGGCTGCAACACGAACTGAGCAAGGGCCTGCATCAGGCGAGTTGCAGCAAGGCCGCCGTCCGGGCCCCGGGGCTGCAGGTCAGGACCAACGGCGATTTTACGCGTGTCAACCTGAGCATTCACCCGCTGACCACCGGCCCGGCCGCGACCCCGCAGGCACCCCTGTACCTGGTCTTCTTCGTGGACGCCGCCGCGGCCGATCCCGAAGTGCCGCCGCAGGCGGCCCTGCCGATCGGCGCCGGCGCCGGGCGCGCCGACGCGGCAGGCGAGCACAGCGAAGCGGACAGCGACGCCCGCATCGCGGCCATCGAAGACGAACTCCGGGCCAAGGACGAATACCTCCAGAGCATGCAGGAGGAACTCGAGACCGCCAACGAGGAGCTCCGCTCGTCGAACGAGGAAATGCAGTCGGTCAACGAAGAGCTGCAATCGACCAACGAAGAACTGGAGACCTCCAAGGAAGAGCTGCAGTCGCTCAACGAGGAACTGGCGACGGTCAACAGCGAGCTGCAGGTGAAGGTCGGCGATTTGTCGCAGGCCAACAACGACATGAACAACCTGCTTGCCGGCACCGGCATCGCGACGATCTTTGTGGACGTGCACCTGTGTATCCTGCGTTTCACTCCGGCCGCCTCGTCGATCATCAACCTCATCCCGAGCGATATTGGCCGCCCGGTGGCGCACATCGTCGCCAACCTGGTCGGCTACGACCGTCTGGTGAGCGACGTGCAGACGGTCATCGACACCCTGGCACTCCAGGACGCCAAGGTACAGACCGTCGATGGCCTGTGGTACCTGATGCGCATCCGACCGTATCGCACGCTGGACAACGTGATTGGCGGCGCAGTGATCACCTTTGTCGACATCACCGAAATGAAACGGCTGGAAGACTCGCTCATCCAGGCCAATGCGCAGCTTCGCCGCCTGGCCGTCGTGGTCCACGACGCGTCCGACGCGATTACCGTCCAGGACCTGGAAGGCCGCATCCTGTCCTGGAACCCGGCGGCGGTGAAGATGTATGGCTGGAGTGAGGCCGAGGCGCTGCAGATGAACGTGCGCGAGCGCATCCCTGCGGAACTGCGCGAAGAGGCCTTGACGCGGATCCGTCGCTTGAGCCGTGCCGAAGTGCTCGAACCGCACAGGACGCAACGCTTGACCAGAGACGGCGCGCTGCTGGACGTGTGGATCACGGTCACCGCGCTGGTCGACGAGGGCGGGCAGATGTACGCCGTGGCGACCAGCGAGCGGGCCAACAAAACGGCAGTCGGCTGCTCCGAGGGATGACGCCATGTCCCGCAAAGGTCAGCGCCATCACCCCTCGATGCCGTCCCTGGCCAACGACGCGCTGAGCGCCGAGCAAGCCATTCGCCAGCGTGCCGAGGAGGCGCTCGGCCAGCAAACCGATCGCGCGCTGGAAGAAGACGCAAGCCTGTCACGCGAAGCGATCCGCGAAGCGCTGCTTGAACTGCGCGTGCATCAGATCGAACTGGAGATGCAGAACGAAGAACTGCGTCGGGCGCAGCTTGAGCTGGAAGCCGCGCGGACGCGCTATTTCGACATTTATGACCTGGCCCCGGTCGCTTACTGCAGCGTGAGTCAGGCCGGGCTGATCCTGGAAGCCAACCTCACCGCGGCGACCCTGCTCGGCGTCGCCCGCGGCGCCCTGGTCAAGCTGCGCTTCAGCCGCTTCATTCGCAAGGCCGACCAGGATGTCTTCTACCTGCACCACAAACAGGCCTTGTCAACAGGCCAGGCGCCAGGCTGCGACCTGCGCATGCTGAAGTTTGACGGGCAGCCATTCTGGGCGCATCTGGAAACCGCGACGGCGCAGGACGCCGATGGCGCGACGGTGTTGCGCATCGTCATCAGCGACATCACCGAGCGCAAGCGGGCAGACGCCGATCTGCGCATTGCCGCAGTCGCCTTCGAATCACAACACAGCATGATGGTCACCAATGCCCACCACCTGATCCTGCGGGTCAACCGGGCGTTCACCGAGGTCACCGGCTACGCTGCCGAGGAAGTCGTCGGCAAGACTCCCGGCATGCTGTCATCGGGCCTGCACGATGCGCACTTCTTCCGCACGATGTGGAAGACCATTCACAGTACCGGCATCTGGCAGGGAGAAATTTTTGACCGGCGCAAGAACGGCGAGGTCTATCCGACCTGGCTGACGATTTCTCCGGTGCGCGACGGCGCCGGCACCGTGACCCATTACGTGGCCACGCATTTCGACATTACCGAACGAAAGAAAGCGGACCGGAAGATCGCCGAGATGGCTTTCTTCGATATCGTCACCGGGGTGCCGAACCGCGCGCTTCTGCTCGATCACATGAAACAGGCGATGACCGTCAGCGAGCGCAACAGGACCTTCGGTGCGCTGCTGTTCATCGACCTCGACCACTTCAAGACGCTCAACGATACGCTGGGACATGACCAGGGCGACCGGCTGCTCAAGACCGTCGCCCAGCGTCTCGTCGCTGGCATACGCGAGGGCGATACCGTGGCGCGACTGGGTGGCGACGAGTTCGTGATCCTCCTGGAGAACCTCAACGCCAACATCGACGAGGCGGCGACGCAGACCGAGATCGTCGGCGAGAAGGTTCTCGCCGCCCTGGCTCGCCCCTACCTGCTTGGCGCCGTCGATCATCGCGGCACGGCGAGTGTTGGCGCGACCTTGTTCCGCGGGCACGAGACATCGATCGACAACATCTTGAAACAGGCCGACATGGCAATGTACAAGGCCAAGGAAGCGGGTCGCAACAGACTGCATTTCTTCGACCCGACGATGCAGATCCTGGTGCTCAGGCGCGCCGAACTCGAGGCGAGCCTGCGGGGCGCTCTTCGCGAGAGCCAGCTCGAGCTGCACTATCAGCCGCAGTTCGCCGGCGACGGCAAGCTGATCGGAAGCGAAGCCCTGTTGCGCTGGCGACACCCCGTGCACGGAACCGTCGCTCCCGCGGAGTTCATTCCGCTTGCCGAACAGACCGGGCTCATTCTGGCGCTGGGGGACTGGGTTCTCGAAAACGTTTGTAATCAGCTGGCCAAATGGGCCGATCAACTGCCGCTGAACCGGCTCGCGGTGGCGGTGAACGTCAGTGCACGGCAGTTCCGCGAAACGGACTTCGCGGACAAGCTTCTGGCGATCCTCGGTGCGACGGGCGCCAATCCGAAATACTTGACGCTGGAGCTGACGGAGAGCCTGTTGGTGCATGATGTCGATGATCTGGTCGAAAAGGTATCGCGGCTGAAAGCCCGCGGTGTGGGCTTTGCGCTCGACGATTTCGGTACCGGCTATTCGTCGCTGTCCTATCTGAAGCGCTTGCCGCTCGATCAGGTGAAGATCGACCAGTCCTTCGTGCGTGATGTGCTTGACGACAGCAACGACGCGGCAATCGCCAGGGGCATCGTGGCGCTGGCTCACAGCCTGGAGCTGGAGGTGATCGCCGAGGGCGTGGACAGCGAAGCGCAGCGCGACTTTCTGGCGAGTGCCGGCTGCGACGCTTATCAGGGCTATTTCTTCAGTCGAGCGCTGCCGGTAGACGATTTCGAGGCCTTCGCGCTGCGCGCTTGATCCGCGTGTGCAGCGCTGGATCATCACCACTCCTCCAGCCATTTTCGCAACTCCCGGGACGCCAGATCGACAAACGCCCTCAGCTTGGGTGGCATGAAGCGCTGGCGAGGATAGACAATGTGGAGCGGATCGGCTTGCGCCTGCCATTGCGGCAGGACTCGCATCAGTCGGCCATGTTCGCATTCCGGACGACACAGATAGACTGGCAGCAGGGCAACGCCATCGCCAGCCAGCGCCATTGAACGGATCACCCGCACATCGTTGACCATCACCTGGCCGGACATCGGAATGGTCACGCTGCCATTGCTGTCGTTCAGCGTCCAGGCATCCTTGCCGACGGGCGTGAATTGCAGACAACAATGATCGAGCAGCGCTTGCGGAGAATCCAGCGGCGGTGCCGATTTTAGCCCCTGTTTAACCTACCCCAAAAAACCTCTTGCATAATCAATTGCTTGCAGGGCAAATGAATTTCTAATGGCACAACAAGCGCGTAATGTGCTGTCAGGCGATCAGTTTTCGGAGTCCTCCGGGTTGTGAGTGGATGCCCAAGGCGCGATAGATGGCCATTTGCTCTGGCTCGGCGTTGGTGGCCTTGCGGACATGGAGCGTGCGGCCATCGCGCTGGCGGAAAGTCGTCGTCGTCCGGCACTGCATCGAGAGGGTCTCGCGCAAAGTCGTCCAACTGTCGTGAATGCCAGCCGCCTTCAGCTTGACGCGAAGGAACTGCACGCACTGGTAAGCCAACACGGTAATGAACAGATGGCCGTCGGCGCGATCTTCCTTGTGATGGTAGATCGGGCGCAAGCCCAGCTCGCTCTTCAGGCTGCGAAACACACTTTCCAGGTCAGTCAGCAGAGTATAGGTGCGCCAGAGCCGCTCTTCATCCCAGTCGAGTTGATTGGTACGCAAGCAATAAACGCCTGGGTGTGTCGCCTGGCTCCCCTCGCGGGGCACCTTCTGCCAGGTGATCCCGGTGACGCGCTTGCCCGACTCGTCCGTCACCAGGTTTACCGTGTAATGCTGGCTGGTGCCGCGACTCTTCTGCTTCAGTCGACCGAGTCGTTCGAGCAATTTGTCTGGGCGTTTCTCGGCACGCGGTTTGGCCAGGCCATCGAGCATTTGCTGCAATCCGGCTTCGAAGCGCTGGCTGAAGGATTCGAGCATTGCCTCCTCCTTGAGTTGGCGACCCGGTGAATGGCAATTCAACTGAAGCTCTTGACCGTCTTCACTGAGCGTCTTCTGCAAGCGCAACGGTTGCTCGTCGGCGGTCTCGATCGTGATCGCCTGTGTTTCATCGAACTGCCGGGTTCCCCCGCGACGAACGACCAGGTAGCGATAACCGTGTTCGACCAGCCAGGCGACATTGGCTTCGCTGGCGATGCCCGCGTCCATGATCACCAGCGCCCCTGCCGGGGCGGCCAAGCCGGTCAGCATGCCGGCAAGCGTGCCGGCTTCGCTGACATTCCCTTCGAAGGTCTGAGAGCGGCGCACAAAACCACTGCCGTCGAGCACCAGGCCAAGGGTCACCAAGGGGCAATCGCTACGCTTCTCCTTGGAACGGCCACGCTTGGCCTTGCGATTGCTCGGGACTTCGCCTTCGAAGTAGGTGTTGGTCAGGTCGTAGAGCGTGATCGTCTCTTCCAAACCAAAGAGCGTGCGAACGCGGCCAAACAAACGTGCTTCAATCACCTCCCGATGCTTCATCAGGACGTCCGAACCCCGGTAAAGACCCATGTGTGACATCGACAGGAAGTCGACGTCGATCAGTTCGCCCAAGGCGCTGTGCGTCTGCAGCCAGTTCCAGGTTGCCCGCTCGGAGCCCGGATGGGCCATTCTGCCGATCAAATTGCCGATAATCGACGCCCGCAGAACGCCATTAACGCCCAACTCCCGCAACTGGTCGATGATGCCCAGTTCGGCCAGCGCATGCAGGCCGACGTGCTCGACGCCGACCGAACGCGGCTGCATCGTTTGCAGCGAGTCAACATCGACTTCGACGAATGTCGCCGGCGGACGCGGGTTTTCGGCAGGGTCGCTGGCCTCTGTCGCCGACGCGTCGCTCATCGGCGCCCGCACGATCAGCTGCCCGGCGTAGCGCTGGGCCGCACTTTCGATATGACCTGTGCATGGCAACGGCAGCAGCGCTTCCTGGGGGTGTAGCAACTGTTCGATACGACGACACAGTATCGGCCAGTCTTCCTGCTTGATCGCGAAATTACGCCCGAGATTCAGCAGGGTGATCTGACGGACCTTGCCTGCGATGCGTTCGCCACGCACCAGCCGGTAGGTGAAGTAGCCCTCGCCGGTGACCTTGTTGTTCGTTCGTGTCTGTCGGATATACATGCCCACGATCGTACAAGAAATGCAAGGGAAAAAACCAGAACGTCAAAACTATTATGGCACAACATTTCACCTCCGGAAAACCGCCTCTTTCAAATCAACGACTTAAAATCAGCGCGGGCTAGAAAAACCCGAAATATGACAGCGAGGTGTTAAAGGGAGGTTAGGTAGTCGGGGCTGGCAAAGGGCACCCAGCAGGCGATGCCGGCGTGTTTCGCAATCAACGTCGAATCCTTGAGATGGCCAGTGCGGATGGCGACATCAACACCTTCGGCCACCAGGTCGACATAGCGATCGGTCAGCATCAATTCCACCCTGACCTTGGGGCAATTCCGGCGCAACTGATTGATGATCTCCGCCAGGATGCGATCGCCGATATCCGCCGGCGCCGTCACCCGTAACAGTCCTTTTGGCTCGCCATCAGCTTCCGTGACCGCCGCTTCGGCATCGAGGATATGGCCCACTCCGGTCGACGCATGTCGGTAATACAACTCGCCCGCATCGGTCAGGTGCAGGCGGCGCGTCGTTCGCTGCAGCAGCGTTACGCCGAGCCGCTTCTCAAGGCGCGCCACCCGGGTGCTGACGGTCGAGGTCGGCAAGCCCAGCAGGCGGGCAGCAGCGCTAAAGCTTCCGGCGTCCACCACCTTGACGAAGACGGCGGCTTCGTTGAGATCCATTGTTCAACTCATTGAAAAAAGTTTCCGTATTTAACCATCTAGTGCGCCAATCGTCTGCCTTCTAAACTGAAGCTCCTCACCAACGGAGTGCAGTCATGAAAAAATTGGCATTCATCAAGCGCAGTAACGGCAAACACTGGGTCGGCGATGGCTTCCCGGTCAAAAGCATTTTTTCCTACAGCGACATCGCCGAGGAAATGTCGCCCTTCCTGTTGCTGGACTACGCCGGGCCGGCCGATTTTCCGCCGACCACGCGCAAGCTTGGCGTCGGCCAGCACCCGCATCGCGGCTTCGAGACGGTGACCATCGTCTACGCGGGCGGCGTGTCACACCGCGACTCGTCGGGTGGCGGCGGCACCATCGGCCCGGGCGATGTGCAGTGGATGACGGCAGCTTCCGGCATTCTTCACGAGGAATTTCATAGCCCGGAATTCGCCGAAAAAGGCGGCGCCTTCGAGATGGTCCAGCTCTGGGTCAACCTGCCAGCTCGGGACAAAATGTCGGCGCCGGGATATCAGGGCATTACCGCCGGGCAGATTCCGGAAGTGGCGCTTCCCGACCAGTCTGGTACTGCACGCATCATCGCCGGCCAGTATGGCGACGCGACCGGTCCGGCCCGCAGCTTCACTCCGATGAACGTCTGGGATCTGCGCCTGCAGGCCGGCCA
The DNA here is from genome assembly GCF_036625345.1 of Candidatus Accumulibacter meliphilus. NCBI lineage: Bacteria > Pseudomonadati > Pseudomonadota > Betaproteobacteria > Candidatus Accumulibacter > Candidatus Accumulibacter meliphilus. Next base: position 216,916 of record NZ_JAZKTZ010000006.1, on the reverse strand, counting down.
TCGTGTCGCGTTCGAGCTGCCGGCCGGACATACCACGGCGCTCTTCGTGCTGCGCGGTGCCATTCGCCTCGGCGAGAGCCACATGGTGCGGGCCGCAGAACTGGCCGTCATGGAGCGTGAAGGCTGCCATCTGGAATTCGAGGTTGCCGACGACACGACCCTGCTCTTGCTCAACGGCGAACCGCTCGCTGAGCCGGTCGTCGGCTACGGCCCCTTCGTGATGAATTCTGAGGAGGAAATCGCCCAGGCAATGAATGACTTCAACAGTGGCCATTTCGGACAGATCGGCCATTAATGTGAAAGTCGCGCAAGCGACTCACGAAGCGCCCTTCTCCCCTCGCGGGAGAAGGGGCAGGGGTGAGGCGGGGAATTCAGGGAGCATGCTCCCTGCCCGGCGAACGATTCCGGCGTGCAAGCCGGAATGCGCACTGCAAGTGAGACGGAAACGGTCATGACTTTCATGATTCGGGGTATCTCGACATGTCATGACCGTTAGCCCCGACAGCCCGTTCAAGCAAAGGACATCCACTATGAGTACCCGCGCCAATTTCGCCAGCGCCCAGGCCAGCATTGATCCGTCAGACGCGGTGATGCTGGAGGTCGTGACGAACAATGAAGTGCTGGATTCCCAGCGATAACACCACAACGCAGGAAAGGAGAGTCACCATGAGCAATCCCTACATCCGCCTCGACAAGAATAACGCCGCCGTCCTGCTGGTCGACCATCAGGCCGGGCTTTCATCGCTGGTCCGCGATATCGAGCCGGACAAGTTCCGCAACAACGTGCTGGCGCTGGCTGACCTGGCCAAGTATTTCAAGCTGCCGACCATCCTCACGACCAGCTTCGAGAACGGGCCTAACGGGCCGCTGATGAGCGAACTCAAGGAAGCTTTCCCGGAGGCGCCCTACATCGCCCGCCCAGGCCAAATCAATGCCTGGGATAACGAGGACTTCGTCAAGGCCGTCAAGGCGACGGGCAAAAAACAACTGATCATCGCCGGCATCGTCACCGAGGTCTGCGTCGCCTTCCCGGCACTGTCCGCCCTGCAGGAAGGCTACGAGGTCTTCGTCATTACCGACGCTTCGGGCACGTTCAACGAGGTCACCCGTCATTCAGCGTGGGATCGAATGTCGGTAGCCGGCGCACAGCTGATGACCTAGTTTGGCGCCGCCTGCGAACTGCATCGCGACTGGCGCAACGATGTCGAGGGTCTGGGCACCTTGTTCGCCAATCATATTCCGGACTATCGCAATTTGATGAACAGCTTCGCTACTATCCAGAACAACAAGTAACGCGATAGCCGTCCCGATCCCTTCAGGGCGCCTCGCCGTCATCTTCGAAAGGAATGAACACTAGCTGCCTGTCATCTGGCTGTCGAGGCCAAGCTGAAACTGGTCGCCACCGGCGGACGTGAAGCCGGATTTTCTTCGCTTTCTTGACCGCTTGTGTCTGGATTGCTACTTGCTATTTTCGGCTACTGGCGCGCTCGGGGGACTGAATCCGGGGGGAACCTTGAGCCACGGGAAGCCATTTAGCATCATCTCGTAACCAGTTTTGTACAGTGCTCGCATATATTCGGTGTCGAACTCTTCCTTGTGCTCGGCCTTGAAACTCGATGGAATGAAGCCAAGGTTGAAGTCCACTCCGTCGCGCTGGGCGGTGGCATAGATGCGGTAAAGGTCACCGATGCCCTGGCTGTGGATCAGTGAGGCGACTGAGCGACCGGCAATGGTCATCGTACTGCGCTCAACCTGTGCCCAGTCCGGATCGAGTCGCGCATTACGGATAACGTAAAGTTTGCGCTCACGGGTAACGCCGACGGCGGCGGCCGACTCGTTGATGCGCAGCGCGGCCGGGTAAGCGAAAACCTGAGCCATGATGCCACCATCGACGTGCATTTCCTGATAGGTTTTGCCGTCGACTTCCACATCAAGCATCATCGGAGGAAAGCCACCCGGAATCGAGGCGGATGCGATCATGACGCGCACGAAAAGGTCCAATGCCCTGGGGCCTCCGAAGGTGGCGATTTTCCCCATGTCCCAGATGATCGGACGACGCGCATCGAGGTCGGCGGTAGCGATCAGGAGGAAACGACCTTTTGCATACTCTGCGGCAACTTCCCTGAGAAAATCATCGGTCACGGATTTTCGCGTCAGACTCATCAATGGAGCGTTATCGGCCATTCCATCGCTCATCACGCCAGCCAGGAAGCCACGCGGCGTAAGGACGTCTTGCGGCGAGATGGTGGTGTAGACCTCCTTCAGCGTGGCGTCATACTTTGAGCCGAGAAATGCGAAAGGCGCAATCAGGGCGCCGGTACTGATGCCGGTAACCACTTTGAATTCCGGACGCGTCCCGGTTGCCGTCCACGCATTTATCAGCCCGGCAGTGAACGCGCCGTTATCGCCGCCACCTGAAATTGCCAAAAAGAACGCCGGGGGAAGGGGCCCTTTATGCCCCTGTTTTGCGAGGTGATCCTTTTCCAGTTGCAGGGATGCCTGCGCCTTCCGGGAGAGCTCCGTGATGTCGCCGCCCAAAGCAAAACGAACATTTGGCATGCCTGGAATTTCGGCTCTTGTCGTCAGTTCGGAGGGCACTGCCGCCAGGCGCTGCGGCGTCGAACAGCCCTGGACAAGAAGCAAGACGGCCATGGTGAGGCCGAGGAGGATGGCTTTCATGAGAATTTTTCTCGCAATTTGATGAAAACTTCAGGAGCCGGATGTTCCACTATGGGCACACTCGGTACTTGCTCCAAGGCGGCTATTCGGCGCTTGCTTGATGGCCGCTTGCCGACACGACAATTCCATACCGTCAGCAGGTCTGCAAGGCCATGAAAGCACTTGCCTCGGAACAGCGTATCCGAAGCTTGGTTTTTCGTCCACGCGGTCTTTGTAGCGCAGGAGCATGCCAAACGGCGGCAGTCGCCTGAAGTCGTCAGCGTTCGGCGGCAAGGATGCGCTTCGCGCTCGCCGATTACGCCAGCACGCTCGTCAATGCAGCTCTGTTCTCCCGGTGTTTTGCTAGACTGGTTTGTCGGTCGAACTCAAAAACTCCGTTCCATGCAGAAACAATCGAAGTTCTCCGCTCGCCGGGTTTTGTGCGTGCTCCTCCTGGCGGGAGTGCTGCTGGTCGCGTTAGGCGCGTCGTGGGCCTATTGGCAACTGCGTGCCAGCTTGCCGACTCTCGATGGCGTAGTGGCGCTAGCCGAGCTGGATGAGGAGGTCAGCGTCACGCGCGACGAAGTGGGCATGGTGACCATTTCGGCGAACAGTCGTACCGCCGTGGCCAGGGCGATGGGCTTCGTGCATGCGCAGGAGCGGTTTTTCCAGATGGATTTGATGCGCCGTCAGGCCGCCGGCGAGTTGTCGGCGTTGTTCGGCGGCAAGGCGCTGGAGGCCGACAAGCGCGTTCGTATCCATCAACTGCGTGCGCGGGCACGCGCCATCGTTGCCGGGTTGCCCAGTGACGAGTCGGAGATTCTGCTGGCCTATGTGGCGGGCGTGAACGAGGGCTTGCACCGCCTCGGTTCCAGGCCATTCGAATACTGGGTGCTGCGCGCAGAGCCCGTCGACTGGACGGCCGAGGACACCATACTGACGGCGTACTCGATGTACCTGGTCCTGCAGCCGTCCACAGCCGAGAAGAAGTTGACCCGGCTGAACGTGAAGGAACGCGTTCCCGAGTCGCTTTATGCTTTCTTGCGCGGCAAAGGAAGCGAGTGGGACGCGCCACTATGGGGTGAGCCGCTGCTGCCGCCTGCCATTCCGGAGGCGTCCAGCCTGGGAACTGGTCCGCAAAGCTGGAGCTGCCGCTGCAAATCCGCGAGCGTCCGGAGCCACCGCTGCCGGGGAGCAATAGCTGGGCTGTGTCGGGTGCCTTGAGCGATAACGGTGCGGCGATTCTGCAGAATGACATGCACTTGAAGTTGCGGGTGCCAAACATCTGGTTTCGTATGCAGATTCGCTACGGGGAAGATGAGCAGTCGCGGAGTCGCTACGCGCATCAGGTGACCGGTGTTTCCTTGCCAGGGGTGCCGCTTGTCGTCGCCGGCAGCAACGGAAAAGTCGCCTGGGGCTACACCAATAGCTACGGCGACTTCAGCGACGTGATTGTCCTTGAGCAGGAGCGTCCTGGAAGCTATCTGACTGCGCACGGAGAAGTGCCCCTGGAAACGGTTTACGAAACCATCGACGTCAAAGGCGCGCCAGCGCAGCGGGTGGCTATTGAAAAGACGATCTGGGGACCGGTTGCCCGGAGCGGCGCGGATGGTCGAAAGTTCGTGCTCAAATGGTTGGCCCATGACGTCACGCAAGCCATTAACCTGGGCATTCTTGGTCTGGAGAGAACGGAGACGGTCGCCGACGCGATCGGCGTTGCCCACCATGCACGCCTGCCGTCGCAGAACATCCTGCTGGTCGACAGCGGCGGCAATCTGGCATGGACGATCATTGGCGCCATTCCCAAGCGCGTCGGGTGTGATGGTGACGAACCGGTCAGCTTCGCGGACGGATCGTGTTCGTGGCAAGGCTACCTGTCGGCGGAAGAATACCCGCTGCTGATGAACCCGGCCGACGGCCGCTTATGGACCGCAAACAACCGTGTTGCCTCGGGCGAGATGCTCAGGCGCATCGGCAACGGTGGCTACGACCTGGGCGCGCGCGCCAAACAAATCCGCGATGCCTTGTTCGCCCGTGATTCCTTCGCTGAAGGCGATTTTCTGGCCATCGCGCTCGATGATCGCGGTTTGTTGCTGGAGCGCTGGAAAGCTCATCTCGAACAGTTGCTGGCCGACGAAAGCGCTGCGCAGGACGACCTGGCGAAGGCTTTGCTCGTTCAATTGCGATCCGAAAAAGACTTGCGGGCGCGCCGTGATTCAGTGGCCTACCGCGTCGTCAGGACCTATCGCTACCTGTTGCGTGACGCGCTGTTCATGGCCTGGCTGGCGGCGGCCTATGACGCGCAACCCGATCTCCAGATCGGCTCGCTGTCGAACCAGTGGGAGGGCGTGCTGTGGGAGGTGATCCAGAAAAAGCCCGCTCACCTCTTGCCGGCGCCGTTTGCTTCGTGGCGCGAGTTCGAGCGCGAGGTCTTGAAAACAAGCTTGCATTCCCTGGGCATCGACAGCCGGGAACGGCTGGCGCAGGTCACCTGGGGAGCGCGCAACAGGGCGGCGATTCAGCACCCGCTGAGTCCGTTCATTCCACTGCTCGGGAAGTTCCTCGACGCGCCGATTGAAGCCATCGATGGCGATGTCAACATGCCGCGAGTCGCCGGGCCTTCGTTTGGGGCGTCGGAACGTATGGTTGTTTCTCCCGGCCATGAAGAGCGCGCGATCCTTCATATGCCGGGGGGGCAAAGCGGGCACCCGCTTTCGCCCTATTACCTGGCCGGCCATGAAGCCTGGGTGAAAGGCGAAGCAACGCCATTTCTGCCACAAGTGGCGCAGCATGAATTGAAGCTCGTTCCAGAAGTCAGGCCATGATGAGCAAGAAGACATTCGCGTCGACCCATGCCAGCAAGGCACCGGGCAAGCACAGATACGGCGTAGTCGGCGGCCTCGGCGTCATTGCCGGCGCCGACCTGCTGCTGAAAATGATCGGCGCGACGCAGCGGCGGCCGGAAATGCGTGACGTTGGCATTGCTTTCGAACAGCGTCACTTCGACAGTGGGCCGAGCATTGCCGACGAGACCTACAATCCGAGCCGACGCAAGTTCTACGTCTATGACACGCTCAAGGAGATGGAGGCGCGCGGCATCGATACCGCCCTGGTGCCTTGCTTCGTGTCGCATACCTTCCTGCGCGAGATCACGCCCGAACTCGACATGCGCGTGATCAGCCTCTTCGATGCCTTGCGCGACTGGCTGGCGCGCGAGCATCCGGCGCTGCGCACGATCGGCGTATTGACCTCGACCTATGTGCAGAAATCAGGGATCTTCGAGCGCGAGTTGGGCTTCCCGGTACGAGATCGTTTATCCGGATGCGGCCGTTCAGTCCGACAAGCTGATGCGCGCCATCTATGGTCCCAGCGGCATCAGGCCGGGCACCACGGCGGCGAGTGCGTCGAACTGCTGGCTGAGGCCTGCCACTGCCTGGTCGCCAGCGGCGCGCAGCTTATCGTTCCCGGTCTGTCCGAAGTGCCGGTGCTGATCGACTCCCTGCGCTCGCTGGTAGCCGTTCCGGTCGTCGATTCCAATCTCGTCTATGCCGAGTATGCGCTGGGCTGCGAAGCGGCGCCGCCGCTGCGCGAGTTCAAGCTCGGCGTCGTTGGTGGCGTCGGGCCGGCAGCGACGGTCGATTTCATGCACAAAGTCGTGCGCCTGACCGACGCTGCGCGCGATCAGGATCACATCAAGATGATGGTCGAGCAGAATCCGCAGATTCCCGATCGAACCGCCAACTTGATCGGTAGCGGCGCCGATCCGACCATCGCCCTGCTTGCTACTTGCAAGCAGCTCGAAGCGGGGGGCGCGCACGCGGTGGCCATCCCCTGCAACACGGCGCACGCCTTCGTCGACCGCATCCAGCCCTATCTCAGCATTCCCATCGTGAATATGCTGTCCGAGGTCGTGCAGCATATCCGCTCGCAGATGCCCCTGGTCAGCCGAGTCGGGCTGCTGGCCACCTCGGGGACGGTGGCCAGCGGCGTTTATCGCGAAGTCACCGAGGCGGCAGGCTTGCAACTGCTGGTTCCCGACGCAGCCGTCCAGGAGCTGGTCATGCAGGCGATCTACGGCGAGCGGGGAGTCAAGGCGGGATTCACGTCCGGCTTGTGCAGCGAGCATCTGGCGACGGCGATCGGCCACCTCGCCGAGCAGGGTGCCGAAGTGATCATTCTTGGCTGTACCGAACTGCCGCTGATCGCCATCGACATCGCCGTAGGTCAATCAATTGCTCTGCTCGACCCCACCGAAATCCTGGCCGCTCGCTGCGTGGCACTTGCTTCCGAGGCCGCCGCGAAACCTCGTCGCGACCAGGGCAAGACCTCCCTCGCTTGATTGATCGGGTGGGCCCGGCTATAGTCCGCCCGCGGTCTGGGTACCGCTTCGATTCTTGCTAGCGGCCGCCGCGTTTCGACGCCTGGCCGCGTTTAGGCTGCGGCCCACTCCGTGCCGTGGCCGGTCTTTACAGGGAGTTCTCATGGTCCACTTCTCGCGCCGTCTGGCGCTCAAGGGCGCGCTTGTCTGTGCGCTCGCCAGCACTTTCTTCCACACCGCGGTGGCTGCTGACGCTGACACTGTGCTGCGCGTTTCGGCGATTCCTGACGAGGCGCCGACCGAGCTGCAGCGCAAGTTCGCGCCGCTCGGCAAGTATCTCGAGAAAGAAGTGGGGATGAAAGTGTCCTTCGTTCCGGTCTCCGACTATGCAGCGGTGGTCGAAGCGCTGGCCAGCGACAAGCTCGATCTGGCGTGGCTGGGTGGCTTTACCTACGTGCAGGCCAACATTCGCAGCCAGGGCACCGCCATCCCGCTGGTTCAGCGCGAGGAAGATGCCCGCTTTACCTCCAAGTTCATTACTGCCGACCCGAACATCAAGACCCTGGCCGACACCAGGGGCAAGGTCTTCGCCTTTGGCTCGCCGTCGTCGACCTCGGGTCACCTGATGCCGCGCTACTTCCTGATGGAGGAGGGTATCAACGCCGACAGCGACTTCAAGAATGTCGCCTTTTCGGGCGCTCACGATGCCACGGTGGCTTTCGTCGCTTCGGGCAAGGCCGACGCCGGGGTGCTCAATGCCTCGGTCTGGGCCAAGCTGGTCGAGGAGAAGAAAGTCGATGAGAAAGTCCGCGTGATTGCCACGACGCCGCCTTATTTCGACTACAACTGGACCGTGCGCGGCGATCTCGATCCGCTGCTGATCAAGAAGATCGAGGCCGCTTTCCTGAAGCTCGACGCCGGCAATCCGGAGCACGCCGAGATCCTGGCTCTGCAAAGGGCCACGAAATTCATCCCGACGAAGAAAGAGAACTACGTCGGGATCGAGCAGGCGGCGAAGGCGGCTGGCCTGCTGAAGTAGGCCGCTTGTTTCGTCTGCATGACGTCGAGCTGACGCACGGCAACGGCTTTGTCGCGCTGCGCGACATTGCCCTGGCCGTGCAGGCCGGCGAACAGCTGGCCATCGTCGGTCCTTCGGGAGCCGGCAAGACGACGCTTCTGCGTCTGATCAGCGCCGCCTTGCGCCCGAGCAAGGGGCGCATCGATGTGCGCGGGGGCGATCCCTGGGCACTGTCGCCGGTCGCGCTGCGCCGCTTGCGCGCGCGCATCGGTGTGGCGCATCAGGCGCCGCCGCTGCCGCCGCGCCAGCGGGTGGTGACCGCGGTTCTCGCCGGTCGCCTGGGGCAGTGGCCGTGGTGGAAGGGAATCGCTTCGCTGGCCTATCCGGTCGACGTCGCCGGTGCGCGCGCGGCGCTGGCGCGGCTCGAGCTCGGCGAGCGGATTTTCGATCGCTGCGACCGGCTCTCCGGCGGTCAGCTGCAGCGGGTCGGCATTGCCCGTGTGCTCTATCAGCAAGCGCAGCTGGTCCTCGCCGACGAGCCGGTTTCCGCGCTCGACCCGGCCTTGGCCTTGCAGACCATCCAGGTGCTGAGCCGCGATGCCACGGCGCGCGGAGCGACGCTGGTCGCCAGTCTGCACGCCGTCGACCTGGCGCGGTCGTGTTTTCCGCGCATCGTCGGCATGCGCGAGGGGCGGATTGCTTTTGATCTGCCGGTCGGCGAGGTCGATGAAGCGCTGTTGCGCGAGCTCTATGCGACTGAAGGTGGCGGCTGGCCGCTGCTCGCCAGCGAGCCGCCCTTGGCAGCCGGCGCGCCACTGCGCGGCACCTGCTGGCGGTGAAACTCTCGCGCGACCCGGCAGCGCCTGGGCGGGCCGCCGCTCTGCTGCTGGCGATCGTCATTCTCTGGCCGCTCGGGGTGGTCGGCGAATTTCGTCCGTGGACGCTTTTCGAAGCCCATAACCTGCGCGTGATGGGTGGCTTTCTGGCGGCTTTTCTGCCGCCCGCAAGCAGTGGCGAGTTTCTCGTCTATCTCGGCCGCGCGACGCTCGAGACGCTGGCGATTGCCACCGCCGGCATGGCGCTGGCTTTCGTGCTCGCCGTGCCGCTGGCCATGGCCACGACGCAGGCCTTGTCGATTTCACGCATCGGTCCGGGATCGGGGCGCCGCCGTGCCGAGTGGTCGCGGGCGCTCTTGCGGATGCTTCTGGTGGTGTTGCGTGGCCTTCCCGAGCTGGTCTGGGCGCTGCTTTTCGTGCGTGTCTTCGGCCTTGGCCCGGCGGCCGGCGTCCTGGCGCTTGGCCTGACCTACGGCGGCATGCTGGCCAAAGTCTATGCCGAAATTCTCGAATCAGGCGACAGCCGGCCGGCACGGGCATTGCTCGAAGCCGGTAGCAGCCGCTTGCAGGCCCTGTGCTACGGTCTGCTTCCCGGTGCCGCGCAGGAGCTGACTTCCTACACCGTCTATCGCTGGGAATGTGCGGTACGCGCTTCGGTGGTGATGGGCTTTGTCGGCGCCGGTGGGCTCGGCCAGCTGATGGACCAGTCGATGCGCATGCTCAATGGCGGCGAAGCGGCGACCATCCTGCTCACTTTCCTGCTGCTGGTGCTGGCTGCCGACGCGCTCTCGGGTCTGTTGCGTCGGCAGCTCGGCGAGGCCTCTGGGCGCGCCAGCGCTCTGGTCTTCGGCGCACGGACGCTGCTGTGGTTGCTGCTCCTCGGCAGTGCGGTGGCGGCCAGCTACGCCTGGCTTGATCTGGAGTTTGCCGCCTTGCTGACGGGCGCGGCGCTGGCGTCGATGGCCGACTACTTCGGCGCTTTCTTCCCGCTCGATCTTTCGCCTGTCTGGTTGGTGAAAGTGGCCTGGGGCTCACTGGAGACGGTGGCCATTTCCGCTCTCGGGACGCTGCTCGCCGCGGCGGCTGGCCTGCTGCTGGCCTTGCCGGCGTCGGGGCGCTACGGGCAGGCCTGCGCGCAGCTGACGCGCTTTCTACTCAACGCGCTGCGCTCGGTGCCGGAATTGGTGTGGGCGACCTTGATGGCCCTGGCTGCCGGCCTCGGGCCGTTTGCCGGCATTCTGGCACTGGCGCTGCATACCAGTGGTGTGCTCGGGCGCCTCTTCGCCGAGGCTTTGCAGAACGCGCCGCCGCGGCCTCGCGACGCGCTGCTCGAAGCCGGTGCGCCGGCCGCTGCCGCTTTTCTCTACGGCACCTTGCCGGAAGTATCGCCGCAGCTCATCGCCTATTCGCTCTACCGCTGGGAAATGAATATCCGCATGGCGGCGATTCTCGGCTTCGTCGGCGCCGGTGGCCTTGGGCAGCTACTCTATGTCGAGCTGTCGCTCTTTCACTACGCGCAGGCGAGTACGGTGATTGCCGCCATGCTCCTGCTCTCGGTCGCCGTCGACGCGGGCAGCGCGTGGCTGCGCCGCTGGCTGGCTTCGCCAGGCGGCTGAAGGCTTTTCTCTGGTGCTGGCTGGCGGCGCGCTCGTGCTTGATGCCTTCCCGGCCGCCGCCGTGAAAGCGACTGACTACTCGGGCTGGGTGATGACGCGCAGGTAGGGTTTGAGCGTTTTCCAGCCGTTTGGATACTTGGCCTTGGCGGCTTCGTCCGAAACCGAGGTTGGGATGATCACGTCATCACCCGGTCGCCAGTTCACCGGCGTGGCCACCGTGTGCCTGGCGTTGAGCTGGATGGCATCGAGCGCGCGCAGGACCTCGGAAAAATTGCGTCCGGCGCTCATCGGATAGGTCATCGTCAGTTTTATTTTCTTGTCCGGGCCGATCAGGAACACCGAGCGTACGGTTGCGTTATCGACCGCTGTGCGCTCGGCCGCCTTGCCGCTGGCGTTAGGGTGAATCATGTCGTAGAGCTTGGCGACGACCAGATCGGTATCGCCGATCAGCGGATAGTTCAGTGCCGTGCCCTGCGTTTCTTCGATGTCGCCGGCCCAGCGCAGGTGGTCGTCCACGCTGTCGATCGAGAGCCCGATGACCTTGGTGTTACGGTTGTCGAAATCCGGCTTGAGGCGGGCGAGGTAGCCCAGCTCGGTGGTACAGACCGGCGTGAAGTCCTTGGGGTGGGAAAAGAGGATGGCCCAGCTATCGCCGATCCATTCGTGAAAATGAATCGTGCCTTCGGTGGTCTGGGCAGTGAAGTCCGGCGCTTCGTCGCCGATGTGCAGTCCCATGGTTTGCTCCTTATATATGGTGCGTGGGGAAAGGGGAAAACGGCAGAAGCCGTCACTGGACGTATTTGCTGAATTACGTCCTCCCGTTGACCTAGGGGTTTTGCCCCGAGTTCAACGGATACGCCGCCGCTCGCCAGGCCTTCATACCGCCGTCGAGGGCTACCACGTGCGGGAAGCCCATCTCGCGCAGGGTGGCTGCGGCCAGGGTCGATACCTGCCCCAGCTCGCAGCAGGTGAGAATGCGCCGCGTCGGGTCTGGCAGCTCCTGGTTGACGCGCAACTCGATCTGACCGCGTGGCAGCAGGCGCGCGCCGGGAACATGGCCGCTTTCGTAAGCGTCGCGCTCACGCACATCGAGGACGATCAAGTCCTGGTCGCCGGCTTCGACGCGCGCCTTGAGCTCGGCGAGCGAGATGAACGGTACTCTGGCTGCGGCCTCGGCGAGCAACTGCGCGACCGACTTCCCACCGCTCATATTGGTACGCAGTGCCTCGGTGACATGCGTCGGCATCGACAGGTTGAGCTCGCGCATCATGTCGACGAAAGCGGCGCGGTCGCGCTTCTGCAGGCGCGGGTTGCTGGCGATCTCCTCGCCGATGGTCGAGCTTTGCCGGCCCTTGTAGTCGTGCGCCGGGAAGACTCTAAGGCTGGGGTCGAGTTTCAGAAGGCGCTGGAAGAGGCTGTCGTAGAGAGCCTCCGGATTGCCACTCGGCAGGTCGGTGCGGCCGGTTCCACCGATCAGCAGGGTGTCGCCGGTGAACACGCTGTCCTCGATCTGCAGGCACATCGAGTCGCTGGTGTGGCCGGGCGTGTGCATCACCTGCAAGCGCAGGCGCCCGAGCATCAGCATCTCACCGTCGCCGATGCGCATGTCCACGAAGGGCGCGGCACTCGTTCGGTACATCACGACCGGCACGGCCAGCTTCCGTGCCAGCTGCCGGGTTGCCGAGAAATGGTCGGCGTGGGTGTGGGTGTCGATCAGGTAACGGATGCGCAAGCCATCACGCGCGGCGAGCGCAAGGTAGTGATCGATCTGGCTGATTTCCGGATCGATCAGGGCTGCCGTACTGGTGTCCTCGCAGCCGACAAGATAGGACTGGCAGCCGCCAGTGGCGATTTGTTCGAGAATCATTGCCTCATCCTCCTCTGTCGCTAAGAGAGCAGCTGCCGCGACGCGAGGCCGGGCAGCGCCAGATCGCCTGGCATTGGCGATGGTAGCGCAAGTTTGGCGATGTTCGCGTCGGCGGAAAAAAGAAAGCGCAGATGGCCTGCCTGGGCTATTTTGAGGTGTGTTCGACGCCGGCATTTCCAATTGAAGGGGGAACAGATGAACGCGCTGTTCAGTAATCCAGAAAGGCGGCGGTCCATTGCTGGCAAGTACGGCCAGCGGCCGCGTTTGGCCCGCTGGCTGCTCGGTTTGCTGGCGCTGCTCCTGGCAATGTGGGGCGTGCCGGGTGCGCTTCGCGCCGCGACGAGTGTGCCAGAGAGTGTGCCAGCGAGTGCGCCTGTAATCGTGCTCACGGTGCAGGACGCGATCGGTCCGGCCAGTGCCGACTACGTCGTGCGCAGCCTGCGGCGAGCGCAAGACGAGGGGGCACCGCTGGTCGTCTTGCGGATCGATACGCCGGGCGGACTGGATAGCGCCATGCGCCAGATCGTGCAGGCCATTCTCGCCTCGCCGGTGCCGGTGGTTTCCTATGTCAGCCCGCAAGGCGCACGCGCAGCGAGTGCCGGCACCTACATCCTCTATGCCAGCCACCTGGCAGCGATGTCGCCGGCGACCACGCTGGGCGCGGCGACGCCGGTGTCGATTGGGCTGCCGGGTGCGGCGCCGAGCCGTCCGGAGTCACCCTCACCCTCGTCCTCGCCGGCGGGCTCGGCGTCCGACCCGGCTGCCAAGCCCGCCGCCAAACCCGCCGCAGCTTCAGAACCGGCTCCAGCGTCGGCGCCGTTATCCGGTGATACGATGAAAACCAAGCAGATCAACGACGCCGCGGCTTTCATCCGCGGGCTCGCTCAGCAACATGGCCGCAACGCCGAGTGGGCCGAGCGTGCGGTGCGCGAGGCGGTGACGCTGACGGCTTCCGAAGCCTTGCGTGAGAAGGTTATCGACGTCGTGGCCGTCGACGTGCCCGATCTGCTGAACCAGATCGACGGGCGTAGCGTGCAGATGCAGAGCGGCAAGCTGACGCTGACCACGCGCGACAAGGCGACGCAGGAGCTTCTGCCGGACGCGCGCCACCGCCTGCTGTCGGTGATCGCCAACCCGAGTTTCGCGCTGATCCTGATGATGATCGGCATTTACGGCCTGATTTTCGAGTTCTCGTCGCCCGGTTTCGGCGTCCCCGGTACGGTCGGTGCGATCTGCCTGCTGCTGGCGATGTTTGCGCTGCAGATGCTGCCGGTCAACTACGCCGGTCTGGCACTGATCGTGCTGGGCATCGGCTTGATGGCCGCCGAGCTGCTGACGCCGACCTTTGGTGTGCTCGGAGTTGGTGGCATCGCGGCCTTCATCGCCGGTGGCCTGCTGCTCTTCGATCGCGATGTGCCGGGCATGGGGGTGCCGCTGCCTCTGCTCTTCGGCCTGGCCGCCAGCTCGGCGGCACTGGTCTTGCTTGGTGGCGGCATGGCGCTGCGCGCGCGCCGCGCGCCGGTGGTCAGTGGCCGCGAGGCGATGATCGGTAGCAACGGTGAAATCGAGTTGGTGGACGGCGACGAGGTCTGGGTACAGGTCCACGGCGAACGTTGGCGCGTGCGCGCCAGCGGCCCGCTGGCAGCAGGCCAGCGCGTGCGGGTCAGTGGCATGGACGGTCTGATCCTCGAGGTGCAGGCCAGCGACGATTCTTCCTCATCGAAAGGAGCAACGCCATGATCTTCGATCTCAATCTGGGCCTGGGTAGCGTCCTGGTACCGATATTGCTGATTTTGCTGCTCGCCTCGCTACGCATCCTGCGCGAGTACGAGCGCGGCGTGGTTTTCCAGCTCGGCCGTTTCTGGAAAGTCAAGGGGCCTGGACTGGTGATCCTCATTCCCGGCATTCAGCAGATGGTGCGCGTCGATCTGCGGGTAGTGACCATGGACGTCGAGCCGCAGGACGTGATCTCGCGGGACAACGTTTCGGTCAAGGTCAACGCCGTCGTTTTCTTCCGCGTCGTCGACCCGCAAAAGGCGATCATCCAGGTCGAGCAGTTCCTGATGGCGACTTCGCAACTCGCGCAGACGACTTTGCGCGTCGTTCTCGGCAAACACGAACTCGACGAGATGCTGGCGGAGCGCGAGCGGCTGAATATCGACGTACAGAAAATCCTCGACGCGCAGACCGACGCCTGGGGCGTCAAGGTCACCAACGTCGAGATCAAGCATATCGACCTCAACGAATCGATGATCCGGGCCATCGCCCGTCAGGCCGAAGCCGAGCGCGAAAGGCGCGCCAAGGTGATTCACGCCGAAGGGGAAAAACAGGCGGCGGCCGCCCTGCTCGAGGCGGCGACGACTCTCGCGCAGCGCCCGGAGGCGATGCAATTGCGCTATCTGCAGACAATGACCCAGGTCGCCGGCGACCGGGCGACGACGGTCGTTCTGCCCCTGCCGCTCGATCTGATCAATGCCTTGACAACGAAAATCCCGCCAGCGGCGCAAGCGGCCAATGAGCACTGATTTCGAGTTGCATCCCTGACGAGGCTTCAGGCAGACCTGAAAGCAGCACGCAGCCCTTGTCGGGCTGCACAAGTCGCATGTTCCGCACTGCGTGCATCACGACAGTGGTATTAACGTGCCTGCGAGCAGAAGCCGCGCCGGTCAGTAAAATCAACCCAATCTGCGAAATCTGCGAAATCTGCGAAATCTGCGAAATCTGCGGACAAGGGTCTCACTGATTGGCGGCTCCACGCGGAGCAGCAGACAACAGGAAGTCGACTGCCTCTCGCCACCAGGCGCTATCGAGGCGCGCAAACCAGTCGTTGTGGCGGGCGCCGTCGATGACCGCCAGGCGTTTCGGTTCGGCGAGCGCCGCGTAGAGCGCCCGGCCGAACTGCGGCGGGACGATTTCATCGTTGGCGGCGATGGCGACCAGCACCGGGCGCCCGAAAGACGCCAGGTGGGCAAGGCTGTCGTAGCGGTCGCGCAGCAGCCACTGCACTGGCAGTAGCGGGTAGTGGTGGGCGGCGACCTGTTCGAGCCGGTCCCACGGTGTGATCAGCAGCAGGCCGGCAATCAGTTCGCGCTGCGCATCGCTGGCCGCCGCTGCCACGCCGGCGCCCAGCGATTCTCCGATGATCAGCAGCGGTCCGTCGTAATTGTGCCGCGCAAGCGCAATCGTCTTTTCGGCGTCGGCGACCAGGCTCTTCTCGCCGAGTTCGCCGGGGCGCGGGCCGTAGGCCGGATACTCGGCGAGAATGACCCGCAGGCCGAGCCGCGTCAGCACGCCGACGTAGAACTGACGGTGGCCGGCATGGCCGGCGTTGCCGTGGAAAATGATCGCCGTGGCGCGCACCGCGCCATCGGGCTCGGCGAGCAGGCCGCGGAAGTCGGACGCCGTTGGCCAGGGCGACAGGCCGCCCGACGCCAGCTGCATTTCGGCAACGCTGGCCCGTTCGGGGAAGTACAGGAGCTGGTCCTGGAACATACTGATTCCTGACAGGAAAATCAGAAAGGCGGCAAGCGCAAGGAAAGCCATCCGCAAAGCGGCGCGGGCGCCGCCGCGGCCTTGTGCCCGGTTGGTACCGCGTTCTTGTTCGGCAGGCGGCAGCGACGAAACCGCCACAGCGCGCTCACTGCCTGCCGACAAGGCGAGGGTCTTCGAACAGGGAGGTGATTTCAACCCTGGCGATTTCCGGGTGGTCGGGGACGAGGTAGAGAATCGGCGTGATCAGCTCCTCGAAAATGCCGCGCAGGCTGCGCGCGCCGGTCTTGTACTCGATGGCGATTTCGGCGATCTGTTCGAAGACTTTCGGGCCGATGCGCAGGTCGACGCTTTCGCCGCGAAAAATCTCGATGTACTGCCGGTAGATCGAGTTCTTCGGTACGCTCATGATGCGTACCAGCATCGCCTTGCTCAGCTCATGCAGGTTGGCGATCACCGGCAGGCGGCCGGTGAACTCGGGGATCAGACCGAATTCGAAGAGGTCGGTAGGCTTCACCCGCTTGTTCAGCCGATCGAGGATATTCTGGTTGTCATCAGTCGAAGTGGCGATGAATCCGAAACCATGCGTCTTGGCCATGATGCTCTCGATGCCGACAAAGGCGCCACCGCAGATGAACAGGACGTTGCTGGTGTCGACGTACTGATTGTCCTTGAGCTTGACCGGAGAACCTTCCATGATTTTCAGCAGCGCGTGTTGCACGCTCTCGCCGGAGATCGCCCCCGACTGCGTGTTGGTCGCTTTCAGCTTGTCGATTTCGTCGATGAAGATGATGCCGTGCTGAGCGTTCTCGATACTGCCGTCGGCCTTGTCGAGCAGGCGCTGCAGGATCGCCTCGATTTCTTCATTGACGTATTTGGTCTGGGCGAGGGAAGTCGCGTCGGCGGTGACGAAGGGAACCTTCAGCATCCTCGACAGGGTATCGCAGAGCAAGGTCTTGCCGGTTCCCGACGGTCCGATGAGCAGCACATTGCTTTTGGCGATCGCGCCCTTGTCCTGCGCGAAAGTGGCAATTTTCCGATAGTGCGAGTAAACGGCCACGGCGAGGACCTTCTTGGCGTCTTCCTGGCCGATGACGTATTGATCGAGGTACTTGACGATCGCGCTGGGCGTGGTTTCTCTGGCTAGCAAGCGGGTGGCCCCAAAGTCGACGAAGGGTTGCGGAAGGCAGCTATCTTATTCCGAAATCGGCCTTGGCGTTCGGGCCGCGCTACAGCCTTGTTCAAGCGCCGCGGCCGGGCCGAATCAGCGTCATGTAGGACAGCGGCGCGAGTGCCGTGCAGATTGCCACCCCCGCTGCGAGCGCGCCGCCGCCACCCGACAATGCGTGTCCGACGGCGACGCCGACCACTGCGGCAAGGCTCATCTGCACGAAACCCATCAGTGCCGAAGCCGACCCGACCATTGCCGGATACGGCGCCAGTGCCTTGGCAATGGCGTTCGGCATGACCAGGCCGGTGGCCACGGTACAGAAGAACATCGGCCCGAGAATGGCGGCAATGCTGTTTGCTCCCGAGAACTCCAGCGCCGCCATGCACAAGCCGGCGACAGCGCCGAGCCAGGCGCCGAAAGCGAGCAGGGTGTCGCCACCGAAACGCCGGACAAGTTTTCCGGAAGCAAGCGAGCCGAGGACATAGCCAGCGACGACCAGGCCGAAGCTCATGCCGAATACCTCCGGCGTCAGCCCGTGCCGTTCGCTGAGCACGAAGGATGAAGCCGAGATGAAGGCGAACAGCGCGCTGTAGGAAAAGGAAAAAGTCAGCACGTAGCCGAGGAAGCTACGGCTGGCGAGGAGCAGGCGGAAGTTGGCGAGGAGCTGGCGTGGATGCGTCGCTCCCGGGTGTCGATAGACGTTGCTTTCGCCAAGCAGGCGGGCGACGGCGATGGTCTGGGCAATGCAAATGAGCAGCAAGACCACGAAATTGGATTGCCAGCCGAAAAGTACGGTGAGAAAGCCGCCCAGCGTTGGTCCTAGCAGTGGTGCAATGGCCATCGCGCCGCCCATGTAGGCAATGATGCGCGCCGACTCGGTCGCTCCCCAGACGTCACGGACGACGGCACGGCCGAGGACCGGGCCGGCACAGGCGCCGAGGGCCTGCACGAAGCGTGCGGCAATCAGCATCTCGATGCTCTGTGCCAGAATGCAGGCGATTGTTGCCAGGCAGTAGATGGCCAGTCCGCCGAGCAGCAGCGGTCGGCGGCCAAAGCGATCGGAAAGCGGCCCGTAGAAAAGCTGACCAAAGGCAAAACCGACCAGGAAGACCGACAGCGTCAGTTGTACGCCGGCTGCATCGCTGCCGAACGCCCGTGCCAGGGTGGGCAGTGCCGGCAGGTAAAGGTCGGTGGACAAGGGGCCCAGCGCGACCAGCATCGTCAGCAGCACCGCCAGGCGGAAAGAGGGCGGTGGGGTCGTCACCGTCACCGTCCCTCCTTCTGGTGCCGCTTCATGGCGCCTGCAAGGCTGCCAGTTCCCGTTCGTCGAAGCCCGCTGCGCGGCGCGCTTCGAGGTTGAAAGGACCGCGCAGGCGGGGCGCGCGATAGCGATGCGCAAGCTCTGCGTAGCTGCTCACTGGATCCCGGCCGCGCTGCGCACAGAGCCAGCGGTACCAGCGGTTGCCGATGGCGACGTGGCCGATCTCGTCGGCGAGGATGGTCGCCAGGATCGCTGCTCCGCGCTGGTCGCCAACGCCTTGCAGCTTGTCACGAATCGGCGGCGCCGCGTCGAGGCCACGCGCTTCGAGCGTCCGCGGGACCAGCGCCAGGCGTGCCAGGAGGTCGTCGCTGGTTCTTTCGGCCATTGCCCAGAGGCCGTCGTGGGCGGGAAAGTCGCCGTAAGCGTAGCCCATCGTTTCGAGATGTTCGCGCAGCAAGCCGAAGTGGCGCGCTTCTTCGCCGGCGACGCCGATCCAGTCACGATAGAAATCGGCTGGCATGGCGGCGAAGCGCCAGACGATGTCGAGCGCCAGATTGACGGCGTTGAGCTCGATATGAGCCAGCGAATGGATCAGCGCGGCGCGCCCCTCGACGCTGGTGACCGGCCGCTTGGCGAGCTGTGCTGGTGGTACCAGCGCTGGCCGGGCGCTACGGCCGGGAAGCGTTTCCGTGGCCAGGCGGCGGCTATCGGGCGCGCTGACGATCCGGGCATCGCTGACCAGCGCGGCGGCTGCGGTCAGCGCGATACGTTCGACCGCAAGGCACTTTTCGTCGGCGGTTTTGAGCAGCAAGGCGTCGAGAGCGAGTTGCCGTAGCGTCAAGGAAAAACTCCCGGCGGCGCTTCTTGTGGTGAGGCAATAAAGCCGTAGCGTTTCGGGATATCCGATCGCTGTAGCGTGCGCACGGGAAGGTGCTGCGCTTGCCAAACGAGCGTCAGCGTGCTGATGTCCGCGTTGAGGCCACCAGCTGCTTGCGCGATGGCCGCGAGCAGGGCGTCGTCGTCGGCGACTTCGCCGTTCGCCAGATGCAGGCATGGCAGCAGGGTGGGCAGGTCGCGGTCGCAGAGCAGCGCGATCCCGGCCGGGATTTCGAGCAGCAGATTGCCTTCCTCGTCGATGGCCGCAGCGCGCAGTTCGCTGACCGCTTCGCCGACTTGCGTGGCGAAGCAATCCGGCGTCGCCAGGTGCAAGACCCACGGCGTGTAGTCGAGGTCGACGAAGACTCGTTGCGGGCCGTTCTGCACGAAGTAATTGCCGTCCTCGTCGTGCGCGTACTGGCGATTGAGGAAATCCTGGAGGCCGCGATGGCTGACGGCTTCACCGCGCATTCGCCAGCGACCGCGCTGGTCGAGCGACAGCCAACCATAGCAGGCCGGCACTTTCGGCCAGCGCAACATGGCGCTGAAGTCAGGCGTCGGCATTGGCAGTCTGTCGCGTGGCTGTCGGAAACTTTTGTCGGACGAGGTCCCGCCACTTCTCGGACATGGCTTGCGCAGGCGGCGTCACAGAAGGGCTTCGATGTCCTTGGCGATGCTTTCCGGCGCCGTCGCCGAGGCGTAGCGTTCAATCACCTCGCCCTGGCGGTTGACCAGGAATTTGGTGAAGTTCCACTTGATACCTTCGCTGCCGAGCAGGCCGGGCGAGGCCTTTTTCAAGTACTGGTAGAGCGGGTGCGCGTGCGCGCCGTTGACATCGATCTTGGCAAACAGCGGGAAAGTGACGCCGTAGTTCTTCTGACAGAAGCCGGCGATTTCGTCGGCTTCGCCCGGTTCCTGGGCACCGAACTGGTTGCACGGAAAACCGAGCACCTCGAAGTCGCGTTGGCGATAGCGCATATAGAGGTCTTCAAGGCCTTTGTATTGAGGCGTGAAGCCGCAATTGCTGGCGGTGTTGACGATCAGCAGAACCTTGCCTGCGTAGTCGCCAAGTGACTGGACGCCGCCTTCAAGGCGCTCGGCGGACAGTTCATAGATGGGTGCGCTCATGGTCTATCTCCTCGGGAGGGGTAGAGGGGAGGGGGAAGTGTAGCCAGAAATCGACGCCTGTGCGTAGCCGCAGCGCTGGTCGATGCCGCTAACGGTCATGACAGTCGAGATACCCCGGATGATGAAGGTCATGACCGTCCACCTTCCCCCGGCCCTTCTCCCGCAGGGGGAGAAGGGATGTTCGTGAGTCGCTTGCGCGACTTTCACATCAAGGTGATGCCTTCATGCAGCGCTGCAGAATGCCATTGCCGGCATCGGACCCGTCGCGGCCATGCCTGGTTCAGAGCGCCTGGCATCACTTCAGGTCGTCGCCTCTTCGTCCTCTTCGTCCTCTTCCTCCTCTGCGATGGGAACGCAGGAACAGAACAGGTGACGGTCGCCATGCACGTCGTCTACGCGATTGACGCTCGGCCAGAACTTGTTCTCGGCGACATAGGGCAGGGGCAGGACGGCTTGCTGGCGGCTGTACGGTCGCTTCCAGTGACTGTCGACGATGTCGGCCTGGGTGTGCGGCGCATTCTTGAGCGGGTTGTCGTCGGTCGGCCAGTGGCCGACTTCGATCTGGCGAATTTCTTCGCGGATGGCGGTCATCGCGGCGATGAAGCGGTCGAGTTCGGCTTTCGATTCCGACTCGGTCGGCTCGACCATTATCGTTCCGGCGACCGGGAAGCTGATCGTTGGCGCGTGAAAACCGTAGTCCATCAGGCGCTTGGCGATGTCGGTCTCGGAAACGCCGGTGGCCACTTTGAGCGGCCGGATGTCGAGGATGCATTCGTGCGCCACGCGGCCCTGGCTGCCGGTGTATAGCACCGGGTAGTGCGGGCGCAGGCGACTGGCGACGTAGTTGGCGTTGAGAATGGCGACTTGCGTTGCGCGCGTCAGTCCGCTGCCGCCCATCATGGCGATATACATCCAGGAGATGGGCAGGATCGACGCCGATCCCCATGGCGCAGCCGCCACCGCCCCCTGGCCCTGGTGCGGGCCACTGATGCTTTGCACGCTGTGGTTGGCCATGAACGGGGCCAGGTGCGCTTTGAGGCCGATCGGACCCATTCCCGGGCCGCCACCGCCGTGCGGGATGCAGAAAGTCTTGTGCAGGTTCATATGGCTGACGTCGGCACCGATCAGCGCCGGTGAAGTCAGGCCCACCTGCGCGTTGAGGTTGGCTCCGTCCATATACACCTGGCCGCCGTGGGCGTGCACGGTGGCGCAAATCTCCTGCACCGATTCCTCGAAGACGCCGTGCGTTGACGGATAGGTGATCATCAGGCAGGCGAGGGTGGCCACGTGTTGTGCCGCTTTGGCGGCAAGGTCGGCGAGGTCGATGTTGCCCGAGTCGTCGCAATTGACCACTACCACCCGCATGCCGCACATCTGCGCGGTGGCGGGGTTGGTGCCGTGTGCCGAGCGCGGGATCAGGCAGACCTTGCGCTGGACGTCGCCGCGGCTGGCGTGATAGCGCGCGATGGCCACGAGACCGGCGTATTCACCCTGCGCGCCTGAATTGGGCTGCATGCAGATGGCGTCGAAACCAGTGATCGCCTTGAGCCATTCCTCGAGTTCGCCAATCATTTGCAGGTAGCCTTCGGCCTGGTCGAGCGGGGCGAAGGGGTGAATGTCGGCGAATTGCGGCCAGGTGATCGGCATCATCTCGCTGCTGGCGTTGAGCTTCATGGTGCATGAACCCAGCGAGATCATCGAATGGTCGAGCGCCAGATCCTTGCTCTGCAGTTTCTTCAGATAGCGCAGCATTTCGTGTTCGGTGTGGTGGGTGTTGAACACCGGATGCGTGAGGATGGCGTCACTGCGCAGAAAGGACGGCGGCAGGCTGGGGTCATCGTTTCGCAACCGCTCGTCGATTGGGCCGAGGTCGACGTTGACGCCGGCGAGCAGCTTGATCAGCAGGGCGATGTCGGCCTGCGATGTTTTTTCGTTCACCGCGATTCCGAGGATGCCGGGCGAGACCTGACGCAGGTTGTAGCCGGCATCGATGGCGGCCCTGTAGGCGCTCAGGGCGTGCCCGCCGAGGTCGACGCACAAGGTATCGAAGAAGTGCCGGGTCAGCACCTTGATGCCGGCACGCTGCAGACTCTCGGCGAGAATGGCGGTGAGTCGGTGGATGCGGCCGGCGATCGTGCGCAGCCCTTGCGGGCCATGGTAAACGGCATACATGCCGGCGATGTTGGCCAGCAAGACTTGCGAAGTGCAGATGTTGGAGTTGGCTTTCTCGCGGCGGATGTGCTGCTCGCGCGTCTGCAGCGCCATGCGCAGTGCCTTGTTGCCGCGGCTGTCGATCGAGACGCCGATGATGCGGCCGGGGATCGAACGCTTGTACTCGTCCCGAGTGGCGAAAAAGGCCGCGTGCGGACCGCCGAAGCCGAGCGGGACACCGAAGCGCTGCGCGGAGCCGAGAGCGATGTCGGCTCCCATGTCCCCCGGTGAACGCAGCAGGACCAAGGCCATCAGATCCGCGGCGACGGCGACGACGGCGCCGCGCGACTTGGCGGCGGCAATCGGTCCGCTGAGGTCGCTGACTTCCCCGAGTTCGTTCGGATACTGAAACAGGGCGCCAAAGGCTTCCTGCTGCGCAGCCACGTCCGGGGTCCCGAGGACGAGGTCGAAGCCAAAGAAGGCGGCGCGCGTCCTGATGACGTCGATGGTCTGCGGGAAGCAGCCGGAGTCGACAAAGAAGCGATTGGATTTCGACTTGCTGATGCGGCGGGCCATGGACATCGCCTCCGCTGCGGCGGTCGCTTCGTCGAGTAGCGAGGCGTTGGCGAGTTCAAGACCGCTGAGGTCGACGATCATCTGCTGGTAGTTGAGCAGCGCCTCGAGTCGGCCCTGGGCGATTTCCGCCTGGTAAGGGGTGTACGCGGTGTACCAGCCGGGGTTCTCGAAGACATTGCGCAGGACGACGGCCGGGGTCAGCGTGTCCGCGTAGCCAAGCCCGATCATTGCGTGCTGAACACGGTTGCGCATGGCAGTCACGCGCAGTGCTGCAAGGGCCTCGTGCTCCGGACGCGGCTCGCCGAGGGCCAGCGGCGAGCGCAGGCGAATCGCTGCGGGAACGGTCTGATCGATGAGTTGCTCGAGCGTGGAGACGCCGATGCTGGCCAGCATGGCCGCGATTTCACCGCCACAGGGGCCAATGTGACGGTCGATGAAATCGTCGCGTTGTTCCAGTTCGGTGAGGGTCGGGGAGTGAGGCTGCGGGGCGGGTTGCGGTGCGGGCGTGGCGTCCATTGGGTTTTCCGGTGGTAATGGTGGCGATGCGATCTGCCTAAACGGCGTCTACTAGTTGCTGGTAGGCGGTGGCATCGAGCAGCGCGTCCAGGTCAGCGGCAGCGGCCGGTTGCATCTTGAACAACCAGGCAGCGTAGGCGTCCTGATTGACCACTTCCGGGCTATCCACGGCGATCGGATTGACTTCGACGATGCTGCCGGTGAGCGGTGCGTAAACATCGGAGGCTGCTTTCACCGATTCGACGACTGCCACCTCCTGATCGGCAGAAAACTCGACGCCGACATCCGGAAGTTCGACGAAAACGAGGTCGCCAAGCAGCTCCTGAGCGTGATCGGTGATCCCGACGGTAATTGTGCCGTCGGCTTCGGCGCGGACCCATTCGTGATTCCGGGTGTACTTGAGGTCGCTGGGGATGTTCATTTTTACTCCTGACAAATTGGATGAAAGCTGCCAATTGACAAATTGACAAATTGACAATACGGAATTAAACCAGAATGCTTCCCTTGCGCACAAAGCAAGGCTTGACCACCCGGGCAGCGAGGAGCTTGTCGCGAATCGCCACTTCGACTGTGTCACCGATCGCGGCGGCGAGCGGCAGTCGGGCCAGGGCGATTGATTGCTGCATCGTCGGCGAAAAACTGCCGCTGGTAATCTCCCCGGCCCCCTGGCTGGTGACGACTTTCTGGTGCGCACGCAGGACGCCGCGGTCCTTGAGCAGCAGACCGAGAAACTGCTGCTGCTGTGGTCTGGTGACGAGCGCCGCCTTGCCGACGAAGTCACGCGGGGCGACGAGGTCGACGGTCCACGCCAGGCCGGCGTCGAGCGGCGAGATATTCTCGTCCATGTCCTGGCCATAGAGATTCATGCCCGCTTCCAGGCGCAGCGTGTCGCGGGCGCCGAGACCGCAGGGCTGGACGCCGGTGTCGGCGAGCGCTGTCCATAGCTCGCTCGCCTGTTCGGCGGGTAAAGTGATTTCGTAACCGTCTTCACCGGTGTAGCCGGTACGAGCAATAAAAAGATCCCCGCAGCGCGCGGCAAAAAATGGCTGCAAGGATTCGCATGCCGAACGGCAGTCGGGCAGTGCCTGCCAGACTTTCTGGCGGGCGTTCGGGCCTTGCACGGCGATCATCGCCAGGGCGCCAGCCCCCTCGCGGCGTTGCGTGATCGTCGCCGCAAGCTGCCAGTCAGCGAGGCGGCCAGCCATCCAGCGCAGATCCTTGGCCGCAGTACCGGCGTTGATAACCAACCGGTAGTTGCTTTCGTCGAGGTAATAGACAATCAGGTCGTCGATCACGCCGCCGGCTTCGTTGAGCATCGCGCTGTACAGCGCCTTGCCCGCGACCTGCAGCCTGTCGATGTTGTTGGCGATCAGGCGGCGCAGGAAGGCAGCGCTATCAAGTCCCGTGATATCCACAACGCACATGTGAGAAACGTCGAACATGCCGGCGTCGCGGCGTACCGCGTGGTGTTCCTCGATCTGCGAGCCGTAGTGAAGAGGCATCTCCCAGCCGCCGAAATCGACCATCCGGGCGCCGCTTCGGCGATGGTCCTCGTTGAGCACAGTTTTCTGCATCGTATCAGACCCTTGTACGAGATTGTTGATGTGGATTCCAGAAACGAAAAAGGGGCGAACTCGCATCGAGTTCACCCCCCTGTCCATGTACCTGAGAGATTTTGCAGCCGAAAAGTGAATCGCAGCCGCAGGCCCCATCGGTGGGCGCTGCGCTAAAAAACAAGCGCGCGCCGCTCTCCAGAGTTCATTGCACGAACGGTCCTTTTGCCTGAGCGTTTCCGGGTGGATTGCGCCTTCGGCGGCGGTTTTGCCGCCCTCTCCCATTCGCGAGGCAACTATAGCGCGTGGCGACCTGCGATCGCAAGCTTGCCGACCGACCCTGATTGGGCAATGATGCCCTTGGGCCGTGGCGTTCCCGCCGAGCAGCGACTGTGGAGAGGTGTCGACTTATTTTACACTGGTCGGCATCGCGGGAAGCTGGCTAGCTGCTCGGAAGCGTAGGATGTGTTTTTACAAGGTTGTTTTGTAACGGTAAATGAATTTTCGAAGAGATTGTGGCGCAATTCTTGCTTTGCTATTGTCGCATCAAACCTAGCACGCTGGATTGACCAGTCCGCCGCTTTGGCAGACTACAGTCGGCTAGAATTGCAACTATCAAAAGGAGCTACTCGAGATGAATCTCAAGTCAAATTTTTCCAAAGCACTTGCCGTAGCGGGGCTGGCGGCAGGGGTTATGGCCGCTACGCCCGCTATTGCCGGGTTCAAGGGGGCCATGAACCTGGATCTCACCAATGGGTGCTTCGCGACCAGCACTGATCAGTGCGGGGCGCGGCCTGAGCAGACTCCGGGGGGGCTGCAGTCGATGGCCTATGCGACAGGCCAGTTCCATTTCACGGACACGCTCCTCAGCGTGTACGGCGGCACGGCCGGGCTGTCGACTCAGCCGTTCAGTTACACTGGCGTGGTCGACATGAACGCAGGATCGACAGAGCTGAATGTCACCAACTTCTTCGATGCGGCAATGGCGTGGCCGAACTACACTGCTCTATCGTCTGATCCTATCATGCAGTTTGGTTTTGGGCTTCTCCAGGCGATCACCCTTCAGGGTAATAACGGCGTGCTGCCGCTGGACCCGAGTCATACCGTGTTCTACGCCCTGACCGGCGTCACCGGCAGTCAGGCTGACAATATGGGTAGCTTCGCGGCTTGGTCTTTCAATAACTTCAACGACGTGTCGCAGGCATTGTTTGGACAAGATCTGCCAGCTGATGCCTATTTCAATATTCATGTCAACCTTACAGCCATTCCCGAGCCGGCCTCCATGGCGTTGGTCGGTCTTGGCCTCCTGGGGCTGGGCGCGATGTGCAGACGTAAGGTTGTCGCCTGAGGAAAAACGTCTCCGGTCGGTGTTTATCGAACCCCGCTTCGGCGGGGTTCGCCGGCAAGAGCCAGGCGCCGTGTTAGCCTTCTCGACGCTGGCGTGGGTGCGTGACAGCACGTCGTCCCGTTGGCGTGTCCGTCGGCCAGGCGCGACGATGGGCGATAGTGCGAAAGGCTGCTCGGAGGATTCGTCGTTGTCGCCTGCGGGCCGCCGCCACTCTCGTTCCGCCGATTTCCGCGTTTGACACCGGGCGTGTCGCGTCTCCAGGGACAGGGACGCAATGAGGCAATCGTCGCAACGCCAAGGTAGAAAACGTGTAAAATTATGGCATTACGTCAGTCTCAATTGTGTCTGATGGGTAAGGGGAGACTAGTGATGGAGCTTGCCGGATTGTTTGGCGTTTGTTTTCTGATTTGCGGCGCCGCCATTCGACTTGCCATGAGCCTGGCAGACTGGCTGGGGATGTTGGACCGCCCCTGTGGGCACAAACAACACGAGGTGAGCACGCCATTCGTCGGTGGGGTGGGTATCCTTGCCGTCCTGCTCAGCTTGTTCCTTGTGCTCGACCCATTGTTTGGCGGTTTTGTTGTTTCCCCGCTGCAGGGCATTTTGATTGGTGTGCTGGTCCTTTTTCTTACCGGTCTTGCCGACGACATTGTGCACCTCAGCTTCAAGCTGCGTTTGGTTGTTCAGGCGATGGTCGCCCTGTCAATGGTTTTTGTCGGCGGCGTCGAGTTGTTGTCTTTCGGAGAGCTTCTTCCTGGCTGGGGCTTCGAT
Source organism: Candidatus Accumulibacter meliphilus (assembly GCF_036625345.1). NCBI lineage: Bacteria > Pseudomonadati > Pseudomonadota > Betaproteobacteria > Candidatus Accumulibacter > Candidatus Accumulibacter meliphilus. Next base: position 189,763 of record NZ_JAZKTZ010000006.1, on the reverse strand, counting down.
CTTGGTTGGCTGTCCATCCCGATGACGCTTTTCGCCACTGTCGGACTGATCAATGCGGTCAATATGATCGACGGGATCGACGGGCTGTCGGGCGCGCTGAGTTTGGTCAGCCTGACACTTGTCGGCTTGGTCGCCTTTTTCGCGGGGCAAGGCGCCTATCTTGTCCTCGTCGTTGCGCTGATCGCCGGCCTGGCAGGCTTCCTGTACTACAACCTGCGCTATCCGGGAAACAGTCGGGCGCGGGTGTTTCTCGGTGATAACGGCAGCATGGTGCTGGGCTTCCTGTTCGCCTGGTTGTTCATCGCCCTGTCGCAGGGGGACTCGCCGGCGATGACTCCGGTGACCGCTTTGTGGCTGTTTGCGGTGCCGCTGATGGATACGGTTGGTGTCATGCTGCGGCGCATCTGGCTGCGCAAGTCGCCTTTTCGAGCCGACCGTCATCACTTGCACCACCTTTTCGTTCGTGCCGGATATCGGGTTTGTGATGTCGTCGCGTTTGCCGCGCTCGCGCAGCTTTTCCTGGGTCTGATCGGTGTCGGTGGCCTGCTGCTGGGGGTTCCCGAATATCTGATGTTCTGGCTCTTCCTGATCGTTTTTGGGGCTTACTTGCTGGTGATTCTGCGCCCATGGCGGTTGGTGCCCGGGCTGCGCCGGATCAATCGTGCGCTTGGCCTTCCCTCGGTTCAGGTACGCGGAATTTTTGTTGGCTATGTGCGTCGGGAGAAGTTTCCTGATCTGCTTGGCTTGATAGGCGAGCGGCTGGAGGCCAGCAGCTATGACTACCAGCTGAGCGTGTACCAGGTAAACAGCTCGGCGACCGATGGTCGTAACGTCTATTGTGTGGTGCATGTTCCGGCGAACGGCGATGAGCGTCTGATCGGCAAAGTCCAGCGTGATGTGTCGGCAATCAAGAAACACCTCCGTCGGCGGCACGATGTCGATGTTCGCCTTTTCATGCGCCGTCAGGACGAGAACGACTCGCGAGCCAGTGCGCTTGAAGACAGGACGATGGACAGCAGTCAACGTTGGCACGAGCGGCGCAGTGTACGCAGCACGCTGATCTACTCCATGGAGCGCGGCGGCGGGATGATGAACGGCGGCGGAGTGGCCTTCGAAGTCAGCGTGCCTCCCGTGAGGGAGAGCTGAGATGTTCAACAGAATTCTCACCGTGTGCACAGGAAACATTTGTCGCAGTCCGGCGGCCGAGTTTTTTCTTCGGCAGCGTATTAAAGCGCTCGGTCGACCGGTTGAGGCCCAGTCAGCGGGTATCGGTGCGCTGGTCAACCACCCCGCCGATGCGACGACCTGCGCGATGATGCAATCGCGCGGCGTCGACCTCAGCGCGCACCGCGGCAGCCAGTTGGTCCGTGAGCGCCTGCGCTGGGCCGAGCTGGTTCTGGTGATGGAACAGCACCATCGCGACGCGGTGCTGGTACTGGACCCCGCTGCCCGCGGCAAGACCTTCCTGCTCGGGCACTGGACGAATACCGAAATCCCCGACCCCTATCGGCGCGGCGATGAAGCGCACGCGGAAGCATTGCGCCTGATCGAAGCCGCAGTCGGGCCCTGGGTCGAAAAGCTCGGCTGAACGAGCTGAGAAGTCGCGGGCGCTATTGCGCGGGAACGTGAAATAGCGCACGTGCAATCGCCCCGAGCGGCGTTATCTGCGGGCGTGATTCGAGACTCCCCTGCACCATGAACACTGCTGGCACCGTGTTGTGCGAAGGGCCGTGGCGTGTCCGGCCGTGACGCACGGTGCCCAGTGGGCGGCTGCATTTGCGGTGCCTGCGCTCGCGATGTAAACTTCGCGGCGCTTTGTTACCCAGGGTGCCGACGAGAGCACGAACGAATAGAAACGAGGATCTGAGTATGAAAATGTCGTCCGTGGTGCCTGGTCGAATCCGGCACCTCTTGATCGCTCTTGCCGTCAGCGCTCTGGCAGGCTGCAGCCTTGTTCCCGGTAACCAGAGCTACAGCGACCGCGACGAGTCTGCGGTGATGTTGCCGGTCCAGCAGGGGGACGCTCTGGTGCCGGCCCACATCAAGATCAAGCCGATTACTGCCGAACTGATCGTCGACATGTTCAAGGCCGCCCGGCCGCCCATCGGCGACGGCACCAGCGTTGCCAGGAAGGCGACGGAGAACGCGCCGCGTCCCGGCAGCAAGGATTTCGGACCGACGCCCGAGTACAAACTTGGGCCGGGCGACATCATTTCGATCATCGTCTGGGATCACCCCGAGCTGACCATTCCGGCCGGCAGCTTCCGCACCGCCGAGCAGGCGGGCACCGTTGTCGCCGACGATGGAACGATCTATTTTCCGTACGCGGGAGTGATCAACGTCCAGGGCAAGAGCACCGCTGAAGTGCGCAAGATCTTGTCGGCCAAGTTGGCCAAATACATCGAGCAGGTGCAGCTCGATGTGCGCATGGTGGCTTTCCGCAGCCAGCAGGTCTATGTCGTCGGCGAGGTGAGCAAACCGGGTATCCAGCCCGTGACCGATATTCCGATGACGGTTATCGAGGCGGTCAACCGCGCCGGTGGCTTCACGCCGGAGGCCGACTACAGCCGGGTGCTGCTGACTCGTCGTGGCAGCACCTATCTGGTCGATATCCAGGCAATGTACGACTATGGTGCGACGGCACAGAATGCCTTGCTGGAGCACGGCGACATCATCAATGTCGCGGACCGCAGCTACAACAAGATCTTCGTGCTTGGCGAAGTCGTTCGGCCTGGCTCACAAGTGATGAACAAGAAGCGCTCGACGCTCGCCGAAGCGCTCAGCGACGCTGGCTATATCAGTCAGACGACTTCCAACCCACGCTGGATCTATGTCATGCGCGGCGACACCGAGACTCCGGAGCTCTTCCATCTGGATTCCCGTCTGCCGGATGCCATGTTGCTCGCCGATCGCTTTCCGCTGCGGCCGCGCGATGTTGTCTATGTCGATGCGGCGGCAGTCGTTCGCTGGCAGCGCGTGATCTCCCAAATCCTGCCGACGGCGGTGTTGCTTAATACAACCAGCCAGACGCAATATCCACTTTTCGGCGGCCAACAACCGCAGTACTGATCTCGACGAGCTTTTCTTCCACGGCAGGCCTGTCGGGGGCTGACCAAGCCGCTGGCTAAGCTCCCCCGCAAACGACTGCCTAACATGCTGAGCCGCCCAGCCAAGACTCTGGCGGCGGCACTCACGGACGATCCATGGACAACCACCAGTCGCAAAACTCTTCCACCGCACCAGGAGTCGCCGGCCGATCAGACGCTCAGGCGCAAGCGCAGCCGATGCAGCAGATGTCCTCGGAAGACGAGGACGAAGGGCTGGCCCTTGGCGAGATCGTTGCCGTACTCATGGACTATCGGTGGTTGATTGCCGCGGTGAGCCTGTTGGCCCTTGTTCTTGGCCTGGCTTGGGTGTTTGTTGCGAAGCCGATCTACCAGGCGGATGGTCTCTTGCAAGTCGAGGAGAAAAGCTCCGGAATGGGCTCCCTCGCGGCCCTGCAGCCGCTTTTGGGTGATGAGACAACGGTCTCAGCGGAACTCGAAATCCTCAGCTCGCGGATGGTCCTCGGGCGGGTGGTCAGCAAGCTGAAGCTGGACATCGTGGCCGTTCCCAGAACACTGCCCTTGATTGGCGGCGCAGTCAGCCGGCGCTACGAAGGTGATGAACCGAATTCGCCGTGGCTGGGTCTGTCGAGTTTTGCATGGGGTGGTGACCGCATTCAGGTCGATTCGCTCGACGTTCCGGGACGCGCTCTGGATCAGAGACTCACCCTGGTCGCTGGTGACGACAGCACTTTCGAAGTGCTGGATTGGGAGGATCAGCCACTCCTCAAGGGTAAAGCGGGGACGCGTGCCAGTAACCAGGATTACTCGATTTTCGTCGCGCAGCTCCAGGCGCGGCCAGGAACACAGTTTCGGTTGATGAAACTTTCCGCCGAAACAGCCGTGGACAATCTGCGCAAAAGTTACTCGGTCAAGGAGCGCGGCAAGAAGTCGAGTATCCTCGAGTTGAGTCTGGTGGGGCCGGATCCTGAGCAGATTGGCATTGTTCTCGACGACATCATGAATACCTATGTTCGCCAGAATGTGGAACGGCGTTCGGCCGAAGCCGAGAAGACCCTGGCCTTTCTCGAAACCCAGCTTCCCGCTCTCAAGACACAGGTCGATAGCGCCGAGGCGGCGTACAACAACTATCGTCAAAGCCGTGGTTCTCTCGACTTGAGCCTGGAGACGCAGGGGGTGCTGAAGTCTCTGCTCGAGGTCGAAAACGCCGCCGTGTTGCTCAAGCAGGAGCGGGACGAACTGCGCGAGCGCTTCACTCCAGAGCATCCCAGGATTCAGGCGATGGACAACAAGTTGCAGCGTCTCACCGAGCGTCGCAAGGCCTTTGACGCCGATGTCGCGGCCTTGCCGGATACGCAGCAGACGGTTCTCCGTCTGGCGCGTGATGTCGAAGTCTCGAACAGGCTCTATACCGAACTGCTCAATACCGCCCAGCAATTGCGGGTATCAAAGGCAGGTACGGTGGGCGATGTGCGCATCATTGATCCGGCGGCGGTCGCTCGTGAACCGGTTGGCGCCAAGCCGATCGCGATTCTGGCCATTTCCCTGCTGCTCGGCGTGCTGCTGAGCATGGTCATCATCTGGCTGCTGCGGGCGCTGCGTGTGGTTGTCGAGGACCCCGAGATCATCGAGTCGCAGCTAGGCCTGCCGGTCTATGCCACGGTCCCGCACAGCAAGACCGAAATTGATTTGCACCGCAAGTCGAAAGCAGGCGTCGGCGAGTTGCTGGCCGTGTCTTTTCCGGAAGACGACGCGGTCGAGAGCCTGCGCGGCCTGCGCACGACGCTTCACTTTGCGTTGCTTGACGCAAAACGCAACTCCCTGTTGATCACCGGTTCGAGTCCCGGCCTCGGCAAGAGCTTCATTTCCAAGAACCTTGGTGTCGTGCTGGCACAGGTCGGCAAGCGCGTGGTGATCGTCGATGCGGACCTGCGCCGTGGGCATATCCACAAGGAGTTCGGCAGGGAGCGTGCGTGCGGAATCTCGGAGTACGTTGCCGGACAGGCTTCGCTGGACGCGATTCTGAAAACGACTTCAGTCGCCAATCTGTGGGTGATCTCTACCGGCCAGATCCCGCCCAATCCTTCCGAGTTGCTCATGCACGAGCGCTTTGTCACCTTGCTGACGCAACTCGGCGAACGCTTCGACACCGTGATCGTCGATGCGCCGCCGGTGCTGGCCGTTTCCGATGCGGCGATCATTGGACGCCATGTCGGTGCCACCCTGATGGTCGCCCGTTCGGGCAAGCACCCGATTCGCGAACTCGAGCAAGCGGTCAAGCGCCTCAATCAGGCTGGCGTCGAAGTCAAGGGCTTCGTCTTCAACGACCTCAATGTCAGCCGCCAGCGTTACCGCTACGGTTACAAAGGCTACGTCTACCGCTACTCGTACAAGGATTAGGAACTATTGGAACGGCTGGAATTGCCGAAGTTGCTGGCTGGCCCGCGCCGACGGCGCGCCTCGTAGAGGCAGACGCCGGTGGCGACCGAGACATTGAGGCTGGCGACCGAGCCGAGCATCGGGATGTTCACCAGTTGGTCGCAGGTCTCGCGCGTCAGGCGGCGCAGACCGTCGCCTTCGGCGCCGAGTACCCAGGCGCAGGCCGTTGGCCACTGGGCGCTGTAGAGATCGTCATTGGCGTCGGCATCGGTTCCGACGATCCAGATTTCCCTTTCCTTTAGTTCGCGCAGTGTGCGTGCGAGATTGGTGACCGTGACGTACGGGACCGTCTCGGCGGCACCACTGGCCACTTTCACGGCCGCCTGCGTCAAGCCAACGGCACGATCCTTGGGCGCGACGACCGCGTGCGCGCCGACGGCATCGGCAACTCGCAGGCAGGCGCCGAGGTTATGCGGATCCTGAATGCCGTCGAGGATCAGCAGGAAGGCCGGTTCGTCGAGAGTGTCGAGAACGTCATCCAGAGTCACGTGCCGCGGCGTCGCATCGACCGTGGCGATCACTCCCTGGTGCCGGGCGCCTGGCGCCATCGCCTGCAGTCGCGCGCCGTCCACCGGCAGGATGCGCACCGTGGCGAACTCCGCCTGGCGAACCAGATCACGCAGGCGAGCGTCGTGGCGAGCCGCGTCGACGTAGATTTCACGAATTGCGCCGGGGTCGTGACGGAGTTTGGCGAGCGTCGAATGGAAGCCGAAAATCAGGCGTGAATTCTGGGACATGATAGGCAAGGCCGGTAGACAGAGGGCGCGATTCTAACAGCTTGCCGCCACGCTCTGTCGCTTGGCCGGCCGCCGCCAGGTGTCTCGCGACGCGGCTACTGCTGGCTGGCGATCGCTTCCAGGGTTCGCGAGCGCCAGTCGAGGACCGCCGTGCGCGTTGTCATCTGCTCGCCGAGGCGGGGGAATTCACGGCGAATGACGTCGGCGGCGAAGCTCGACAGGAAGTTCGACTTGAGTTCGGCACGCGCGCGGTCTACGCCGATTTCCTCGTACGGCACCGACGCCAGGAGCAGAAAACCGTCGTCAGGAATGCGTCCAGCGCGCATGTTGGCCTCGATGATCCCGGCCGCCTTGCGGATCGGGACGTCGAGATTGGGGCTGTAGGGGCCGATGATCAAGGCGACATTGGGCGTGTGCAGGAAATCGAAGCCACGCCCGAGACAAATCGTCCACTCGCGGTGCTCAATGTCCAGCAGGCGCTCGCGACTGCGGATCTGCGAGCGTACGCTCGCGATATGTTCGAGATTACCGTGCAGCAGCGGCAGCAGATCGGCGCGCATCTGTGCCGGCATGTCGGGCAGCAGGGCGGCGAGGCGTTGTTCGAGTGTTGCCCGGTCGGCGGCGGTCAAGCTGGCGAGGTGCAGTTGTTCGCCAGTTGTGCCGTGGATCACCAGTGCGTCTTCGTCGGTTTCGAAACCGCATACCAGCGGATAGACGGTACCGTGGTCGCTGCCGAAAATGTGTTCGACCTGGCGGCGTATCTCGTAGGTATGGGCGATGGCTGCCGCCGTGTCGTAGTCGAAGCCGGCACAACCGCGCCGTGGCTCGCCCTCCGAGTAGTGGTAGGTGACCAGGAAAAGCACATGCCGTCCGGCGTTGACGACGCGCTGCACATGGTGCGCGAGCACTTCGCCGAGGTGCGGCCAGCCGAGGTCGAAGATCCCACCGAGGTTGCGAAAAGGCATCAGCAGGCCGACCGGGGTGTTGGTCGCCACCGGGATGTTGATGCGTCCGTCCATGCACTTGAGGACCGCGATCGCCGTCGGGTGCTCGGCCTGATAGCGCTGGCGTGCCAGCCAGGCTTCCGGGCTGCGGTACATCGCCGCATGGCGCTCAGCCAGGCCGAACAGCCAGGCTATGCGTTCGGCGATCGGCTTTCCGTGAATATCCATGACCACAGCAGGCCGTGCCGGTCAGAGAATCATGCCGGCGCCGATGGTGTTGTTCGACGATTCGTCGATGACGATGAAGGCGCCGGTGCCGCGGCTTTCCGCGTAGGGGTCGGCAAAAATCGGCTGCGCCAGTTTGAAGCGCACGCGGGCGATGTCATTCATCACCAGCCGCTCGCACGCCTGTTGTTCCATGGTGTTGATATCGATGCGGTAATCGATGCCGGCGAGCATCGCCTTGCTGTCGCGGGTAGTGTGACGAATAAGGTATTTGCGGCGTGGGTCGAGCGCTGCTTCGGCCAGCCAGCAGAGCATGGCGTCGATCTGTTTGCTGAGCGTCGGCAGTTCGCCGCTCTTGACGATCATGTCGCCGCGCGAGATGTCGATCTCGTCGTCGAGGAGGATGGTCACCGATTGCTCGGCGGTGGCGCAGGGCAGTGACTCGGCGAGCACCTGGATGTCCTTGACGCGTGTCTCCAGGCCCGAGGGCAGCACCGTCACCGCGTCGCCGACCGCCAATTCGCCGGACTCGACACGGCCCATGAAGCCACGATAATCGTGTAGCTCCGGATTGGCCGAATCCTGCGGGCGGCAGACGTATTGCACCGGGAAGCGGAATTTTTCGGTGTGTGCGCTATGGACCGCCGGCACCGTTTCGAGGACTTCGATCAGGCTCGGCCCCTCGTACCAGCCAAGCCGCTCGCCACGCTCGACGATCATGTCGCCGTGCAGCGCCGACATCGGCATGAAGCGAATGTTTTCGATCCCCAGTCTGCCGGCGAAGGCCAGATAGTCGGCCTTGATGCGTGCGAAGATTTCTGGCGAGTAGTCGACCAGATCCATCTTGTTCACTGCCACGACGACCTGCGGGATGCCCAGCAGGTGCGCAATATAGGAGTGGCGGCGGGTCTGCGCGAGCACGCCCTTGCGGGCATCAATGAGGATGATCGCCAGGTCGGCCGTCGACGCGGCGGTGACCATGTTGCGCGTGTACTGCTCGTGGCCTGGGGCATCGGCGATGATGTATTTGCGCGTGCCGGTGGTGAAGTAACGATAGGCGACGTCGATGGTGATTCCCTGTTCGCGCTCGGCCTGCAGGCCGTCGGTGAGCAGCGACAGGTCGACAACATCCAGCCCGCGTTTTTCGGACGTGCGCTGCATGGCGTGCAGGGTGTCGGCGAGAATCGTCTTGCTGTCGTACAACAGGCGACCGATCAGCGTGCTCTTGCCGTCGTCGACGCTGCCGCAGGTCAGAAAGCGCAGCAGGCCGTTGTCGGGTGCATCTTCCAGGGGGAGTGCTTGCATGGGTTCAATGGGGTCGATTGCGGACATCAGAAATAGCCTTCCTTCTTGCGTTGCTCCATCGACGCGTCCGAGGTCTGGTCGTCGAGGCGGGTGGCGCCACGCTCGGTGATCGTCGTGATTGCCGTTTCGGCGATGATCTTGGCGACGCTGTCGGCGTCTGACTCGACCGGCGCTGTGCAGGTGATATCGCCGACGGTACGAAAGCGAACCATCCTTTCTTCCACCACTTCGCCGGGCTTGACCGGTGTCACCGCGGTGACCGGCAGCATGCCGCCGCTGCGCCGGACGATTGGGCGGCGGTGCGCGAAGTAGATCGATGGCAGGGCCAGTCGCTCGCGCTCGATGTACTGCCAGACGTCGATTTCGGTCCAGTTCGAGATCGGGAAAACGCGAATGTTTTCGCCTTTGAAGCTGCGTGCGTTATAGAGGTCCCAGAGCTCGGGGCGCTGGTTCTTGGGGTCCCATTGGCCGAATTCGTCGCGGAAGGAAAAAATTCGCTCCTTGGCACGTGCCTTTTCCTCGTCGCGGCGTGCCCCACCAATGCAGGCGTCGAAAGCGAATTCCTCGATTGCTTCGAGCAGGGTTATCGACTGGTGCTTGTTGCGCGGTTCGTCGGCGGACTTGAGAACCACCGTGCCGCGCGCCATCGAGTCCTCGAGCGAACGCACGATCAGCCGCTCGCCGAGCTCGGCGGCGCGCTGGTCGCGGAAGTCGGTGACTTCCTGGTAGTTGTGGCCGGTATCGATATGCATCAGCGGGAACGGGAAACGGCCTGGGCGAAAGGCTTTCTCGGCGATACGCAGCATGCAGATCGAGTCCTTGCCGCCGGAGAACAGCAGCACCGGGTTGCTGCATTGGCCGGCAACCTCGCGCATGATGTGGATGGCCTCGGATTCGAGCCAGTCGAGATGGGAAAGGGTGACACTGGAAAGTGCTGTGCTGCTCATGATTGACCTGTGTGATTCATCGGTTGTCTGTCGGTGCGGGTTTCAGGCGCGCTTGAGGTGCAAGCCGCATTCCTTCGAGTCTGGATTCTCCCACCACCAGCGGCCGGCGCGTACATCTTCTCCCGGCGTGATTGCGCGCGTGCACGGCGCGCAGCCGATGCTCGGGTAGAACTGGTCGTGCAGGGCGTTGTACGGTACCTGCTGCTGCTTGAGGTAGGCCCAGACTTCGCGTTCGCTCCATGCCGTGAGCGGGTTGAATTTCTCGAGGCCCCCGCTGCCGACGTCGAAACTGCGCAGCGGCAAGTCCTCACGAGTCGCCGATTGCTGCGCACGCATGCCGGTGATCCAGGCCTTGCGGCCGGCCAGCGCGCGTTGCAGGGGTTCGACCTTGCGGAAATGACAGCAGCCCTTGCGCAGCTCCACCGACTCGTAGAAAGCGTTGATGCCGTTCTCACGCGTCCATGCCTCGGCCAGATCGTGGCGCGGATAATACAGGCGCAGCGCAAGCCCGTAGTGACTTTTCACCCTGGCGATCAGCTCGTAAGTCTCGACCGGCAGGCGGCCGGTGTCGAGCGAGAAGATCTCGATGTCGAGCCGCTCGGTGACGATCAGATCGGTGAGCACCATGTCTTCGGCACCGAGACTGCTGGCAAAAGCGGCCGGCGAGAAATCGTCGGCGATTGCGCGCAACAGGTGGCGTGCGGCAGCGACTTTGCTGGCCAGCGCGTCGAGCAGCGCCGGGTCGTCGAGTGTGCCGAGGTGCTTCATGCCGCCTCCTGGCCGCGTGCCGTGCGCCGACGAAACAGCGGTTGCGGCTGGTCGACCGCCGCCTGGTAGGTGTCGCTGAAGACCGCCAGACCGGCGAGCGCCTTTTCGATGTCCTTGTCGGCACGCAGGGCGTAGGCGTCGATGCCGCAGCGGCGCATGAAGAACAGCTGGTCCTGCTGCACGTCGCCGAGGGCGCGAATCTCGCCGCGGTAGGCGTAGCGCTCGCGCAGCAGACGGGCGCTGGAGTAGCTGCGGCCGTCAGTGAACTTCGGGAAATTGACGCCGATGACCGGCAAACGTTCGAGGTCGTCAGCCACTGCTTCCGGACCCTCGCCGGCATCCAGCCAGACGCCGTGCGCCAGGCCTGCGGTGACGATCTCGTCGCGGCGCGCCAGCCAGACGGCCAGCGGCAGCAGTGTCGGCGCGGCGGGCAGGGCGACGGCTTCCGGGGTTTCGTTCTCGGCGAGGGTCAGCACCTGCCAGTGGTCTTCGACGATCTGCGTATTCTTGATGATCCTAGGCATTGACGATTTCCTTTGCTTGGCTTTCCTTGCCGGCGACCTTGGCCGTGCGGCGACGGTCGCGACCGGCGTAGGCGCGTGCCTTGAAGGGCTCGGCGCCGACACGCTGCCAGGTGTCGATGAAGCGCTCGCTGGCGGTGCGCCGTTCGAGATAGACGGCGATCAGTGCTTCGATGACCTCGGGCACTTCCTGGGCGTAGAAGGAAGGGCCGATGACCTTGCCGATGATCGCGTCGTTGCCCTGCTCGCCGCCGACGGTGATCTGGTACCACTCCTCGTCATTCTTGTCGACGCCGAGAATGCCGATGTTGGCGACGTGATGGTGGCCGCAGGAGTTCATGCAGCCGGAGATGTTGAGCGAGATGTCGCCGATGTCGTACAGATAGTCGAGGTCATCGAACTTGTCGTTCACCGCCTCGGCGATCGGTAGCGAGCGCGCATTGGCCAGCGCACAGAGGTCGCCGCCAGGGCAGCAGATCATGTCCGTCAGCAGACCGATGTTGGCGGTCGCCAGGCGCTGGCCGCGGGCGAGTTGCCAGAGCTCGTGCAGATCGCCCAGCTTGACGTCGGAAAGGATCAGGTTCTGTTCATGGCTGACGCGCAGCTCGCCGAAGCTGAAACGGTCGGCGAAGTCGGCGACGGCAATCATCTGCGCGTCGCTGATATTGCCGGGAGCGACGCCCGGCGCTTTCAGCGACAGCGTCACCGCCGCATAACCCGGCGTCTTGTGTGCGTGCACGCAGCGCTTGACCCAGTTGGCGAAAGCCTTGTCGGTCGTCAGGCGGGCGTTATGCACGGGGTCTTCGGCAGGCAGCGTCTCCCAGGCTGGCGGCTCGAAATGGCCGGCGATACGGTCGAACTCGGCGTCGGTGACCGTCGTCTCGCCGTCGCGCAGATGCGCCCACTCGGCCTCGACCTGGCGCGCAAACTCCTCGCTGCCGAGCGCCTGCACGAGAATCTTGATACGTGCCTTGTACATGTTGTCACGGCGACCGTAGCGGTTATACAGGCGCAGGATGGCCTCGAGGTAGGAGAGGATGTGCCGGCGCGGCAGAAACTCGCGAATCACCTTGCCGAGGATCGGCGTGCGCCCAAGACCGCCACCGACGAGGACCTTGAAGCCGATCTCGCCGCGCTCGTCGCTGACCACTTCGAGTCCGATGTCGTGCGCCCGGATCACCGCGCGGTCCTGCGCTGCGGCATTGACCGCGATCTTGAACTTGCGCGGCAGGAAGGCGAATTCCGGATGAAAAGTCGACCATTGCCGCAGCAGTTCGCAGTACGGGCGCGGGTCGACCAGTTCGTCCGGCGCGACGCCGGCAAACTGATCGCTGGTGATGTTGCGGATGCAGTTGCCCGAGGTCTGCACGGCGTGCATTTCGACGCTCGCCAGCTCGGCCAGGATCTCCGGGGTCTCCTCGAACTGCGGCCAGTTGAGCTGCATGTTCTGGCGCGTCGTGAAGTGCCCGACGGCACGGTCGTAGCGGCGCGATATTTCGGCCAGCTTGCGCAGCTGCGCCGACGAGAGCATGCCGTAGGGAATGGCGATGCGCAGCATCGGACCGTGCCGCTGGATGTAGAGCCCGTTCTGCAGGCGTAGCGGACGCAGCTCGTCAGCCGAGAGTTCGCCCGCCAGGTGGCGCTCCATCTGGCCGCGATACTGGCTTACGCGCTCGTCAATCAGTTGTTGGTCAGTACTGTCGTAGCGATACATGCGTCGCTCCTTATAAGAATGAAGCCATGCCTGCCATTCCGTGGATCAGGCCGGGCACGGGCATCTACTGGGCGATCAGCTTGCCGCCGATGATGAGCAGCATGCAGGCCAGGATGGGGCGAAGAATACGGTCCGGGATTTTCGCCGAGGCGTGGCTGCCGAGCCAGATCCCGGGTAGCGAGCCGAGCAGCAGGCTGCCGAGCAGTGACCAGTCGATACTGCCGAGCAGCCAGTGACCAAGGCCGGCGACCAGGGTCAGCGGCACGGCGTGCGCGACGTCGCTGCCGATGATGCGGATCGTCGGCAGCCTGGGGTAAAGGTAGAACAGCACGGCGACGCCAAGCGCCCCTGCGCCGACCGAAGAAACCGTGACCAGGATGCCGAGCAGGGCGCCGACAGCAATGGTGATTGGCGCCCGCAGCTTGGTATGTGCGCTGTCCTCGGCGTGTGCCAGGGCGTGGTCCTGCAGCTTGTGGCGGAAGATGATTGCCGCGGCGGTGAGCAGCAAGGCGATCCCCAGCGAAACCGAAATCACGTGCGAGACCTCGGTGCTCTGCTTGGGCAGGAAGGATAGCGCCCAGACCGTCAGCAGCGCGGCGGGAATACTACCCGTCGCCAGCAGGCGGGTGATGCGCCAGTCGACATGGCCTTTCCTGGCGTGCACGTAAGTGCCGCCGGCCTTGGTGATGGCTGCGTACAGCAGGTCGGTACCGACGGCCGTCGCCGGGTGGATGCCGAAGACCAGGACCAGCAGCGGCGTCATCAGCGAGCCGCCGCCGACGCCGGTGAGTCCGACGATGGCGCCAACGACAAAGCCCGACAAGGTGAACATCCAGTCCATCAAGGATCCGCTCTAGCGAAAATGAGCGCGCATGGTAGCAGCACAGAGTTTGATCGAAAAAGACTATTCAGTTAGATTGTTATAACCAACGGGAATTAAGGGTGGCGATGAAGCTCCAGCAACTGCGTTATCTGGTCGAAGTGGCGCAGCGAGGCCTCAACGTTTCGGAAGCCGCGGTGGCTTTGTATACCTCGCAGCCGGGAATCTCGAAACAGATCAAGCTGCTCGAAGACGAGCTTGGGGTGATCGTTTTCGAACGCAGCGGCAAGCGCCTGACAGCGGTCACCGAGCCGGGTAGGGCGGTGCTTGAAATCGCCGAACGCATCCTGCGCGATGCCGAGAACATTCGTCGCGTCGGCGAGGAGTACGCCGGCGGGGACTCCGGCAGCCTGGTCATCGCCACGACGCACACGCAGGCGCGCTACGCACTGCCCGGCGTCGTCAAGAACTTCGTCGACCGCCACCCCCGGGTGCGGCTGTCGTTGCGCCAGGGGCATCCGACGCAGATCGCCGAATGGGCGCTGAAAGGCGAGGCCGACATCGCCATCGCCACCGAAGCCCTCGACCAGTACCCGCAGTTGTTGATGCTCCCTTGCTACCAATGGGTGCACTGCGTGATCGCTCCCGACGGGCACGCTATCCTCGGCGAGAAACCCCTGTCATTGACCGCCCTGGCGCGCTGGCCACTGATCACCTACGACTCCGCCTTTGCCGGTCGTTCGCGCATCAACAAGGCTTTCGAGTTGGCGCAGCTGACGCCCAACGTCGTGCTTTCCGCCATTGACGCCGATGTCATCAAGACCTACGTGAGCCTTGGCCTCGGCCTCGGCATCATCGCCAGCATGGCTTTCGACGCCACCCGCGACGCCGGTCTGCAGGCACTGCCTGCCGAACATCTCTTTGGTTCGAACACCACACGCATCGGCTTGCGGCGCGGCAACCACATCCGTCGCTACGAATACGACTTCATCGAATTGTTTGCGCCGCAGCTGACGCGCAAAGCGGTCGATAGGGCCATTGCCGGTGCGCGGCCGGGGGAGGAATATCAGCTTTGAGCATCAGCCGCGCGAAGCGACGATTCACCGTGGCACTTCTCGTCGAGGTTTCCGACCGGCCCTGGCCTGATACCATCCGCCCATAGGCAAGGATCACGACAGCCGCACAAGCCCCATCACGCACGAGCCCGCACTCCGTGTCGAGGCTCCCCACACCTGTTCCGCAAGCGCGCGGTGCCCGGCGTCTGTGTGGAGTGAGCGTCGAGCGCCTGCGCCGGGTCAGGGCGGAACACTGCGCGCGATTCACGTAAGGCCGGTGATTGGTTGCCTTTTTTCAGCCGCTCGCCTGGCCAAGGTCAACACCGAGGAAGAGCAGGCGCTTGCTGCTCGCTTCGGCATGCGCTCGATTCCAACGCTGGTGGTGTTCAGGAAGGGCAGCTTGGTCCACAGTGCCTGGTAGAAGGCGCGATCATGTCGCCCCGCTTGCAGCAGAAGCGGGTTCCGGCCGATCACCTCCGGCGCCACGTAGCCGGTGATCTCGCAGAACGCCGCGTTGACGCGGATGATTGCGCCCGTCAGCAACTTTGGAGGAGTAAAAGAATGAAAAAAGCCCTGCTGCTGTCAGCGCTCCTGGCGCTCTCGTCGGTCGGTGTTTCGGCCAAGGAGTGGAAGGAAATTCGCATGGCTTCCGAAGGCGCCTACCCGCCGTTCAATGAAGTGTCTGCCGATGGCGCCTTGAAGGGTTTCGACATTGATATCGGCAACGCCTTGTGCGCCGAGATGAAGGCCAAATGCACCTGGGTGAAGCAGGAATGGGACGGCATGATCCCCGCCCTGATGGCGCGCAAGTTCGACGCCATCGTCGCCTCGATGTCGATCACCGCGGAAAGAAAAGCCAAGGTCGACTTCACCCACAAGTACTACGCCTCGCCGGTTGTCCTGATTGCCAAGGATGGCTCACCGCTGCGACCGGATCTGGCCTCCCTGCAGGGCAAGAAGATTGCTGTTCAGCGCGGCACTGTTTCCGACAACTTCGCCACCAAGTATTGGGATGGCAAGGGTGTGGAAGTGGTTCGCTACGGCAAGCAGGATGAAGCCTACCTGGACCTGAAATCGGGCCGCGTCGATGCCAGCTTTGTCGACTACTGGGAAGCCTACGGTGGTTTCCTGTCCCAGCCTGAGGGTTCTGGCTACGCGGTTGCTGGTGATCAGTATTTCGGCAAGAACGCCGAAGAGCGCGCGGTCATCGGTGAAGGGATCGGCATCGCGATCCGCAAGAAGGACAAGGAACTCAAGGAGCAGCTCAACAAGGCGCTGGATGCGGTACGTGCCAATGGCAGCTATGACGAGATCCGCAAGAAGTACTTCCCGATGGATATCTACGGCCAGTGATGTTTCGCTGTGAAGCGCCGGCCGCCAACGCGGCGGGCGCTACCTGTTGCTGCCGCGGCACTGGCAGACGCGCAACCTGAGGAAGCACCCGCCCATGGATGCCCTGATCGAATACTCTCCGAGCTTGCTGGCCGGCGCCTGGGTCACTCTCCAGGTGGCTGTCCTGTCGCTGCTGCTTGCGGTCAGCACCGGCCTGTTCGGCGCCGCCTGCAAGCTGTCGAAGATCGCGCCACTGCGCTGGTGGACGGCGTTGTATACCACGATCCTCCGCGGCGTCCCCGATCTGGTGATGATGCTCCTGGTGTTTTACGGCGGTCAGGTATTGCTCAATCAAATCAGTGACTATTTTGAATGGCACATGATCGAGCTGAATGCCTTTGCTGCCGGCGTGTTGACCATCGGATTGATTTTTGGCGCCTATTTCACCGAGACTTTTCGCGGCGCCTTTCAAGCCGTCCCGGTGGGCCAGATGGAAGCCGGCCGGGCTTACGGGATGAGCGGCTGGCAGGTTTTCCGGCGCATCCTTTTTCCGCAAATGCTGCGTTACGCGCTGCCGGGCATGGGCAATAACTGGCTGGTCCTGCTCAAGAGCACCGCCATCGTCTCCATGATCGGCCTGTCCGATATGACCTGGCTGGCCGATCAGGCCGGCCGCACGACGCACCAGCCTTTCGCCTTCTATCTCGCCGTCTGCGTGCTGTACCTGACGATGACCAGCGTATCGAACGCGCTGCTGCAACGGCTGGAGCGTCGCTACAACGTCGGCGTCCGGGAAGCGAACGTTTAGGAGGAGCGACGCATGGAATGGTTTGATCTGACCGTGGTTACCGGCAGCTTGCCCGAATTCTGGCGCGGGCTGTGGATGACTCTGCATCTGACGGCCATCGCCCTCGTCGTCGGTTTCGGCTTTGCCGTGCCGCTGTCGATCGCTCGCCTGTCGAAGAACCCCTGGGTGAGTGCTCCGGTGCGCGCCTACACCTACTTCTTCCGCGGCACGCCGATGCTCGTCCAGTTGCTGCTGATCTACTACGGCGTTGGGCAGAGCGAATGGATGCAAGGAATGTGGGAGGCCGGTAACCCGTTCTGGCTGCTGTTTCGCGACGCCTATTTCTGCGCCCTGTTGGCTTTCACCCTGAATACCTGCGCTTACCAGCTCGAAATGTTTGCCGGCGCGATCCGCAACACGCCGCACGGCGAAGTCGAGGCAGCCACGGCAATGGGCATGACGCGCAGCACGGCACTGCGCCGAATCATTCTGCCGTCGGCCTTGCGTCGGGCGCTGCCGCCGCTTAGCAATGAAGTGATTCTGATGCTGCAAGGCTCCGCAATAGCCAGCGCGGTGACGCTGGTCGACTTGACCGGTGCGGCACGCAACGTCTATTCACGCCATTACGCACCTTTTGAAGCCTTCATTTTTGCCGGACTGCTCTACCTTGCCGTGACCTTCGTCCTGGTTGGGTTGTTCCGAGTCGCTGAAAACCGGTGGCTGGCCCATCTGCAGCCGCGCCGCAGCGCCAGCCTTCAAAAAGACTGATCGGAAAGACTGTCATGACCCACAAGGCGAGCAAAGAACTCCTCCGTGTCGAGAACCTGCACAAGCAGTACGGCGACAAAGAAGTACTCAAAGGCGTGTCGCTCACCGCCAATGCCGGTGACGTGATCAGCATCATCGGTTCGTCGGGTTCCGGCAAGAGCACCTGGCTACGCTGCATCAATTTCCTTGAGCAGCCAACTTCCGGACGGATCATTGTCGCTGGTGAGGAGGTAAAGCTGCTTCCTGGCCACAAAATGAACTCAAGCTTGCCGACCCGAAGCAACTGCAGAGAATCCGCACCCGTCTGTCGATGGTCTTCCAGCATTTCAATCTATGGGCTCACATGACGGTCTTGGAAAACATCATCGAAGCCCCGATCCATGTGCTTGGCCTGCCAAAAAAAGAGGCCATGGAACGTGCCGAGCGTTATCTCGAACGCGTCGGCGTCTGGGAATTTCGCGACACTTACCCGGCGCACATGTCCGGCGGCCAGCAACAGCGGGTGGCGATTGCGCGTGCCCTGGCGATGGAACCCGAGGCGCTATTGTTTGATGAACCCACCTCCGCCCTTGATCCGGAACTGGTTGGTGACGTCCTCAAAGTGATGCGCTCGATTGCCGAAGAGGGACGCACGATGCTCGTCGTCACCCACGAAATGGGCTTCGCGCGCGAAGTCGCGAACCACGTGATCTTTGTTCATCAGGGGCGGGTTGAGGAAGAAGGCAACCCCCAGGAAGTGTTGAGCAAGCCAAACAGCGAACGTCTGCAGCAATTCCTGTCGGGCAACCTCAAGTAAGGCGATTTCCTAAGGTCACCTTGACGCCCCCTGCGGCTTTAAAGCCTCGTGAAAGCCTCGTCGAGAACGCCGAGAACTTAGTGCAGCAGTCGCCTATCCTGGTGCCTCAGGCGCAATTTCAGGGCTTGTACAGAACCGTCCGAGCGGCCAGCAATTGCCCTCTTGCGGCTTCTCGCGAAGCGCGGCATTATGCTGCCGGCGCGACGCTTCTGCTATCCGTTGACGCCTCGAAGTATCGCCGATAGCGTGGTTTCTTGGGGTTCCTGGAATGATCGACAACTCAAAACGCCTCCTTTCCCTACTCTTCTCTACTCTGCTCGTCGCGGCATTGGGCGCGTGTTCGACGGTCACGAAGTACCTCCCGGATAGGGGCGCGGGTGCTCCCGAGAGAAGCGGCTCGGGGGCCAGGGAAGAGGGCGGCGTCTATTACACCGGTTCGTCCAGTCTGCCACTGCACAAGAGCATCGGCGGTGCCATCATTACGCAGCTGCCACAGTACACGAAGCTCTACCGCGACCAACTCGATAGAGGCTTTGCGCACGTGCGTGTCGAGTCGACAGGCGAAACTGGTTGGGTAGAAAACGCGAAGCTTCTCTGGCGTCTGCCGACGCAAAACTCGTCGCCAGCGGCCCACGAAGCCGCGAGCAAGCCGGTGGTGGAGCCAAGCTCGCCGCAAGCGCTCGAAGCAGCCGCGTCGCCGTCGCCGGAAGCGGTCGATCCGCCAGCGTCGCCATCACCGCAAGCAGTCGAAGCGCCGCCGTCACCAGCGGCCGTGGCGCCATCGAGCACACCTTCGACGGGTACTCTCGCGCCGTCGATTTTCAATCCCTACTAAGTTACCGACGCCCATCGTCATGAATAGCAATGGCGCTGCAGCAGCCCACGTCAGCCCTGATTTGAGCGCGGAGCGGAGCAATCTCGATGTGCCGCTGCTTGCCTTGTGGTCCGTATCGCCGGAACGCAAGGCGCGGGTGATCGACGATACGACGAGCGGCTCCATACCGAGCCCGCTTTACTATGTGCTGCTGCTGGCGTCGGGGGGCATCGCTGCCTTCGGCCTGTTGGCCAACAGTGCGGCCGTGGTCATCGGCGCCATGCTCGTCTCGCCACTGATGGCGCCGATTTTCGGCATTGCCCTGGCGCTGTCCCGCGGCGATTTGCATTTGTTGCGAAATGCGCTGGTCGCCGAGTTCGGCGGCGTACTGCTGATCATCGCCTTTGCCTTGCTCCTGGGTCTGTTGCCGTTTGCCCTGGAAGTGACGCCGGAAATGCTGGCGCGCACCAAGCCATCGCTGCTCGATGTCTTCGTGGCGGCCCTGGCTGGTCTCGCCGGTGGCTTGGCCATGGTTGATGAGCGCACCAGTCCGGCGCTGCCAGGAGTGGCAATTGCTACCTCGCTGACGCCGCCACTCGCCACCTCCGGTCTGTCCTTGGCCTTCGGAGCTTTCGATGGCGCCTGGGGAGCCTTCCTGCTGTTCTTTGCCAACTTCCTGACGATACTGGCTGTCTCGGCGGCCATTTTCATTCTGGCTGGATTCGTCACCCGCGCCGAGATAGGCACGCGAACCGACTTACTGAAGCGCTTTTCCGCTACCGGCATTGGCCTGCTCGCCGTCGCCACCATCCTCACCCGTCAACTCATCGTCACCATCGACGACTGGCGCCTCAACCAGGCCATCGTCACCACCATCGAGCACGCCATTGCGGATAATCCCGGCGCCCGGCTGGCGAGAGTCATCTATGATCAGGACGCGAACGGCTCGGTCAATGTGCTGGCGACGGTCACTACCCCGCGGTCATTCACCCCGCAGAAGGTCGAGGCCATACAGCATGCCATTGCCGATAGCGTCAATCGCCCGATCAGCCTGTTCGTCAGGTGTGCCATCACCCAAGACGTGGCGGCAGCGGGTTCGGCGAATCTCCTGCCGACCGTCAATCTCAATGGCGACTTCATTGCCGCCAGCGTGACGCCTGCTGTCCGGCTGACGGAAGCTGCCGAGCAGACTCTCCGGGAATTGGTGAGCCGCCGGCAAAACTTCGAGTTGCTGGATGTGCAACTTGTCCATTTGCCGATCGGTCCGGTGATCGTTGCGACCGTTTCCGGTGCGCGTCCGCCGGTTCCCTCGCAGGTCAAGCTTGCCCAGGAACGAATTCGCAAGCGGGCTGGCGATGAGACCGCCACCTTGCTGGTGCGCGCTACAACCACCAGCGATGTCACCGCCAAGGGGCGTGTGCTGCTCGGTGACGCACAGTTCTCGCCGATGACTGCAGCCGACCGGGCGCTCCAGGAAAAAGTTGAAGCCCGTGGGAAGACTGCGCTGGAGCAGGTCCAGAATACTTTTGTCGACAGTATTGATGCGGCGAAGCATGGCAACAAATGGGAGGTGCGAGCGGAAGTGGTCAGCGCCAGGGTCCTCCAGCCGGCCGATGTGGGCAGGGTGGCGAAGGAGCTTACCGCGCTTGCCGGTGCTGCCGTCACGCTTTCCGTGCTGACGCCGAACGGCCTGATTATCGAAGCCAAGGGTTTCACCACGGTACAACGCTCGGTCGAGGAGGCGCTCGCCCGCGAGCTTGCCGCCCGGGATTTGAGCGAACGAGGCGATCAGTCGAAGTAGCACAGCGAGCTAACGGCCATGACACGTGGAGACACCCCAAGTCATGGAAGTCATGACCGTTTCCCTCTTCCCCTGACCCTTCTCCCGCGAGGGGAGACGGGAGTTTCGTGAGTCGCGTGCGCGACTTTCACATTAGCCAGACCTCGCCGCGAAGGCCTCTACCCGGGTATTCCCGGCGGCGGATGAGTTGTCGCTAGAAATGCTTACGGCCTGTTCCTTGGGCCGGCGGGCCGACTACCTCGCCAACCCTGCGCAGAAGTGAACGCTGCACGATGAGTCTGCGCAAGCCCTCTGAGCTTGAAACTTGGGGAACCAAGTGTGGGCATGAAACCCTCATAGCAGTCTTTCGAGGAGAAGCGAATGAAATCTTACGAAAAGTCCGACGCCGCGATTGCCGCCCTGACTCCGGAACAGTTTCGCGTCACTCAGCAGAGCGGCACGGAGAAAGCAGGAACGGGCGAGTATCTTCACAATCCCGAGCCAGGCATCTACGTGGATATCGTATCGGGCGAACCACTGTTCGCGTCGTCAGAGATGTTTGAGTCAGGTTGCGGCTGGCCCAGCTTTGCCCGACCCATCGAGCCCGCGCATATCAATGAGCTGAGGGATGCCAGCCATGGCATGCTGCGCACCGAAGTCCGCTCCGTTCATGGCGACAGCCACCTGGGGCACGTGTTTCCGGACGGCCCCAGGGATCGTGGTGGTCTGCGCTACTGCATAAACTCTGCTTCGCTGCGCTTCATCCATCGCCATGACATGGAAGCTGCGGGCTATGGCGAGTACCTTGATCAAGTGGAGGACAAGTAATGGCCAAGGAACGCGCTGTTCTGGCGGGTGGCTGTTTTTGGGGTATGCAAGACCTGATTCGTAAGTTGCCGGGGGTTGCGGCCACCCGGGTGGGTTATACCGGCGGCGATGTCCCCAACGCCACTTACCGTAAGCACGGCACGCATGCAGAAGGCATCGAGATTCTGTTCGATCCGGAGCGGATTTCGTATCGCCGCATTCTGGAAGTTTTTTTCCAGATACACGATCCCACAACCAGAAACCGCCAAGGTAATGACCGAGGTTCATCCTATCGCTCGGCAATTTACTATGTTGACGAGGCGCAGAAGCAAGTCGCCCTTGACACCATCGCCGACGTAAACGCCTCGGGCCTGTGGCCGGGCAAGGTGGTCACGGAACTCGAAGCGGTCGGTGATTTCTGGCAGGCAGAGCCCGATCATCAGGATTATCTTGAGCACTTTCCCAACGGCTACACCTGCCACTACCCGCGTGCGAACTGGGTGCTGCCAGCGCGCACCTGAGTGAGCTGTGCCAGGGCTTCGCGATTGACGTCGCTTGCTGGGTGCTCATATACTGTCCTCGCTAGCGCTGAGTTTCCTGTCCTTCATGCGCGATAAATGCTCCGCAACGTCCCCGGACCTGCCGCCGGATCTGACAGGTGCAGGCGCGTCATGCGGCTTTGGCGCCACGCAGCAGGGCGACGACAATCGCCTATTCGCGCCTATTCACGCCTAATTCGGCTTGTCTTGATCGTGAGATCATTCGACAAACCTTGCGACCCTTTCCGTCAGTAGGTGCTTCTTCCTGCTGCGCGCCGGGTCCGCGTCCGACTGCCACGACAGTCGCCACAACACAGGAGGTCTTACTGCATGGTTTTGAAGCGCGCTGCGATACGTTTCTTCTCGATAGCCTGCTTTTGCATGGCACTTATTCAGTCACCTGCGCTGGCTCGCGACATGGTCAGCATCAAGGGTTCGATCGTGAACATGCGCTCGGGGCCCAGCACTCGATCCGATGTCATGTGGGAACTCAAGCGTGGATACCCGTTGCAGGTGCTCAAGCGCAAGGGCAGCTGGCTGCAGGTACAGGACTTCGAAAACGACAAGGGATGGGTGGCAAAGTCCCTCACCAACCGCAAGCCACACTATATCGTCAAGGCGTCGGTGGCCAATATGCGCAGCGGCCCGGGCACCGGTTATCGCATCGTCGGCAAGTCCGAACGTTACGATCTGCTGCGCACCCGTGGCGCCAAGAGCGATTGGGTGCAGGTCGAACGCTCCGATGGCGTCAAGGGCTGGGTGGCGAAACGCCTTTTGTGGGGTTGGTAAGGCCCGGCCCACAGCGCAGGCTGCCGGCGAACCAAGCGGCCGCCTTTGGGCCGCACACTAGCTGGCTGGTGTCTGGCGTAGCGCCTTTCCTGCCGCTTTATGCACCAGTCGGCTTAGAGACTCTAGCGCCGACGAAGTAATCCGCCAGCGATGCCAGAACAGTGGAACGTCCAGGCAACGCGGCGCAGCGAGCTCGATCAGTTGCCCCGCTTGCAGCTGCGCCTCGGCCAGTTGTTCCGGGATCATTCCCCAGGTCATGCCGCGCAATACCGCTTCGCCAAAAGATCGGGTGGTCGGTAGGTAGTGCGTCGGCGGCTTGATGACGGCATCGGTCAGTTGCGCCAGAAAAGCCTGTTGCAGGGCATCCTTCTTGTTGAACATCAACATCGGTGCAGCGTTCAGCGATTCGGCATTGACTCCCGCGGAGAAGTGCCGCTCGACATATGACGGCGAGGCCAGGGCCAGATAGCGCATCACGCCGAGCGCTTCGACCCGGCAGCCCTGAATCGCTTTGGCATTGGCACTGACGCCAGCCATCACCGCGCCTTCGCGCAGCAAGAGCAGCGAGTGATCCTGATCTTCGACCCGGAGATCCAGCGTAATGGCCGTGCTGGCGGCCAGATCATCGAACACCTCCAGGAACCAGCTATCGAGAGAATCGGCGTTGATCACCATCGGGATGCGCACGCTGGATGGGGCTCCAGCAGCGTCGACATCAAGCACGCCCAGTGCCGAGAGCGCCTCCGATTCCAGCAGGGCGAGTTCTTCCGCGTAGCGTAGCAGGGGGCGGCCGGCGGCCGTCGCCTGGCAGGGCGTGGAGCGCTGGATCAGTACCTGCCCCATGCGCTCCTCCAGCAACTTGATCCGCTGACTGATTGCCGATGGGGTTACGTTCAACTTCCGTGCAGCCAAGTCGAAACTGCCTTCGCGGAGAGTTTCGGCGAAGGCCGCCAATTGCGCGTTGTCGATTTTCATAAGTTAGCAAATCTAATGAATGGTTAATAAGTTTAACTGTATTTGCTTCGTGGCGCGCCATAAGCTGATGCCTTGGCCAACTTCACTGACAAATCATGCCCGCTGACCTGATTGCCGGATTCCTGTCCGGTGCCGTCCTCATCGTCGCCATTGGTGCCCAGAACTCCTACCTGCTTCGCCAAGCTATCCGACGCGAACACGTCCTGCCACTGGTGCTTGTCTGCGCCAGCGCCGACGCCCTGCTGATCGTGGCCGGCATTGCGGGATTGGGGGCGGTGATCGAAAGCCAGCCAGCGTTTCTCAGCCTCGCTCGCTACGGCGGTGCGGCATTCCTGCTCGTTTACGGACTGCTGTCGGCGCGGCGTGCCTGCAAACCGGAACAACTGATCCTCGACGCCGGGAGCCGCTTACCGCTTGGCGTTGCCATGGTCACCTGTCTCGGCTTTACCTTTCTGAATCCGCATGTCTATCTGGATACGGTGATCCTTCTCGGCTCGCTGGCCAGCCAGAGAGAAGAAGGACGCTGGAGTTTTGGCGCGGGAGCTGTTGGTGCGAGCTTTGTTTGGTTCTTTGCGCTCGGTTACGGGGCGCGTTTTCTGGCCCCGCTGTTCGCCAAACCCCTCTCCTGGCGCATCCTCGACTCAATGATCAGCATGACGATGCTTGGGCTCGGGAGTCTGTTGATTCTGGAGTAGCCGCCTGGGAATGCTTGGTGGAGCCTTGCTTCCGCTTGGCTTCAGGTGCGCCAGAGCCCGGGCAAGCGCTTGGCGGGAATTTCCCTGGCGAATTTTGGGCTTGCCTTTTGGTCGGAAGCTGTATAAAAATACAGTCCTGACGACAGGAGCTCACGATCATGACCAGAGGTGCATCGCTTACCCCGCGACAACAGGAAATTCTCGACTTCATCCGTAACACGCTGGAGATTCTTGGCGCGCCCCCGACCCGGGCCGAAATCGCCAGCGCCTTCGGATTCGCCTCGCACAATGCCGCTGAGGAGCACCTCAAGGCGCTTGCCAAGAAAGGCATCATCGTTCTCGAACCAGGTTCGGCACGCGGCATCCGCCTGGTCGAACAACTCGGTTTGCCGCTGATCGGCAGCGTTGCTGCCGGTAGCCCGATTCTGGCGGTGGAAAACGTACAGCGCCGTTATACGGTCGATCCCAGCCTGTTCAAGCCGCGTGCCGACTTTCTCTTGCGCGTGCGCGGCCTGTCGATGATCAATGCCGGCATTCTGGACGGGGATCTGCTCGCCGTGCACCGCAGCAGCGAAGCGCGCAACGGCCAGATTGTCGTTGCTCGGCTCGATGATGAGGTGACGGTGAAGCGCCTTC
The DNA here is from genome assembly GCF_036625345.1 of Candidatus Accumulibacter meliphilus. Lineage (NCBI taxonomy): Bacteria > Pseudomonadati > Pseudomonadota > Betaproteobacteria > Candidatus Accumulibacter > Candidatus Accumulibacter meliphilus. Next base: position 164,505 of record NZ_JAZKTZ010000006.1, on the reverse strand, counting down.
GCCAGCAAGGAGGGACAATCGAGCTGATCGCCGAAAACCCCGATTTCGAACCGATCGTCGTCGATTCGGAAGCGCAAACACTGGCTATCGAAGGCATCGCTGTCGGCGTGATCCGCGGCAGCGAGACGATGTGAGGGCCGCTTGGCCTCTCCAACTTTTCAGCCTTTCCATACTTCCAGCCTGCCATGCCATGTCTTCATCGCTGACGCTTGCGCAAGTTCTTGATCGCCCCGATGTCTGGCGCGGCGATACGCTGGCCAGAACACCCTTGCCCGGTGTGCCGACGGGCTTTGCCGAACTTGACCGTGAGCTGCCCGGCGGCGGCTGGCCGCGTGGCGGTTTGACCGAAATCCTGCCCTTGCGTCTGGGCATTGGCGAACTGAGTCTGCTACTGCCAGCGCTGGCGCGACTGTCGAGCGACGAACTTGCCTGGCTCGTTTGTGTGGCCTCGCCGCATCCGCTGCATGCGCCAGCACTGCATGAATCCGGTATTGATTTGTCGCGTCTGCTGGTGGCCAGCGCCCCCGGTCGGGATAGCGCCTGGGTCTGCGAGCGCTCACTCGCGACCGATGGTGTTGGCGCAGTGGTCGCCTGGCTACCGGAAGTCCAGAGCAGCACCCTGCGTCGGCTGCAGCTTGCTGCCGAGAGCAGTCGCACTCTACTGTTCGTGTTTCGTCCGGCAGCCTGTGCCAGCCAATCCTCGCCGGCGCCGCTGCGGCTGGCGCTCGAAGGCGAGGGGGAGAAACTGATCGTTCGTGTCCTCAAGCGCCGTGGCGGCGCGCAGCCAGCGCCCCTGCCGATTAGCATTCAACGCCCGCTGCGCCGGCATCATGCTCTGGCTTGCCCTGTACCTCTCACGCCTGCCGCTCGAAGTCTTTCCCAGCCTGCCGTCGCCTAAAGCCATCGTCGGCCGTGAACGTATTGTCGTCGCCGACCAGGCGGCGGCTTTGGCTGGCGTGTTGCCGGGGCTGCGCTTGGCCGAGGCGTGGGCTTTTTTGCCCGCTCTGGCCGTGCAGCAACGTGACTTCGCGCGTGAGCAGCAAGCCTTGAGCCGGCTCGCCTGCTGGGCAGGTGGCTTCACCTCGGAAATCTGTTGCCTGCCCCCCCAGACACTGCTGCTGGAAGTGGCCGGATCCTTGCGTCTTTTCGGCGGCGCCACGGCGCTCTTCGAAGGCCTTGTCAGCGGCTGCCTCGAGCAGGGCTTTGCTCCGCAAGCGGCGCTGGCGCCGACACCGCTCGCTGCGCAGTGGCTGGCGCTTGCCGGTGACCATGAGCCCTGTCTCGACATCGGCGAATTGCCGCTGCGCCTTGGCAGACTGCCGCTGGCGGCTCTCGACTTCTCGCCGCAAAACCAGGCTCGCCTCGGCAGTTTTGGTGCGCGTCTGCTCGCTGAGGTGCTGGCTCTGCCGCGCGCAGGCCTGGCACGCCGACTCGGTGCTGGTTTTGTCGCTGATCTGGCGCGTGCGCTCGGCGATTTGCCGGATCCGCGGACGCGCTTTGTTTTTCCGGAGCGTTTTGTCGAGCGACTGGAACTGCCGACGCGGGCAGATAATGCGCTTGCTCTCGGTTTTGCCGGGGGTCGCCTGATCGCCTGCTTATGTGGCTGGCTTGCGGCACGTGCTGAGGGGGTCAGTGAATGCCATTTCGAGTTTGCGCACGAACGTTCTGCGAGGCAGCGATCGAGCACTGTTCTGAGCCTTCGCTTCAGCACGGCCACGCGCGACCGCGAACGCATCTCCCGGCTACTTCTCGAGCGCCTGCAACGACTCCAACTGCCCGCCGCTGTCGAGTCGATCAGCTTGCGAGCCGAGGCGCCGGAGGCGCTGCCAGGACGTACGAACAGCCTGTTCGGCGAGCGCGGCGAGGGCGCTGGCGGTGATTCGCTGGCCGCTTTGGTCGAGCGCCTGCAGGCACGTCTTGGCAACGGTAGCGTGCATGCGCTTGCGGCGCTGGCCGAGCACCGCCCGGAAAACGCGTCGCGACCAGTCAAGCCTGTTCTGCCGGGCGGAGAGAAAACAGCAGCGAAGTTGTTGGCTGCTCCAGATCTATCGGAGAAAGCGCCTGGCCCCCGTCCCTTATGGCTTCTGGCCAGGCCGCTGGCCTTGCGCGAAATGGCCGGTCGGCCGCAGAGTGGAGGCTCCTTGCGCCTGCTTGCCGGGCCGGAGCGCATCGAAAGTGGCTGGTGGGATGCAGGCGAGCCGGCGGCGCTTGGCGATGTGCGTCGCGACTACTTCGTTGCCATTTCGATGCGAAACGAATGGCTATGGATTTTTCGTTGCCGGGCAGGGTGGTTTCTGCACGGCGTGTTTGCCTGAAAGGGCGCGATTTAACTGGTGCTTTTCGATCACCCTTTTTATACTGTGATTATTTTTGTAATCGACCGTCCACTCGCGGAGCCTGAGCATGGAGTACCCCCTTACTGGCTTGTTACCGACGGCACTTCTGATCGATCTGCCCGAAATCGATGTCCAGCACGAGGAGATTTTTCGCCGTATCGAGACGCTCAAGAACTCATCCTTTGGCAGCGGACCCGTATCCCTCGACGAGTTTCACAGCCTGCTCGACTATCTGGAGTGGCATTTCGCCAGCGAAGAGCGCATTGCGCGCCAACTCGGCGTCGACTTTGCCGATCATGCCAGCGCCCATGACGAGAGCCTGCGTATGCTACGCAAGGCACTCGCCGCCGTGCATGACGGTTTGCAGGATGTTCACTCCTTCCTGCGCTATGCCGAATACTGGTTCGAGCGTCACATCACCGACGAAGACAAGCCTTTCGCCGCCAGACTACGGGAGCGTAGTGCCTGAGGCCTTGAGCTGCTCGCGGTCTGTCGTCGCCCGTCTGCGGAATGACGCTCCCCTACCATTGAATATGCCTTGCGAGACTTCCCGGAAACGCTTCTGTGGAGTGCCCTTGGAAGTCGCTTTCGAGGCGCTCGCCGCGCATTCTTTTTTGCGTTCTTTCGAGCATTCTGGCAAGCTGATAAGCGGAACAGCATATGTTGTCATATTTCATTGCAGGCCCTTTTTAATCGGCCATTTGTAGATGGCCTGACCACTTCTTGATGAGCCCGTACCGACCATGAACATTACCTCTTCAGCTGCCTGGAAGGCCCTTGAAGCGCACCGGCAATCGCTCTCGCCCGTGCCTCTCCGACAACTCTTCGCCAGCAACCCGGATCGCGTCGCTGCACTCTCGCTAAGCTTTGATGACATCCTTTATGATTTCTCGAAGCAGCGCATGGATTCGGCGACGCTACCCCTGCTGGTCGAGCTGACCAAAGAAGTCGGCCTTGCCGAGGCGACGGCACGAATGTTCAGCGGCGAGAAGATCAATGTCAGCGAAGATCGCTCGGTGCTGCACGTCGCCTTGCGGCGATCGGACGCACCGTTTCCCAGTGCCGACTTCGACGTCATGGCCGAGGTCTTGCCGACCCGCCAGCGCATGGCCGCCTTCGCCGAGCGTATTCGCGCTGGCCAGGCGCTTGGTTATACCGGCATGCCGATTCGTACGGTCGTCAATATCGGCATCGGGGGCTCTGACCTCGGACCGAAAATGCTCGCTTATGCGCTGCGTTCAATTTCGCATCCGGCGCTTGCGGTGCATTATGTCTCCAACCTCGATAGCGCCCAGCTGGCGCCGCTCCTGCAAACGCTTGACCCGCGCACGACGCTTTTCCTGCTTGCCAGCAAGACCTTCACCACGCAGGAGACGATGCTCAATGCGCAAACCGCGCGCAACTGGCTGGTCGCCAACCTCGGTGATGCGGCCGCCGTTGCCCTGCATTTTGCGGCCCTGACGGCCAAACCCGAGCGGGCGGTCGACTTCGGGATCGACGAGGACTCGGTCTTTCCTCTCTGGGACTGGGTCGGTGGTCGCTTTTCGCTGTGGTCGGCAGTTGGCCTGGCCTTGATGATCGCCATCGGTCCGCAGGCCTATGCCGAACTGCTGGCCGGCGCCGAGCGCATGGACGAGCATTTCCGCAGCACGCCCTGCGAGCGCAACCTGCCAGTGGTGATGGCACTGATCGGGATCTGGAACACCAACTTCCTGGGCGCGACGACCAACGCCGTGTTGCCCTACAACGAGTCCCTGCGCTACTTCCCATCTTTCCTGCAGCAACTCGAAATGGAGAGCAACGGCAAGTCCGTCGGGATTGATGGCCAGCCGCTGGCGCATGCTTCGAATCCCATCGTCTGGGGTGAACTCGGCAACAACGGCCAGCACGCTTTCTTCCAGCTTCTCCATCAGGGTGGGCGATTGGTGCCCTGCGATTTCATCGCCGCCGTGCGTTCGGATTACCCCTTGCCCGGGCATCAGGAGGCGCTGCTCGCCAACTGTTTCGCACAGAGCGCGGCGCTGGCATTCGGCAAGACCGAGGATGAGGCACGCAGCGAGCTGAGCGGCACCCTGTCGTCTGCGAAGCTCGCGGAACTCCTGCCGCACAAGGTCTTTGCCGGCAATCAGCCGTCGTCCACGCTGCTGATGTCGCGGCTTGACCCGCAAACGCTCGGTGCCCTGGTGGCACTTTACGAACACAAGGTGTTCGTGCAGGGCGCTATCTGGGGGCTCAATTCCTTCGACCAGTGGGGCGTCGAGCTTGGCAAGGCGGTGGCCAACAGCATTCTGCCTGCGCTGAGCGATGAACAGCTGGCGAAAACACTCGATGCATCGACGCAAGGGCTGCTGGCATTCACCCGGCAGCATATTGCCTGAACCGATTTTGCTCCGGTATCCGGCCGGGGCGCTCCATTTGCCAAGAGGCATGACATGACTACGAAGGTGATCAGCGTTCCCAGCACGCCTTTCTCGGGCCAGAAGCCGGGGACATCCGGGCTGCGCAAGAAAGTGACGGTATTTCAGCAAGAGCGGTATCTCGAGAATTTCGTGCAGGCCATTTTCGATACGCTGAGCGGCCAGCAAGGAAAAACGCTGGTCGTCGGTGGCGACGGCCGCTATTTCAACGACGTCGCCATTCAGACCATTCTGCGCATGGCGGCAGCGGCCGGCTTTGGCCGCGTCATGGTCGGTCGTGACGGTATTCTGTCCACTCCGGCAGCCAGCGCCGTGATCCGCAAATGGCAGGCCTTTGGTGGCCTTATCCTGTCCGCAAGTCATAATCCGGGTGGCCCCGATGGTGACTTCGGGATCAAATACAATCTCGGCAATGGTGGACCGGCGAACGAAACTTTTACCGACGCTGTTTATCAGCGCACGCAGGAGATCAGTTCTTATCGCATCATCGAGGCGGCAGATATCGACCTCGGGCGGCTGGGCGAGTTTCAAGTGGGCGACATGGCCGTCAGCATCATCGATCCGGTCGCCGATCATGCCGAACTGCTGGAGTCCCTGTTTGACTTCGATCGCATTGCCGCTCTGCTCGCACGTCCGGATTTCCGCATGCGTTTCGACGCCATGCACGCGGTCAACGGCCCCTACGCGAAGGCCATTCTGGAAGACCGTCTGGGCGCTCCAGCGGGTACGGTGGTCAATGGCACGCCGCTGCCGGATTTTGGCGGCGGCCATCCCGATCCGAACCCCGTCTATGCGGCCGAACTGGTCGCTGCGCTGGCCGACAGCCGCTCGGGTCTGTCGTTCGGCGCGGCCTCGGATGGTGATGGTGATCGCAACATGATCGTCGGTCGCGGTTTCGTCGTCAGTCCGAGTGACAGCCTGGCAGTGATCGCCGCGAACCATGCGCTGGTACCCGGTTACGCGGCTGGCCTGGCGGGCGTTGCGCGCTCGATGCCGACCAGTTGTGCGGTGGACCGCGTTGCCAAAGCCCTGGGTATTCCCTGTTACGAAACACCGACCGGCTGGAAATACTTCGGTTCGCTACTCGATGCCGGCAAGGCCACCATCTGCGGGGAAGAGAGCGCGGGCACCGGTTCCAGTCACGTGCGCGAGAAGGATGGCCTGTGGGCGGTGCTCTATTGGCTCAACATTCTGGCGGTGCGCGATATGCCGGCCGATGTCATCGTGCGTGAGCACTGGCAGCGTTTTGGGCGTAACGTCTACTCGCGCCACGACTACGAGGGCATCGAGACCGCCGCCGCCGATCGCCTGATGGATGGCTTGCGTGCGCGCCTGCCGCAACTGGCGGGCTCGCTGTGCAATGAGCTGCGTATCGAGGCCGCCGATGATTTTGCCTATACCGACCCGGTAGATGGCTCGCGCTCGGAACGTCAGGGCATCCGCATCATGCTCGACGACGGCTCGCGGGTGGTTTTCCGGCTCTCCGGCACGGGTACGGAAGGGGCGACGCTGCGCGTCTATCTCGAACGTTTCGTGGCCGACCCAAGTCTCCACGAGGTGCCCACTCAGGAGGCGCTCGCACCGCTCGTGCAACTTGCCGAGACGGTTGCACAGATTGCCGTGATCACCGGGCGAAAAGGCCCGGACGTGATCAGCTAGAAAGGGTGATGGCTGTTGGCCACCAAATGCAGTGAATGCAGTATGAAAAGGGGTAAAGAAAATGCTTGAAAGGAGAACATTCCAGTTGTCCCGCAAGGCGATTGCCTTGGTCCTCGCTGGCGGGCGTGGCAGCCGCTTGCACGAACTCACCGATCGCCGCGCCAAACCGGCGGTTCACTTCGGCGGCAAGTTCCGGATCATCGATTTCGCCTTGTCGAACTGCGTCAATTCGCAGTTTCGGCGCGTTGGCGTGGTGACCCAGTACAAATCACACAGCCTTTTGCGCCACCTGCAGCGCGGCTGGAGTTTCCTGCACGGCCAAGTCAACGAGTTCGTCGACCTGCTGCCGGCACAGCAACGGATTGACGAGGAGTCCTGGTATCGTGGCACGGCCGACGCCGTTTACCAGAACATCGACATCCTCGAAACCTATAATCCTGCGCCCGAGTACGTCGTCATCCTGGCCGGCGACCACGTCTACAAGATGAACTACGGCGTAATGCTTGTCGATCACGTCGAGAGCGGTGCCGAATGCACCGTCGCCTGCATCGAAGTGCCGCGCAGGGAGGCCAGTGGTTTCGGTATCGTCGACGTCGATGAGAACGGCATGATCACCGACTTCATCGAGAAGCCGGCCGATCCACCGGCGATGCCGGGCAATCCGGAGATGTCCTTGTGCAGCATGGGCGTCTACGTCTTCAATGCCAAGTACCTGTATGCCGAACTGGCCCGTGATATTGCCGACGAGACCTCCAATCACGACTTCGGCAAGGACATCATTCCACGCGCAGTGGCCAACCGCTGCGCGGTCGCGCACTCGTTTTCGCGCAGCTGTGTCATGGCTCCCGATGAACCCTTCAGGGAGCACTACTGGCGTGACGCCGGGACGATTGACGCCTACTGGGACGCCAACATCGATCTCACCGGCACGGTACCGGCGCTGAATCTCTATGACAGCAACTGGCCGGTGTGGACCTATCAAGAGCAGTTGCCACCGGCCAAATTCGTGCACAATCATCTCGACCGGCGCGGCACGGCCATCGAGTCCACGGTTTCCGGCGGCTGTATCGTTTCTGGCGAAATCAACCGTTCGCTGTTGTTTTCCAGTTCTCGCGTCCACTCCTACGCCAGGGTGAACCTGTCGGTCCTGCTTCCCGGTACGGTCATCGGGTCGCGAGCCCGTCTGAGTCGCTGCGTCGTGGACAGTGGCTGTCAGATCCCGCCGGGCATGGTCGTTGGCGAAGACCCGGAAGACGATGCGCGTCGTTTCCGGCATACCGAGAACGGTGTTACGCTGATTACGCAGAAAATGATCGAGCGACTCACCTGACGCGGCAGGCGCAATAGTCCGTGCGCATTCTGCACGTTGCCGCGGAGATCTACCCGCTGGTCAAGACCGGCGGCCTCGCTGACGTCGTGGCCGCCTTGCCGGCCGCATTGGCCGCGCGCGGGCTCGACGTTCGCATCCTCTTGCCGGGGATGCCGGCCATGCTCAAGGGCGTGACGGATCTCGAACCAGTGATCCGCATCGGTCCGGCCTTTGGCGCGGCGGTCATTACCCTGCGGCTTGGCCGCCTGCCAGACAGCGGCTTGCTGGCGTACGTTATCGACGCGCCTTTTCTTTACCGGCGCGACGGGAATCCTTACCTTGGCCCGGACGCTTGCGACTGGCCCGACAACCATCGTCGCTTTGCGCTTCTCGGCTGGGTTGCGGCGCACCTCGCTGCCGGCGAGCTTGATCAATACTGGCAGCCCGAAGTCGTGCACGCGCACGATTGGCACGCTGGACTGGCGCCTGCCTACATCGCGCAGAATCCGGCGCTGTCCACAGCCACCGTGTTCACCATTCACAATCTCTCCTTCCGCGGCCTGTTCCCTCTCGACTACCACCACGACCTGGGTTTGCAGATTTCTGGTGCCAATCAGAGCGGCATCGAGTTTCACGGACAGTTGTCGTTCATGAAGGCTGCGCTGGTGCATGCGAAACGCGTCAACGCCGTCAGCCCGACCTATGCGCGGGAAATCTGCACGCAGGAATTCGGCTGGGGGCTGGACGGCGTGCTGCGTGGTCGGGGCAACGATCTTTCCGGAATCCTCAATGGCGTTGACTATTCCGTCTGGGACGCCAGCAGCAACCCCGCCCTGAGCATGAACTACCGTCCCGAACGCCTGCGCGGCAAGTTGGTCTGCAAGCTCCGACTGCAAAAGGATCTCAATTTCGCGCCCCGTGCCAAGGCGCCACTGTTCGCGATCGTCAGTCGATTGACCTCGCAAAAGGGCATGGATCTGGTCCTCGGTGCCTTGCCGACGCTGTTGGCCGAGGGGGCGCAGCTGGTGGTCATTGGCAGTGGCGAGGCTGATATCGAAGCCGCTTTCAGAGCCGCCGCCACGGCTCATTCCGCCGCTGTGTCGGTCCATCTCGGCTACGACGAGGCCTTGTCGCACCGCATCATGGCCGCCGCCGACATCCTGCTCGTTCCTTCGCGTTTCGAGCCCTGCGGCCTGACGCAGCTCTACGCCCTGCGCTATGGCACCGTGCCACTGGTGCGGCGAGTCGGCGGCCTGGCCGATACGGTGATCGATGCGACGGTGGAAAACCTCAAAGCAGGCACGGCCAACGGTTTCTCGTTTGACGATGCCAGCAGCCGTCAGCTGGCCGCAAGGATAAGCAAGGCCTGCGTGCTCTACCGCGATGCCGCGATCTGGCACCGCCTGCAGCAGCACGGCATGGCGCAGGATTTTTCCTGGGATGACTCGGCAAGGCGCTACGAGGCGCTGTACCGAAGCATCTGACGAGTCAAAGGGTCGAAGAGAGTCAAAGGGTCGAAGAGAGTCGAAGGGTCGAAGGGTCGAAGAGTCCTCCTACGCGCTTCTTCTCTGGCGGGGCTAATCTCGTCTCTCCGTACGCAGCGCTGGCTGTGCCAGGCAGCTCAAGTGCAGCCCCTGTCGGCGAAGCCGAGTGAGCACTATAATCGCGGCTGCCGCGGCAACATCCCCGTCGCAAGGGTGAGAATTTGCGACCGTAATCTCCAGAATCAAACGCCCACAGGAGAGCTCATTGTCTTTTGATCATTGCCTTATTCGGCCGTTTGCCGGTCTCCGTCCGCGTCGCCAGGATGCCGCGGCAGTTGCCGCGCCGCCTTATGATGTCCTCTCCAGCGATGAGGCCCGCGCGGCGGCAAGCGGCAAGCCCTTGTCCTTCCTGCACGTGTCCAAGGCCGAGATCGACCTGCCGCCGGAGATCGATCACTTCGCGCCTGAAGTGTATGCTCAGTCGGCGGAAAATTTTCAGCGTCTGATCGACGACGGCGTGCTCTGCCGCGACCCGCATGCGTGCTATTACGCCTATCGCCTGGTGATGGGCGAACATGTCCAGACCGGCCTGGTGGCCGCTGCTTCGATCGCCGCCTACGACAGCAACCGTATCCGCAAGCATGAGTTCACCCGCCCGGACAAGGAAGACGACCGCGTTCGGCAGATTGAAGCACTGAATGCACAAACCGGTCCCGTGCTGCTGGTCAATGGCGACGACGAGACTCTTGAGCGCCTGCTCCGCGAGGCCGCCGAAAGTGTGCCAGTCGCTGATGTGACGGGCGACAACGGCATCCAGCATACCCTGTGGATGATCGACGACGAGGAGAGTGTTGCGCGTATCAGTGCGCTCGTCGAAGCCATGCCTGCGCTGTATATCGCCGACGGTCATCATCGCTCGGCAGCGGCTTCGCGAGTGGCCGCGGCGCGGCGTGGCCAGGCGGGTGCAGCGGCTAGTGCCGAGTTTTTCCTGGCGGTGATCTTCCCCGCTTCACAGATGCGCATCCTCGACTATAACCGTGTCGCGCGGGACCTCAATGGCCTGAGCGAGGAAGCGTTCCTGGCGGCGGTTGGCGAGCGCTATCACGTTCTGCCGTCGACCGGCCCGGTGAAGCCGGAGCGTAGCGGCGTCTGCGGCATGTATCTTGGCGGTCGCTGGTATCGCCTGGAACTGCTGCCTGGTCTGCTTCCGGCGGCCGATCCGGTACGGCGCGTCGACGTTTCCGTGCTCGCCGAGCAGATTCTTGCTCCGGTGCTGGGAATCACCGACCTGCGCCGCGATACACGCATCGATTTTGTTGGCGGCATGCGCGGCCTGGGCGAACTCGAACGACGGGTGAATAGTGGCGAGATGGCGGTCGCCTTTGCGCTCTATCCGACGCAGATGGCCGACCTGATGGCCGTTGCCGATGCCGGCGAGGTGATGCCGCCCAAGTCGACGTGGTTCGAACCGAAACTCGCCGACGGTCTGGTGTCGCACGTCCTGGATTGAGCGTCGCGACCAGGTGAGCCGAAGCAGGGCGTCGGTAGCTGGCGCCCGTGCGCGGGCTTCAGCCCGTCCCGCTCCCGCTCCCGCTCCCGCTCCCGCTCTTGGCGACGGAAACCCGCGCTTTCCCGGCGCTCAACTCACCGATCACCGTCGCGTGATCGAAGCCTTCCTGCAGGAAAACCGACAGGACTTCGGTGACCACTTCCGGCGCACAGGCGATCAACAAGCCGCCGCTGGTCTGCGGATCGGTCAGCAGGGCCTGTTCAAGCCCAGTCAGGTGCTTCGCCGTCGCTTCGGCCACGTAGTCTCCGTAGCTCGCCCAGTTGCGATCCGAGGCGCCAGTAATGCAGCCTTTTTCGGCATAATCGAGAGCGTGGGCCAATAGCGGCAAGGCCGCGTAATCGATTACCGCCGAGACTCGCGATGCCTTGCAGATTTCCACCAGATGACCGAGCAGGCCGAAGCCTGTGACGTCAGTCATCGCATGTACGCCGGCCAGGCAGGCGAGCGCCCGTCCGGGCGTGTTGAGCTGCGTCGTCGAAGCGATCATTGCTGTGTAGTGGCTGGTCGAAAGCAGTCCCTTCTTGAGCGCCGCGCTGTAAAAGCCAACGCCCAGTCCCTTGCCGAGAATCAGCTTGTCGCCGGGGCGGGCGCCGGAGTTGCGCTTGAGGTTGTCGGGATGCACCAGACCAATGGCGACGAGACCGTAAATCGGTTCGATGGAGTCGATGGTGTGGCCACCGGCAATTGGAATACCCGCCTTGGCACAGATCGACTCGCCCCCTTCGAGAATGCGTTTGATCGTCTCGAGCGGCAGTTTGTTGACCGGCATGCCGACGATGGCCAGCGCCAGCAGCGGCACGCCACCCATGGCATAGACGTCGGAGAGGGCGTTGGTCGCTGCGATGCAGCCGAAATCGAAGGGGTCATCGACGATTGGCATGAAGAAATCGGTGGTCGCCACCAGCGCCTGATCGGCGTTGAGCTGGTAGACGGCTGCGTCATCGCTGGTCTCGATGCCGACCAGCAATTGCTTGGGCACGATGGCGGGAACGGTCTTGGTGAGGATCTGTTCGAGTACATTCGGAGCGATCTTGCATCCGCAGCCGCCGCCGTGTGCAAACTGGGTCAGTTTGAGCGGCTCGGTGTGGACGCTTTCCGGAGCTGCGGGCTCGTTGGTCCGGGATTTTTTTTTGGCCATGATAGTCCGCTGGGGGTTGGGGGCGTCAAAGTGGTGGTGTGGCCGGGGTCTCTACCGGCGAGGCTTTTCAGCTGCTTTCAAAGCCCGCCTCATCGATTGCCGCCGTGAAGTCGGCGATGCTCGCCAACTTCGGGTCGTAGCTGATTCTGGCCTGGCCGGCGTCCAGCGACACCTCGACCCGAGCAACTCCGGGCAAGCTCTCGAGGAGCGTGCTGACGCTTTTTACACAGGACTGGCAGTGCATTCCGACAACGCCAATGTCGATGGTCTCCATTTCGCTTCCTTTTCGTATTGTCAGCGCCCTTGCTTGCCGACGCGCGCCGCAGTCAGTCCCGTTTCCATGGCTGGTGCCGCCGGACATCAGCTGCGGCCCGCATGCCAGCGCTTGAGGAGCAGCGAGTTGGTGACCACCGAGACCGAGCTCATCGCCATCGCCGCCCCGGCAATGACCGGATTGAGCATGCCCAGTGCGGCCAGAGGTATGCCGAGAACATTGTAGATGAAAGCAGAGAAGAGATTCTGCCTGATTTTCCGCAGCGTCGCACGCGAAAGAAGGATGGCGTCGGCAATTCCATTCAGGTCCCCACGCACCAGCGTCACGTCGGCGGCCTCGATGGCGGCGTCCGATCCGGCGCCAATCGCGAAGCTGACATCAGCCGCCGCCAGCGCCGGGGCGTCGTTGATTCCGTCGCCGACCATGGCGACGACAGTGCCACCAGACTTCAGCGTGTTGACTGCCGCCGCTTTGTCGCCGGGGAGTATGCCGGCCTGGAATTCTTCGATTCCCGCTTCGTCGGCGATCGCTGCTGCTGTCGCCGCGTGGTCGCCGGTCAGCATCACCACCCGGATACCCATGCCTTTGAGCCGGGTCACGGCGGCGCGAGAGGTGGTGCGCAAGGGGTCGGCGATTGCCAGCAGCGCCAGGGCCCACTCGCTGTCTGTGCGACTGCTTTCGGCGTTACTGCCGCCCGGGCATCGTTCGGCCAGCACCACCACGGTCTTGCCCGTGCGCTGCAGGCTGGCGATCTGTTCGCGCGGCAAACTCATGCCGACAAACGCGCTCGGTGCAGCGAGGCGTAGCAGGCGCTCGCCAACGCGACCCTCCACCCCGCGGCCGGGAAGGGCGCGGAACTGGGTCAGTGCCGGTAGCGTCAGCTGGCTGGCTTGCGCATGCTGCAGGATGGCCTTGGCCAGGGGATGTTCGGAACCTTGTTCGAGAGCGACTGCCAGGGCCAGGGCTTCGTCCGCCGACACGGCGAGCGGCAGCAGATCGGTGAGCACCGGCTCGCCGCGCGTCAACGTGCCCGTCTTGTCGACGGCCAGCACGCCGATTTTCTCTGCACGTTCCAGCGCTTCGGCATTTTTGATCAGGATCCCCGCCGTGGCACCCTGTCCAGACCTCCCGGAATCCCCGGCGAACGTGGTCTAATTTTGGACAGTAGGTCGGCGAAGGCCGTCTCATAGCGGAGACTGGCCGACCTCGATGCGCAGCCATTTTCCGCCGGGGATCCTGGCGCCGAGACCAGTGAGCTTACGGCACAGCTGTTCTTGGGCATAACGGCGTGCGGGTTGCTGTAGCGGCTCCAGGCGAACGACCACCCAGTGTTCGTCACTGCGTACCCAGCCATGGCAGTTGAAAATCGCATAGAGCAGGTCCACCCGATCGCTATCCTTGGCATAGCTGTCGTCAAGCCAATCGAGAAGCTGGCGGCGCACGTTCCATACGGAACTCGTGACGAAGTCGAAGAGATTCTTGCCCTCGTTATCGATGGCGTTGAAGGAGCGGTAATCGGACAGCCCCGTGACATTGACGCGCTCGGGCAAGCGAGCCTTGTCAGCCTGGAGTTGTTTGAGTTGCGTTTCGCTCACGGCGATGGCCGCAGCAAGCCGCCGATGCCGACTGTTGTGGCGCTCACTTCCGTCCCGATTGAAGCTGGGTTGAGTCTTGGCCTGTTGCTTGTAAAGCTTGGCGAGATGGCCCTGGGTGCTCGCAATCTGCTGCGCAAGCCCTTTGATCTGGGGATTGGCGATGTCCTGTTTGTCGCTCTCGGCCAAGCCGAAACCCGGATGGTAATGATAGGGATGACGCCCCTTGATGTGTTTGAAAGTGTTCTCCGAGGCGCCCCAGCGACTGAGCATCGCGGTCAGCACCTCTTGCGGCGACCACTGAAGGTCAGCGTCCCAGCAGAGCACGCTGATGCGGTGATTGGTACGCAAATTCCACAACACCACCCGACGCAGGTCGAACGTATGCGCCAGCTCGGCCATGCCGGTGTCGGGATCGGGATCGGGATCGGGATCGGTTTTAGGTGGGTAGAGGCACGCCTTGGTCTCTTCGAGCAGGCGATAATCCGTGCCGTTCATCGACACGCTGTGCGTGAAGTCTGCGGCCGGCAAGGCCCTGAGCCGCGCAGGATTGGCGTTCTTCTCCCAAGTGATGAAGGGGGTGCGGCGGCGCACGAGTTCGCTGAAAAAGCCCAGCCCATCGCCCTCACGGTCGAAGACCTGTACCGGCGGGGTTCCCAGGGACTGTTGTCGCGCATACTCGCCAAGCCTCAGAATCTGGGCGCGCAGGTCTCCCTTGCCCTCCTGAATGTCGAAATAGACGATGCGCCCCTGTTCGTCACAAGTGACCAGATTGGTCTGTCCGGGCATCGGCATCCGCCGCTGTGTATTCCAGGCCGCATGCACCTTGTCCTGTCCGGTATAAGGCAAGAGATGACCGTCCGTAAACCACAGCCGGGTGGCGACCAGGCCGCAGCGGATCTGATCGGCAAAAAACGCCTTCAGCAGCGCACCGGCCCGAGACTTGCCGGCGACGTCATGGAACCAGGACCACAGCGTGTCGAGAGCGGGTAGCCGCCCCAAGCCCAGGAGCCGTCCCGCCTCCTCGCGCCGCTCATGTTTGAGCTGCTCGATGGAGCGGATGTTACGCACCGCCATCAGCACGAACACCTGGAAGATGCGCCAACCGTTCCCGAACAGCTGGGAGAGCCGTTGCATCCACTGCCATTGGCTCATCAGGACCAGCAAGACAGGGAAAATGCCGGCATAGCGGCTGGCTTCCCAGTCATGGTGTTCCGCATAGGGAAGCTCGATCACTGCGGCGGGAACCTGTTCCGGTGAGGCCTGCTCCGCGACTGTCTGGCGGCTCGGCTGATCGACACGCACGACCTCTTCGAGGGGCGCTTCCTCCAGCGCACACCGCGCCGCGGCTTCGCCATCCCACGCGAGTTCCTCTTGGGTCACTTCCGCGGTCAGCCGCTTCTCGGCACGCCGCAAAGCTTCGAGTTCGCGGGCCTTGGAGCCGGGGCGGCGTTTGTCAACATGCAGCCGACCTTGCCGTTCTTCGCTCACGCTGCGGCTCGGACTATAGCCATGCAGCAGGCCGGTCACCCCAAATAGCCGATAGCACTCGCGATAGTTGTGGAGCGTCTGGCGACTGAGATTGAGCACCTCGGCCAAGCGCGTCTGGTTCAGCTTCCTCTGTAATAACTCAACCACCAGGAGGCGCCGCTCGGCCTTGTCGGCAAGATTCACCCGTTTGCTCAGACTGCCATGATGATAAAGGTCACCCTGGCTGCGAGGGCCACGCGGAAGGTGCAGACAATAGCCTCTGCCCAAGTCGAAACGGCCTTCCTGCTTAACCGCTGGTTCCAATAACTCGCTCTGCGTCACCCCTCACCCCCAGGTCCCCGCTGCCTGACGCGATTCTAGCATGAGATTTATGCTTATTGCACTTCTTATTGCGTATTTACAATAGGCTATAGGCCGTGTTGTCCAATAAACGCTTTCCGTTCCCGGCCTGGCGAACGTCCAAAAAACGACGATAACGCCTTTGAATCATGCGGTTAGCGGGGCGTCTGAGTCGAAGTTCCGGGAGGTCTGCTGTCCGGTGGCGACCATGATCGCCGTCGGCGTTGCCAGCCCGAGGGCGCAAGGACAGGCAATCACCAGCACCGCCACGGCATTGACCAGGGCGACGCTGAAGTCGCCGCCAAACTCCCACCAGCCAAGCAGGGTGCACAGGGCAATGGCACAGACGATGGGTACGAAAATTGCCGAGATGCGGTCGGCGAGGCGCTGCACGGGCGCTTTTGAGCCCTGTGCTTCGGCGACCAGGCGGATGATTCCGGCGAGCAGGGTGTGCTCACCGACGCCGCTGGCTCGACAGCGCAGCATGCCCTCGCCGTTGGCCGTGGCCGCGAAGACTCGAGCTCCCGGCTGCTTGGCCACCGGCATGCTCTCGCCGGTGAGCATCGCTTCATTGACCGTCGACGCACCGTCGATCACCTGGCCATCGACCGGCAGGTTTTCGCCCGCGCGGACGACAAAAATATCGCCGGGGATGAGCAGCGCGGCGTCGAGTTCGATCAGCTTGCCGTCGCGCTCGACGCGCGCTGTTTTTGGCTGCAGGCGCACGAGGGCTTCGATCGCGTCGGTGGTTCTGGCCTTGGCCCGTGCTTCGAGCAATTTGCCCAGCAGGACCAGGGTGATCACGGCCGCCGAGGCCTCGAAATAGACATGCAGATGGACAGCGCCGGAGACGGTGACGAAAAGGCTGAAGCCATAAGCCATGCTGGTTCCCAGGGCGACCAGCAGGTCCATGTTCGCCCCGCCACCACGCAAGGCCTTCCACGCACCTGCATAGAAACGCCAGCCGAGCCAGAACTGCACCGGCGTCGCCAGTGCGAGTTGCAGCCAGCGCGGCAGCAGGTCCGGGTGAGTTTGCCCGCCGCCATCGAACATGGCCAGCATCTGCGCGGCCAAAGGCAGGCTTAGCGCGGCAGCAATCCAGAAGGCGCGCAGCTCAGCTTTTTCGGCGGCCATTTTTCTGGTCTTCTCCTCGCTGCTCGAGCGATTGTCGGCGAGGCGCCCGACAAAGCCGGCACGCTCGACGGCGGCGAGCAACTGCGCCGGGTCGACGACGCCCGGCGTATGGCGGAGCGTCGCCCGCTCGGTCGCCAGGTTGACCACCGCCTCGACTCCCGGCAGCCGGTTGAGAAGCTTTTCAAGGCGTGTCGAGCAGGCGGCGCAAGTCATTCCTTCGATGGCCAGTTCTGTGGTCTGTTGCGGGACGCTGAAACCGGCTTTCGCGATCGCCGCGACGACTTCTTGCGGCGAGCTGGCGCCCGGCGAAAGATCGACCTGGGCGCGTTCGCTGGCCAGGTTGACGCTAGCCATGACGCCGGGCAAGCGGTTGAGGACTTTCTCGATGCGCGTCGCGCAGGCCGCGCAAGTCATGCCGGCGATCGGCAGGTCGAGGCGTGGCGAGTTTTTTTTCTGTTCGCTCATCGTTTGAGAAATCGCCTTAATCAAGAGGTGTAGGCTGACGTCCCGATAAGCATGCGCGCCAGCCCGATCAGGCCCCAGACGCCAAAGCCGAGAATCAGCAAGCCGGATGCCAGGCGTAGCCTTGAATTGCGTGCATAGGCCTGCAAGCGTGACGCGAGCAGGCCGGCGAGCAGCAGGTTCGGCAGGGTGCCGGCGCCGAAGGCGAGCATCAGTCCGGCGCCGTGCACGGCGGAACCACTGGTCAAGGCCGTGGCCAGCGCACTGTAGACCAGTCCACAGGGCAACCAGCCCCAGAGCAGGCCGAGTGGAAAAGCCTGCGCCATGCTGCGTGCGGGGAGGAAATGCCGGGTCAGCGGTTGCAGATGCCGCCAAAGCTTCTGGCCGCAGCGCTCGGTAAACGCCAGCGCCCGAGTCAGGCCCATGAGATACAGGCCGAGGGCGATAAGCATCAGGTTGGCGAGCAGGAAGAGGGCGCTGCGCAGGGGCAGCTGTCCGGACAAGGCCAGGCTTGCTTCGCCGAGCGCACCGGCGATGGCGCCGGCTGCCGCGTAGCTGAGGATTCGTCCGGCGTTGTAAGCGAGAAGCAGCGAGGCGCGCGCCGGGCCGCCCATCGACAGCGCGCCGACGATTCCGCCGCACATGACGACGCAGTGCGTCCCCCCGAGCAGACCGATCAACAGCAAGGCGAGATAAGTCGATTCTGGCATGACCATGAGCGTCGTGTCTGCGCCTGACGAATCTTCCTTCTCGCCTGCGCGGGAGAAGGGTCGGGGAAGAGGGCATGGGTCATGCTCTTCATGTCGGGGAGACCCTATATGGCATGACCCTTGGGGATGAGTGCGAACGCCGAGCTGAATGAGCCGGGATTCTACTCCTTCCTCTTCCTCGGCGACCGGCCGCGCCTTGGCTTCAGATGACCTTCGAGTAGCGGGTACGCTGTCGGTCGGCGCGCAGGTAGCGGTCGAAAACCATCGAAATTGCGCGTACCAGCATCCGTCCTTTTGGGAGAATGGTGATCCAGCGGTCGTCGATGCGCACCAGTCCGGCATCGACCATCTCGCGCAGATCTTCGAGCTCGGTGGCGAAATGCTTCTTGAAGTCGATCAGGTGAGCAATTTCAATCGACTCGATCGACAACTCGAAGTGACACATCAGTGACTGAATGATCGACCGCCGCAGCAGGTCGTCAGCGTTCAGTTCGATCCCGCGATAGACGGGCAGGGTGCCGCTGTCAAGCAGGTCATAGTACTCGTCGAGGGTCTTCACGTTCTGACTGTAGGTCGGTCCGACCTTGCCGATCGACGAGATGCCGAAGGCCAGCAGATCACAGTCCGAATGCGTCGAATAGCCCTGGAAGTTACGATGCAGGCGCCCCTGCCGCTGAGCCGTTGCCAGTTCATCGTCGGGCTTGGCGAAATGGTCCATGCCGATATAGACATAGCCGGCTTCGGTCATCTTGCGGATGGCCAGGGAAAGAATCTGCAGGCGTGCATCGGCGCTCGGCATGTCCGCGTCGAGGATGCGCCGTTGCGGCTTGAACAGGCTCGGCAAGTGCGCGTAGTTGTAGATCGATACGCGGTCCGGGCCGGCGGCAATGATCCGGTCGAGCGTGCGGCTGAAGCCGATCACCGTCTGTTTGGGGAGGCCGTAGATCAGGTCGACGCTGATCGACTTGAAGCCGCTGGCGCGCGCCGCGTCCATTACCGCCAGCGTCTCTTCCTCGCTCTGAACACGATTTACGGCCTGCTGGACTGCCGGGTCGAAATCCTGGACGCCGACACTCATGCGGTTGAAGCCCAGTTCAGCCAGTAGTTCGACAGTAGCGCGATCGACCTTGCGGGGGTCGACTTCGATCGAGTACTCGCCGTCTTCAATCAACTTGAAGTACTGGCGTGTAGTCGCCATCAGTTGGCGCATTTCATCGTGCGCGAGGAAGGTCGGCGTACCGCCACCCCAGTGCAGTTGCGCCACTTCCTGATCGCCACCTTCGAGATAGCTGCTCTGCAGCGCCAGTTCGCGGGCCAGATACTTCAGGTACTTGGCTGAACGACCATGGTCTTTGGTAATGATCTTGTTGCAGGCGCAGTAGTAACAGATGGTGTTGCAGAAGGGAATGTGGAAGTACAATGACAACTGCCGGCTGACGGCACCAATGTTGCGCTTGCCCAGCCATAGCTGGTATGCATCCGGGCCAAAGGCCTCGACGAAGCGATCCGCTGTCGGGTAGGACGTGTAGCGGGGGCCATTGATGTCGAAGCGGCGGATGATCTGCGGATCAAACACGAGGTTTTCAGTGCCAGAGTTCATGTTTCCACTACATTGTTGATTGCATGCATTATCGGATTGCCCTGAAGTAAGCGGGTTGACGTGGATCAAACGCAGAGTTTAGGCGATTGCCGGAACAGAACGTACCAGATTGCGCCGGATTTTCGGTCGGCTTCAAGGCGCGACAACAGGCGCATAGTCGAACTATGTAACGGTTGTCGTAACACAGAAGACGGGCGAAAAGACAAGCAGGATGGTATGTTATTTGACCGAAATCGCCTTAGTGAAAAGGATGCCGATGCCGATGTCGACAAGAGATGCGACCGCGAGACTCGCGTTTGAGGTGGTGAAGACCGCCTGTTCGAACTGTAACCTGCGCGAGCTCTGTCTGCCGATCGGCCTCGAGGCGGACGAACTGAAGAAACTCGACGAGTTGGTTTCGACGCGCAGGCGCCTCAAGCGTGGCGATTACCTGTACCGTGCGGGTCAAGGCTTCGAGTCGATCTACGCGGTGCGCAGCGGTTTCTTCAAGACCGACGTGCTGATCGAGGACGGTCGCGATCAGGTCACCGGTTTCCAGATGACCGGCGAGTTGCTCGGCCTGGACGGGATCAGCAGCGAAATACATACCTGTAACGCCATCGCTCTCGAAGACAGCGAAGTCTGCGCCATCCCCTTCTCGCATCTCGAAGGTTTGTCGCGGCAAATCCAACCCCTGCAGCACCACTTTCACCAGGTGATGAGCCGCGAGATCGTTCGTGATCACGGGGTGATGATGTTGCTCGGCACCATGCGCGCCGAGGAACGCCTGGCGGCCTTCCTGCTCAACCTTTCGCAGCGCTTCAAGGCGCGTGGCTACTCGCCGGCCGAATTCAACCTGCGCATGTCGCGTGACGAAATCGGCAGCTATCTCGGCCTCAAACTGGAAACCGTCAGCCGCGCGTTTTCGCGCTTTCAGGACGAAGGCCTGCTGTCCGTTCACCAGAGAAAAATCCGCATTCTCAACACTTCACGCTTGAAGCAACTGATGTCTCACCAGCGTCTTTGATGCTGCGCAAGAAGAGGCTTGTATTGCTTGCTGTTTCAAGCGATCCACGCCAGCGGGCCGAGCGCGCTGCGGCTGACAGCAACGGTGACGATGTAGGCAAACGCCAGTAGCGCGGCGACGAAGAAAAACGCCCGCTGCTCTTGGCTGCGCCCGCGCTTCAAGGCCATCGTCCCGCAGCCGATGTAGATCAGCAGGCCGATCAGTTTCGCGGTCAGCCAGCCGACGGCGAAGGGGTATTGAGCGCTGATCACGGCCATGGCCACGGCGCTGCCCAGCAGGACGGTATCGACGATGTGGGGCAGGACTCGTACCAGCGGTTGCTGCAGTCGCGGCGACTTGCCGAGCATCCAGAGTCCACGCACGAAGAAGCCGCCACCGCTCAGCACGACGCAGCCGACATGCAGGTATTTCAACGTCAGATAGGTCATTACCGAGCCTCCGCAGGCGCAGCCGAAACGTGCGTCAGGGTTTCTTCGATAGTCAGTCGCTGTTGGCGGTAGAAGGTGACGGCGGCCAGCAGGTTGCGCAGCAGCCAGGCATTGGCGGCCAACAGCGCCAGTCCCGCCGGATAAGTGAACCCCTCAGGCCAGAGCACGGCTGCCAGCAGCAGCGCCAGGGCGACGAAGTGTGCCTGCATCTGCCGGTTGAGCTGGTGCCCGGCGATGACCTTGTTCATGTTCGGAGGAAACACTCGCCCGCGGCCGAGATTCTGCAAGTGTGACCAGACCAGAAAAGGCACGATCTTGTAGAGCATGCCGATCATTACCGACATGAAGCCGCCGAACAGCGCCAGGACGCCGCACAGCAGAGGCCACTCGCTGCGCTCGCCCAGGCTTGGCCAACTGCTTGCCGCAAGCCAGAGCGCGCAAGCGGCCAGAGTGCTCAGCATCGCCAGGCGCCAATAGTGTTGCGTGGCATCGAAACGGGCTCGCTTGCTGCGGCTTTGCAGCTGCAGCGTCAGCGCTGCAAAAGCGGCGATCGCGAGCACCGCCGCTGCTGCGAGCCAGGGCGACAACCATTGCCAGCCAGCACTATCGGCGACACTCCACAAGACCAGCAGCGTGAGCAGCGTCCACGAAAAATGGCCTGCGAACCACTCCGGGTAGGCTGGCGTCATCTGGAACATCGGTACGACCACGAAAGCGACGGCAGCCAGCAGGACAACGCTCCAGCCGACGAAGCCCCAACCGAGATGGATCGACGTCAGCTGCATCAGCGGCAGTGCCAGCGATCCGTCGAGGGCCACGGCCAGCAGCACGCCGAGGCAGATCGTCACCGTCAAGCCGAGCAAGGACAGCTTCAGGCCGCGAATGGTCGCGTTCGTCGAAGGCACGCCGTACAAGGCGTGCCCGGCGCCAACAATGAACAGCGCGACACCGCTGCCGATTAACACGGCGGCCAGTTCGAAGAGCAGCGGCTGGTAGCTCAGGAAGCCGCTCGCCAAGAGCAGCGCGCCAGTGGCGACTGCCGCGTTAACCAGGGTCGCTAGCAGCTGTGGTCGCGAGATGTTCGCTCCGGCGACCACCGGAAGAATCTGGAGCATCGCGCCGAGCATCACCTGCAGCATGAAGCCCACGGTGATCAGGTGCGTCAGCGCCAGGGCTGCGCCGGTCCAGCGTGAGGCGAACAGATCCGGGCCACTCCACAGCAGGAGCAGGGCGGCGAGGATGGCAAACAGCGGTGCAGTCAGAAAAAAACGAAGCGGTGCGGCAAGCGGGGGGGCCTGGTCGAACGACAGCAGCGCCTGCATCAGGGCGCTTGATGTTGGATCAGGACTTCCACCGTGCCGTCGGCTTGGCGCTTGGTCTTCCAGGTGAAACCGTTGAGTTCGAGCGCCCTGTACAACGGGTAAGGTTCACGCGGCAGGAGTACCAGCAGTTTCTCCGACCTCGCGAGCTTGTCGAGCGCTTCCATGGTGCGCACCATCGGTTCCGGTGGTTCCAGGTCGCGGGCGTCAAGAACGATAGAGGGGTTCATGGGCGATCGGCTTTCATCGGTATCAGGCTGGCGCTTGCACTTAGCCAGCAAGTTGCTTCTGCAGTTCCGGCAGCAGAGCATCGAGCTGGTCAGCCAATTGCTGGTCACACATCGGATACAGGATATTCTCTTCCTTGACATTGTGTTGTTGGATCATGATCAACAGTGTCTCGGCGTTGCCGCTGTAGTCGTCGGCCTCGCGCTTGGCCAGGGCGGCTTCGGCTGCGGCCAACAGCTGCCGCATCTGCACATGCTCGCCGCGCATGACCTGCGTTGGCCCCTGGTACATGCCGGTGCGCTTTTCGAAGAGCGGGAAGAGAATGCTTTCTTCCGCCTCGAAATGATTCAGCAGAGCGTCTCGCAAGCGCGGAAATTCGGCTTGCGCCAGTTGCCAGTTTTGGTCGTTCACGGCCTTCTCGACAACCGCCAGAAAGTCGTCGCAAGAGCGATGATCCTTGGTCATCAATTCGCTGATCTCGTGCATGAGGCGCCTCCTAGAGTTGAGCTTACCATTGTCGGCGCCAGCAGCACCGCTAGCGTTGATCGACATCAAACAATAGTTTTGGGCTCACTATCAATCCCAGGTTGGTGCGCAACGAAAGCGAGGCTAGAGTCAGTCGCAAGCCCGCCCCAGATCTCCAGGCCACCATCGCGCCGGGCACCCGAGTAGCGCTGACCGACGAGTATGACATCTACGGCCGCCTGCCTGAGTGGGGCTACAATCACAAGGCCGGCTGCCACAGCGCCCCAGGAAAGTCTTCCTCTTTACCTCGGCTTCTTGGAGTTCGTTCACCACGCCAAAAATCGCGGAAAGCGACTTCTCGAATCCGTCTTGGGCTTGCTTCTTGGCTAGCAACCCGAAACCCATAATGAGCCATCTTCGAGCGCATTCAACGGACCTGCCTCGATCTCAGCGAGCAGCCCTTCGTCGTGGCGGTGAACCGACAAGCAGCGTTGGCACGGGTTTACGCTCAGTGGCTGGTGTAGGCCTCGATCGGCGGGAATGTCGCGGCGTAGCGTGTGATCCACTCCAGCGCGGCGCTTTCGTCATCGAGGATTCGTCCTTCGACGCGCAGCACTTCCTGGCGATAGTGCTCGATGTGCTGCACCTGCTCCACCATGCGGGTGGAAAATGCGCCTTCGGCTTCCATGTGGCGGCTACCTTTGCGAGAACTGCACGTAGGTGTCGTTAGCAAGATCCGAGCCGAAGGAATGAAGTTTATGGAAAACAATCGCTTATTGATATTTCGCGGAAATCCTCAGGAAGCGATGTAAAGAATGTCGACAGCCAGCCGGGCCGAAATGCCGCGTCTTCTTCGACTCCTTGGCCTTCTGTCGTCTGCGTCGCGAAGGCTGTATCGCCGACACACACTATCGGCAAATCACGAGCGACCTGATGGCGGACATCGCCGACGCCCTGAGTTGCGATACTTCGCGGCAACTCGTCCAGCACACGGTCAACATCCTCGAATTGCATCCTTTGTGTGGCATGGACGCGATTCACCTTGGCGCTGCTCTGGCTTCCCTTGCCGAGGTGTGTGTTTCGGCCGAGGTCGCTCATCGCCGGGGCGGAGGCGTACCCCCGCCCACGATGTTTACAAGACCTTGACCTGCACCTTGCGCGGTTGCGCGTGCTCGGCCTTGGGGATGGTGAGCGTG
This sequence comes from Candidatus Accumulibacter meliphilus, assembly GCF_036625345.1. Taxonomy (NCBI): domain Bacteria; kingdom Pseudomonadati; phylum Pseudomonadota; class Betaproteobacteria; genus Candidatus Accumulibacter; species Candidatus Accumulibacter meliphilus. Next base: position 140,348 of record NZ_JAZKTZ010000006.1, on the reverse strand, counting down.
AGCACGCCGTGCTTGAACTCGGCGCCGACCTTGCTCGCGTCGAGTTCCTTGGACAGGGTGAACACCCGCCGGTAGCGTGCCAGGCCGACTTCGGCGTGGCTGTTCTCCATGCCCTCGGGCATTTCGAGATCGATTTCGCCTTCGATGGTCAGGGCGTCGCCTTCGACATGCAGATGAAGTTTGTCCTTAGGTACGCCGGCCAGATCGGCGTAAAGGGTAATTCCCGCGGCATCTTCGATGACGTCGACCGGTGGCTGCAGGGCGGCATCGTCACGGGTGTCGGCTTTGCTGACAGCAGTGTTTTCAGACATTTTCGATCCTCCTTACTGAATGGTGATGCGGCGTGCTTGGGCGTCTTGCTTGCGACCGATACTGATGTGCAGCACGCCGTCGCGGTACTTGGCTTCGACGGCATTCGCGTCGACGTCGTCGGGCAGGGTGACGACGCGGCGGAAGCGGCCGGCAAAACGCTCGTCGATGTGCACGGTTGCTTTCTCGCCGGGCTGTTCGATCTGGCGTTCGCCGGCAACGGTGAGTACGCCTTTCTCGATTTGCACGTCCAGCGTCGCCGGGTCGATGCCCGGTGCGAAAGCATAGATTTCGACGGACTTGGCGGTGCCACCGACGTTCATCGCCGGGAAGCCGCCACGGGCTATGCCGCGAATGCTCGGGGAAAGGTGCAGACCCTGCTGCATTTCACGCTGCAGCCGATCCAGTTCCGACAACACATCGCGGGGAAACAGAGAGCGGTACATCATCATCACAAATTCCTCCATACGCTTGGCTCAGGGGCGCCGGACTCGGCGCCTCGCTACCGAAATGGGGCATTTTCCGAGCACTTCAAGATCTTGATTTCAGCCTTGTTCGTCCCCATGTGCTAGCGTTATTGCACGACTGCTGAAGCGGGGATAGCGAATGGAATTCAAGGATTACTACCAGACTCTGGGGGTGTCGCGCGAGGCGACGGGCGACGAGATCAAGAAGGCTTACCGAAAACTGGCGCGGAAATATCACCCGGACGTTTCCCGGGAAGCGAACGCAGAAGCGCAGATGAAGGAGGTCAACGAGGCCAATGAAGTGCTCTCCGACCCCGAGAAACGCGTCGCCTACGATCAGTTGGGGCGTGGCTACCGGCCTGGTCAGGATTTTCGCCCGCCACCAAACTGGGATGCCGGTTTCGAGTTTTCCGGGCGTGGCCGGGCGCCGGGCGAAACAGCCGACTTCTCCGATTTCTTCGCCGAAATGTTTGGTCGCATGGGCGGCGCGCGTGGCTTCAGTGGCGGCCAGCGCACACAGTTCCAGGCGCGTGGCGAAGATCATCACGCCAAGGTGCTGCTGGACATTGAAGACGCTTTCAGTGGCGCTACCCGGCAGATTTCCTTGCGTGCGCCGAAGAACGACGCACGGGGTCAGGTGACGCTCGAAACGCGCACCTTGAACGTCAGAGTCCCGCAGGGAGTGTACGCCGGCCAGATCATTCGCCTGGCGGGGCAGGGTGCGCCGGGGTCCGGCGGTGCGCAAGCGGGTGACCTGATGCTCGAAGTTCAGTTCAGACCGCATCCGCGCTTTCGCGCCCAGGCGCGCGACCTGCATCTGACCTTGCCCATCGCTCCCTGGGAGGCCGCGCTCGGTGCGGTGGTGCAGGTCGATCTGCCGCAAGGCGCGGTCAACGTACGCATCCCGGAAGGGACGCAGAGCGGACGGCAAATGCGGGTACGCGGCAAGGGAATTCCCGGTGCTACGCCGGGCGACCTGCTGCTCGATATCCAGGTCGTATTGCCGCCGGCCGATACGGCCAAGGCGAAAGAACTGTATGAAACCATGGCGCGGGAGCTCGCTTTCGATCCGCGTTCGCTGGGGAGGGCGTAAGCGATGCGCGACGATGAGATTCTGACCGGCAGCCCGATGGAAGACAGTTGGGTAACCCTCGAACAGCTTGCCGCCGCCTGTAGCGTCGAACCCGCGTGGCTACAGCGTCATATCGACGATGGACTGATACCGCAGGCCGAGAGCGTCGCCGGCGTGTGGTGTTTTTCCAGCATCAGCATCGTGCGTGCGCGGCGCATGAGCCAACTGGAACGTGATTTCGATGCGGTTCCCGAGCTGGCTGCTCTGGTCGCCGACCTCCTCGAGGAACTCGATGAGCTGCGCGCCCGCGTTGGCAGCGTCGATCCGGGGTGAGCCGGCGGCTAGCGAAATCTTGCTCGCCGTGTGGGTGAAGGCAGCACCACCCTGGCGATTATCCAGGCAAAGAGGACATGAACGGGAGAAAGCCTTTGCGATCTTCTGACGAGCTCGGGGCCAGCGGCGGCTGGCAAGCGGTCGCCGGCTGGCAGCTGGTCGTGGTTGTCGTTTTCGCGATGATGGTTCTTTACCTGGGCAATACCGGCGAGCGCTGGTTTCCGCTGCTTGACTCGGCGAACCTCGCTTTCCACGAGGCCGGGCACCCGCTCTTCTGGCTGCTTGACAGTCGCCTGGGTGTGTACGGCGGGACCCTCGGCCAGCTGGCGCTACCGCTGATCGTCGCGCTGAGCTTCTGGCGCCGTCGCGATCCCTTCGCCACTTCCCTGACAATGCTTTGGCTGTTCCAGAACTTCTTCAACATCGCTCGTTACATGGCTGATGCGCGTGTGCAGATGCTGCCGCTGGTGGGTGGCGATCACGACTGGACCGAGATTTTCGCGCGCCGGCAGCTGCTTCATCTCGATACGCGTATAGCCGGCCTGGTCAGCCTGCTCGGGTGGGCTGGCGTGCTCGTCGTCTGTTGCGCGCTGGCACGGACTTGGTGGCGGGCGCGTATTCGTAGTCGGTGCTGGCAAGACTGAATAAAGGATGCGCGCCTAAAGCGGCGCCTAACGTGACGCCTGAAATGAGCCCGCCCGCTCGGCCTGGCGATGCCTGCTGCTGCTCGCTGCTGCCCGCCGGCGGCCACAATTTGACTTCCCCTGTCCCTTGCGGGGATACTCGCAGGGGTAGCATTGAAGCGCTGCCTTACGCTCGACCAGCGACCCTGGCCGGCTTTCCCGTGTCGACGTCGGCAGCGAAAGCATGCTCGTCGCGGGTGTGCGTGAGGGCATTCTTTGGCGCCAAATAATCAACGAGATCGGGAGTCAGTCAAGGTGATACTCAAGGAATTCGAGGAACTGGTGGTGACATCGCGACCCGGGCAGTTCGCCAGCGCGCGGGTGAACGAAATGCGTGAAAATTCGGTGCGTTGCCTCGGCCCGCATGGCCTGCACACGATGGTCTATAGCGAGTGGGGCGATGCGGCCAATCCGCGCGTCCTGATCTGCGTGCACGGCCTGACTCGCAACGGGCGGGATTTCGATGTGCTGGCCAACGCGCTGGCCAGCGATTACCGCGTGGTTTGCCCGGACATCGTCGGCCGCGGGCGCAGCGATCGGCTTTTCTTCCCTGACGACTACGGGCTGCCCACCTACGCCAACGACATCATGACGCTGATTGCCCGGCTGGGCGTCGATTCCGTGCACTGGCTGGGGACGTCGATGGGCGGGCTGATCGGCATGTTCCTGTCGAGCCTGCCAGCTTCGCCGATCGCGCGCATGGTGCTCAACGATGTCGGTCCACTGATCGCCATGGATGCGCTGCAACGCATTGGCGAGTATCTCGGCAAGGCACCTGACTTCGCCAGTCTCGACGAGGCAGAAGCCTATGTACGTACCGTCTGTGCGCCCTTCGGCAAGCTTTCCGATGCGCAATGGCGGTTCATGACCGTCGTCGGCACGCGCCCGAAAGCGGAGGGTGGGTTCGAGATGAACTACGATCGCGCGCTTGCGCAGCCGTACCAGAAAGTTTTCCTCGAAGCCACGGAAATCACCCTGTGGCCGATGTACGACGCCATTCGCTGCCCGACGATGGTCCTGCGCGGCGCCGAATCGGACGTCCTGCTCCATGAAACGGCCGTCGAGATGACGCTGCGTGGACCGAAGGCCAAGCTCGTTGAAGTGCCGGATGTCGGTCATGCGCCGATGTTCCTCGACGAGCCGCAGGTGCGCGCCGTGCAGGACTTCCTGCTCGCCGAGCGCGGCTGAGCTACGGGAGAGGGCGGTCGTGCCGGTGAATGCGTTGCGCCACGGCGGCGCGAGGTGCTCGTCATGCCGTGATTTGCGGCGATGAATCTGGCCCACCTGCTCGCCCGCACGGCCCGCGTCTTCCCGCAGCGCAACGCGGTCACGCGCGGTGAGCAGGAACTGTGGTCGTACGCCGAGTTGTTCCGTCGCGCGGCGGTGATCGCCGGCAAGCTGCGTGGCGTTTACGGCCTGCAGGCGGGTGACCGTGTTGCCCTGTTCATGGCCAACTGCCCGCAGTACCTCGAATTGCTCTACGGCGTCTGGCACGCCGGCCTGGTGGCGGTGCCGATCAACAACAAGCTGCACCCGCGTGAAGTCGCTTTCATTTGCGAGAATTCGGCGGCGTCGCTGCTGTTTGTCGCCGGAGCGTTGGGTGGGGTGGCTGGGCCGGGTGGGCTGGACGGTGATCGGGGAACTGTGGCTGGTCGTGCGTCCGGTCTGCGCATGCTTTCGATCGACACGCCGGAATACCGGCGAATCGCCGACGGCGAAACGATCGACGTCGTACCGCGTGCGCCAGACGACCTGGCCTGGTTGTTCTACACCTCGGGAACCACCGGCCAACCCAAGGGGGTGATGCTCTCGCAGCGCAACTTGCTGGCGATGAGCCTCTGTTACTTTACCGACGTGGACCAGGCGACATCGGCGGACAGCATCCTTTATGCCGCACCGATGTCGCACGGCGCCGGCATGTACAACTTCGCGCACATACTGGTCGGTGCGCGACATGTCGTTCCCGAGTCGGGCGGTTTCGACGTCGCTGAAATCCTGGCCCTGGCGCAGCATTTCGGCCAGGTTTCGCTGTTCGCCGCGCCGACGATGGTGCTCCGGCTGGTCGACCATGTGGCTACGCACGGCAGTGATTGCCGCGGCATCAAGACCATCGTCTATGGTGGCGGGCCGATGTATCTCGAGGACATCCGGCGCGCGCTTGACGTCCTCGGTGACCGGCTGGTGCAGATCTACGGCCAGGGCGAGAGCCCGATGACGATTACCGCGCTGGCCCGGCAGCATCTCGCCGATCGTGAGCATCCCCGCTATCGGGAGCGCATTGTCTCGGTCGGCGTTGCGCATAGCGTCGTCGAAGTCGTCGTCGCCGATGTTGACGGCCAGTCGCTGCCCGCCGGTGTGGCCGGTGAGGTGCTGGTGCGCGGCGAAACCGTCATGCAGGGCTACTGGCGCAACCCGGAGGCGAGCGCTGCGACGCTGCGCGACGGCTGGTTGTACACCGGCGACGTCGGCGTTCTCGATGACGACGGTTTCCTGACGCTCAAGGATCGCTCCAAAGACGTGATCATCAGCGGCGGCAGCAACATCTATCCGCGCGAGGTCGAGGAAGTCTTGCTGCAGCACGCGGCGGTCGCCGAAGTGTCGGTGGTCGGGCGGCCGAGCGCCGAGTGGGGCGAGGAGGTCGTCGCCTTCGTCGTCTGCCGAGCGGGGTTGGCTGCGCCACCCGCGGAACTCGATCAGCTATGCCTGCAATCGATCGCGCGCTTCAAGCGGCCGAAGAACTATATCTTCGTCGCCGCTTTACCGAAGAACAACTACGGCAAGGTGCTGAAGACCGAACTACGGCGCCACTGGACCAGGTAAGGGAGAATTGAAGATGGGTGGACGTCTGCAGGACAAGGTGGCGATCATTACCGGTAGCGGCTCGGTGGGGCCGGGTTGGGGTAACGGAAAAGCGATTGCGGTGCTTTTTGCGCGCGAAGGCGCCAAGGTCGTTGGTGCCGACATCGACGCCGAGGCTGCCGCGGCGACGCAAGCCATCATCAGCGACGAAGGCGGTGCAAGTATGGCCGTGGTCGCCGACATGGTTCTTGCCGCCGACGTCGAGCGGATGGTGGCGGCGGCAATGGACGCTTACGGGCGTATCGATATCCTGGTCAATAACGTCGGCATGGCCATCGTTGGCGGTCCGGCCGAACTCGACGAAGCGACCTGGGACCGGCTGATGGCGGTGAATATCAAGAGCGCTTACCTCACCTGCCACCACGTGCTGCCGGTAATGATGCGCCAGAAGAAGGGGGCGATCGTCAATAACGCTTCGGTTGCCGTACGTGGTTGGGCGGGCGTCAACTACGGCTTCTACGCGGCCAGCAAGGGGGCGATGGTAGCCATGACGCGGACCATGGCCATTCGGCACGCGCCCGACGGCATTCGCGCCAACTGTGTTTTGCCCGGCTTGATGAACACGCCGCTGGTGCATGCTGCGCTGACCCGCGTTTATGGCGAGGAAGGCGATATCCCGAACCTGATCCGTACACGTGATGCGCAATGCCCGCTGGGGCACATGGGTGACGCCTGGGATACGGCCTATGCGACGCTGTTTCTGGCCTCCGACGAGGCCAAGTACATTACCGCCACCGAACTTCTCGTCGATGGCGGCCTGTCAGCGCGCTTCGCCTGACAAATTACGTGCTCGCAATGACGGCAAGAAGGTGGCACTACACTGGCTGCTGGCCCGCCGGTCGGCAGATGCTCAGGTGAAAGGTACGATCAGTTTGTCCCAGCCCGAGCCATTCCCTTCGAGGTCGCTGCCCCGCTCGTGAAGAGCGGCTGCGATGCGCCTTTCGAGTTCGCTGAGCAAGGCGTCGTTGTCGGGTGGCTTGCGGCGATCAGCATTGTGGCGTCGCTCGCTGCCGATACGCCGATCCAGCACCGAGCGGTGATCAGCCACTCGCCACTCGCAGCGACGGTAGCGCCGCCTGATGGCGAGGCTCTGGCCGGGGCTTGTGGTGCATGAGGCGTCTCCTTCAATCCTGAGGCCGGAGCAAGTCGGACTGTCGGCGGTCGGTCATGGCGACGGCGACGCAGGACAAGCCGCTGGCGGGAAGGCCTTCAGAGAGAACGTCGCAGAGGTCAGAACATTGACCAATGGGGAAACCCGGTATGCCACCATGAGCCATCGGAGCCTTGTTTCTTGGCGTCGACGAGTGGATCGTCCGTAGGCGCTGGCTGCCGCTGGCAGAGGGGCTTGCCTGGAGTGCCCTGGTGGAGGCCGGCAAACAGAAGCCGGAGTCGCGGGACGTCGGCGAACGGGCGCTGGCGACCGGGTTTTCTCGGCGTACCACACATCAGGTTGTCGAGGGTGCGCAAGGCCTTCAGCTTGCGCGGTGCTGGAAAGCGAACTGTGCTCATATCAAGCCTCGGAAGATGGTCATCAAGAAGGCGATTGACGCTGTTCATTGTCGATTGCAGCCGTCAGCCGTGCGCGAAGATTTACACAGCTTTTTGAAATTCCGTGTGACATGCGTCACGGTGTCGCACTTTGACTATGAAAGTCATCTACGCGGCGCACGAATCGGTGCTGGCGCCCTCCGCAGCGTGGGCATTCTCGCCAGCAGGCCGTATCATGTGGCTCTTCAGGGTGACAGTTCCTGGAGATATTCCGACTGCTTGTCATCATAGGGAGTGGCGATAGCGCCAGCCAGGAACCGTGATCCGGCTTTTGCATTCATTTCAGTATGGTCTTGCGACGGGCGATCGCTGTCGCTATTCGTTCTATTCGTTCTCCTCGTTGCGAGCTCGCTGAGAGTGCGTTCGCCGCAGCTGCTCGAGATCGATCGGCAAGATCCGGCAGCGGTTCGTGTCGAGCTGTTGCGTGAACTGGCGGCGTGCCCCGCCGTTGTCGCGCCGAAGTATTTCTACGATGCGCTGGGTTCAAGTCTCTTTGCTGCGATCACCCGCTTGCCCGAGTACTACCCGACGCGTACCGAGGCAGCGATCTTTACGCGCCATGTGGATGAAATCGCCGCACAGCTCCCGAGTGGCTTGACGCTGGTCGACATCGGGGCGGGCAACTGCGAAAAAGCGGCGCGCCTTCTGGTGCCATTCAAGGTACGCAGTTATGTCGCCGTCGACATCTCTGTGGACTTTCTGGGCGATTCGCTGGCCCGCTTGCAGCTGCAACACCCGGAGTTGCCAATGCTCGGCGTCGGCACCGATTTCTCGCGGCGGCTGCTCTTGCCTGCGGAGGCCGGCGACGGAAAGCGTCTGCTGTTCTATCCCGGTTCGAGTATCGGCAATTTTGCGCCGGCGCAGGCGCTCGATTTTCTGCGCCAGTTACGCCAGGCGGCGCAGGGTGGCGGACTGTTGATCGGCGTCGATCTGCTCAAGCCGGTGGCAGTTCTCGAAGCCGCTTACGACGATCCGCTGGGAGTCACCGCCGCCTTCAACCGCAACCTGCTACGAAACCTCAACCACGTGATCGGCAGTGATTTTGCGCTCGCCGATTGGCGGCATGTGGCTTTTTTCGACGCTCCGCAGTCACGTATCGAGATGCACCTCGAAGCGCGGCGATCCGTCAAGGTGCGCTGGCCCGGGGGCGAACGGGCGTTTGTTGCCGGCGAACGCATTCATACCGAGAATTCGTACAAGTGGCGTGCCGAGGATTTCACGGCTTTTCTGGGCGATGCGGGCTTTTCGGGAATTCGCTGCTGGACCGACGAGCGTGGCTGGTTTGCCGTCTTTCTGGCGCAGGCCTAAGGGTTATGAGGTGTCGAAATAACCCGGATCAGCAAAGTCACGATCGTCTCCATCTTTCCCCGCCTTTCTCAGCCGGCGATGGTGCAGCTACGGAAGCCACTGAAAATATCATTGCGTTCCGGTGTGAAGTAGTTGCGGTAGCGCGGGTGACGCATTTCCAGCGCCGTCGCCTGGCTGGCACCGCGCAGCACGAAGCGGCTGTCGAACCACGGCGCCGAGTAGTCGCGGTAGGGGTGGGCGCGAAAGGCGGGGTAGGGCAGGAAACGGCTCGCTGTCCATTCCCAGAGCTGGCCCCATTTGTAGCATTCGTAGCCGCCGTCGTTCGGCGTAGCGAGGGTAGGGGGCGCGGCGAGAGGTGTGAGTGCTGCGAGTGCTGCCCACTCCCACTCGCCTTCCGTCGGCAGCCGCCGCCCGGCCCAGCGACACCAGGCGTCGGCCTCGAACCAGCTCAGATGGACGGCTGCGGCAGCGATCGGCAGTGGCTGCCACTGACCGAAACGGCGCTGTTGCCATCGTCCGCCGCTCTGGCGCAGATAACGCGGCGCATCAATGCCCGCGGCCTCGCGCCAGCGCCAGCCGGCGGACGACCAGTAGCGTGCCTGCTGGTAGCCGTTGGCGGTGACGAAGGGCAGATAGCGTTCCCAGCTCACTGGCGTGGAGTCGATCTCGAACGCAGGCAGTGCGATGGGGTGCGCGCTCAGCTCGTTGTCGAAGGCGAATCCTGGTTCCTCGTAGCCCAACAGCCACTCGCCACCGGGCAGATTCAGACGGGCCACTTTTGTTTGGCGCCCTGTTGCGCCGAGCTTGTTCGCCGGCAATTCAGGCAGGCGCAGGCTGCGCAGTGCGCTTGGCAGGGCGATGTCGAGTGCCTGCGCCATGTAGGTCGCCGCCTCGGCGTGCATTTGTTCGTGAAACAGGACCAGGCGGAAGAAATAGAGATCGGCCGGCGTCGCGCCAGTCTGCGCCAGCCGCGCCAGGGTCTCTGCGAGACTCGCTTCGAGATAGGCACGGGTCGCTGTCAGATCGGGCAGCGGCAGCTGCCAGCGTGTCGAATGCTCAATAGTGCTGGAGTTGTAGAGCGCGTCGGCTCCCGGCAGGCGTCCGGCTGGGCGGAACGCATCCGGATCGGCACCATCGCCGAGCGCGCGCTGCGTATTGCGCGCGATCCAGTAGTCCTGAAACCAGCCGATATGGCCGACTTCCCACAGCGGCGGATTCAGTTGCGGCGAAAATGGTATGTGCAACGCCGGGCCCAGTGCCTGTTCATAGGCGGTGAGCAGGGCCAGGGTGCGCTGACGGGCTGCCTGCAAAGCATCGATCAGCACCTGCCTGCCGCCTTCCCTGGCAGCGTCCGCCGCCGCCCACTGCCTGGCTGGTTTCGTCATCCTGCTTCGCCCCTATGAAAGAAGACAAGTTGTTGCCACTTCCCCAGGTGGTGATTGTGAGCCCGGCGCTTGCCGATGCCAACAACGGCAACTGGCAGACCGCGCGCCGCTGGCAGCGATTTCTGTCCTTGCCGACGCGGATCATCAAGGAATGGCCGGACGAGTTCGTCGACCAGGATCGGCTCATGCTGGCCTTGCACGCCCGCCGCTCGTCGTCGTCGATTGCCGCTTGGCGCGAAGCACGTCGCGTGCGCGGACTGGCCGTGGTTCTCACCGGCACCGACCTTTACCGCGACATCGAAACTGACGCCAGCGCGCAGCGTTCGCTGCAACTCGCCGATGCGCTGGTGGTATTGCAGGAACGCGCTCTGCTGGCTCTGCCGGCAGCATTGCGCGGCAAGACGCGGGTGATCTTTCAATCAACGAGCAGTCGGAAGACTTTGCCGAAGAGCCAAAGGTGCCTGCATGCGCTGATGGTCGGCCACCTGCGCGAAGAGAAAGATCCCGCAACGCTCTTTGCCGCCGCCCGGCTGCTTGCCGACCGCGGCGACATTCGCATCGATCACATCGGTAGCGCGCTCGATCCGCTGCTCGGCGAAGCGGCGACGGCGACAATGGCGGCGACGGCCAGCTATCGCTGGCTGGGCGGTCTGCCACACGCTGCCACTCGACGACGCATCCAGCGCGCCGACCTGCTGATTCACGCCAGCCGCATGGAAGGCGGGGCGCACGTGGTGATGGAAGCGGTGTGCAGTGGCACGCCGGTGATCGCCTCGGCGATCGCTGGCAACATCGGCATGCTGGGCCGCGATTACGCGGGCTATTACCACTGCGGCGACGCCCAAGGCCTGGCCGCGCTGCTCGTCCAGTGCCGAGCCAGCCAGGGGCAGAGGGACGGTCTGCTGGCGCGTCTCGCTGCGCAGTGCCGGCCGCGCGCCGCGCTCTTCGCGCCGGCTGCCGAACGCGCCGCCCTGCGGCAACTGGTCGCCGACCTGCTCGCCACCGCGCGCAGCGATCCGCTTGCCGCAAGCTAGAACGGAGTCCACGGGATGCATGCTGGCGAACAAACGGTCCTCAGAGATATCGTCCTTGTCGGCGGTGGACACAGCCACGTCGTGGTGCTCAGGCGTTTTGCCATGCGACCGCTGCCCGGCGTGCGTCTGACGGTGATCTGCAGCGATACGCATACCCCCTATTCGGGAATGCTGCCGGGCTACATCGCCGGGCACTACAGTTACGACGAAGTGCACATCGATTTGCGCCGCCTGGCCGAGTTTTCCGGCGCGCGCTACTTCCGTGCGCAGGTGGTCGGCCTCGATCGCGAGCAGCGCAAGCTGCTCTGCGCGCATCGCCCGCCGCTGGCCTACGACCGGCTGTCGATCAATATCGGCTCGATGCCGGCGGTTAACCAGGTCGAGGGCGCCGCCGAGCACGCCATTCCGGTCAAGCCCATTCGCCGTTTCAACGAGCGCTGGCTGGCTTTGCTGGAGCGCGTTCGCCAGCATGCCGGGGCGACGACCATCGCTGTTGTTGGCGCCGGCGCCGGTGGCGTCGAACTGACGCTGGCCATGCAGTATCGCCTGCGCAAGGAACTCCGCCTGCTCGGGCGCGACCCCGACGAACTGCGCTTCCACCTCTTTTCCGCCGCGCGCGAGATTCTGCCAACGCACAATGCGCGGGTGCGGCGTGCTTTCGAGCAGGTGCTCGTCGAGCGCGCGGTCGTGGTTCACTGCGACGCCGAAGTTCGCGCCGTAGGCAGCGGGCTGTTGCGCACCGCCCACGGCGAGACGCTGGCGACTGACGAGATCGTCTGGGTGACGCAGGCCGGTGGTGCGCCGTGGTTACGCGATACCGGCCTGGCGCTCGACGGCAGCGGTTTCATCCAGGTGCGCGACAGTCTGCAGAGCGTGAGCGACCCGCTCATATTCGCGGCCGGCGATTGTGCGGCGATGGTCGACCAGCCACTGGAGAAGGCCGGTGTTTTTGCCGTTCGCCAGGGTCGGCCACTGGCCGACAACCTGCGCCGCTCGATGCTCGAGCAGCCGCTGCGCGCCTACCACCCGCAAGCGCGCTGGCTGGCCTTGATCAGTACCGGCGACCGCTACGCCGTCGCTTCGCGCGGCGCGCTGCATACGGCGGGCGCCTGGGTATGGCGCTGGAAGGACTGGATCGATCGGCGCTTCATGACCCGGTTCAACGATCTGCCAGCGCCAGCCGTGGCGATGGCGAAGCCGCAAGGAGGCCATGGCGCCGTCCCGCTCGACGCGGCCGAATCGACGCAAGCCATCTCGGCGATTGCCATGCGCTGCGGCGGTTGCGGGGCCAAAGTCGGCGCCACGGTGCTGTCGCGAGCCTTGGCGGCGGTGCACCCGCTCGAGCGCGACGACGTGCTGATCGGCTTGCATGCTCCCGACGACGCGGCTGTCGTGCGTGTGCCGCCGGGCAAGGCGATGGTCCATACGGTCGATTTTTTCCGCGCTTTCATCGACGATCCCTGGCAATTCGGCCGTATTGCCGCCAACCACGCGCTCGGTGACATCTTCGCCATGGGCGCCGAAGCGCAGTCGGCGACGGCAATCGCCACCGTGCCGCCAGGCCTCGAGAGCAAGCTCGAGGAGACGCTGTTCCAGATGATGTCCGGCGCGATCGAGGTGCTCAATGAAGCCGGTTGCGCCCTGGTCGGCGGCCACAGCGGCGAGGGCCGCGAACTGGCGCTCGGCTTCGCCATCAACGGGCTGATCGACGAAGGTCTGGCGGGCGTGATGTGCAAAGGCGGCATGCGCCCTGGTGACCTGCTGGTTCTGAGCAAGCCGATCGGTACCGGTACCCTGTTCGCCGCGCATGCGCGTCTGCAGGCGAAAGGTCGCTGGATCGACGCAGCCCTGCTCTCCATGGATCAATCCAACCAGCTTGCTGCCACCTGCCTGCGTGAGCATGCTGCGACGGCGTGCACCGACCTCACCGGTTTTGGTCTGCTTGGTCACCTGGTCGAGATGACGCGCGCCTCCGGCGTCGATGCCGAGATCGATCTGGCCGCCTTGCCGGTTCTCGATGGTGCCGCAGAAACCAGCGCCGCGGGCATCCTCAGTTCGCTGCAACCGGCGAACCTGCGCCTGCGCCGCGCTCTGCGTGATCAGGAGCCGGCGCGCAGTCATCCGAACTATGCCCTGCTCTTCGATCCACAAACTGCGGGTGGGCTGTTGGCCAGTGTGCCGGCAGAGCGGGCCAGTGCCTGTATTGCGGCATTGCGCTCGCTGGGCTACCAGAAAGCGGTGGGCATTGGGCGGGTTCTGCCGGCCGCTGACGATCTGGCGCCGATACGGTTGAAATTGTAGCGCTGGCGCGGGTGGGTGGCCGCGTCCTTTGTCGGGTGAGCGATTCGTTCACTTTTACAAGCGTTCGGGCTGCTGCTCATCCTTCTCCTTTCCTTTGATTTTCTTCCGAAAACTATCCGTTTGGCAATACGCCATTCGGGAGATGCTGTTCGCAACAGCGTATCGCGACGGCGAATCTCTGATTCCTGGAGTGGTCTGCATTTGCAATGCATAAGGCGTAATGAGAAGTGCATTCCATGGCTTTTGTGGGGTCATGCGAGCGGTTATAATCCCGCTAAGTGCCGTGGCTTGACAGGCAATTTCCAACACGCATGGCACGATAAAACTTGTTATAGCGAGCGGTGGGGTGGCTACCCCGACCGCTGTTTTATGTCTTTTCCGGGGAGTAAGGTATGGCGGAGCAGAAGCTGGGAAATCCCGCGGTTGTCGGTCTGGCGGGTTTTGGTTTGACAACAATGATCTTGCAGTTTCACAACGTTGGCTGGATGGGCCTGGGTCCGGTGATCTGGTTAGGACTCATTTTCGGCGGCCTGGCGCAAATGATCGCCGGCCTGCAGGAGATGAAAACCGGGAATAATTTCGGCTATTGCGCGTTCACGGCCTACGGTTGTTTCTGGCTTTCCCTGACCTTGCTTCTGATCGGCAACCACTACGACATCTACACTTCGAGCAAGACCGACATTGGCTGGTTCCTCGTCGCCTGGACGGCGTTCACCGCGATCCTGTGGGTCGCATCGATGCGCATACACGGCGCCCTGGCACTGACCTTCACGCTCCTCTTGATCGGCTTCATTCTGCTTGATCTCGCGCACTTCGGCTATCCGGCCCTGACCGTTATTGCCGGCTATGAGCTGATGGCGACGGCAGCGATGGCATGGTACATCATGGCGCACATCATCTATGCGGACGTCTTTGGCCGGGATATCCTTCCGGTGGGCAAGCCCTGGATCAACTGAAACCTGTGCGGCGTCGGTCTGGCACAAGGATTCGCTCAGCCCACAGCCGCAATCATGAGCAACACAGATGAGGGAGCAAGAGGCTATGAAAGCTGGAAAGACAATTGGATGGATGGCGGTCCTGGTTGCCTGTGGCATTGGTCGCGTAGTGATGGCTGCGGAAAGCGGCACCGCCACGGCCGAAGAAGCAATCAGCAAAGTGCGGGCAGCGGCGAGCTTTCTGCACAGCAAAGGAACTTCCGGCTACGCGGAGTTCAACAACAGGGACGGCAGCTGGGTATGGAAGGATAGTTATGTCTTCGTCTACGACTGTCGGCAGGACAGGATGATTGCGCACCCGATGCGGCCCGATCTGGTGGGCAAGCCGATCATGCAGATTACTGATAACGCCGGCAAGTACATCTTCAAGGATCTCTGCAAGGCCGGCAACGAACCCCATGGCGGCTGGGTCGAGTATGCGTGGTCGAAGCCCGGGGCAGGCGCGCTCTCCCGAAAAATTTCCTATGCTCTGGCCGCGGATATTTCGTTCACCAGTGGCATTCAGGTAAGCGCCGGTACCTATGATGAAACAATGACTATCAAGGAATTGGACGCGGTACTCGAAAAAATGTCCGATCCGTCCAGGTATCAGGCGCTCTGAGCGTTTTGGCGCCGAAATCTCTGCGTAAGCGTCACCAAGCCGGCAGCCATCACGCCGGCGGTGACGAGTGCGGGAATACAGCTGATCAAATTGATTTCGGCGCTACGTGGACTTAGGCGATTGCCGGAAAAGAACGTACCAGATTGCGCCGGATTTTCGGTCGGCTTCAAGGCGCGACAACAGGCGCATAGTCGAACTATGAAATTCCCCCGCAGGACTTGTCTCTATTGCGCGAATGATTCTGACATGTTGAAAGCGGCTGGAAAGTCGATACGGCGGCAGCGGACGGCGGCCCACATCGCTTTCACGCCGTTTTGCGTGACCCGGTAGAGACGAGAGTTGGTGACTTTGGCGATCAAGCCATGGCCGCGTAGTTTGGCGATCAGGCGGCTGGTTCGATGCGTACGCCGCTTGATTTCGGCGGGGTTATTGGCAGGGGCCGAGTAAAGCTTGCCCTGGAGATCGCGGTTGCGGAAGCCATTGATGGCGAACTCGCCGGCCAGGAGCGAGGTGAACAGAGCGACGTTCTCCGCGGTGACCGGGTTGAAAGCGGCGACATGCCGACCGGCCTTGCTCTGTGACCGGCACAGGCGATCGATGGCCTCGATCGCCTGACCTTTAAGAGGAGCATTGGCCAAGGCGTCGATCAGGCGCGAGTTGGCACCGTGAGCGACTTCGGCATAGCGCCAGAAATTCGAGACCCCTTTGCGCATCGGCGACCACCGGCAGACGACCTGACCCTCGGCATTTTCGGACGAGGTGAGGATTTTGAACTCTGCCGGATTGTTGAGGGTGGTCTCGATTCTCAAGACGTTGAGATGATCGTAGAGTTTGACGGAGTTGCGTCGGATACGGAACTTGATCCGGCAACCTTCGGGCCGCTTCTTGCTGTCGATCACGACCTCGCCCGTGAAGAGGTGATGAGGTTTTTGGCCAAGAAAGCGCATGACGTCAGTGGCGCCGAAGCCGGTGATGGCGGCATGGACGAGGTCCTGGTGGATACGTTCGAGATCAGCTCTGGACTTGAACAGGAGATCGGTGGCCACTTCTGCCTGGTCCATGCCAAACCAGTAGCCGTCGAACTTCGCCGCGGCGATGGCCGGCAAGAGCGGATTGACGCTGGCCACCTGGCGAATCAGGAACGCAGGCCAGTCGGTGTGGTTGAACTGCTCGGCAAGTGCCGCGGTGGCTTCGAAATCCGACACCCAGAGAATCTTGTTGTCACTCCGCTCGAAGGCGACACCCACTTGCGGCAGTTGCCGACACAGCCACTCCCGGCCATTGACGTAAATCTGAGTGGCGTACGGTGCCCAGGTCTGGATACGCACGTGCATCCAGCCAAAAACCGGGTCGATCAGATACCAGTACAGGTGCAGGCAGCGGCGATTGCGCCGGACGACTTCCAGACGTTGTGTCTTGCGATTGCCGGCCACGGCGAACGAGAGGCACGGTTCGAGGACCGAGAAGATGCAGACCAGGCCTTCGCTGATGCCGTCCTGCTCGGCGATGGCCCGGGCCATCGCTTCCTTCGATCGACCGCTTGCGTGCGTGTGCGCGGAGGCGAGAAAGAGGTAGGGACGCCCCGCCTCTTCGGCAGTCGTCTTGGCGTGTTCGACGAGCGTTTTGGTTTCGCTTTCGAAGAACTTCCCGGCATCCTTGAGCAGCACGCCTCGCTTGGACAGGTAGCGGCCAAACGCACCATCCGGAAACATCGAGGTCAGGTAGCCCTTGAAGATTATCCGGTCGAATCCTTCGATCACACCCAGGATTGACTCTTCGTGCTTCTTGAGGAAAATGTCCATGTCGCCTCCCTTGCCGTGCGGTGGTCTACCTCCTACGTGGGGTTGAGGATATTGTCCTCGCAAATTAAATCCGGCGGTAGCGGGGGCGACACCCCTTTTTGGTTGCGGCCAACGGCCGCGCTATGTAACTGTTGTCATAACACAGAAGACGGGCGGAAAGACAAGCAAGATGGTATGTTATTTGACAGAAATCGCCTTAGGTGATTTCTACGGATCTTCATACCGTTGTATGCGATACTTTCAGTAGATTATGAGGTTGGAGGTATTGCTGATGAAGGCCGCCACGGTAGCTGAAAGCAAGGTTTCTCTTGAAGCCGTCCACATTGAAGATATCCGGCTTGCTTCGAGCAAGATGACGGGAGCGGACCGTAGGGTGTTTCAGGCGGAGATGACGCTGAAATACTGCGGGGGCAATCCTCGGCGTGCAGAGGACGTTTTCGGATGGAGTCGGCAGACGGTGCAGCTTGGCCTTCATGAGAAACGTACGGGGATTGTTTGTCTGGGGCTGCACGCGTTCCGCTGCGGCGCGAAATCGTGGGAGGAGAAACACCCGGAGGTGGCGCAAGCTCTCTGGGAACTGGCGGAAAGCCATGCCCAACAAGATCCGACTTTTCGCACGACTTTGTCATTTACCCGCTTGACGGCCGAGGAAGCCATCAAGCAGTTGCGAGCGCGGGGTTTTGCCGACGACGTGCTGCCGTCACGAAGCGGCATGTCGAAAGTACTGAACCGAAACGGGTACCGGCTGCGTCCGGTGCTCAAGGCCAAACCCCAAAAAAAGTCCCCGAAACCGACGCCATCTTCGCCAATATCCGGGAGCATGACCGAGATTGCCAAGGCGAGGCCGTCATGCGCGTAAGCATGGACTGCAAGGCGACGGTGAATATTGGCGACTACTCGCGAGGTGGCAAGACGCGGGGCGACAACCAAGCGGCGGATCACGACATGGGATGCGAAGAGAAACACACACCGTTTGGTGTCGTCGACGAAGACAGTGGGCGGCTCCATTTGTCCTTCGGAAGCTCGGCGAAGACCAGCGATTTCATCATCGACAGCCTCTACGCGTGGTGGGAGAGTCAAGCGTCCGAGGAGTGTGCTCGCGTCACACACATCCAAATCAAGGCGGATAACGGGCCGGAGAGCAATGGCCGGCGTACGCAATTTCTCAAGCGAATCGTCGAGTTTGCCGATCACACCGGGAAGTCCATCCGCCTCTTGTACTATCCGCCGTACCACAGCAAATACAATCCGGTGGAGCGTTGCTGGGGAATCCTGGAAAAGCACTGGAACGGCGCCAAGCTCACCGACACCCAAACGATGTTGGAGTGGGCAAAGAGCATGACGTGGAAAGGCATTCATCCCGTCGTCGAACTGAGCCGCACGGTCTATGAAAAAGGAATCACCGTGGCCAAGGATGCCATGCAAGCTGTCGAGTCCAGGCTGGCACGAAACCCACTTCTACCCAAGTGGGACATCCTGATCCGACCGGCTTGCACGGTATGAAGATCCGTAGAAATCACCTTAGTTGCTGAACCGCTTATCGTATTCTCGTGACAGGCGCACGAGGAGGGACGAATATTCCCTCTCCGTTTGTGCCAGATCAACCCACTCGAAGGGAAATGGAGGGGTGTTGGTTGCGCGAAATCGCAAGACCTGTAATTCGAAGAAATGCGGTGCGGCTTGAGCGAGAACTCTGGCTTCGGCGGGAGCCGCTTCCTGGCTGGGATGCTTGTGCTTCGTCCCGTCGGTGGGATGCTCGCGGTCACCTTCGAAGGAGGTATAGCAGGGCGCCTGATTGAAGCCCACGATACCGACACAGATGGGGTGGCCGCCAGTACGTTTGAACTCCTCCACCTGACGAATGAGGTCACCGATGACGCGGTCAATCTGCTTGATCATGGCTTTCGCGAGGATCTTGGTTTCGACTCCGATTTCGATATTCGCTATTTCACCCCTGGCGACGCGAAAACCATCTTCAGTGATCGCAATTGTGGTGGGTACAAGTTCTCCGAAGGTGCCATCGCCTCGTCGTGATTTCTTGCCGATCGTCTTGTTTGCAGCGTTGACGACTCGCTCCTTGCGAGTGACGCGATCCACCAGAAGTGTGGATTTCCCGAGCGTGACGAGATCCTCGTACAAATGGCTGGCGATGATGTCGCCGAGGACCGAGTTGCGGTGCCGATACTTCTGACCATCGAATGTGGCACGAAAGCTGTTGAGCAGCGAGAAGGAGCTTTGTTGCTTGCTCATCGGATTGTGACAGTCGCCATGGTGGCTCCGGATGCCATGGGTAGCCAGGCGGCTTCCCGGACCCGTGCTTCAGCCATGGCATGATAAGCAGGCTCGGACTCGTTGCTGATGCTATTGCGGCCCGATCGGAGCGCTGCTACGGCGGTGGTGCCCGTGCCGGAAAATGGGTCGAGAACGATGTCACCCGCAAAGGAAAACATCCGTATCAGGCGTTCGGCAAGCGTAACCGGAAACGGCGCGGGGTGACCGCGACGGGTCGACTCACCCTTGATGTCGCTCCAGATGGACCGCATCCAGGCCTGCATTTCCTCCTTGGTCAACATTGAGAGAACGCGCTGGAGGCTGTCAGGGGATCGATAGTTGCCTCCCTTGCGCATGAAGAGCACGTACTCCACGTCATTCTTGATAATCGCACCGGGTTGGTAGGGCTTGCCGTAGAAGCCAGCACCATTGCCCAGCGCTTCCGTGGCCCCGTTGGCGATTTTTTGCCAGAGAATCGGTGTCAGGCAGTCCAGCCCCACTCGCCGCGAACGAACCTGAATGTCTGCATGAAGTGGCATCACGAAATGCCTTCCCATTCGTTTGCGAGGCACGCAAACGTCACCGACGACACAGCAAATCCGTCCGCCCGGCGCGAGAATCCGGACGCACTCCGACCAAACTTTGTCGAGCTCGCTCAGGAAGGCCTCGTAATCGTCCACATCGCCAAGTTGCTGATCGCTATGCTCATACTCCTTGAGTGTCCAATAGGGAGGAGAAGTGACTACGAGATGGACGCTCCCGTCTGGGATCCATGAAAGCGAGCGGGCGTCACCCAAGTGCAACTCATGCCGGGTTTCATCGTAAGGTGCAGGCCATGGCAGATTTCTCATCAGCCCGTTTGCGCGGAGCATCTGTTCGACTGCGCCAGGAATATTGTCCGATTGCGGAAGATTCTCCAGGACTGCTCTAACCGCGGCATACGCTTCCTTCGCAACACGGGTCGACGGTGTCAAGTCGGGCCGGAAGATCGGCAACACGTCGGCCGAAGTATCGCTGTTCTTTGTCCGTGCTAATGCTCTCATGCCAAAAACCTCGAATGCAGAATGGACCGAGTGGAGCATTTTCACGCTTTCGAGTCAATGGCTCTTCTGGAGCGACAGGAGCCCGGGATGTTTCACCTTCGTGCAGTGAGGAGGTGAGGTCCGGGCCGCGTACGGAGATTCGTCGCCAGTCCAAAATCGTCGTAAGCGAGCAGGAAACGGGGCTAACGGTCATGACAGTCGAGATACCCGGGATGATGAAAGTCATGACCGTCCCCCTCTTCCCCCGGCCCTTCTCCCGCAGGGGGAGAAGGGAAATTCGTGAGTCGCATACGCGACTTTCACATTAACGGTCATTGCAGTTGCGGCCGCCCCGGATCATGAAAGAAAATTCGAGTTGGGAAGCGATGGGTAGAGGTCGCGCAAAGCTTTGGCGGCTCGACCCCGAACTTTAACGTGACCCGCTGAACCGACTCGTACCCCGGATTGCTGCCATCGAGCGCACACATTAAAAGGGCCGTTGGCGACCTGTCGCCTTCAGGCAACTTCGGTTCTGGCACCCACCGCTTCCCGTCTTCAAGTTTATTGCGAAAGGAGACGGTATGGAACTGGTTCCGATCCACAAGCGGGTCATTGGACTCGACATTCATCAAGCCCAGATCACGGCGTGCGCGATCATCGAGGAATCGAGCGGCGAGACACGCATCGAACAACGGCAATTTGGTGCCTTCAAACGCGATCGACGGGCGCTGGCGGCCTGGGCGGCGGCGCTTGAGCCTGAGGAAGTCGTTATGGAAAGCACAGGCATCTACTGGAAGAGTCCGTACGCAGCGCTGGAGGCGGTGGGTATCCGGGCGACGGTGGTCAATGCCCGCCACGTCAAGCAGGTGCCCGGGCGCAAGACCGATGTTGGTGATGCCCAGTGGCTGGCCACCCTGGCGAGAGCCGGTTTGCTGCGCGGGTCTTTCGTGCCACCGGCCAAACTGCGCGAACTGCGTCTGATCGCTCGGCAGCGGCAAAAGCTCGTTGGCCTGCTCTCGTCCGAGAAGAACCGCATGCACAAAGTGCTGACCGACGCCGGCATTCGCCTGGGTGTCGTCGTCAGTGACATCCACGGGCAGTCGGCACGGGCGATGATCAAAGGCCTCCTTGCCGGCCAGCCGCCCCAAGAGGTACTCAACCTCGCCAGCCGACGCCTCAAAGCCAGTCGTGAGGAGTTGCACGATGCCCTGCAGGGCGAATTGACCGCGAGCCATGTGTTCGTTCTAGACGAACTGTTGCGGCATATCGAAGAGCTCGAAGCGCGCATCGCCCGCTTCGACGCCCGCCTGCTCGGCGAGTTGGCCAGTGAGATGAATGCGCTGGCGCTGCTGCAAACGCTGCCGGGCGTCGACCTCATCGGCGCGGCCATGCTGCTGGTCGAGATCGGCAGCGACATGAGTGCCTTTGGTTCCCCGGACCGGCTCGCTTCCTGGGTTGGCGTTTGTCCGGGCAACAACGAGTCGGCCGGAAAACGAAAGTCGGGGCGCGTGCGCAAGGGTAATCTCTACGTTCGCCGACTTCTCTGTGAGTTCGCTCACGCCGCCAGCCGGACCAAATCAGCGTTCCAGTCAAAGTTCCAGTCGCTGATCGTTCGCCGTGGTCACAAACGGGCCATCGTCGCGCTGGCTCACAAAATGTTGCGCACCATCTTCTTCATGCTCAAGCGTGGCGAACACTACCGGGATTCCGCCACCAACTATGAGCAGCTTTCCGTACAGCGCAACGCTTCTCGCTGGATCAAGGCTCTGACTCGCTTCGGCTTCATCCCCGCAGCCGCTTGATTCACAGCAACCCATTTGCATGACCCCAGGCGGTCAGGGTTTCGTGCGTCTTCCAACTGGCTTCTTTCACATTAACGGTCATGACAGTCGAGATACCCGGGATGATGAAAGTCATGACCGTCCCCCTCTTCCCCCGGCCCTTCTCCCGCAGGGGGAGAAGGGAAATTCGTGAGTCGCATACGCGACTTTCACATTAACGGTCATTGCAGTTGCGGCCGCCCCGGATCATGAAAGAAAATTCGAGTTGGGAAGCGATGGGTAGAGGTCGCGCAAAGCTTTGGCGGCTCGACCCCGAACTTTAACGTGACCCGCTGAACCGACTCGTACCCCGGATTGCTGCCATCGAGCGCACACATTAAAAGGGCCGTTGGCGACCTGTCGCCTTCAGGCAACTTCGGTTCTGGCACCCACCGCTTCCCGTCTTCAAGTTTATTGCGAAAGGAGACGGTATGGAACTGGTTCCGATCCACAAGCGGGTCATTGGACTCGACATTCATCAAGCCCAGATCACGGCGTGCGCGATCATCGAGGAATCGAGCGGCGAGACACGCATCGAACAACGGCAATTTGGTGCCTTCAAACGCGATCGACGGGCGCTGGCGGCCTGGGCGGCGGCGCTTGAGCCTGAGGAAGTCGTTATGGAAAGCACAGGCATCTACTGGAAGAGTCCGTACGCAGCGCTGGAGGCGGTGGGTATCCGGGCGACGGTGGTCAATGCCCGCCACGTCAAGCAGGTGCCCGGGCGCAAGACCGATGTTGGTGATGCCCAGTGGCTGGCCACCCTGGCGAGAGCCGGTTTGCTGCGCGGGTCTTTCGTGCCACCGGCCAAACTGCGCGAACTGCGTCTGATCGCTCGGCAGCGGCAAAAGCTCGTTGGCCTGCTCTCGTCCGAGAAGAACCGCATGCACAAAGTGCTGACCGACGCCGGCATTCGCCTGGGTGTCGTCGTCAGTGACATCCACGGGCAGTCGGCACGGGCGATGATCAAAGGCCTCCTTGCCGGCCAGCCGCCCCAAGAGGTACTCAACCTCGCCAGCCGACGCCTCAAAGCCAGTCGTGAGGAGTTGCACGATGCCCTGCAGGGCGAATTGACCGCGAGCCATGTGTTCGTTCTAGACGAACTGTTGCGGCATATCGAAGAGCTCGAAGCGCGCATCGCCCGCTTCGACGCCCGCCTGCTCGGCGAGTTGGCCAGTGAGATGAATGCGCTGGCGCTGCTGCAAACGCTGCCGGGCGTCGACCTCATCGGCGCGGCCATGCTGCTGGTCGAGATCGGCAGCGACATGAGTGCCTTTGGTTCCCCGGACCGGCTCGCTTCCTGGGTTGGCGTTTGTCCGGGCAACAACGAGTCGGCCGGAAAACGAAAGTCGGGGCGCGTGCGCAAGGGTAATCTCTACGTTCGCCGACTTCTCTGTGAGTTCGCTCACGCCGCCAGCCGGACCAAATCAGCGTTCCAGTCAAAGTTCCAGTCGCTGATCGTTCGCCGTGGTCACAAACGGGCCATCGTCGCGCTGGCTCACAAAATGTTGCGCACCATCTTCTTCATGCTCAAGCGTGGCGAACACTACCGGGATTCCGCCACCAACTATGAGCAGCTTTCCGTACAGCGCAACGCTTCTCGCTGGATCAAGGCTCTGACTCGCTTCGGCTTCATCCCCGCAGCCGCTTGATTCACAGCAACCCATTTGCATGACCCCAGGCGGTCAGGGTTTCGTGCGTCTTCCAACTGGCTTCTTTCACATTAATTCAAAGAGCGAGGAATCCACGCAAGGTGGAACATCCGAGCACTCCCACATACGTTTTCCCAACCGGACGACACCCGCTCACGACGAACGGCCCTGGTGAAAAGCCGAGCCAAGCGCCATCTGCATGTTCCGCTGACGGGCGCGGTCCCTGCGCAGGGTCACGAATCCGGCGATGAGCACGCCCAGTGTGACCAGCGAAACCATGATCGTCGCCAGGGCGTTGATGTCCGGACTGACGCCCAGGCGCACTTTCGAGAAGATCACCATTGGCAGGGTGCTCGAGCCGGGACCGGAGACGAAACTGGCGATCACCAGGTCGTCGAGCGAAATGGTGAATGCCAGCAGCCAGCCCGAGATCAGGGCTGGCGAGATGATCGGCAGGGTGATCAACAGAAACACCTTGGCCGGTCGCGCACCCAGATCCATGGCGGCTTCTTCCAGCGAAACATCGAGCGACGACAGGCGCGATTGCACGATCACTGCCACATAGGACAGGGTCAGCGTCATGTGGGCGATGGTGATGGTGCTGACACCGCGGCCTTCGGGCCAGCCAAAAGCGTGTTCGCTGGCGACGAAGAGCAGTAGTAGCGACAAGCCGGTGATCACTTCGGGCATGACCAGTGGGGCGGTGATCATGCCGGTGAACAGCGTGCGTCCGCGGAAGCGGCCAAAGCGGGCCAGCGCCAGGCCGGCCAGGGTGCCGAGGATGGTGGCGCCGGTGGCAGTCACCGCCGCGACGCGCAGCGACAGCCATGCGGCATCGAGAAGTTGCGTGTTCTCGAACAGGCGGCCGTACCATTCGGTGGAAAATCCCCCCCAGACGGTGACCAGGCGCGACTTGTTGAAGGAATAGAAAACCAGCGACAGGATCGGGATATACAGGAAGGCAAAACCAAGCACCAGGAAGGAAAGCCTGACCAGGGAGGCTTTCGGTCTCATGAGCGTGCGGCGCTTGCGCGTCCCTGCAGGCGCTGGAAATACATGATCGGTGCGACCAGGAGGAGGAGCAGGACGATGGCGACCGCGCTGGCTACCGGCCAGTCGCGATTGTTGAAGAACTCCGTCCATAGCACCTTGCCGATCATCAGCGAGTCCGATGGTCCGAGCAAGGCGGGAATGACGTACTCGCCGACGGCGGGGATGAAGACCAGCATGCAGCCGGCAACGATGCCCGGTAGGGACAAGGGCAGGGTGATGCTGGCAAAGGCACGTAGCGGGCGGCAACCGAGGTCTTCTGCGGCTTCGAGCAGGGTCAGGTCCATTTTTTCCAGGTTGGCGTATAGCGGCATGACCATGAACGGCAGGTAGCAGTAGACAATGCCCAGGTAGGTCGCAAAATCGGTGTGCAGCATGACAATCGGTTGATCAATGACGCCCAGCCAGATCAGGAAGTTGTTGAGCAGGCCGTTGTTTTTCAGGAGGCCGATCCAGGCGTAGACGCGCAGCAGGAAGGATGTCCAGAAGGGCAGAATCACCAGCATCAGAAGAATGCCGCGCCAGCGAGGAGCGCTGCGGGCGATGGCGTAGGCCAAAGGATAGCCGATCAATAGCGCCGCCACGGTCGACACAGCGGCTACCTGCAGCGAATTGACGAAAGCGCGCAGATACAGGCTGTCTTCAAAGAGGTACAGGAAATTGCCGGGATTGACGTTCAAGCGGATATCGGCCAGCTGCTCGCCAGCCCATTCGAGCAAGGGCTGGTACGGCGGCATCGCGATCTGCGTTTCCGAAAAGGAAATCTTCAGCACGATCACGAAGGGTACGACAAAGAACAGCAAGAGCCACAGGTAGGGCACGGCAATCACTGCAGTGCGGGCGCTGATTCTCCAGCGTATCAGGAGAATTTGTGTGCAGCGGCAGGGCGGCAGTTTGCCGATGGCATCGAACAGGCGGCGGCTGCCGCCTGCGAATCGTTCGGCCAAAAGCGCAGCGGCCAGGCCTGGCTGCATTTTTGGTTTCATTCGCTGACGATCACCGGACTGCTGGCGTGCCAATGCAAATAGACCGCTTGTTCCCAGGTGATGCTCTCTTCGTCGTGACGCCAGACGTTGGGGCGGGTGACCCGGACGATCTTGCCGCACTCCAGCCGAATCAGCATGACCGACAGATCCCCCAGATAGGCGATCTCCTTCACCACGCCGCGCGTCCAGTTGGCTGCGCCTTGCGGCGGCTGCACGGAGAGCTGGATTTTTTCTGGCCGAATCGCCACCCAGAGCCTGGTTTGTGGCGCTGAAAAGCGGGCGCTGAACACTTCGACCGGTCGTTCGAGCTCTGCACAGCGGATGCGGAGGGCGCTGGACTCGCTGGCCGTCACTTGGCCTGCGAAGAGATTTACCGAGCCGACGAATTCGGCAACGAAGCGGTTACCCGGCGACTCGTAAATCTCCTGGGGTGTTCCCACCTGGACGATCCGGCCGTGGTCCATGACCCCGATGCGTGAGGAGAGAGTCATCGCCTCTTCCTGGTCGTGGGTGACGACCACGAAGGTCACCCCCAGTTCTTCCTGCAAGTTAACCAGTTCGAACTGGGTATGCTCGCGCAGCTTCTTGTCGAGTGCGCCCAGCGGTTCGTCGAGCAACAGCAGTTTGGGTTGCTTGATCAGTGCCCGGGCCAACGCGACTCGCTGCCGCTGGCCGCCCGACAACTGGTCCGGCTTACGTTTGCCAAACTCGGAAAGACGCACCAGTTTCAGCATCTGCGCCACGCGCTCGGCAATCTCGGAGCGCGGACGGTGCTCCATCCGCAGACCAAAGCCGACGTTCTGGTCGACGCTCATGTGCGGGAAGAGGGCATAGGACTGGAACATCATGTTGACCGGACGTTCGTAGGGCGGGATACCGCTCATGTCCAGACCGTCGATGTAGATCTTGCCGCTGCTGGGTTCCTCGAATCCGGCCAGCATGCGCAGCAGCGTCGTCTTGCCGCAACCCGATCCGCCGAGCAGGCAGAACAGTTCGCTGCGATAGATATTCAGCGAGACATCATCGACGGCGACAAAGCCGGAGAAGCTTTTGCTTACCCGCTCGATGCGGATGTAAGGCTCGACTGCGGGATCGTTCCACGGGCGAGCTGGGTGGCTGGGGGCCGGTGCCGACGAAGCCATTCAGATTCCAGCTTGAAATATCCAGGCAACACGACCAGGCACGAGGCGAGCCCGCAGGCGGCGAGTGATCGGGGCGGCGCGTGCTCGGCGGCCGTCATTGCCCGCCATCACTGGCTTGTCTGGAAGCGCGTCCAGCTGCGGGTCAACAGACGGTTGTAGTCGTCACCCACTGCCAGTTCAGGGGACAGCTTGGCTTTCGCCTCGGCGCTGGGGAAGACGCTGGGATCGTTCTTTACTTCAGGAGCGATGAACTGTTCGGAAGCAAGATTGCCGTTTGGATAGTGCACCGCATTGGAGTTGCTCGCTGCCACTTGCGGCTGCATCAGGTAGTCGATGAACAGATGCGCATTGCGGGGATGTTTGGCGTCGGCGGGAATCACCATCATGTCGAACCAAATGATGCTGCCCTCCTTGGGCAAGGCATAGGCTACCTTCACCCCTTTGCCGGCCTCCCTGGCGCGATCGCGCGCTTGCAGCACGTCGCCACTGTAGCCGACCGCAATGCACAGGTCGCCGTTGGCCAGATCTTCGATGTATTGCGATGAATTGATTTTGCGCACATAGGGCCGGATTTTCATCAACTGCTCTTCGACCAGCTGCAGATCCGCGGGGTCCTGGCTGTTGGGATCCTTGCCGAGGTAGATCAGGACAATGCTGCGGATATCGGACGCGGCATCGAGGATCGAGATGCCGCAATCCTTGAATTTGGCGGCGTATTTCGGATCAAGCACCAGCGCCCAGGAGTCCAGTGGCGCATCGGGCATGATCTGCTTGATCTGGTCGACGTTGTAGCCGATGCCATCGGTTCCCCACATGTAGGGAATGGCGTGCGCATTGTTCGGGTCGTGCAAGGCGACGCGCTGCATGATCGACGGATCCATGTTGCCGAGATTCGTCAGCAGGGCCTTGTCCAGTTTCTGGAACACGCCGGCCTTGATCTGACGTTCCATGAACTGTGCCGAAGGCATCACCAGGTCGTAACCGGTATTGCCCGCGAGAAGCTTGGTCTCGACCACCTCGTTGGCATCGAAGACGTCGTAATTGATCTTGATCCCGTACCTGGCTTCGAAGTTCTTGACCGTCTCCGGGGCGATGTAGTCCGACCAGTTGTAGACGTTGAGCACCTTCTCCGCGTCGGTGGCGCCGGGAGCAGCGGGCGCGGCGGCAACGGCTGCTGCCGGCGGCGCAGCAACTTCCGCTTCCTCGCCACAGGCAGCCAGCAGGATTGCCGCGACGCCCAGACAGGCAAGTCTGGCGGCACCGGTGGGGCGTAAAGGCGAGCGGATGTGCATGGCGTTTTCTTTCCTGCAAAGGGCGATGGCCGAAGCGTAACCCAGTGCCAGCTATAGGCCAAGAGGCAGATCAATGCACGCCCGGCGGGCGGGTGAGCAGGGTTGGTCAGGTGGCAGAGAGCCAGGCGAGAAAGGCGCTGAACACGCCGTCTACCAACTCCTGGTCCTGCTCGACGAGCGTTTCGCGTTCGGCCAGCGGCATGTCTGCCTCGATGTTTTTCAACAGGCGGATCTGCGTTTGCAGCATGCGGCCGTTTTCCTGTTCGATGCGGCTCAGGGCGACGACGTACGGATCGAGCGGGTCGGCATTGTCCGGAATGATCGGGAGCAGCCGGATGCGCGCCAGTTGTGCATGGCCGAGCGAGATGCCGCGGTAAACAGCCCGCGGATTGAACATCGGCCCCGGCGGCATCATGATCTGGCCCCAGGCGGTGAGCAGTGGTGTGACGATGCGGTTCGCCTCGAGCGCCAGCAACGGGTTGCTTGCCCACTGCGTGGTTCGTGCCAGCAAGGTCACGGCTTCCAGTTCGCGCGCCGACTGCGAAATGAGGAACTGCTGGAGCAGACCGAGGCCCGGCATCCATTGCAGGCTGGCCTGGAACATCAGGTTGCCGTTCTTGGCCGCGCTCAGCACGAGCGCGATCTTGGACTGGATTTCCGGTGTGAAGCCGGTGGCGGCGATGCGGTCGCGGGCTTGGTCGAAACCTACAGGGTCGATCATGGTTTTGTCTTCCGGGTAACGGTCTTGCGGACGGCAGCGACGGGAAGCGGTGCCGGCGTTGCGGCAGGACTTTTGGCGGGACGCCTGGCTGCGGAATTTGCAGGGGTCCTGGCTAGCACCGGCTCTGGTGCTTTCACCGGCGCGGCGATCTGAACGGCGCGCATCCAGTCGCCGGCGATGGGCAGCCACTGTTCGGGCGCGGCTGGGTCCTCATTGGCGATCCACACGCTCTGGTCGCCTTTCCATGCGCCGGTATCGACCTGCTCGAGGAAGACCTCGATCTGGCGCATGGTCACCGTCGGCATTTCCAGCGTGAAGGCATGGTAGGCATGCTGGATTATAAGCAGTCGCGAATTGGCGATCTTGCTGCGCATCAGTTCGTGGCACTCGCGTGGTGTGAAGAAATCGAACTCGCCGTTCATGATCAGCGTCGGTACCTTGATCTTGTGCAGGTCAGGCGTCAGGGGTTTGAAGGCGGTGAAGGATTCCATCAGGTTCTGCATGGCGTAAGCATCGTTGCCGATGTAGCCGGCGCGTTTCATGGCCGGAATGCGCTCGCGGTTGGCGGCGATCCATGCCGAGCTCATGTTCATCGGGTAGAGCATGCTCTGCATGTAGGGCAGGCCGACGTCGGTCAGGCCCTGCGTCATCACTGTGCCGAGAAATTCAAGTTGCGGCGTCAGTTCGGCGAAGGTGCTCATCGCCACGAGGCTGTGCAGGCGCTGGCCGTAGCGGATCGCGAAATCGAGGGCGATGATGCCGCCGAAGGAAATGCTGGCCAGATGGGTCTTGTCGATCTTCAACTCATCGAGCAGGACGGCGAGCATGTCGGCGTGCGCCGCCAGCGGGATGTCGATGACCGGCTTCGAGGAGCGCCCCTGGCCGATCATGTCGTAGGCCAGAACGCGGTAGCCGCGCGGAACGAAATACTCGGCGTAGCTTTTCCACAGGTTGGCATTCTGGGTCAGGCCGTTGAGGAAGGTGATGACCGGCCTGTCGAGGTCGCCCGCCAGTTCGAAATTGACTTGGTGATGGCCGAAATAAGCTGTGGACATGTTGCGATGCACCAGAATGAGTCGGTGGAAAAAGGTCTTTACTGCCCATGGAAACTGGCTATGATGATAGCGCGTCTGGGGGGTAGTTAATGAATTACCGCCAAGTTATCGAGGGAAAACGGAGGATCGACTCATGAGAAACAAACTGGCGGGTTGGCGAAGCTTTGTGCGTGGTGCGGTGTCGGTGATGCTGACACTGTCGCTGACGTGTGCAGCGTATGCCCAGCAACCCTTGACTCCGCGTTCGGTAAACGACGCGCTGGACAAGATGAAGCTGACCTACGAGGTCAAGAACTTCAAGATCGGCGGCAAGTACGACCTGGCCAACGCCACGTCCTTCGAGAACGGTGCAGAAGGCGGCACGACCCTTGAGTCGCTCGGTGCCGGGCCGGCCAGGACCGCATACATCGCGGTCGGCACACCCAAGAAGAACAACAAGGGCGAGATCATCAACGCCATCGTCATCAACTCGTATTACTCCGGCGATGCAACGGCGATGTACACCAACTGGTACGCAGGGCAGGCTGGCAATGCCTTCTCGGGTGGCGCGCTGGTCGGCCCCGGGCTGCTCTTCGACACCGATCGTTTCTACGTCGTATTCGTCGACGCGCTCGGCTTGTGGGGCGCCTCCAAGCCATCCGACGGCTTGGGCATGAAGTTCCCGGTCTACAGCTACTACGACGTCGTCCAGCTCAACTATCGCCTGCTCCGCGACAAGCTGAACATTGGCCAGGTTGTGCTCGCTACCGGTGCTTCGATGGGTGGCACCCAGGCTTACTACTGGGGTCTGATGTATCCCGGATTCGTCAAGGCGGTGATGCCGATCGGCGGCGCCTCGGCGACCGACGGCGAAGGCCCGGTCGCAGCCTGGACCTTCCAGCTGGCCAAGGCAGCGCTCGAATCCGACCCGGTGTGGGTCGAGACCAAGGGCGACTATTACAAGCTGCCCAAGGACCAGCACCCGAACAAGGGCGTCGAGTTTCACTGGTCGATGCTGTCACTCACCGGCTACCAGTTGAACTACCGCCAGTCGCTGGGCTGGGAGGCCGTTTCGAAGGAGGTCTTCACCTGGAAGGATGACCCGCGCATGGGCAAGGATGCGGGTGCCAACCTGAAGCGCCTGGCCAGTCAGTTCGACGGCGTCGATCTCTGGTACCGCGACACGGTCGGCGAGATCCACAACATCAACAAACTGCTGCCGGGCATGCAGGCGCGCACGCTGGTGGTGCACATCGACAACGACCAGTGGTTGATTTCCGACAAGGCCAAGGAAGCAGCGCAGTTGATCCCCGGCGGGCAGTATGTCGGCTTCCCGGACAAGACCGCCCACTACGCCGTGTTCAAGGCGCCGAATTCGCTCAAGACCAACCCGACATTCGACACCTTCATGCGCGATATCGGGGTGATCTCCGACAAGACGATCGTCTGCGAAGCGAAGAATTACCGTTCGCCGAAGATCAACATGAAACCCGACCCCAACAAGTCCTTCTGGAAGGACGAGATGGTGTCGCCGTTCCCGGTCAAGTACGCCAAGGTCAAGGACAAGCGCGGCGTCGAATGGGAAATCGGCTACATGGATGAATACTGCGGCAAGGCGAGCAATCCGCCGACCCTGGTCGTCGTCCATGGCAAGGGCGCTTTCGGTGCGCACTACGGCTACCTGATCAAGTACGCAGTTGAGCGCGGTTACCGCGTGATCGCACCAGACATGCCGCAGTGGGGTATGTCCGGTCCGGGCAACATCGACAAACCGATGACTCGCACCCTGAACGATGTGCGCGATGCTTTCCATGCGCTGGTGGTCGGCAAGTTGGGGGTCAATAAGGCCTTCTACCACGGCCATTCGCTGGGCGGCCAGACGGTGATCGGCTATGCCATGCTCTATCCCAATGCCGTGCAGGGCCTGATCCTTGAAGGTCCGGCCGGCCTTGAGGAGTATCCGAAGTCCATCGAAATGAACGGCAAGTCGTATCCGATCTGCGACCCGTCTATCGCCTACGATCTCAAGGCCTGGAACGCGGCCTACGAGCCGATGGGCCTGGTGTCCAGTGAGATCAATAAGACGCCGCAGGCGGTGGAAGACTTCTTCTACTTCCGCAAACGCGACGCCGCCGGCAACGTGACGGCAAGTCCGGCCGGCTACTTCTTCAACGACACCGAGTATGCGCGCCTGCATACCAACCAGCGCATCGCCATGATGACCGGCAACAAGCGCGAGTTCGAGCAGTGGGCGTTCATGTTTACCTACGACCTCTACTCGATCTGCTCGGAAAACGTTAAGGAAGACCCGAACTCGATCTACAAGCGCCTGCCGACGATCAAGGCTCCGATCTTCCTGACCTTCGGGGCCAAGGAACCGTTCATCCCGGGTACTGCGCTGAACGGGCTGACCGACATGGCCAAGACGATCGTCATTCCGTTCAAGCAGCGCATGACCTTCGCCGGCAACCCGCCGACCATCAAGGTCTATCCGAACGTCGGGCACTTCATCCATACCGACGTGCCTTACGAGTTCGCCAAGGATACGGTGGACTTCATGCGCAGCGGCAAGGTGGACCTGATGTCAGCTGACGTCATCGAGGCCCTGATCAACCCGGTTGGTGAGGGTGCGGCAGCGCCGGCCGCTGCCTCGTCCGGCAAGCCGTCCGGCCTTGCCAAGTGAGGTGCGCCATGAAAAAAAACATGAGGAAATCGGACGTGAAAAAGCAGATCATCGTTCTGGCACTGACGGCGGCCTTCGTACTGCCCGGTGCGACCTGGGCTGCCGAAGGCAAGGTACAGATTACGCCGCCGTCGGCTGTCATGGCCCAGGACCAGCTCAAGAAGTATTACGAGATTCCGAACTTCCGTATCGGGGGCAAGTACAACCTCGACGCCGATCCGGAGTCCTGGCGCAACGGCGGGGAGGGCGGCACGACGCTTGAGTCGCTCGGCGCTGCGCCGCTGCGGGCCGCCTACATTGCGGTAGGTACGCCCAAGCGTAACGACAAGGGTGAGATCGTCAATGCGGTGATCATCAACACCTACTATTCGGGCGACTCGACCTGGATGTACAACACCTGGTACGAAGGGCAGCCGCTGAATGCCTTCTCGGGCGGCGCCGTTGTCGGCCCGGGTCGCACCATCGACACCAACCGCTACTACGTGGTCTTCCTCGATGCGCTCGGGTTGTGGGGTGCGTCCAAGCCGTCGGATGGTCTGGGCCGCAAGTTCCCGCAGTACAGTTACTTCGACATGGTCCAGGCCAACTACCGGATGCTGCGCGAGCACCTGAATATCGGTCAGGTCGAGGTGGCGACCGGTGTCTCGATGGGTGCCACCCAAAGCTGGGTATGGGGCGTAATGCATTCGCCGAGCGGCTTCGTCAAGGCGATCATGCCGATCGGTGGGACGACGGCTTCCGATGGTGACGATGCGGTCGGTCAGTGGACTTTCCGCCTGGGGCAGGCGGCTATCGAGAGCGATCCAGTGTGGCGCAAGACCAATGGCAACTACTACGATCTGCCGCTTGACCAGCACCCCAAGCAGGGGCTGGAGTTCATGTGGTCGATCCTGCAACTGACCGGCTATACCTTCCCGGTCCGTTCGTCGACCCCGTGGTCGACGCTGCAGAAAGAAGTCTTCTACTGGGAACCGAAGGGCGACGAGACGCTGACCTACATCAACCGGACCAAGAACGAGGATATGGTCGACTACTGGTACCGCAACGAGAGTGGTTTCAACTACAACATCAACAAGGAGTTGAAGCGGATAAAGGCGCGGACGCTGGTGGTGCACGTCGATACTGATCAATGGCTGATGGTCGAGAACGCAAAGAAGGCAGCGCAGGCTGTACAGGGGGCGTACTTCGCGAGTTTCCCGGATGCGACGGCGCACTACGGCGTGTTCAAGGCGCCGAACGTGCTCAAGAGTACGATCCAGGCTTTTGTGGAGAATACGTTCACGACCAATTTGCCGGGTGTCGGCGGAGGTGGCGGCGGGGGTGGCGCCGTTGAGGCACCGGCGGCGAAACCAGCGGGGCTGGCGAAGTAGCACGGTTCCGGGAAGAAGGGCCGCTGTTATGGCGGCCTTTCAGCTTCTGGGTTGAATTTTGCTCCACGCGGGACGTCGTTCGCAGCAGCCGGCTACGCCCGGTCGCGCGGCGGCGAATGAAAACGGAGGATGGGGCGACAGCAGAGAGCTCTATGAATAAAGTCGTATGGCAACATTTACATGCCGGCATATTTAGTCTGGTTCGTGATTTATCGTTCCATATCAACGAGTTACAGAAAAACGCCAGGAAGGTCCGTCAGGCGCGGAAGTAATCGCCGAAGATTCGCGCGAAGAGCAGCGGCTGCTCGATGTTCATCGAGTGGCCGACATACGGGAAGATCTCGAGGCGGGCGTTGGGCAGTGTCTCTGCCATCATGTCGAGATGCTCGCGCGGGATCCAGTAGTCGACCTTGCCGAACAGTATCAGGTGCTCGTGGATCATCTCCGGCATGCGCGCGGCCAGTTCGCCGGAATCCCATTCGAGGCCGAGGTTGTGCGGCGTACCGAACCAGATGCCATCGGACAGCACGCGGGTGCGCTCGATGATCGTCTTGAACAGCTCGCGCTGGGCGTTGCTGGTGGCATTGGCGAATTGCGGCATCTGGCCGGCGACCAGCGTTTCCGGACGGAACAGCGTCGGCGCCGCGCTGGCCAGCCCGGCAAAGCAGACATCGGGATCGGTCTTCATTGCCGTGATGACGCCGACCTGGCTGGCATTCATCTGCAGGCCGAGCGGGCTGACCGGGTCGAGCATCAGCACCTTGCCGAAGCGCTCCCGCGCCATGGTCAGCAGGTGCGAGATGATGATGCCGCCGGTCGAGTGCCCGTAGAGATGACATTTCTCAATGCCGAGCGCGTCCATCAAGGCGAGGTGGTCGCGCGCATGGACGTCCATCTTGTAGTTGGAGTAGTCAGGCGTCGGCTCCGGCTTGTCGGAGTCGCCGCAGCCGCGCCATTCGGCAGCGATGATACGGATATTGTCGGGCAGCAGCGGCAGGGCCAGTTCGAGCCAGTTGAGGCAGCCGAGGTTGCCGTGGATCGCGAGGACGATGTTGTCGCCGCTGCCATGCTCGATGTAGTTGAGGGAAATGTCTCCGGCCTGGATGCGCGGCATGGTGCTCTCCTCGGAAAATTGTCGGGCCATTATAGGCCGGCGCCGGCCGGGCGGCTACATTCAGCCTTGTCCACTGTGGTATGAGCCTGAACGGTAAGGCCGGGCCAGGAGTCGCCACCCCCCGAAGCCGGTTTCGATCTCTTGCCGAGCGCGGTTTGCTCCGGAGGCGCCTGATGTTCCTTGCACTCCTCAAACGCGGACGATGCGCACGCTGTCGGTGCTGCCGGCACGCGGTCCGGTTGATCCGAAGACGACTGCCACCAGATCCCCGTCACGGACGAGTCGCGCAGCGCGCGCGGCGGCAATTGCCTGTCGCAACTGATCGGCTTCGGAATTGTCGGGGACCAGCAGTGGTTGCACGCCCCATACCAGGCAGAGCCCGCCGAGCACTTGCGGTGACGTCGAGATGCCGGCAATGGGCATTTTTGGGCGGAAGGCTGCGACGCGATGCGCGGTCAGGCCGCTGCGTGTCGGGCAGAGGATCGCGGCGACGTTGAGATCCTCGGCCGCTTGCACGGCGGCGTGTGCGACGGCCCACGCTACGCGATCGGTGATGGCGGCGGTAATCGCTTCTGGATGGCCGTGCTCGCGTGGCGAGCCCTCGGCCGACTCGGCGACCTCGCTCATCATGCGTACGGTTTCGCAGGGGAAGAGGCCAACCGCGGTTTCTTCAGACAGCATCAAGGCATCGGTGCCGTCGAGCACGGCGTTGGCAACGTCATTGACTTCGGCGCGAGTGGGTAAGGGGGAGCGAGTCATCGACTCGAGCATCTGGGTGGCGGTGATCACCGGCTTCCCGGCCATGTTGCAGGCACGGATGATTTCCTTCTGGAGCAGCGGCACGCGCCGCGCCGGCATCTGGATGCCGAGATCGCCGCGCGCCACCATCACCGCGTCGGCGGCTTCGATGATGCCGGCAAGATTGTCGATCGCCGCCGCGGTCTCGATCTTGGGAACCAGCGCTGGTCGCATGCCGCGCTTGGGGAGCATCGCGCGTACCCGTTCTACATCTTCGGCGCGACGTACGAAGGAGAGTCCGAGGAAGTCGACTTTGGCGGCAATCGCCATTTCCAGCGCCAGCCCATCGCGAGCGGTGAAAGGTTCGACGTGTGCTTCGGCACGCGGTAGGTGCATGCCTTTACGCGAGCGCAAGGGGCCGCCGCGAAGGACTTCCGTACGGACGTCCTTGCCGATTGATTCGAGTACGCGCAGAACGATCGCCCCGTCGGCGAGGTAGACCTCGTCACCTGGTCGTGCCCATTGCGCGAGATCGGGCAGCGTCGTGGAAACGTGCTGCGCATCGCCGATGCTGTCTTCGCGGCCGCTCAAGACGAACTCCTGGCCGCTCTCGAGTTCCACCTCGTCGTTAGCCACGAGACCGCTCCGGATCTTCGGGCCGGGCATGTCAACGAGAATTCCGACACTGCGCCCAAGCTCGCCGGCCAGTTCCCGTACCAGACGCGCGTTGTTGCTGTGCGTTTTCATGTCTGAGTGCGCGGCGTTGAGGCGGACGACGTCAACACCCGCTTCCAGGAGTCGTCGCAAGGCGTTCGGAGTCGCGGTGGCGGGGCCGATCGTGGCCACTATTTTTGTTCGGCGCATCAGGTGCTCCTCAAATACTTCGGGTGCGGCTCTTTTCGTCGGGCACGCTTTCGCGGCTACTAATCGGCAGATTTTGGCTCATTGTTCGTTCCCCGCTATCGGAATAGGGTGGCTGCAGGCTCGGTAATGCCGTCCGCGTTCCTTACGTACCGCACTGGAGCAATTTTTTAAGTCATTGATACGTTAACCATTTGATGTGCCTATGATCCTTCGTGGCCGAAAAGAACCACACCCAAATACTTCGACATTTGGTCTGGCTTCCCTGGCGGCCGGCCAGCGTGTGCGATCCGCAGGCGCGGGGCAGGGCATCCACGGGAACGGCCGGCAGTATAGGTAGGGGTCGCAGCTGCCGTCAATCAGCAGTCTTGCGACGAGTAGCGCGGTGAAGCGACCGAAATGACGGAGGTGCCAGCCGAGACCCGCGTTAGCAGCGCTTGTGCGCGCAGGATCAGGGTTTCTCCCCTGTCTTATCGACAGCGTTCGCCTGGCCGGCGGGATCGTACGCCGCAGCGCGGGGGGCGCTGGCGTCGTCGGCTGAATCCTTGTCTGGCGCAGGCGCAATCGCGAGAGGCACGATTGGCGGCGATTGCCCGTGTGCGGCCTCAAGCCAGACCTCCCGGAATTGCGACTCAGACGCCCCGCTAACCGCGTGATTCAAAAGCCTTATCGTCGTTTTTTGGACCTTCGTCACGCCGGGAACGGAAAACGTTTATTGGACAACGATGCTTATATCCTATTGTAAATACGCAATAACAAGTGCAATAAGCATAAATCTCATGCTAGAATCGCGTCAGGCAGCGGGGACCTGGGGGTGAGGGGTGACGCAGAGCGAGTTATTGGAACCAGCGGTTAAGCAGGAAGGCCGTTTCGACTTGGGCAGAGGCTATTGTCTGCACCTTCCGCGTGGCCCTCGCAGCCAGGGTGACCTTTATCATCATGGCAGTCTGAGCAAACGGGTGAATCTTGCCGACAAGGCCGAGCGGCGCCTCCTGGTGGTTGAGTTATTACAGAGGAAGCTGAACCAGACGCGCTTGGCCGAGGTGCTCAATCTCAGTCGCCAGACGCTGCACAACTATCGCGAGTGCTATCGGCTATTTGGGGTGACCGGCCTGCTGCATGGCTATAGTCCGAGCCGCAGCGTGAGCGAAGAACGGCAAGGTCGGCTGCATGTTGACAAACGCCGCCCCGGCTCCAAGGCCCGCGAACTCGAAGCTTTGCGGCGTGTCGAGAAGCGGCTGACTGCGGAAGTGACCCAAGAGGAACTCGCGTGGGATGGCGAAGCCGCGGCGCGGTGTGCGCTGGAGGAAGCGCCCCTCGAAGAGGTCGTGCGTGTCGATCAGCCGAGCCGCCAGACAGTCGCGGAGCAGGCCTCACCGGAACAGGTTCCCGCCGCAGTGATCGAGCTTCCCTATGCGGAACACCATGACTGGGAAGCCAGCCGCTATGCCGGCATTTTCCCTGTCTTGCTGGTCCTGATGAGCCAATGGCAGTGGATGCAACGGCTCTCCCAGCTGTTCGGGAACGGTTGGCGCATCTTCCAGGTGTTCGTGCTGATGGCGGTGCGTAACATCCGCTCCATCGAGCAGCTCAAACATGAGCGGCGCGAGGAGGCGGGACGGCTCCTGGGCTTGGGGCGGCTACCCGCTCTCGACACGCTGTGGTCCTGGTTCCATGACGTCGCCGGCAAGTCTCGGGCCGGTGCGCTGCTGAAGGCGTTTTTTGCCGATCAGATCCGCTGCGGCCTGGTCGCCACCCGGCTGTGGTTTACGGACGGTCATCTCTTGCCTTATACCGGACAGGACAAGGTGCATGCGGCGTGGAATACACAGCGGCGGATGCCGATGCCCGGACAGACCAATCTGGTCACTTGTGACGAACAGGGGCGCATCGTCTATTTCGACATTCAGGAGGGCAAGGGAGACCTGCGCGCCCAGATTCTGAGGCTTGGCGAGTATGCGCGACAACAGTCCCTGGGAACCCCGCCGGTACAGGTCTTCGACCGTGAGGGCGATGGACTGGGCTTTTTCAGCGAACTCGTGCGCAGCCGCACGCCCTTCATCACTTGGGAGAAGAACGCCAATCCTGCGCGGCTCATGGCCTTGCCGGCCGCAGACTTCACGCACAGCGTAGCGATGAACGGCACGGATTATCGCCTGTTCGAAGAGACCAAGACGTGCGTCTACCCACCTAAAACCGATCCCGACACCGGCACGGCCGAGTCGGTGCATACGTTCGACCTGCGCCGGGTGGTGTTGTGGAATTTGCGCACCAATCACCGCATCAGCGTGCTCTGCTGGGACGCTGACCTTCAGTGGTCGCCGCAAGAGGTGCTGACCGCGATGCTCAGTCGCTGGGGCGCCTCGGAGAACACTTTCAAACACCTCAAGGGGCGTCATCCCTATCATTACCATCCGGGTTTCGGCTTGGCCGAGAGCGACAAACAGGACATCGCCAATCCCCAGATCAAAGGGCTTGCGCAGCAGATCGCGAGCACCCAGGGCCATCTTGCCAAGCTTTACAAGCAACAGGCCAAGACTCAACCCAGCTTCAATCGGGACGGAAGTGAGCGCCACAACAGTCGGCATCGGCGGCTTGCTGCGGCCATCGCCGTGAGCGAAACGCAACTCAAACAACTCCAGGCTGACAAGGCTCGCTTGCCCGAGCGCGTCAATGTCACGGGGCTGTCCGATTACCGCTCCTTCAACGCCATCGATAACGAGGGCAAGAATCTCTTCGACTTCGTCACGAGTTCCGTATGGAACGTGCGCCGCCAGCTTCTCGATTGGCTTAACGACAGCTATGCCAAGGATAGCGATCGGGTGGACCTGCTCTATGCGATCTTCAACTGCCATGGCTGGGTACGCAGTGACGAGCACTGGGTGGTCGTTCGCCTGGAGCCGCTACAGCAACCCGCCCGCCGTTATGCCCAAGAACAGCTGTGCCGTAAGCTCACTGGTCTCGGCGCCAGAATTCCCGGCGGAAAATGGCTGCGCATCGAGGTCGGCCAGTCTCCGCTATGAGACGGCCTTCGCCGACCTACTGTCCAAAATTAGACCACGTTCGCCGGGGATTCCGGGAGGTCTGCAAGCGTGACGGGCGCTTGCTTTGGCGGTGGTGCGTTGCTGACGATGCTCTGAAAGTGGTCAACAACGCCCCAGGCCATGGCCAGCATCAGCAGCATGAAGAAGAAGAGAATCATGTCCCGGCCCGATGCGCGAACTGGGCGAGGCTACAGCGCAACTTGTTCTGACGCGGGAGTGATGGCAGGCACGCGCGGCGCTTGGTTTCGCACGCAGGGTGCTCGCGCCGGCCCAGATTCCGGGTGGTCTCCATTGCGTCGGGCGAGCTGCGGTTGTCTATCGTTTCAGCATCAAGCATTGCGCTTCCTCCTGGTGCCACGGTTTAGCCATGCGGCCGCCATCAGTCCAAGGAGCTGCCGCGTTCCGCGCCGCAAACTATGGGCGCCGCTCTCGATAACCATGCACAACAACCGCATGCGATTGATGGTACCTGCTGGAGAGGGTGCTGCATAGCGACGGTCGACACGGTGCGCTGGAAACGCCAGGGCAGTCGCGTAATGCCAACGTCGTGAACCCCCAAAAATAGTCGTTTACGCTCAAGAAATTACGAAAGGGCCGTTCACAACTCATGGATTGGTGTAGGTTTCTGTCTTCCTGGAGTTTTTCCATGAGCGCAGAAAACCGGTTTCCGCTGATCGACATACGGGGTGGCGTGCGCGATCCGAAACAGACCGCGAACGTCGAACACGATCTGGTCGAGTTGCTGTTGGTCACGGTCTGCGCGGTACGGGCAGGCGCCGACACCGTTGTCGAAAACGAGGCCTGGGCCAAGAAAAGGCTGGTGCGACTGGTAGAGGAACTCGATCGTCTCGCGGAACATGCGGAACGCGTCGACCTTGATTTCCGCGGCAGCCGCATGGTCCGCCTAACAGCCCGCGTCGGTTAAGTTCGCACGGATTGCTGGGCGCCGGCGCGTCGACCTGTCGCCCGATGGGTTGACCGAGGCCTTGCGGAACGGTCGTTTCAAGCTTCGCCCGGAGGCTGCCGAGTCGCGCGGCGGCTGTCGTCCTTCGGGTGATGAGAACAAGCCGTGCTTGCCATAACACCCCGCGTCGCCTAGGCTGTTCGGTAGGCTACGTGTTGTTGGCCCTGCTGCCGACCAAGCGTCCGTAGCAGGACCATTTCTTCCTACGAGAGTGGAGGCCTGTGGTCGTGGAACTGACATCCAATTTCAAGAGTGACAAGCTGGCCGGTGACTTCTGGGGCGGTCTTGCCGCCATGTTGGTTGCCCTGCCGTCGGCGATCGCCTTTGGCGTCACCATCTATGCCTCGATTGGCCCGGCTTACGCCGGTATGGGAGCGTTGGCCGGGATTCTCGGTACTGTCGCTCTCGGACTGGTGGCGCCGACCCTGGGTGGCACCAATCGCCTGATTACCGCACCGTGTGCGCCGGCCGCGGCGGTGTGCTCGGCCTTTGCCATAGGGCTCGTGCAGCAACAGGTTGAACCCGTATTCATCGTGCTGATGTTGACGGCCCTGGGTCTGGTTGCGGGCCTGCTTCAGTTGCTCCTGGGTGCCATGGGTGTCGGTAGCCTGATCAAGTACATCCCGTTTCCGGTGGTCAGCGGCTATCTCACCGGCGTCGGTCTGATCATCATCGCCAGCCAGATCCCGAAATTTCTCGGCGTTTTCGGAAACTACTCGTTGTGGCGGGTGCTGATCTCACCGGAACTCTGGCAGTGGCAGAGCGCGGTCATCGGTACCGTGACGGCGGCGGTTATGCTCGGCGCAGCCCTGGTCACGCGCGTCGTGCCGGCGGCCATTCTCGGCTTGCTGGCCGGGGTGCTGACCTATTTCGGACTGGCCTACGCGGTAGACCAGTCGATGTTGGTC
The DNA here is from genome assembly GCF_036625345.1 of Candidatus Accumulibacter meliphilus. NCBI lineage: Bacteria > Pseudomonadati > Pseudomonadota > Betaproteobacteria > Candidatus Accumulibacter > Candidatus Accumulibacter meliphilus. The sequence goes on along the minus strand of NZ_JAZKTZ010000006.1, from coordinate 98,979 downwards.
ATCGAGGGCAACAAGTTGATCATCGGCCCGCTTGGCGGAACTGCGTCAAGCATGCTCGACGCAATCACTGGCCGTTGGCGGGATATCGGCGAACTGAAGCTTAGCCATATTGGCGGCCTGCTTGGAACGGCATTGACCCTGGCCGTGTTGCTGTCGATTGATACCCTCAAGACAGCGGTCGTTCTCGACGCGTTGACGCGCAGCCGCCACGATCCAAACCGTGAGTTGATCGCCCAGGGTTCCGGAAACATCGCTTCGGCCTGCGTCGGTGGCATGCCGGGAGCCGGGCAGATGGGGGCGACGCTGGTCAATTTGAACAGCGGTGGCCAGACTCGCGTCTCGGGGGTCGTCGAAGGTGTGTTGTCGCTGATCGCGTTTCTCGCCTTGGGGACGTTCATTGCCTGGATTCCGGTCGGCGCGCTGGCCGGCATCCTGATCGTCGTCGGCTTCCGGATGATCGACCGGCACAGCTTCAATCTGTTGCGTTCGCCGTGGACCATGTTGGACTTCGCCGTCATCGTGGTGGTGGTGGGCGTGGCGCTCGGTTACAGCCTGATCGCCGCGTCGGGCGTCGGGATTGCTCTGGCGATGTTGCTGTTCATCCGCGAGCAACTGGGTAGCACGATCATTCGTAACAAGCTTGATGGCAGTCACAGGTTTTCGAAGAGGGTGCGCTTGGGGCAGGATATGGAGCTGCTGGTAAAGAGTGGGGATAAGACCGCAATAGTGGAGCTGCAGGGTAGCCTGTTTTTCGGTACCAAGGACCAGCTTTACTCGGCACTTGAACCGGAGTTGACCAGGCGCACCTACATCGTGGTCGACATGCGGCGCGTGCAGTCGGTCGACGTCACGGCCGTGCATCTGCTGACCCAGATCAGGGACTCGCTGATCGAACGTGGCGCCTACCTTATTTTCAGCGACCTGACGCGGACCCTGCCAAACGGCCGGAATATCGCCGAACTCTTCGATCAGATGGAACTTACGACCATGACCGAGCATGTGAAGGTGTTTCCTGCGCTTGACGACGCGCTCGAATGGACTGAAGACGAGATCCTCGGCGAGCATCTCAAGGAGGCGCTCGAGCTTCCACCGCTCGAGGTATACGAGCTCGAAATGTTCAAGCACTACAAGGAAGAGACGCTGATCGCCCTGGTGGAAGCTCTTGAGCGACGCTCGGTAGGGAAGGATGAGAAGGTCTTTTCTCTTGGCGACGTGGCCAATGAGCTGTACCTGATCCGCAAGGGTGCAGTCCGGATCACGTTCCCGATCAAGGGAACAGTAAACGTTCATCACGCCTTGACGTACGGGCGCGGCGACTTCTTCGGTGGTATTGCCTTCATTGCGGGAACGAGCCGTTTCAACGACGGTACGGCGGTGGAAGATACCGAACTCTTTGTGTTGCAGCGCGAACAGTTCGAAAGACTCAAGGAGGAGCACAAGCGGCTGGGGTTCGAGATACTCGAGGCGGTCGCCAAGGTGCTGGCGTTGAGGTTGCGTTATGCTGACAAGGAACTCATGGCCATGCAGGAGTAGGTCGAGGAGAGGGAGCACGTGGGCTACGGGCTGTTCTCGGGATCACTACTCCAACTGCTTGCTTCAAGGCGGCCTGTGCAGTCCGCATGGCTGCAACTTTCCGCAAGGTGCCGGAAAGGTCATCCGTTCGGTAGGCAACGCGATATTTCTCGCCAAAATCCGCCATTGCGGTGTGGAATTCGGTTGCCATTTTTCGGTACGCTCAACGGCACTGAGTGGCTCTAACCAGAGGAGAACAACAATGTTCCAGCACATATTGGTGCCGACCGATGGCAGCCATCTGTCGCAAAAAACCGCGGAGCGCGCGGTGGCGTTTGCCAAGGCGGCCAATGCCAAGATCACGGCGTTATACGCGAAGGCACCGGTTGGGCACGCGGAAAATTACGGCGATCTGATTCAGCCCGCCGCGATCCAGCGCCTGATCTCGGGTTCCGACGGGAAATCCAAGGAGTATCTGGGTGCCATCAAGAAACTCTGCAAGGAGGCCGGCGTCGAGAGTACAACGCTCGCGGTGGTCAGCGATACCCCGTGGGAAGCGATCGTCAAGGTTGCCGAGGACAACAACTGCGACCTGATCTTCATGGCCAAGCACAGCCGAGGGGGTCTGTCCTCGCTACTGGTCGGCAGTCAAACCTACCGCGTGTTGACCCACTCGAATATTCCAGTCCTTGTCTTTCGTGCGCCGAAGGCGCACGCTAGTCACCACAAGCACCATAAGGAAAAAGAGAGAGTTGGGGAAGCAGACAGCGAAAAGGGCAGCAAGAAGGCATGAGCGAGAGGTCGGTCGCGAGGGATGGCTCACTCCGACAGGCACCCAGACACTGCCCGCTACGCCGTGTTCGCGGCGCCAGTCCCTTGGTCATTGCCGGTACAACGCCCATGAATCCTCGCTGGTGGCAGCAGGCGTCACCATTTTCTTGCAGACGGCGTTGCCCATCGCTCGTGGTGGGGAAGCAAGTCGTTTACAGTCTGATGACTTGACAAGGAGAGTTTCGATGCTGCGTCAAACAATCTTGGCTTCAGCCTTCGCAGTTTTCGGATTTGTCAGTATCGCCGCGTCAGCGCAATCTTGGACTCCAGCCGAAGCCGAAGCCAAAGCCAAAGCCAAAGCCATGCTCGAAAAGGTGGTTGTTGCGTTAAAGGCTGACAAGGCCAGGGCGCTCGTGATGTTCACCAAGGGTGAAAGCGGCTTCATGGATCACGACCTGTATCCGTATTGCGGTGGTCCGGATGGGTACTTCACCGCCCATCCGACACTTCTTGGCATGAGCCTCAAGGATCTCAAGGACAAGGATGGCAAGCCTCTGGGCAAAGAACTCTACAACGTAGCCGAGGAAGGACGTTTTATCGAGGTTTCGTACATGTGGCCGCGTCCCGGTCAGACCGATCCAGTGGAAAAGGTTGCCTACGTGACCAGGATCGGCGATCAGGTGTGTGCGGTTGGCTATTACAAGTAATGGCTTTGCAGACGGGCTGGCTCAGGGATCACAGTACCAGCGATCAGCACGGCAAGACCACGTCCGAAGTCGCGGCTGTCCTGGAGCACAGGCGCGTCGACGTGAGTACTCCCTTTGCAGGTAAACCTCTTTGTGGTGCGCCAGTTGGCAAGAAGGGGATGTCAAGCGGCGTGGAGTACGAGCGAATTGTTCCTGCCGCGTGTCGAGCACTTCCATTCGGCCGCAGCTCACGCCGGTGCGGAACGACACGGCCAGTTGGCTACGGCCACCCACGGTTTCCGGATTCACGTGCTAACGCAAGAGCGATTTGGACGGTATATCGCCACGCGCATCTTTGCTGAGGATGCTGGCTCAGCGTGTTCCCTTGCGGAAATCCACAATGGCCGTTGCGACGCTGATCGGTCAGAATTAGCCTCCACCCGGGGGGGATGTCAATCACACAAATGCTTGTCGACGAACAACTTTTTTCCTCGATACCGACGCGCTGGCGCGTTCCGCGAGCCGGGAGCCGGGAGCCGGGAGCCGGGGGCCGGGAATGCACTTGCCAGCGTCCGCGCAAGGATTGGCCACTGCGCCATATCGAGAAGTCGCGGACTTCAGGAACTTTCGACCATGCGATCGCCAATTCGGCGCTTGCTTGAGCAGGTGAAGAGCGCAGATGCTTGCGTTTGCGGGACCAGAATGATTATTCTTGGCGCCAGCGGCAGCCAACTTGCCGCATCGAAAAGACAGAATATTCACACGTAGTAACTTTCCTTAGGAGGAGATCGCATGAAGCATATGAAGAAGATCAGCGTTGCCCTGACAGCTCTGGCCATGGCCTTTGCTGCCACGTCGGCATTGGCGAAATGTGAAAAGGGTGAAGTTGTCGCCAAACTCAGCCACGTGACCGGCGGCTCGACGCACCCCAAGGTGGTGGCGTCCAACCAGCTGGCAGAACGTGTCAACAAAGAGATGAAGGGCAAGCTGTGCATCGAGGTCTATCCCAACAGCACGCTTTTCGGCGACAGCAAGGAACTGGAGGCACTGCTGGTTGGCGACGTGCAGCTGCTGGCACCGTCGCTGTCCAAGTTCGGCTCATATACGCCCAAGCTTGGCGTCTTTGACCTGCCGTTCATCTTCGTCGATATTGACCAGGCGATCCGCTTCACCAACTCGGCTGAGGGCAAGAAGCTGCTCAAGTCGATGGAGGGCGTCGGTTTTGTCGGGCTCGGTTACTGGATGTCGGGCCTGAAGTACTTTTCGGCCAACAAGCCGCTGATCGCGCCCACGGACGCCAAAGGCATGAAGTTCCGCGTGCAGACTTCGGACGTGGCGAAGGAGATGATTGCTGCAATGGGCGCCTCGCCGCAACCAATGGCTTTCGCTGAAGTGTATGGCGCGCTGCAGACCGGCGTCGTCGATGGCCAGGAAAACACCTGGTCGAACATCTATACCCAGAAGTTCTTCGAAGTGCAGGATAGCACGACCGAAACCAACCATCAGCTGCTGGCGTATATTTTGTTGACTTCGGCGGACTGGCTCAACAGCCTCAAACCCGCCGTTCGCGATCAGTTCCTGAAGATCGTCGACGAGGTGTCCAACGAAACCAACCTGGCAGTCAAGGCCGACGAAGCCAAGAACCGTGAGAACATCATCAAGGCCGGCGGCAAGGTCAACAAGCTGACTCCCGAGCAACGCAAGAAATGGGTGGACGCCATGACGCCGGTTTGGAAGAAGTTCGAGAAGGAGATTGGCGCGGACACCATCAAGGCCGCGGCGGGTTCCTAGCTCAGCAGATAGAAAAGGGCCAGGTTCTTCTGGCCCTTTTCCTTGGCCCCGCGAGGGAAATCATCGTGAATTGGGTCGCCTGAATGTCCCTGAGCTTTGCTCGCTACGGCGTTGTCCGCAGGGAGTTCGCTGTTTGGGGGCGATGGCATTCTTTCAAGAATCTGACTAAAGGTGTTTGCCATGGGAGCTTACTGGTTTCACGTCTACCTCTTTATTTTCATAGTAATCCTCTGGGCTCTCGAAAAGAAGTTCCCGAAGGCGATGGCGCAAGCCGAGGAGTCCCTTCTCGTTGTGGTGATTACCTCGATCATGTTGGTATCATTTTTCCAGGTGATCGCCCGCTACGGATTCAATACCGGCTGGTCGGGGGCGCTGGAATACAACACCACGGCTTTTTCCTGGCTGATCATTCTGGGCATGGGTTACGGCCTGCGTACCAGTCTGCACCTCGGCGTTGACATCATCATCAAGGCCGTACCTGCGCCGATGACCAAAACGCTGTCCCTGGTCGGCGCCGCGTGCTGCCTGCTTTACGGCCTGGTTTTGCTCGATTCGTCCTGGGTGGCCTTGTTCGGGGTCGATACCAGGGGGGGGGCCATCGACTACTGGCTGAAGATGTACAAGATCGGCATTGGTTCGGAGGAACTGCACTACCCCGGATTCGTGCAGGATGCCTTTGGTATCCAGGCCCGTATCCACCGCTGGCTGCTGTTGCTGGTCTTACCGGTTGGTCTGGCGCTGATGGTATTCCGCTCCTTGCAGGCTTTTGTCGATATCGCAGCCGGCCGCCGAAAGCTCCTCATCAGTGGCCATGAAGCAGAAGACATGGTCGAAGAGAACAAGCACATCTTAAAAGATTAAACGACTAAGGAACCAAAGATGAACTCTCTCTTTCTTTTTGCGATGGTGCTTGGACTGCTGTTTATCGGTGTTCCGGTCGGCGTCTCGCTGGGCTTGTCGTCGATTCTTTTCGTCACCTTCTTTTCCCACGACTCCTTGTCGTCGGTGGCGATTCAGCTTTTTGGTGCAGGGCAGAACTACACGCTGCTGGCCATTCCGTTCTTCATCCTGGCCTCGGCGTTCATGTCGACAGGGGGTGTGGCGAAGCGACTGATCAATTTCGCGATCGCCAGTGTCGGGCATTTCCAGGGTGGACTGGCCATGGCCTCGGTGCTGGCCTGCATGATGTTTGCCGCGCTTTCGGGTTCATCACCGGCGACAGTGGTGGCCATCGGTACCATCGCCATTGCCGGTATGCGCCAGGTGGGCTACTCGAAAGAGTTCGCGGCGGGCATCATCTGCAACGCCGGGACGCTCGGCATCCTGATTCCACCGTCGATCGTGATGGTGGTCTACGCGGCGGCAACGGACGTGTCCGTCGGACGAATGTTCCTGGCCGGTGTGATTCCGGGATTGGTCGCCGGTCTGATGCTGATGGGGGCCATCTACATCGTTGCCCGGATCAAGGGTCTGCCGAGAGAAGAGTGGAAGGGCTTCGGCGCGATCCTGGACGGTGCCAAGGAAGCGGGCTGGGGCCTGTTTCTGGTGGTGATCATCATGGGCGGTATCTACGGGGGGGTGTTCACGCCGACAGAAGCCGCCGTCGTCGCCGCGGTGTACTCCATTCTGGTGGCGCTGTTTGTCTATCGCGACATGGGGCCGCTGAAGGAGACGCCCTGGGTTCTCGCCTCCGACCACGCGTCGGCCCGTATTGGTTTCAACGCCGGTGTCTACGCCGTGTCGTTCTTCATGGTCTGGATGATCCTGTCCTTCTTCGCCACTGACGGCATGGAAGCGACCGGCAAGATCCGGGCGGTGTGGGGCCTGGTCATGTCGCTGGCCATTTTCGTCGGCTATCTGGTCAAGGTGGGCCGCGAGCATGGATCAGTTGGCAAGTGCCTGACGGGTGGTATGGGCATCTGGCGTCGAAACCTGCTCTTGCTGGTCAAGAACTTCTTCCCGGCGCTGTTTGGCAGCGAATCGCGCGCGACCATCCTGCATGCGACCCGCACGACGGTCATGCTGATGTTCATCATCGCCAACGCGCTGCTCTTTGCCCACACCCTGTCGGCGGAGCAAATTCCACAGGAAATTACTGCCTGGATGCTGCAAGCGGGTTTCACCTGGTTTACCTTCCTGATTGCAGTGAACATCCTGCTGCTTCTCGGTGGCCAGTTCATGGAGCCTTCCGGACTGCTGGTGATCGTTGCGCCGGTGGTCTTTCCGATTGCCATGGAACTGGGCGTTGACCCGATCCATCTGGGTATCATCATGGTGGTGAACATGGAGATCGGCATGATTACGCCGCCGATCGGCTTGAACCTGTTCGTGACCTCGGGCATCACCAACATGAGTCTGGCGTCGGTGGTCAAGGCGGCGATGCCTTTTGTCGGCGTGTTGATGCTGTTCCTGGTCATGGTGACCTATATCCCGTGGATCTCCACCGCCTTGCCTTACGCCCTGATGGGACCGGAACTGGTCATCAAGTAGGCAAGTAGCCTCTCTGGGCGGAGTCACTGAATCACCGCTTGACGACTCGCACCGCCCGAACGCAGCATTCGTCTGCCGCTGACCTCATCGAGGCCAGCGGCGGCGTCTTTTTTATCACGGCCATTGTCACTGGCGTCCCTTTTCTCTTGGGTAGGGACCTTCTTGCCAGTGGGCCCGCCGCCCGGTGCGGCTTGCGGCCTTGCGGCGCGGTCTTTCGCGGTAGAATTACGGGTTGTTGCAAACCCACATGTTCACCAATACGGTTGGGCCTGATGAAAACCAGTTTCCTCGACTTTGAACAACCGATCGCCGATCTCGAAGGCAAGATTGAAGCGCTGCGCTTTGCTCAGGACGATTCTGCGGTCGACATTTCTGACGAAATCAGTCGCCTCGAGAAGAAGAGCCAGACCCTGACCAAGGACACCTATGCCAAGCTTTCGGCCTGGCAGGTGTCGCAGGTGGCACGCCATCCGCAGCGCCCCTACACGCTCGATTACCTGTCGCTGATCTTCACCGACTTCGAGGAGTTGCACGGTGATCGCGCTTTTGCCGACGACCATGCGATCGTTGGTGGCCTGGCCCGCTTCGACGGTCAGCCGGTAATGGTGATTGGTCACCAGAAAGGGCGCGACACCAAGGAGAAGATTGCCCGCAACTTCGGTATGCCGCGTCCCGAGGGTTATCGCAAGGCCTTACGCCTGATGCGACTGGCCGAGAAGTTTCGTATTCCGGTGTTAACTTTCATCGATACTCCTGGCGCCTACCCGGGTATTGACGCCGAAGAGCGTGGGCAGTCCGAGGCGATCGGTCGCAATCTCTACGTGATGGCCGAGCTGAAAGTGCCGATCATCGTCACCGTCATCGGTGAAGGTGGTTCGGGCGGCGCGCTGGCCATCGGTGTTGGCGATGTGGTGCAGATGCTGGAGTACTCGACCTACTCGGTGATTTCGCCCGAGGGTTGCGCGACGATTCTCTGGAAGAGCGCCGAAAAAGCAAGCACTGCCGCAGAAATCATGGGTATCACCGCGCCCCGTTTGCTGGCGCTGGGTTTGATCGACGCCATCGTCGAAGAGCCGACCGGTGGTGCGCATCGTGCGCATCAGGCGATGGCGAAAAACCTCAAGGAGGCCTTGCAGAATGCTTTGCAGAAATTGGCACCGGTGCCGACCCGCGACTTGCTCAAGACTCGCCTTGAGCGCCTGATGGCCTATGGCCGGGTCAAAGAGCTGGCCCGCCGCTAAGACCAGCGCGGCGCAAGCGTCGGCAGCCCCGATTCTGCAGACGCTTGCGGCGTTTCTCGAGGGGCGGCTGCTGCCCGGGTCTCGTCTGTGCGTCGGTCTATCCGGGGGCGTCGACTCCGTTGTCTTGCTGCACGCGCTCGACTGCCTGCGTCGCTCCGGGCTGCAGGTCGATCTCTCGGCGGTGCACGTCGATCACGCTCTGAGCAGCAATGCCGGTGCCTGGGCAGCTTTCTGCGTCGACTTCTGTCGGCGTCTGCAGGTGCCGCTGGACATCCATCGCGTCGTGGTGCCGCGTGCCAGCGGTGAGGGCCTGGAAGCCGCCGCACGGCGCGTGCGTCATGCGGCGTTTGCCGTCTGTCGAGCCGAATGGTTGGCGCTGGCCCACCATCGCGATGATCAGGCCGAGACGGTTCTCTTCCGCTTGTTGCGCGGAGCGGGTGTTGCCGGCGCCGCTGGAATGCCTGCGGAGCGACCGCAGCCAGGCGGCCCGCGCCTGATTCGCCCACTCCTCGATGTTTCGCGGTCGCTGATCCTGCGCTATGCAGAAATGCATTCGCTGGCCTGGATCGAAGACGAAAGCAATGCCGATTGCCACTATCGCCGAAACCACTTGCGACGTGAAGTCATGCCGCGCATCGCGGTGCATTTTCCCGGCGCTGCTCAGGCACTGGCGCGTGCCGCGCGCCATTTTTCCGAGGCGGCCGAGCTTCTCGATGAACTGGCGCAGGCCGATCGGGCTGCCCTGATTGGTGAGGGTGGGCGGATTGATCTGGCGCGCTTCAACGCGCTTTCGCCAGCGCGAGCACGCAACCTGTTGCGATCGGAACTTCTGGCGAGCGGCTTTCGCGCCCCGGAGGCGCGCTGGCTTGACGAAGCGTTGCGCCAGCTGGAGACAGCGGCGGCGGCTTCGCAGACCTGCATTGCCACTGCGGATGGCGAAGTGCATACCTATCGGGGCGAGTTGTATATTTTTGCGCATCGCCCGGATGTTGCGGATCTCTCCGTGAGCTGGAATGGCGAGCTGGCACTGCCCTGGGGCGACGGGCGGGTGTCCTTCGTTCGCCGTAGCGGAAAAGGTATCAGCCGCCGTTTGCTGGCTGCTGCGCCAGTTTTTTTGCACGTCAGGCAAGGTGGTGAGCGCTTGCGGCCCGACGCTCGGCGCCCCGCAAGGACTTTGCGCAAGCTGTTGCAGGAAGCTGCCGTGCCCCCCTGGGAACGAGCGCGCCTGCCAATGCTGTGCTGCGGCGAGCGACTGGCCTGGGTTGCCGGACTCGGCGTTGACGCCGCTTTTGCCTGCGCCGCTGGGGAGGAGGGTGTCGAGCTGCTCTGGGAGAGAAGTGATCTCCACGCGCCTGCGGGCTTCGTGTTGGCGGAGAAGCGGCTGCCGCCATTGGCCAGGTGAAATGCTGACCGCGCCGCGGCTCAGCGCTTGCCAGCCAGGAGTTGCGCGAGTTCGACGGCTGTGCGGACGCCCATCTTTTCGAAAAGATTGGCCCGATGCACTTCGACGGTACGCATGCTGATCTGCAGTTCGTCGGCGATTACCTTGTTCAGGGTACCGGCCAGAACCCGTTCCATGACCTGTTTCTCGCGTGTCGTCAGGCGGTTGGTCAAGCTGTTGACCGAATCGCTGTCGGCGGCGGCGAGGCGCTGGTTTGCATCGAGCTGCAGGGCTTCGATGACGCGATTGACCAGTTCGTTGTCGTTGCAGGGTTTTTCGACGAAGTCGAAAGCGCCTTGCTTGAGGGCCGAGACGGCCATTGGTACGTCGCCGTGGCCGGTGAGAAAGATCACCGGTAGTGTGCTGCCACGCTCGCCAAGCAGATCAAAAAGCTCTGGCCCGCTCATTCCGTCCATGCGGATGTCGAGCAGGATGCAGCCCGGCAGCGAGGGGTTCCAGGCGGCCAGGAAGTCTTCAGCCGAGGGATAGCTCAGGCAGGGTACGCCGCGCGATTCGAGCAACCAGCCGAGTGAGTCGCGGATGGCTTCGTCGTCGTCGACGAGGTAGGCGTGTGCATTCATTGCATGACAATCGGGAGGGTGATGATAAAAATCGAGCCGCCGTCCGGGTTTGCTTCAACCCACAGGCGGCCGTGGTGGACTTCGATGATCGAACGGCAGATGTTCAGGCCCATGCCCATGCCCTCGGCCTTGGTGGAGAACAAGGGGGTGAACAACTTGTCTTCGACTTCAGGTGGAATACCGGGGCCATGATCGATGACCCGGATTTCCATTTGTTGCCTGTCGAGCTGGCTGAGCTTGACGGTCAATCGCCGTCGCTCGGACGGGGTGTGGCGCATCGCTTCGATGCCGTTGCGCATCAGGTTGAGCAGCACCTGCTCGAGCATTACGGGGTCGGCCAGCAGTTCGGGGCGCATGCCCTGAATCTCGCGGACGATACGCACGCCGCGCGCCTTGGCTGCGCCGTCGATGAAGCCGACGCTGTCGTCGATCACTTCCGCGAGATCGCAGGGCACTCGTTTGGGTTCGCTCTTGCGCACGAAGTCGTGTACGCGCCGGATGATGTGGCCGGCGCGCTGCGCCTGAACGGCCAGTTTCCCGAGCGCTTCCTTCAGCTCGTCGGTACTGAAGTTGCCCGATTCGAGCTTGTTCAGGCAGCCGGTGTTATAGCTGGTGATCGCTGCCAGCGGCTGATTCAGCTCGTGCGCCAAGGTCGAAGCCATCTCGCCCATGGTCACCAGGCGTGCCGTGACCTGCAGTTTCTCCTGCTGTTGCTGAGCGAGTTCCTCGGCGTGTTTGCGTGCGGTGACATCGATGATCGATGCCATCCAGCCAGTCTGCTGGCCGTCCGCGTCAATCAGAGGCGCCTCGTAGACGAGCGCGTCGAAGCGGCTGCCGTTCTTGCGCATCAGGCGGATTTCGAAACCCTCGTGCGGCGCCTTGCCTTCGAGAACCTCATTATGCAGTTGTAGCGTTCTTTCCATTTCTTCCGGTGCCCAGTAGGGCATGGGTGGCGCCAGACCGATCAGCTCGTCGGCACTGAAGCCGACCATTTGCAGGAAGGCCGGGTTGACGTAACTTACCCGGCCTTCCATGTCGCGCGCGCGCATGCCGACCATCAGCGAGTCCTCCATCGCCTTGCGGAAAGCGTACTCCGAGCGCAGTGCCTGTTCGGCGTAGAGGCGCCGCTGGATTAACCCGCGTACCGCCCAGAGGCTCCAGAAAACAGCGGCGGCAAGGATGACGATCAGGGCGGCGATCAGGGTTTGCGCCAGATTGTCGGCGCCCCGGTAGGCGGTGACCTGGAGCACCATGCCGTAGCCGGGTGGGTCGAAAATGACCGGGTAACTGATGGTCGTCGGCGCGGCGTCTATATTCGACTTGCTGGCCAGTGTTTTGCCGTTGCCGTCGATAATGCGCACCTGATATTTTTTGGCGAACCACCAGGGGACGTGCTGGGTGAGCAGGCCATCGAGCGAATAAACAGCGAGCAGCACGCCGGCATACTGATCACCGTCGAAGAGCGGTACGTAGACTTCGACGTGTGCTGCGTTTTCTGCCCGGTAGGCATCGCTGTAGCTTGGCTTACCCAGTTGCGCGAGTTCGATGGCGCGGCTGACCGGGCTCTCGCCAGCGTCCTTCGAGCCCCGTCGCGGCAGGTTTCGCGTCGGCATTCCGTGCACCGCGGCTGCTGCCGCGTCCAGCCACAGCAACTGCTGGAGTTCCGGGTTGCTCTTCAGGATATGCCTGGCGCGCAGCGTGAACAGAGGACCGTCGTCCTTGGTTCGGGTCAGATCCAGAGCGAGTTGCCGCAGTTGTTCGGAGTTGCTCTCAAGGTGAAAGCGGAGGCTCTGCTCTAGCCACAGGACGTCGGCAATCAAGGTTGAACGTTGCTCATCAATCTCGTTCTGGCGCAACAGCCAGAGCAGTGCGATCAGCAGGATCAGCAGCAAGCCGACGGCCAGCCTGAGAATCGAGAGATACCAGTGCGACCAGTTCTGAGCCAGCGGATGTCGGCGCTCACTCTGGGAAGGGAGATGGGTCTCTTTCATGGCGGGCCATCTTAGGCGATTTCTGTCAAAGGACAAGCCATCGTGCTTGTCTTTTTGCCCATCTTCGCCGTTGTAACAACCCGTACACAGGTCGACGATGTGCCTGTTGCCGCGCTGCGACGACGAGCGAAAATCCGGCGCCACCCGGGTCGGCCTTTTTCCGGTAATCGCTTTACCCATTCAAGGCGCGAGGCGCTGTAGGCAATCGGAGCGCAATTTCCGCAGCACGGCGCACGGATGCTTCGCATCACGGATTTCCACAATATTCGGCGGCACCGATTCTTGTAGTATGCGCTCACCAAGAGCAGTAATCGATTGATTGCGAAACCAGTTTTCGAACGGAGAAGCTTATATGACCAGCCGCAGTCTGCTCTTGGCCCTGCTCGCTGGCATGCTCTTCAGCACGCCGCTCACGGCGCTGGCGAAAGATCCGATGCTCATCAAGTTTAGTCACGTCGTGGCCCCGGATACGCCCAAGGGACTGGGCGCAGAGTTCTTTGCCAAGCGCGTCAGCGAACGAACCAATGGCCAGGTAAAGGTCGAAGTCTATCCCAATTCGACGCTGTACAAGGACAAGGAGGAACTTGAAGCGCTGCAGCTGGGTGCCGTACAGATGCTTGCGCCGTCGCTGGCAAAGTTTGGCCTGCTGGGCGTCAGGGAGTTCGAAATCTACGACCTGCCATATATCTTCGATAGCTATGCCGACTTGCACAAGGTGACGCAGGGGCCGATCGGCAAGAGTCTCTTCAGGAAGCTGGAGCCGAAAGGCATCGTCGGCCTGGCCTATTGGGACAACGGGTTCAAGTCCTTTTCAGCCAACACGCCGATCCTCATGCCCGCTGACCTGAAAGGCAAGAAGATGCGCATTCAGCCGTCGAAGGTGCTCGAAGCGCAAATGCGGGCACTCGATGCCATTCCGCGTGTGATGGCGTTTTCGGAAGTCTATCAAGCGTTGAAGATGGGCATTGTCGATGGCACGGAGAACCCGATTTCCAACCTTTACACACAGAAGATGTTCGAGGTTCAGTCGCACCTGACAATGACCGAGCATGGCTACCTGGGTTACGTGGTGATCGTCGACCAGAAGTTCTGGGAGGCTTTGCCGACGGACCTTCGTGGTCAGCTCGAACTGGCAATGCAGGAAGCGACCGACTACACCAACCAGATCGCCAAGCAACAGAACGACCAGGACCTCGAATCGCTGCGCCTGAGCGGTAAGATCGCGATCCATGTTCCGACGGTAGAGCAGCGCCGGGCGTTCAAGAAGGCTCTCATCCCGGTGCACCAGGAAATGGCGTCGCGTATCGGCGAGGACCTCCTGCAGTCGGTGTACAGGGAGACCGGTTTCGATCCGACGAAGCTCTAGAGCGAGGGTCGGAGCCGCTCGGAATCTGGCTCGTCGGCACCCGTCAGCCGGGAGTGCGTCACCGAGTTGACCTGGCGCGCAGCACCCCGCTTTCAGCCTTGGCTGACGATGCTGACCCTCTCCCAGCCCCTCAATTTCGTGCTCCGGCAATTTCGGATTTGCACCCGGGTGTTGGTATAATATGAGGTTGTGTTTCTAGCGATATGATTTGCTGTTGTTTTTTCTACCATCTTCCGTTTGGAGAATCATTTATGGCCATCGAACGTACTCTTTCCATCATCAAGCCTGACGCTGTCGCCAAGAACGTCATCGGCAAGATCTACTCCCGCTTTGAGACCAACGGCTTGAAGGTGATCGCCGCCAAGCTGGCCTGGCTGTCGCCGCAGGAAGCGGGTGCGTTCTACGCGGTGCACCAGGAGCGTCCCTTTTTCAAGGACCTGGTCTCGTTCATGATCTCCGGGCCGGTGATGATCCAGGTGCTCGAAGGCGAGAGCGCCATTGCCAAGAACCGTGAGTTGATGGGCGCGACCGACCCGAAGAAGGCGGAGCCTGGAACGATCCGCGCTGATTTTGCCGAATCGATCGACGCCAACGCCGTGCATGGTTCCGATGGCGAAGATACGGCGAAGAATGAAATCGCCTTCTTCTTCCCGGCCATGTCCGTCTACTCGGGTCGCTAGGTCGCAGGTCTCTGCACCCACGATGGTCAATCTGCTCGATCTCGATGCCGCCAGCCTGACGGCTTTTTTCGCCATCCACGGCGAGAAGCCCTTTCGCGCCAGGCAGGTGTTGCGCTGGATGCATCGTTTCGGGCAGGCTGATTTTGAGGCCATGACCGACATCGCGCGAAGCTTGCGCGAAAAGCTCAAAGGGCTGGCCACGGTGGCGCCGCCGACAGTCGTCGCCGATCGCCTTGCCGACGACGGTACGCGCAAGTTCCTCTTCGATGTCGGTGGCGGCAACGCCATCGAGGCGGTGTTTATTCCCGAGGACGACCGCGGCACGCTGTGTATCTCGACGCAGGCCGGCTGCGCGCTTGATTGCTCTTTCTGTTCCACCGGCAAGCAGGGTTTCAATCGCAACCTGACGGCGGCCGAGATCATCGGGCAGTTGTGGCAGGCACGGCATGCGCTTGGCGCTTACCCGCCAGCGGCAAACCCTGTCGAACGGGTGGTCAGCAATGTCGTATTGATGGGCATGGGTGAGCCGCTGGCCAACCTGGAGAATACGGTGATGGCCTTGCATCTGATGCTCGACGATAATGCTTATGGCTTGTCACGGCGTCGGGTCACGGTGTCCACCTCGGGTCTGGTGCCGGCGATGGACCGATTGCGTGACGAATGTCCGGTGGCCTTGGCGGTTTCCCTGCATGCGCCGAATGACCGCTTGCGCGATGAGCTGGTGCCAATCAACCGGAAATACCCTTTGCGTGAACTGATGCCGGCCTGTCTGCGCTACCTGGAAAAGGCGCCGCGTGATTTTGTCACTTTCGAGTATGTGATGCTGGACGCCATCAACGACTCCGAAGCGCACGCCCAGGAGCTGCTGGCGCTGACCCGAGGCGTCCCCTGCAAGTTCAACCTGATTCCTTTCAACCCTTTTCCGGGATCGCCGTATCGCCGCTCGCCTGCACCGCGGATTCGGCGTTTCGCCGAGCTGCTGATGTCTGCCGGGGTGGTGACCACGACCCGCAAAACGCGCGGCGACGACATCGATGCCGCCTGCGGTCAGCTCGCCGGGCAGGTTCTCGACCGCACGCAGCGCACGACCCGGCGAAGCTTTGTTCTGCACCAGAATCGTCATGAGGTTTGCGGATGAGGCGAGCCGTCCTCGGGATCATTGCCTTGCTGAGCGTCAGTGCCTGTTCGTCGGGACTCTTCTCGTCTTCGCCGAGCACGCAGCAAAAGCCAGCCGAGGAGGAGCCGGACTCGCGACGGCCGACGCCACCACGCGACAATCGCACGCGTGCCAAGCTGCATACCGAGTTGGGCTCGCTCTATTTGCAGAACCAGAACTTTTCTGTGGCACTCGAAGAGCTGACCATGGCCATCGTCGTCGATCCGGATTACGCGCCGGCGCATGGTGCGCGTGGACTGGTGCTCTACAACATCCGCGAGATGGCGCTTGCCGACCGGGACTTTCAGCAGGCCCTGAATCTTGATCCGAACGATCCCGAGTTGAACAACAACTATGGCTGGTTTCTCTGTCAGGTGGGCAGAGAGAAGGAAGCCATTCCGTACTTGCAACGAGCGATGAAAAACGCCTTGTACGAGACCCCGGATCGGGCCTATCTGAACGCCGGTGCCTGTTACGTAAAGCTCGGCGATCTGGATGCCGCCGAGGGTTTCGTACAGCACAGTCTGCTCATCCGACCGAACAATCCGCAGGCGCTTTTGCAGCTTGCGGAGATAAATTACCGACGCGGCCAGGTAGAGCTTGCCGGTCAGCAACTTTCGGATCTGCTGCTCAAAACCGAGCCCAATGCTGAGGCTCTCTGGTTAGCCGTGCGAGTCGAGCGGAAGCTGGGCGATCGCCTGGCCGAAGCCCGCTATAGCGCCCAGTTGAAGCGAAAATTCCCGCTTTCACCCGAGGCTCAGGAACTGCTGAAAGGCAACTTCGAATGAGTAAACAATCCGTGTTTTCAAATGATGGCGAGCCGAGTGTGCAGGGTGGAAACGCCTCGATAGAGGGCTTTGCCGATGCCGGTGGCGTCGGGCAGCAGCTGCGTTCTGCGCGCGAAGCCAGGAAACTTAGCGTGCCCGAAGTGGCGCAGTCTCTGAAGCTCGCCCCCAGGCAGGTGGCGGCGATCGAGAGCGAGGACTGGGGCGCCTTGCCCGGCAACACGATGATTCGCGGCTTTGTTCGCAACTACGCGCGCGTGCTTAACCTGGACGCCGACGCCCTGATGCGCGGGCTTGATGCGACGCGCATGCAACGGACTCTGCAACTGGAGGCTTCAGCCGGAACCAGCTCGCACTTACCACAGGCTGGCGATCAGGCTCAAAGGCGCGACTACCTGGCAGTGGTGGGTGGTCTGGTATTGCTGGTACTGGCACTGCTGGCTTATTTTTATGTGCCACAGAACTTCTGGGGGGAGCAGTTGGCGGCGCTGACCGGTAGCGAAACCCCGCGCACTGCTGCTGAGCTGCAGCCAAGCGTTAGCGAGCCTGCGGCGACCGGAGTGGCTCCGCTGACGGTGCCGAGCACAGTGGCCCCGGCGCCGAGCGCTGCAGAAAAGCCTGGCGCAGCGACCGTCCCGAGCGCGACCGTGCCACTTAACGGGCGGACCCCAGTGGCCATGGGCGCTGATCCCGTGGCCAAGCCCAAGGCCGAGGCCGAGGCGGAGCCCAAAGCCGAGACCACCTCAGCTAGCACGCCGAAGTCGGCTGCGGAGCTCAAAACGGAAGCCACGCCAGCGAACGGCCTCAAGCTCAGTTTTGCCCAGGCGGCGTGGGTGGAGGTGCGTGACGGGCGCGGTGAGGTCGTCGCTTTCGGCGTCAAGCCGGCCGGCAGTCAGCAGGAAATCAAGGGGCAGCCGCCGTTCTCGCTGGTGCTCGGCAACGCCAAGTACGTGGCGGTGGAGTACCAGGGCAAGCCCGTCGAGCTGGGGCCGCATATCAGCAAGGGCGTCGCGCGGCTCTCGATCAAATGAGAATCTGGCAAACGGTGGGCTCGCTATGAGCAATTCGCTGCCCGTGGCAGCGCGGCGGCGAACGCGTGCGGTCAGCGTTGGCCAGGTCTCGGTCGGCGGTGACGCGCCGGTGGTCGTCCAGTCGATGACCAACACCGATACCGTTGACGTCGTGCGTACGGCAATCCAGTGTGCCGAGCTGGCGGGTGCCGGTTCGGAACTGGTGCGCATCACGGTCAACACGCCTGAGGCTGCGGCGGCGGTGCCAGCGATTCGGGCGCAGCTCGAGCGCATGGGCGTCGATGTGCCGCTGATCGGCGACTTCCACTATAACGGTCATCGCCTGCTCGCCGAGCAGCCGGATTGCGCGCGGCTGCTGGCCAAATATCGGATCAACCCGGGCAATGTCGGTCACGGCAGAAAGCGTGACGAACAGTTCGCGCAGATGATAGAGATGGCCTGCCGCTACGAGAAGCCGGTGCGTATCGGTGTTAACTGGGGCAGTCTCGATCAGGATCTGCTGGCCCGCATCATGGACCAGAATGCTCGCCGCGCCGAGCCACACGACGCCATCCAGGTGATGCGTGAGGCCATGGTCGCCTCGGCCCTGGAGTCGGCCGCTCGCGCCGAAGAAATCGGTCTGCCGGGCGACCGGATCATTCTTTCGTGCAAAGTGTCCGGTGTGCAGGACCTGATCGCCATTTATCGCGAGCTGTCGCGCCGCTGCGATTACCCTTTGCATCTCGGTCTGACCGAGGCCGGTATGGGTTCCAAAGGCATCGTCGCGTCTACCGCGGCGATGGCGGTGCTGCTGCAGGAAGGCATTGGCGATACCATCCGCATTTCGCTGACGCCGGAACCGGGTGGCAAGCGCACGCAGGAGGTGGTCGTCGCCCAGGAGATGTTGCAGACCATGGGCCTGCGCGCCTTCTCACCAATGGTCATCGCCTGTCCCGGTTGCGGCCGTACGACCAGCACCTTCTTTCAGGAACTGGCGCAGTCGATTCAGGAGCATGTCCGCGAGCGCATGCCGCACTGGCGTAGCGCGTATGACGGCGTCGAGAACATGACTCTGGCGGTGATGGGCTGCGTGGTCAACGGACCGGGCGAGAGCAAGCATGCCAACATCGGCATCAGCCTGCCCGGTACCGGCGAAACACCGGTGGCGCCAGTATTCGAGGATGGCGCCAAGACGGTGACCCTGCGCGGCGAGCATATTGCCGCAGAATTCACCGCCATTGTCGATGCCTACGTGGCACGCAGCTATCAGAGGAAGCGTGCCGCCGAATGATCAGTCAGAAGCTACAGTCCGTTCGTGGCATGAACGACATCCTGCCCGATGAAGCCGAATTCTGGGATTTGTTCGACGAGACCATTCGTTCGTGGCTGAAGAGCTATGCTTACCGACCGCTGCGCCTGCCGATCGTCGAGCCGACGCCGCTTTTCAAGCGTGCCATCGGCGAGGTTACCGACATCGTCGAAAAGGAGATGTATTCCTTCGTCGATAGCCTCAGTGGCGAGCCGCTGACGCTGCGCCCCGAGGGAACCGCCGGTTGCGTGCGCGCCGTGATCCAGCACAATCTGATTGCCCAGCAGCCGCAGCGGCTCTACTACATGGGCCAGATGTTTCGTCACGAAAGGCCACAAAAAGGGCGTTATCGCCAGTTCCACCAGGTCGGTGTCGAAGCGCTCGGCTTTCCCGGGCCGGACATCGACGCCGAACATATCCTGATGGGTGCTCGCCTGTGGGATGACCTGGGGCTCGACGGCATCAGTCTGCAGCTCAACACCCTGGGACAAGCAGCGGAACGGGCCAGTCATCGTGCCGAACTTATCGCCTATCTGGAGCAACACAGCGACCTGCTCGACGATGACGCCAGGAGGCGCCTGCATAGCAACCCCTTGCGCATTCTCGACAGCAAGAATCCGGCGCTAGAGGGACTGATCCTCGGCGCGCCGAAACTGATTGATCATCTTGGTAGCGAGTCAATGGCCCATTTTGAAGGCGTGCAGCAGGTCTTGCGCGATGCCGGACAGCCCTTCGCGATCAACCCGCGCCTGGTGCGCGGACTCGACTACTACAATCTTACCGTCTTCGAATGGGTGACCGATCGCCTGGGTGCGCAGGGGACGGTCTGCGCTGGCGGTCGCTACGATGGTCTGGTGCAACAGCTGGGTGGCAAGCCGGCGCCGGCCTGCGGTTTCGCGATGGGAGTCGAGCGGCTGATTGCGCTGATTCGCGACGCAGGGGGCGAGACCAGGGCGGCAGCGGTCGATGTCTATCTGGTGCACCAGGGCATTGCGGCTTCGCGCTTGGCCGCGCGGGTCGCCGAGGGCCTGCGCGACCGTGGTATCGATGTGCTTTTCCATTGCGGTGGCGGCAGTTTCAAGTCGCAGATGAAGAAAGCCGACGCCTCGGGGGCGGGCTTTGCGGTGATTATCGGCGATGACGAGGCCGGCGCTGGCGAAGTGACGCTGAAGCCGCTGCGCGCGATCGGCGAACAAGCGAACCAACAGAAGCGGGTCAGCGTCGATGCTGTCGCCGACGAAATCATGAACTCCATTTTGGATTGGGACGAATCGTAATGGCTACCTACGACCTCGAAGAACAGGAACAGATCGCGGAGATCAAGGCCTGGTGGAAGCAGTATGGCAATCTTATGGTGGGCATTGTCACCGCCGTCTCGATTGGCGTTATCGCCTGGCAAGGCTGGAACTGGTATCAGCGCGGTCAGGCGGCCAAGGCATCGATGGTCTATGGCGTGCTGCAGAAGGCGGTGGCTGAAGACGATTCGCAGCGCGTCAAGACGGCCAGCGGGGAATTGCTCGAGAAATTCGCGGGCACGGCTTACGCGCCGCTGGCGGCGTTGTCGGCAGCCAGGATCATGGTCGACGCCGGGGATACGAAGACAGCCAAGTTGCAGTTGCTGTGGGTGGTCGAAAACGGCGAGCATGAGCTGCGTGATCTGGCGCGCTTGCGCCTGGCGGCCGTGCTGCTTGACGAAAAAGCCTACGACGAAGCGCTGCGCCAGCTTGAAGGGGGTAGCGGTGCCGGCTTCTCGGCCCTGTACCTGAACATGCGTGGCGACGTGTTCAGCGCCGCGGGGAAAAAGACAGAGGCGCGTGAAGCCTACCAGGGCGCCCTGGCCAGGCTCGATCAAGGCGACCCGAGCGGCAAGGGAAGAAACACCCTGCAGGCATCTCAGGCCAATGCCGCCTACCGCGAAGTGCTGCAGCTGAAGCTCGACGCGCTCGGGGAGAGCAGTTGATGAGGCGTATGTTTGTCGCGACAGTGCTGCCGGCACTGCTGCCAGCGTTGCTGGCCGGCTGTTCGAGCTTCGATGCGCTGAATCCGTTTGCCAGTAGCGGACCGAAAATGGCGGAGTTGCAGCCTATCCAGGCGACAGCGCAGGCGCGAGTGGTCTGGCGGGACGATGTCGGCAAAGGCAAGCCCTTTACCTTCGTTCCGGCGGTGGTCGGGTCCACTGTCTACGCGGCAGCTCGCGACGGCACGGTTGCGCGCTTCGACGATGGCCGGCCAGTGTGGCGAATCAAGGCCGAGAAACAACTCTCGGGGGGGGTTGGTGCGGATCAACGGCTGCTGGCGGTGGGCACCGTCAAGGGTGAGGTTCTGGCATTTGACGCCGCCGATGGCAAACTGCTGTGGGAGGCCAAGGCCAGCAGCGAGGTATTGGCGCCGCCAGCGGTGGCTGGCGGACTGGTGATCGTGCGCAGCGGCGATCATCGCCTGACTGCCTACGGCGCGGTCGACGGAAGCCGCAAGTGGATCTACCAACGTCCGACGCCTCCGCTATCGGTGCGTGTGATGGCGGCTCCGGTGGTCGTTGACAAGTATGTTTTCGTCGGTTTCCCCGGTGGCAAACTGATTGCTGTCAACGCCGACAATGGTGCACCGCTCTGGGAGGGGACGGTCGCCTTGCCAAAAGGCGCCACCGAACTCGACCGCATCGCGGACGTCAGCAGCCTGCCGGTCATCGATGGACAAATGATTTGCGCGGTCGCTTTTCAGGGGCGCACTTCCTGTTTCGACCTTGGCACCGGGAACCTGATGTGGGGGCGCGACATTTCCAGTTCGGCGGGTTTGTCGATCGATAGTCGCTATGTTTACGTCTCCGACGACCAGGGGGCCGTGCATGCGCTCGACAAAGCGACCGGGTCGAGTATCTGGAAGCAGGACCAGCTCTTCCTGCGCCAGTTGACTTCGCCGCTGGCCAGCGACGGTCTGGTCGCCGTCGCCGACGTGGAGGGAGTGGTGCACCTGCTCAATCGCGACGATGGTTCTTTCGCTGCGCGTCTGAGTACCGATGACAGCCCGGTACGGGCACCCTTGCAAAAGCTCGGTAACGAGTTGTTGTTGCAGACCCAGGGTGGTGGCATCTACGCGATTGGCGTCCAGTGATCGAGAGACCATCAGCAGCACCTGCCTTGCCCGGCGCGCTTCCAGATGAGGGCCGTTGCCCATGAAGCCGAGCATCGTCCTCGTCGGGCGCCCGAATGTCGGCAAGTCCACCCTCTTCAATCGGCTGACCAGAACGCGTGACGCGCTGGTTGCCGATATCCCCGGTCTTACCAGAGATCGCCACTACGGTCACGGACGACTGGGCAGCAAACCCTATCTGGTGATCGATACCGGTGGTTTCGAACCGCTTGCCAAGGACGGCATCATGCGCCAGATGGCGCGCCAGACCGAGCAGGCGATCGACGAGGCCGATGTAGTGATCCTGGTCGTCGACGGACGCACCGGCATCACGCCGCTGGACAAGGAAATCTCCAGGCGGCTGCGCCAGTCGGGGGGGGCGGTTTTCGTGGCGGTCAACAAGGCCGAAGGAATGCAGCACGGTCTGGTGATTGCGGACTTTCATGAACTTGGCCTTGGCGAGCCCGTGGCCATCTCGGCGACCCACGGCGAGGGGGTGCGGGCGCTGCTCGACCTGGCGCTGGAGCCTTTTCCCGAGCCAGCGGACGACGAAGCAGAGAGTGACATCGTTCGGGTGGCCATCGTCGGCCGCCCGAACGTTGGCAAGAGCACGATGATCAACGCGCTGCTCGGCGAAGAGCGGGTCATCGCCTTCGACCAGCCGGGAACCACGCGCGATGCCATTCACGTCGATTTCGAGCGTGCCGGTAGAAAATATACGCTCATCGATACGGCCGGCCTGCGGCGCCGCGGCAAGGTTTTCGAGAGCATCGAGAAGTTCTCGGTGATCAAGACGCTGCAAGCCATCGAGGAGGCACACGTGGTGGTCCTGGTTGTTGACGCACGCCAGGATATCGGTGAGCAGGATGCGCACATTGCTGGTTTCATCCGCGAATCGGGTCGTGCGCTGGTGCTTGCCGTGAACAAGTGGGATGGGCTGGACTCCTATGTGCGCGAACAGATCAAGGGGTCTCTGGGAAGCCAGCTGGCATTCATTGATTTCGCCCGCTTCCACTACGTTTCGGCATTGCATGCACAGGGGCTGGAAGGGCTTTTCCGCTCGGTCGATGCGGCCTACAAGGCGGCCATCGCCGATCTGCCGACGCCGCAACTGACCCGAACACTGATCGACGCGGTGGCCAGGCAGGCGCCACCGCGCGCCGGGCTGTTCCGGCCGAAGCTGCGCTACGCGCATCAGGGCGGGCGCAATCCGCCGCTGATCGTGATCCATGGCAATGCCCTCGACAAATTGCCGGAATCGTATCGCCGCTATCTCGAGCACATCTTTCGCGAGGTGTTCAAGTTGCAGGGGACGCCATTGCGCATCCAGTTCAATGTCTCCAGCAACCCCTTTGCCGACAAAAAGGCGCCTGATGAGGGGCGGAGGCAGCACAAATCTGTTGTCAAGCCCAAAGCTGCGGCGAGAAATCCGGCCAGGCCCGGGTCCATGCGCAAGGAAGCGGTCGCCGCGAAGTCGAAGAGGCCACCCGTCGCTCGCTGAGCGGCACTCGCCGCGGCTAAGCCGATCGGCGTCGCGGCATGGCCGACCGTCATTAGCCGCGCCTTGGCGATTCCCCGGGACCGCGCGGCACGCTGGGCGCTTGCGCGACTTTCACATTAAGCGCTTAAGCGGATGTTGACGCAAACATGTTGGTGTTAGTGTAGGTGCCAGGACCAATGGTGATGTGCAGGGTGTCGAAGGTGCTGCGCAACTCGCGCTGGAGATTTTCGTAATGCTGGTCAAGGGCCTGGATGTTCTTGGGTGGGGGTCCCAGGTGGGGTTTGCCGGCGCCGGCGAGAACGGGTTTGATGACTTTCTCGCGCAAGATCAGCCAGCCACCGAGAATGCTGATGCCCGTCGGATGGGGCCGGTAGCGACGCGTTTTGGCGACGCGCTCGATAAGTTGCTTGCCACGGAACTTCATGAGATCGTAGGCGGCCTGACGCCCGGTGTAGCCGTTGCGGGCGACTTCAGGTAGCGAAGGACGCACTTCGTCAGCAAGCTCTTGTACCGTGAACCCGTCGGGATTGGGCGCGAGATGCAGGAGGGCTTCGGCGACAGAGCGCATGCGCGGCTTTTGTAGATCGACGCCGGACAAGCGGCGATTGCCGCGCTCGGTCGGTTCGATGAGGGAGTCGAGCACGCCATCGGGAAGGAAGCTGACATGTGCGGCCTGCATGGCGTTGAGAAAGTCGATCGCCATGTGCTGGAGCTTGGCCAGCATGATCGAGAGTTTCTCCAGCGAACGCCCGCAGCGCAGTTCCTTGATGTTGTGGGCGATGGCCTCGGCGCGCAGCACGCGCGCTCCCTTGTCGTAGAGCTTGAGGGTCAGCGCTCCGAAATGTACCTTGAAGACCGTCAGGTCGTAGGCAGACTGATCCACGATACGAGCCACGCCGTGGCTTCTGTCGGTACGCCAGCGGGGTCTTTGTTTGCGGCCGAATAGCGTGCGCAGGACCGGCACGTCGAGCAGACACCGGGTACGATCGATCAAGCCCTGGAAGATCGCATCCAGGGTGTTGCCACGAACGAACAAGAGATTGCGACTGTACTCGATCTGATAGACCGAGTAGCGGTACCGGAAGCGGCTGCGCTCTTGCTCCTCGATCGTCAGAGCGAAGCACAGGCAGCTCGAGTACACCCAACGGTCACAGACCTCGGCCAGTCGCCCTATGGCGTGCTCATCGCACAAGGTATCTGCGAGCTGATCCAAAGCCTGGAACGAACCCCCGACGAAGCAGTTACCCTCCTTCTCCAAGGAGATGGTCTGCGCGCGGGCTTGCCGTTCGACCCATTCGTGACCGTTGAGCATGATTTGGACACCGAAAGGCGGATGTCCGCTCATTTTGATGGTGAGGTGACCCCACTCGGGGTCGATGAGGTGAAAGTGGTAATGATTGACGTAGGGCCAGGGCTTCTTGCGCGCCAGGTGGGGCGAACCGTTCTTGCAGGTTGTCACCTCCCAGACCAGGGCAGGTGCCTTGGCGACGAGGATCAGGAACAGGCCACGAAACTGCGGATCCGCGGGTAGGTATTTCTCGGCCAACTCGTGCTTGCGCAGATCGGGCGGGCAATGGATCAGGGGAATGCTGTGCTCCTTGGCCCAGGCATGAACCCGACGGCTGAAGCGCCCGGCCATCTGCATCAGGTGATCCGCATCCAGGGTCGCGTCCGATCCGGTGAGCGCTCGCCACCAGGTACGGAAAGCGCCCCCTTGCTGGCCGAGGGGAAAGTAGCCATTGAGCACGATGCGATCGATGCAGTCATAACGACCTTCAAGGAGCTCCTCGTAATACGCGGACAAGTCATCGGCTTGTTTCATCGCAAGAACCTCGGTGGGCACCGGAAAATCCCGTCATCCTTTGACAGGCGCGGCGCGAACGGGATTCTTTTCTTTCGCCCGTCGGGGTGTGACCCTCCGTTTGCCCGCAACTACCCCTGCGTGTGGCACCCGTCGCAGGGTCTGCGTGCCATCACAAAATGCCCATCCCCTGGCGTCAAAGCTCAACACCACTCCGACACCTCAGTTCTCGGCTGTTCTCCGCAGGAGAACCTCTTTTCCCAAGCGCAGTCTTGGGAAAAGCCTAGATCCTTACAATCACTGCACTCCGGTTGCGCTGACCGGCTTTTCAACGGATGATGAAGGCCACTGCGGTGCTGGGCGCGTGTCGTGCGCCAGCGGGCGGTGGGCAAGGAATAAGGCGATTGCCGATGCAGTGGCGGGGCGGGGCGGGAAAAATTGGCCTGACACGCCTGCCCGGTGCCCACTTTTGGGGCTCAAACTTGGCCGAAAAACGAACGTATCTGGAAGATGCAAGGTGATCAAGGTTCTATTTGTTTGCATGGGGAATATCTGCCGCTCACCAACGGCCGAGGGCGTTGTTCGGCAGATGTTGCGTCGCAAGGAACTGGACGACAGAGTCGAGGTGGATTCGGCCGGAACGCACGGCTATCACGTCGGCGAGGCGCCGGATCAACGCACCCAACGAGCGGCTGCCATTCGCACCTATGATCTATCCGACATGCGCGCGCGCAAGGTGGTGGCCCAGGACCTCGACTATTTTGATCTGATTCTGGCCATGGATCACAATAACCTCTCGGTTCTACAACGCATCTGCCCGCCTGAAAAGCACGATCGGCTGGGACTGTTCATGAGTTATTCGAAGAACTTCGACGACGACGAAGTGCCGGATCCTTACTACGGTCTTGGCCACGGCTTCGATCTGGTCCTGGATATGGTCGAGGATGCTGCCGACGGCTTGATCGAGAGCCTCGAGCAACGTTTGCTCGCTGAGGCCAGCGCCGATAGCGAACAAGCGATGCGGAATGACCACGACAGTACCGGCTGACGGGCCCATCCGCCTGGCACGCTGACCTGGCGGATCGCAGCGAGGTGTCGCGCGTCGAAATTGCTCAGGGCTGGGTGAGAGCGATCCTGAAGCCACTGCTGCGCGGCCGGTAGGCTGGTTCGATGCGGCTACGGTTGGCCGAACGTGCGTAGCGGCCGGGGTCGCTCCAGGTGCCGCCGCGCAGTACTCGTTGCTTGCCGTATTTTGCGCCGAGCGGGTCCACCTGTCTTTCGCCCGGGTATTCGGCGTACCAGTCGGCACACCATTCCCATACGTTGCCGTGCATCTCGAACAAGCCCCACGGGTTTACCGGCAGCGAGGCGGCGGGAACCGTTTGCTCGCGATACGGCCCCTGTCGGCCATCGGCGTAGGGATAGCCGCCGTGGTAATTAACCTCTGCAGGGGTGATCTGCTGGCCGAATACGAAGGGGGTCGTCGTGCCGGCGCGGCAGGCGTATTCCCATTCCGCTTCGCTTGGCAGGCGCGCCTGCAAGGTGGGCAGGCGCCGGTTGAGCTCGCCAATAAACCCTTGCGCATCGTGCCAGCTGATGTTCTCGACCGGATTGTCGGCGTGCTCCTGAAAACAGCTCGGGTTGACCGGCCACACAGCCAGCCAAAAGGCTTGTGTGCAGGCCGTGTCGGCGAGCCAGAAACCATGGCTGAGCCTTACTTCGTGCAGCTTTTCGGAGTGCCCACGCTCGGCTTCGTCGGCCGGCGAACCCATCAGAAACTCTCCCGCTTCGATCCAGCGAAAGACCTGGCTCGCGTGACCGACGCGCAACACCAGCGAGCGTCCGAACGGGTCTTCGACGAAGTCACTCGTCAACAGCGCGGGGCACGGGTCAGCGAGCAGGATTTCAGCGTTTTCGGGGCGGATAGCGGGCATCAAGAGCTTTCGCAAGAATGACTGCTGGTACGGGCGAAGGGCATGTGCAAGGTCACAGACAGGGGGGTCGGAGTCAGCAATATACCGCGAAGAACGGCGTTTCTGGTGTCATTTTCGTTATGCTCGGCGCTTTCCCAGGGGCTGCCCGCTCGTCTCCTGGCGCGGCTGGCGATGGTGATAAGTGCTGCTGATGCCGATTGAGCAATAAATTGCACAGGCCGGATGGGCAAGGTAAGGTCACTCGCCATAAGGGAAGGGCGCGATACAAAATGCGATTTGCAAGGGAGAGAGAATCGTTGGCGGCGTGTGGTGTTTGACTATGGCCCGGCGCTTGGCAGGAAAGTGACGACGGTCGTCGACGTACAAGCGCCTTCCTTCGGCTGTCACTGGCTTGCCGATAGTGCGGCGATCGGGCTACGATCGCGTGGGCGGTGCTCATTACCGTACCGGTGGCCGTCGTCGGTCGCAGCATAGGCGTGGCGATAGCATCAAGAGGGTGCGGCGTCACGGTGTTGGGGTGACAAGAACTTGATCTACAGCAAGCGATCATAAGGGCTGGCGAATAGACTCGGCTGTCAAATGGAGGCTGGTGTCGCACACTTCGAAGGGGGGGCGATGGGCAAGGAGATTGGCAGCGACGGCTTTACGGAGGATGACTTCGCGCGCTTCGGCCAGCGCCTCGAGCAAGAGACCGCGCATGCCCACAAGACGTACAGGGCGGGAGGTTTCGCCAATGCCGGCCTGGTCGCGGGTTTCGAACTTGAGGCCTGGCTGATTGACGAGCATTTTTTTCCGGCGCCGCGCAACGTCTCTTTTCTGCAGCGCATGGCCAGCCCGCTGGTGGTGCCCGAGCTTTCTCTGTTCAACGTCGAGATCAACGGCACGCCGCAGGCCTTGAGGGCTACCGCGCTGTCACAGCTTGAAGGTGAGCTGATCGCGACCTGGCAGCGATGCCAGCAGGTGGCTGCAGACGAGGGGGTGGCACTGATCGCCATCGGGACCTTGCCGACATTGCGCGAGCGTGATCTGTCGCTGAGCAGCATGTCGCCTTTCAAGCGCTACGCGGCTCTCAACGAGCAGGTTTTGCGGCGACGCGGTGGGCGGCCCTTGACGCTGGATATCGCCGGCATCGAAACGCTCACTGCGACCCACTCCGATGTGATGCTTGAGGCGGCGACCACCTCCTTTCAGGTACATCTGCAGACACCGGTCAGCGAGGTCGCGCGCACGTACAATGCGTCGCAGCTTCTCGCTGCACCCTTGGTTGCGCTGGCCGCCAATTCGCCATTCTTGTTCGGGCGAGCGCTCTGGCACGAAACGCGGATACCCTTGTTCGAGCAGGCGGTCGATTGCCGCCAAGCGGGCCATCTCGAGCATATGCGGGTAACCTTCGGTTCAGCTTATCTCGGCAAGGACCCGACGGCGTGTTTTGCCGAGAACCTGTCATCGTATCCGGTGCTCTTGCCGTATGTAGAGGAGGGACCGGTGACTTCGTATGCGCATCTGCGCCTGCACAACGGAACCATCTGGCGTTGGAATCGGCTGCTGATCGGCCTCGAGAAAGAGCAAGTGCCGCATTTGCGGGTCGAGCAGCGCGTCATGCCTGCTGGTCCGAGCCTGATCGACATGATTGCCAATGCTGCCTTGTACTATGGCGCGGTACGCTGTCTGGCCAGGCAGGCGGAAGCTCCTGAAACCCGGCTGCCGTTTGCCGTTGCGCGCGAAAATTTCTACCGTGCCGCACGTTACGGTCTTGAGGCGCAGGTGGTGTGGCTCGATGGGCGCTGTCAAAATGTGGCCGAACTTCTCTTGCGCGAACTGCTGCCGCTGGCTCGCGAAGGACTGGCCGAGCTCGATCTTGCCGCAGCCGACATCACTCGCTACCTCGACGTGATTAGCGCGCGCCTGCGCAACCGCCAGAACGGTGCCGCCTGGCAACTTGCCCATTATGCGAAGTACCAGGATTTCTTCCGGCTTACCGCCGATTATCTTGAGCATCAACGCCGTCTCGTGCCGGTGCACGAGTGGCCGATATGAGTCCCACTTCATGCTGACCGTACTTGAATCCCTGCCTACGGGCTTTCTCGAAACCCCTGCCCGTGAACTGCATCGCCTGTTACGCGGTCCGACCTTGATCCATCTGCCCGGACGACGCGAGGCTCCGCTCCTGGTTTCCGTTTTGCTGCACGGCAACGAAGACAGCGGCGTCGTCGCGCTGCAAAGCGTTTTGCGTGCTCACGCCGGTCGACCACTGCCGCGGGCGCTGTCGATCCTGGTTGGCAATGTCGCGGCGGCACGAGAAGGCCTGCGTCGACTCGATCATCAACCTGATTACAACCGCGTCTGGCCGGGTACCGAGCTGCATGCCGGCGCTCCGGAGCACGCAGCGATGAGCGAGGTCCATCACATCATGCGCGAGCGCGGCGTCTTCGCCAGTGTCGATGTCCACAACAACACGGGCCTCAATCCGCTCTACTGCGTGGTGAATAGCCTCGATCAGGCGGTTCTCCATCTGGCCTTGCTATTTTCGCGCACGGTGGTCTGGTTCCGTGGCCTGGCCGGCTCGCAGACCACGGCTTTTTCTCCGTTGTGTCCGTCATTAACCCTGGAATGTGGCAAGCCCGGCAAAGCGGCCAACGAAGCGCACGCCGCGAGCTTTATCGACGCTTGCCTGCATCTGGCGCAGTTCCCGTCGCATGACGTCCACGAGCATGACATCGATCTTTATCACACGGTAGCGACGGTGCGGGTGCCTGGCGCGGTTTCCTTCGGTTTCGGCGATGCGCTGGCCGATGTCGATTTTGATCCGCGGCTCGATCACATGAACTTTCGGCAACTCGAGCCCGGCACGGCGTTTGGGCGCACACGCCTGGCCTTTCCGCTCGACGTCCGCGACGAGAGACGGCGTGACGTGAGCGAAGACTATTTCGCCTGCAGCGACGGCACGATCACTCTGCGGCGAACCTCGACACCGGCCATGCTGACGCTCGATGCGCGTGTGGTGCGGCAGGACTGCCTTTGTTATCTGATGGAGCGAATTCCTTTTCCACACTCGGCAACTGCTGCTCGCCACTGGTGCGCAAGCGTATAGGCAAGGATGGCTTACTGTGGGCCTGGGGCGGACGGCAAGGACCGCGCCTGATTATTCTCGGGCGCTAGTCACCTACGCGCCAGGCGAGCCATGAACTCAGACCCGGGCGGAAAAATAGTGTTCGAGGGCAGGCCAGTGGCTACTCGGAAGCGTGAAGTGTCGGCGTTGCTGCAGGGTGGCGACGAACCGCTTGTCGTCTTCCCTGATATGACGTTCAAACCAGAACTCGGCATAACGCAGGAAGGAATGCGCGTCGTGTCCGCCGTTACGGACATCATCCAGCGCCTTGCGTAGCAGGCCAAGAGTGTCGCGGTGGATCTTGGCATGGGCAGTGAAATCCACTCCGGCTTCATCGGCCAGCCGCTCTTCGGTGGCGAAATGCAGCGCGAAGTAGTCGATCAAGCCTTGGAACTCGGCGATATCTACGTAGGTGTTTTCAAAACAGCCCGCCTTGAGCGACTCGATGCGGGTAAATACCTCCTCGTGCTGGGCGTCAATTTCTGGCAAATCGACCAACAGAGCCTCTGGCAGAAACGGGGAAAGATCTATCTCCATTACATGTCTCCTCTGGCAAGGTTCAAAGGTTTCTAGTTATCAGGGAAGTATAGGAGGACTTTGGGCAGAATGCCAAGGAAATTTTCATTAACTCAGGTAAATATGCTCTCGACCCTGCTCTGGGGCGCTCGGCTGCCGGCCGGCGTGAGCGGCGATCCTGGGCTCGTGGTCTGTGCGGCGCTTGCCCGCTCGCGCAATGCGCCGTAGTGCGAACGATTGCTCGCTCGTTGCGAGGGAAAGGCGAAAGCAGTTTGCCGAGAACGCCGCCAGACCGTTATAATGCTCGGTTTTCCACCTTGCTCCACCGTTTGCATGGCGGGGGGCTTCAACCACAAGGAGTGTTCATGCGTCATTACGAAATCGTCCTGATCATCCATCCGGATCAGAGTGAACAGGTGCCGGCGATGGTCGAGCGGTACAAGGCTGTGATCACCGCGCGTGCCGGGCAGATCCACCGTCTCGAAGACTGGGGACGCCGCCAGCTCGCTTACCCGATCCAGAAGCTGCACAAGGCACATTACCTGCTGTTGAACATCGAGTGCGATGACGCTACGTTAACCGAGCTCGAGCACGGTTTCAAATTCACCGACGCGGTTCTTCGTCATCTGACGATCAAGACCAAGCGTGCGGTCAGTGGGCCGTCGCCAATGATGAAGGACGAGAAGTCCAAGTCGCTGCTGGAAGCACGCGCGCCTGCACCGGCTGAAGCGGCCGCTGAGCAAGCGGCTGCAGAACCGGCCGCCTGATTGTCGAGGCTCTGCTGAACCGCGTCGAGCTTGTTGGTGTCCTGATCGAGCGCAAGGCGCAACGTTTTACACCGGCCGGTGTGCCGGTAGTGGAATGCCTGATCGGGCATCAATCAGAGCAACTTGAAGCGGGCAGCCCACGGCGTGTCGAATGCGAAATCCAGGCCATCGCCCTGGGTGCAACGGCACAGTGGCTGCAAGCGGCAACTCCTGGCGCTGCCCTCCATCTGACGGGCTTTCTTGCCGCCAGGAGTCGCAACAGCAAGCAGCCGAGACTGCATGTAACTACGATCGAATTTGTCGAAGGAAAGCAAAATGGGAAGATTCTTCAAGAAGAAGGATGACAAGAACGTCAAGAAGCGTGGTGGTGGCCTATTCAAGCGGCGCAAGTTCTGCCGCTTCACCGCCGAGAAGATGGAAGAGATCGACTACAAGGACGTCGACCTGTTCAAGGAGTATGTCGCCGAGAACGGCAAGATCATGCCGGCTCGCCTGACCGGTACCAAGGCTGGTTATCAGCGCATGCTGTCGGTGGCCATCAAGCGTGCCCGCTTCCTGGCCTTGCTGCCGTACACCGACAATCACCAGTAAGCGAGGACAAGGAAATGCAAGTAATTCTGATGGAAAAGGTTGGCAACCTCGGCAGCCTTGGTGATCTCGTCAACGTCAAGGCGGGTTATGCCCGTAATTTCCTGATTCCAACGGGTAAAGCCAAGCGTGCAACGCCGATGGCGCTGAAGGAATTCGAAGCCAAGCGCGCCGAACTCGAGAGCGCGGCAGCCGAGAAACTGGCGGTTGCGCAGGCCTATGCCGAGAAGTTCGAGGGCGTCGTCGTGCGCATCGAACGTAAGGCTGGCGTCGATGGCCGCCTCTTCGGCTCGGTGAGCAACTTCGATATCGCTGATGGCTTGCGTATTCTCGGCTTCGCAGTCGACAAGTCCGACGTGCGCATGGCTGCGGGTCCGCTGAAGATGATTGGCGAAACCGAGTTGCAGGTCGCGCTGCATAGCGATGTCCTGGCGACGATCACGGTTTCAGTCGTTGCCGAACAGTTCAAAATCTAAGCCTGATCCGGCGCCGTTGGCTGGCGCCACGGAAAAAGCCTTGCCCCGGGGTAAGGCTTTTTTTTCGTGCGGGCAACGGGAAAATTTCATCAGCGGGGTAAACTCGCTGCCTCGTTCGCCCCGTGTTTCTCACTGATCAGTCATGGCCAAGTCCTTCGATTCAGATTCATCGCCCTCGGAAAACTCTGAACGTGCGCCACGCGCGAGCGGTCGCGGTGTGCGGCGAGACGGCGGCCGTAGCCCGCAGATTGACCCGGCCTTGGCTGCGCTGCGCGTGCCACCGCACTCGATAGAGGCCGAGCAATCGGTTCTTGGTGGCCTGTTGCTCGACAATGCCGCTTTCGACAAGATCGCCGACCTGATGGCCGAAGGCGACTTCTATCGCGACGAGCACAAGCGCATCTACCGGCAGATTTGCAAACTGTTGGAGCGTGGCAAGCCGGCCGACGCGGTCACCGTGGCCGAGAGCCTGGACCTGGCAGGCGAGGGCAAGGACACCGGCGGCCTGGCTTACCTTGGTGAGCTTGCCGCCAACACGCCGTCGGCGGCCAATATCCGCCGTTACGCGGAAATTGTTCGTGAGCGAGCGATTCTGCGGCAACTGGTGACTGCCGGTGACGAGATCGCCGGGAGCGCGCTCAATCCGCTCGGTCGTGATCCCAAGACCTTGCTCGATGAGGCCGAGAGGAAAGTCTTCGCCATCGCCGAAGGCGGCTTGCGCCACCAGACCGGCTTCCAGCACATCAACCCGCTGCTGACACAGGTCGTCGAGCGCATTCAGGAACTGCATGACCGCGACAATCCATCGGACATCACTGGCGTTCCCACCGGCTATCATGATCTCGACAGCAAGACTTCGGGACTACAAGGCGGTGATCTGCTGATCGTCGCCGGGCGTCCGTCGATGGGCAAGACTTCGTTTGCGCTCAACATCGCCGAGCATGTCGCCATCGAGGTCGGCCTGCCGGTGGCGGTTTTTTCGATGGAGATGGGCGGCACGCAACTCGCCATGCGCATGCTTTCTTCAGTGGGCCGGCTCGACGCGCATCGCGTACGTACCGGTCGGCTCAACGACGACGAGTGGTCACGCCTGTCGTTTGCTCTGGGCAAGATGCACGAAGCGCCGATCTATATCGACGAGACGCCGGCGCTCAACCCGATCGACCTGCGCGCCCGCGCGCGTCGCCTGCGCCGCCAGTGCGGTCCGCTCGGCTTGATCGTCATCGACTATCTGCAGCTGATGTCCGCGACCGGCCATGGCGAGAACCGGGCGACCGAGATCTCGGAGATTTCGCGCTCGCTGAAGAGCCTGGCAAAGGAACTGAATGTTCCCCTGATGGCCCTCTCGCAGCTCAACCGCTCGCTCGAACAACGTCCGAACAAGCGCCCGGTGATGTCCGACCTGCGCGAATCGGGCGCCATCGAACAGGATGCTGATGTGATCATGTTCATCTATCGCGACGAGGTCTATAACCAGGATACCGCCGAGAAGGGGGTTGCCGAGATCATCATCGGCAAACAGCGGAACGGTCCGATCGGTACCGTTCGCCTCACCTTCCTGGGTGAATACACGCGTTTCGAGAATTTCGCCACCGCAGGTTCGTACTGATTGCCGCGCAAGGAGCAGCCTTTTCAGGCGATGGCCTTAGCCTTCGACGCTTCTGGCGTGCACCGTGTAGCTGAAGCGCTTGGTATCCAGGCTGTCGAAGCGGTTGGCAGCCACTTCTGCCTGCGGCAAGAGCAGAAACGGTAGCACCTTGCCGTCGCCGCCGCGCAGCCTGACATCCAGGGCGCTGTTGAAAGCGACCCAGTTCATTTCCCAGAACCCAAACAGCAGCTTGCTCAGGACGACCAGTTTCGGGTCGTTACTACTCAGGCGCTCGTCGTGGATTGCCTTGCGCACATCGGCCGGATTGACCGGAATCCAGCCGTAGCCCGGCGTATAGAATTCGGCGCGGCACTGCTGTTCCGTGCTGAGGTTGCCTGTCGCGCCGAGGCCAGAGAACAATCGTGAGCTGTCGATGCGCTGCCCGAAAAACGGACGCGCAGGAATGCCAATGGCTCGACACAGGCCGACGAAGAGCAGCGTGATATCGGCACTTTTTCCGCTCAACTGGCCGCTATCGAGCATGGCTTCGATATCACCTCGGCCGCTACCGGGCAGCGACGGATCGTAGGTGGTGTTTTCCAGCACCCAGTCGTAAATCGCCTTGCCGCGTGCCAGCGGGTCCTGGATGCGACCGACGGCGCGTTCGGCGGTGCGCCGTACGAGTCCATCGGTGGGGACCAAATGGCTGGCGTGCAGGTTCTGGCGCAGCACTTCGCTGCGCTCAGCGGCGTTGCCGCGTCGGGTAATGTCGAAATGACGGTCTCGTTTGGCGACCTGGCTGCTGATTTGCAACTGCGGAGCATCGACCCCCTCGTTCCAATCGGCGTAGAACACCACTATGGTCTCGGCCGGGTCGCGGTAGATGCCGGCATTCGTGAAATTACCTTGCCAGCTCTGGCCCAGCGAACGCTGCCAGGGCGTGTCCTGGTGCAGCGCCAGCGGCAACCACAGCCGAAGCTTGCCCTTGACCTCCTTGAGGGCGATGGTCGAAGTGATGTCGTAGATTCGCCAGGGTGTCGCTGGTTCATCGGGCAGACCGGTGGCCTCGGGCTGCTCGGCTCCTGGCTGCGGCGAGCTGGCCGCGGCAGGCGCTTCCGGCTTTGCGGCGGCGGCTGGCGCGCTTTGCCGGCTGCTTTTCTTTGCGCTGCCTCTACGCGTTGCTTTGGCGCTTGTCTTGCTCTTTTTTGCGGCCAACACCGACGTCGGCGCCAGTAGCGAAAGAAGTGCCGAAGCAGCAAGGAAATTGCGTCGTTTCAATCGACTCTCCGGTAAGCGCAGGATCCTGGTCGCACGGAGCAGGTAGCGCGGATCGGTGGCTACAAACGACCGGGCCGTGTCCTAGACACGGCCCGCCAATAGCAGAAAATTATAGCACCTCGGCCGCGTAGTCGGCGAGGCGGGAGCGTTCGCCGCGTTGCAAGGTGATATGCCCGGCGTGTGCCCATCCCTTGAAGCGATCGACGACGTAGGCGAGGCCGGAACTGCCTTCGGTGAGATAGGGCGTATCGATCTGGGCGATGTTGCCGAGGCAGATCACTTTCGTCGCTGGCCCGGCACGGGTAATCAGCGTCTTCATCTGCTTCGGAGTCAGATTCTGCGCTTCGTCGATAATCAGGAATTTGTTGAGGAAAGTTCGACCGCGCATGAAATTGAGTGACTTGATCTTGATGCGGTTGCGAATCAGGTCGTGGGTGGCTGCACGCCCCCAGTCGCCAGCGTCTTCATCGCTCTGGTTGAGAACTTCGAGGTTGTCTTCAAGGGCGCCCATCCACGGACCCATCTTCTCTTCTTCGGTGCCTGGCAAAAAACCGATGTCCTCACCGACCGGCACGGTGACCCGGGTGATGATGATTTCGCTGTAGCGCCTGCTTTCGAGCACCTGGGTGAGTCCAGCGGCGAGCGTGAGCAGCGTCTTGCCGGTACCCGCCTGGCCGAGCAGGGTGACAAAATCGATTTCCGGATTCATTAGCAGATTGAACGCAAAGTTCTGCTCGCGGTTGCGCGCGGTGATTCCCCAGACGCTGTTCCTGCTGTGCGTATAGTCGGTCAGGGTGGCAATCTCGGCGCTCATTGCAGAGGCGTCGCGGACGATCGCATGCAGCGGGCTCTCTCCGTCCTGGATGAGGAACTGGTTGGCTAGAAATTGCGCGCACAGCGGGCCCTTGAGGCGGTACAGCGTGTGCCCGTCCTGCTGCCAGGACTCCATCCCCTGCGCATGCTGGTCCCAGAAATCCGAGCCCAGTTCGCGGATGCCGGTGTACAGGAGGTCGGTGTCTTCGAGAACCTTGTCGTTGAAGTAATCCTGCGCTTGCAAGCCGAGCGTGCGGGCCTTGATGCGCATGTTGATGTCTTTGGAGACGAGGATCACCGAACGCTCCGGATGCTGGCGTTGCAGGTGGATGACAACTGCCAGAATCTGGTTGTCGGCCTTGGCCGTCGGTAGTCCTGCCGGGAGCTCGCTGGCGATCGCCTCGGTCTGCAGAAAGAGGCGACCGCTGGCCAGTCCGCGCGAAGCTTCGTCGAGTTCGATGCCCTGGTCGATGGCGTCGTCCATACTGCTGACGATTTCATCGAGCGTTCGTGTCACCTGGCGAGCATTGCGAGCGATCTCCGACATCCCCTTCTTGTGATTGTCCAGTTCTTCCAGGGTCATGATCGGCAGGAAGACGTCGTGCTCCTGGAAACGGTAAACACTGCTCGGGTCGTGCATCAGGACATTGGTGTCGAGGACGAACAGTTTGCTCGGCTTGGCAGCAGCGTCGCGGGCGACGGTGGCGGCAGGTGGGTGGATCATGCGCAGGTCTTCCGGATGAGGGTTTGTCGGTCAGGCTTGGTGATCAGAGCTGAACGACGAAATCCAGCACTTGCTGCGCATGGCCGGCTACTTTCAGAGCGCGCCATTCGCGCCGCAATGCGCCCTTGCCATCGATGACAAAAGTACTGCGCTCGATACCGCGGACCTGCTTTCCGTACATCGATTTCATTTTGATCACCGAGAAGCGAGTGCACAGCAATTCGTCGGCATCGGAGAGCAGGGCGAAGGGCAAGTCCTGCTTGGCCTTGAAGTTCTCGTGCGAGCGGATGCTGTCGCGTGATACGCCGACGACGATGGCGCCGGCCTCGACGAACCGCGGGTGGAGATCGCGGAATTCCTGGGCTTCGGTGGTGCACCCCGGCGTGCTGTCCTTGGGGTAGAAGTAGAGTACGACAGTGCTGCCCTGGCAGGCCGACAGCGTGAAGGTCTGGCCGCCGGTAGCCGGCAGGCTGAAGTCGGCGACGGTTTGGTCGATCATGGCTTTCTTTCGCGGAAGGATTTCAATGGAATGGGGAGAGGGCGGCGGAACGAGTACCGTCACATGATACGGAACTGCATCATCACGCGCTCATCGTTCCAGATGTCGTCCGGGCTGATCGACTTGCGGTGGAACCTGAACGCGACCTCCGCCTTGCGAAAAGCCTCGTAGACCAGTTCCGAGCAGATGTACTTGCGGTCTCGGTTCTTGCGGCCGCGCCTGAAGAGAATCCGCATCGCGATACGGCAGATCTCCCAGTTGTCGTAAGGCCTGGTGAGTTCGTCCATGCCGAAGCTGATCACCGACTTGAGTTTCTCGTCGTCCGGCCCGGGGGTGATGCGGGCGATCACCATGCGTCCTTTGTAGGGCTTGTTGCGGCCGTGGTAATCGCGCAGATACTTGGACAAGGGAGCGAGGCGGACCCCGATGGCGGTTTCGCTCTCGAGCACGAAGATGCGCTGCAGATTGTCGTCGCGATAGATGATGCCGACATGGCTCCAGACGGATCGCGTGAACCACCGGATGGCCTGCGAGAAGAAGTAGGTGCCAGAGCAAAAGACGATGTCGCCGGTACGCAGCTGATCGCGAACCTGATCGTAGTCGAGGATGGGGAGTCTGGCGATTGCTTTGCTGCCAAGGCCATCGGCCATGCGTGGCTCCCTTAAAGGGGCAGGTGTAAGGGCTGAGATCATTATGCACCGCCTGCCGACTCCGTACGAAAATGTTCTACGGTGGCCAAGGGACTACGAAACAATGCTGCACGGCGACACTGAGGACGGCCAAGAGCACTGAGCCTGTCGGACAATGCGAGCGGATGAATCGCGG
Organism: Candidatus Accumulibacter meliphilus; assembly: GCF_036625345.1. NCBI lineage: Bacteria > Pseudomonadati > Pseudomonadota > Betaproteobacteria > Candidatus Accumulibacter > Candidatus Accumulibacter meliphilus. The sequence continues at coordinate 60,621 of NZ_JAZKTZ010000006.1, read as the reverse complement.
CCGGCCGCCTAGCGCCTGATTGGGGCGAGAACTCCCTGCACAAGAATTAGTTGGGCATTAATTCAATGCGCCTGCTATAGTTTTCCATGTTGTCGTAGTGGAAACCCTGTGCTGAGTACACCAACGGTCGCCTACGTTACAACCCACGCCAAGAGCCACTGAAGACCGGCCGGGGCCATGCGAACATGGCGCCGAAACGAGCCATAACAGAAGGACTTTTGATCAGCCTGCTTGCCATCATGATTGCCGAGGCCATCAAATTTCTGCGGGGTCGCCTGAACGCCACCCTGCCTCGAGAATCCTCCGGCGTACCGGTCGAAGACCTCTTCGTCTATGCCGGTACCGGCAACGACGAGAGGGTGGTTTTCAAGGCAGACGCAGTGTCCCTCGCGTTGGTCAGAATCGGTGAGGAGACGGCGCTTCGTCAGCCCGACCACTATGCCACTGTGTCCGCCGACGGCGTACGCCAAAGAGTCGAACCCGAAATCAGGTTGAATTTGTTCGTATTGTTCGTCGCTCGCTTTCCCGACGACTACAGCCTGTCTTTGCACCATCTGTCGCGGGTGATTCGCTACTTCCAGAATCACCGCGTCTTCAATCATCAGAACTCGCCGGATCTTCATCCAGATATCCCGCAGCTTGTCCTGGAACTCGTGGCGCCGTCATTCTCCGAGCAGAACGAGATTTGGGGCGCTTTGCGCACGGCTTATCAGCCCAGCGCCCTGTACAAGGTCAGGCTGGTCGTCTTCCGGGACGAAGATGCCCAGCCCCTGGCGACGATCCAGGAAGTGCTGCCGACGACAGTTGGGAAGGTGCCCTCCCCATGAAATTTGTCCCCTTGTTCGGTCTTCGCGTCAGACACGATTACCATGGCGCCGCCACGTGTCGCGACCTCGCTTGCGAGCCGACACCAGAGACACTGCGTCTTATCGAGCGTTATCGCCTGCGGATCAGGGAAATTCCCGGCGGGCTGACGGTGCTCGCGGCGCTCGCTGTCGACGGCCAGACGCCGCTGCTCGGGTTGCCCCGCGACGAAATCTTCGCCTTCCACCTCCGGGTGTGCAACACCGATTTCGCGCTGTTCACTGATCTTCAGGAACTGAGCGGCAAGACCGATCCGGTCTTTTCGAACGAAGCTCTCTCCGGATCCGATCGTCGGACGCTCGATCTGACCGAGCGCCAGTCGTGGAACATGGAAAGCTTCGTCGCCACACAGGGAGACACCAAGCGACAGTTCTCCCTCGCCGGAAATCCGCTGTCCCTGGACGGCGATCCGCTCAAGACAGCACAGGCTGCTGACTTCAGCCTCGAGCCGCCCGCTGGAGCGGCGCAAATCACCGCCTACGATGCCGCCACCAAGATACTCACGCTGCAGTTGGGCGCAGCGCAGCCCGATCTGACGGTCCGCTATCGCGTGCGGCCGAATCGGGACAGGCGCTTCCTCGCCGACGTCGAGTTGCGTTATGACCAGTCGATGCCTGCTCCGGGAGCAGGCGACGCGTCGTTCGAGATTCCCTTCAAGGTCCGAACCGGGCGCTGGGCCTACTACCTGATCACCAACCAGAAAGGGGATTTTTCGATCGTCGACACGAGTGCGGCAAGCCCGTCGATCAGCTTCAGCGCCGCCAACCGGACGACGCTGAATGATTTGCCCGACGATCCCGATCCCGATCCCCTGGCGAGCGAGCTGTCGCGACAGTACCCCGATTTGCAGCGCGTCCGGTTCCTGTCCGACGAGGCTGTACCGTGTTCGCTCGCGACGCGCAACGGAATCGAGCTGCGGCTCGGCAACCAGAAGCTTCTCCGCCCGCTGCCCAATCCACCGCTCCGACACCTGTCGAGGATCAGACAAAAGGCGGGAGCGGGATTTAAGGAGCAGGACATCTTTCACCAGGTCGTCAAGTACCTTCCAACCCACTAGGAACTCAACCAGGGGACTCATCACATGGCCACTTACAGAACACCCGGCGTATATGTCGAAGAGAAATCAACATTGCCGCCGTCGGTCGCCGAGGTGGCGACCGCAGTGCCGGCATTCATCGGCTACACGAGTGTCGGACCGGCGGACACGGCCGCGCCGAGCGTCGCGCGCATCGCGACGCTGCTCGAATTCGTCACCGCTTTCGGCGGCGCGCAGCCGGCCACGTTTAAGGTAACCGAGCTGGCCGATCCTGCCAGCGCTGTGGCGGTCGAGCTGACGCCTCCCACCCATCCGTTCTCGCTGTATTACGCGCTGAGCCTCTATTTTCGTAACGGGGGTGGACCGTGCTATGTCGTTTCGGTCGGCAACTACGCTTTGACGCCAAGCTCTGCGCATTTCACGAAGGGCCTTGATGCCCTGGAAAAAGAGGACGAACCGACGCTGATCGTGCTCACCGATGCCGCGTGCGTCTTGAAGGCCAGCGACTACTACGACGTGTGCGGACAGGCCTTGAAGCAGTGTGCCAAACTGGGTGACCGCTTCACCATCCTCGATGTGATTGGCGGCCAGGTGGAAGACTTCAGAAACGACAGCAAGCTGTCGGCCAATCTCAAGTACGGCGCCGCCTATCATCCCTACCTGAAAACATCGATCAACTACGATTACGACGACACCGGGGTTTCCGTCACGCGTGCCGAGGTTGCGGTTGAGGGAACGCACAAGCTGGGCGGTGCCAAGGGAATAGCCGTCAGCTTCACCGGTCCTCCCGGCAGTACGCCCAAGGTAGGGGTAAGCACGGCAGGGGACCCTCTGAGCTTCTCGATCACCGATGGCACGCTGACCATCAAGGGCGCAAAGGACAAGACCGGGACGGATATCGCCGCGGCGTGGAGCACCTGGAAGGAGTCCAACCAGGCTTTGGGCTTCGATGTCGTCAGCAGTGGCGACGGATCGGGGGTGGTCGCGAGTGCCGATGTGCCGATTACCGCCATCGTTGTCGTCGGAAAGAGCACAGGCGTGACCCTGGCGAGCATCATGAGCAGCAAGACCGCGCTCTACAACAAGACCAAGGCGGCGCTCGCCGAGCAACGTGTCGTTCTGCCGCCCAGTTCGGCGATCGCCGGCATTTACGCCCGAGTGGACCGCGAGCAGGGCGTCTGGAAGGCGCCTGCCAACGTCGGCGTGCTCTCCGTTCTCGGGCCCGACGTCAGGATTACGGATGCACAACAGGAGGATCTCAACGTCGATGCGACTGCCGGCAAGTCGATCAACGCGATCCGCAGCTTCACCGGCAAAGGTACGCTGGTGTGGGGCGCCCGCACTCTCGCCGGAAACGACAACGAATGGCGTTACGTCCCCGTCCGCCGCTTGTTTATCGTCATCGAGGAATCGGTCAAGAAGGCAAGCGCGTTTGCCGTCTTCGAGCCGAACGATCAAACCACCTGGCTCAAGGTGCGAGCGATGATCGAGAGCTATCTCTACGGCCTCTGGCAACAGGGGGCACTCGCCGGGTCGAAGCCGGAAGCCGCGTACTACGTACGCGTCGGCCTGGGCACGACGATGACCCCGCAAGACGTGCTCGAAGGGCGGATGATTGTCGAGACGGGTATCGCTGCCGTTCGGCCAGCCGAATTCATCATTCTCCGCTTCTCCCACATGATGCAGACCGCCTGAGCGCAGCCGCCACCCACCCGCCACGCCTTTGCCGCCAACCCAGACACTACGAGGCCTCGACCACCATGGCACTGACCAAAGACGAAATCAGGACTACCTACCCGCTGCCCGTGTACAACTACAAGGTCGAAATCGACGGCAAGGCCGTCGCTTTCTCCGAAGTATCGGGCTTGAGCATGGCCTACGAAACCAGCACCTATGTCGAGAGCCCGACCAGCGGCGTCGGCCCACGCCGGATGTACATGCCCAGCCAGCGAAAATCGGCGACCATCACCATGAAGAAAGGGATGGTCGCCGGCGTCAGCGTACCGGCGCTCTTCGGCTGGATCAGTTCGATTCAACTCAATCGCGTTGACAAGAAGGACATTTATGTCCGCCTTTGCGACGAGAGTGGTGCCACGGTGGTCAGTTGGAAAGTGATCAACGCCTTCCCGACCAAGCTCGACGCGCCCACCTTCACCGCGAACTCGAACGACGTCGCGATCGAAAGCATGGAACTGATGGCCGACGGCGTCGTCGTCGAGCCGGCCTGAAACCGGACGGTCCCTCAATGTCGGAAACCGCGGCGAGCCAGCGGGCGCAGTATCCACTGGCGGCCTACAACTTTCGCGTCACCGTCGGCGAGGCGGTGATGAGCTTCACCGAAGTGTCGGGACTGGCTCGGGAGTACCAGACGCTCACCTACAAGCATGGGTTGAGTTTCTGGGAGGGCGAGTCGATTAGCAGGTTCCGCTACGACAAATACGTGCAGCTGACGCTGAAGAAAGGCGTGATCGCCGGCCTCACCGAGATCTACGAGTGGCTGGACAGCGCGGACAGGCTAAGCTTGAGTATCAGCCTGTGCGACGAAAAGGGCGATGCCGTGGTGACCTGGCAGATCAAGAAGGCGCTGATCGTAAAGCTCGAAGCCCCGCTGCTGCAGGCCAGCGGCAACGAGGCGGCGATCGAGACGCTGACGCTGATGGCGTCCGGGATCTCGGTCGAGCACCACTGACACCACCACAGACAAGGAGCCCGACAATGAGCGATCCGATCCTCGGTATGCGCTTCAGCGTACTGTTTCTCGCCGGGGGAATTGTGCCCAATCCACTCGACATCCGCTTCCAGAGGGTCTCGGGGCTGTCGGCCGAGGTCGAGACCGAAGCGGTGAGCGAAGGTGGGCAGAACCTCTACACCCAGCGCGTGCCGAGAGGCATCAAGTACAACAACCTGGTTCTCGAACGCGGCATGGTGGTCGGTTCGCCGCTCAATCTGGAGTTCAACGCCGCCATGTCCTTGTTCAAGTTCGCCACCTCAAATGTCCTGGTCACGCTGCTCGGCGAGGACAGGCAGCCGCTTGCCGCATGGCTGTTTCTCAAGGCCTACCCCGTCAAGTGGTCGACGTCGGATCTGAACGCCGAGCCCGCGCTGGTGATCGACACCCTCGAGCTCGCTTATACCCGCATGCAGGCCTTGCGAGTCTGATCATGCCGGTCGAGATCAAGGAACTGGTAATACGCGTCGTGCTTGGTGACGACCGCGACGGCGCAGGCAGAGAAGGGGTGGAGGCCCTCTCTGCCGTGTCGAAGGGCAGATTGGGTGCCGCCAACAGCGAAGAAATCGTGCAGGAGTGCGTGCGCCAGGTCCTGCGCATCCTGGCCAAAGAAAAGGAGAGATGAAATGGGGTTGGGGAATCTATTCAAGCTGGAGAAGCTGCGGATAGAAGCTTTCAAGGACGCCGACCGGAAATCCCCGGCCGATCCGTCGGCCATGGAAGTCATGTTCAATCCCGCCAGCTACAAGCGAAAGTACGAGATCGCATTCTCTTCTCCGCAGCCCATGGGTTCGGCCAGCAAGCCTGCAGGCTACAGCTTCACTCCTCCGGGCGAGCTGGCTTTCCAGTTCGTTTTTGACGGAACCGGCGTGGCCTATTCCGGAGTCGAGCAGGCGGCGCGCGCTTTCAGCGGCGAGAGCGTAAAGAAGCGGATCGAGAGGTTCGAAAAACTCTGCCTGACAGTGAACGGTGACAGCCATCAGCCCAACTTTCTCCGCATCTCCTGGGGGGATCACCTGAAGTTTGACGCGCGGCTGCGCTCGCTCGACATCACCTACAAACTGTTCGACGAGGGCGGAGATCCGCTGCGTGCGGAAATCGACGCCCGCTTCATTGACGACCGGACGGCCGAAACGATTGCTCTGGGCACCGACAAGAAGTCTCCCGACCTCACGCATCTCCGAATGGTCAAGAGCGGGGACACCTTGCCCTTGCTGTGCAAGGAGATCTACGGGTCGTCCGCTCATTACCTGCGTGTGGCGGCCGATAACGGCCTCGACGATTTTCGTCGCCTCGTCCCCGGGAAGACGCTCTGCTTCGCGCCGTTGAAGCGCGGCGAGCGCGCGCCAAAGAACTGATCGTTCATCGGCCAAGCAATCATGAGCGTCGTCACTGCCACCATCCTGAGCGAGCAGAAGCAGATCGATGAGATCTATCAGTTGCTCTCGATCGACATTCGCCGGGAGGTCAACCGCATCCCCTACGCCATCCTGGTGCTGCTCGACGGCGACGTCGCGAAGCGCGAATTTTCTCTCAGCAATGACCAGGTTTTCGAGCCGGGAAAGGAAATCGAGATCGTCTTGCGCCATGAGGGGGAGACCGACGACGCAACGCTGTTCAAAGGTCGGGTGATCACGCACGGGGTTGAGGCGAGCGCCCGCGGCTCGCTGCTCAGGGTCGAGATCAAGGATGCCGCCGTCAAGTTGGCACAGACGCGAAAGAGCGCCGTTTTCATCGACCAGTCCGACGATGAAGTAATCAAGAAGATCATCGCGGACGGCAAACTCAAAGGCGGGACGGTGGAAGTGACCCAGCCCAAACATCCGCAGATCGTCCAGTATGGCTGCTCCGACTGGGACTTCCTCGTCTCGCGTGCCGACATCCAGGGGCTGCTCACCGTCGTCGAGGACGGGGAGATTTCGCTGCGCAAGGCGGACGCGAGCGCGCAGCCCAAGCACCGCTTCGATTACGGCATCGACGAGATCTACGATTTCGAATTCCAGGTAGACGCCGGCAACCAGTACCCGAGCGTCAAGAGTAGTGGCTGGGACCTCAAGCAGGCTGCGCCCACCGACCCGGCGGACGCCAGGGCATTTTCCCTGGCGCAGGGCGACCTCGACGGCGGCAAGCTGGCCGACGTCGTCGGTTTCGAACCCTGCCTGCTGTCGCATCCGGTACCGGTGGCTCAGGAGGAACTGCAAGCCTGGGCGGATGCGCGCATGATGCGCAGCCGCATGTCGATGATCCGCGGCCGCCTGGCAACCCGCGGACTCGCCGAGCTCAAGCTCCTGGATGTCATCGAGATCGACGGCGTCGGCATGCGCTTCAACGGCAAGACTCTGATTACCGGGATCTGTCATCGCGTCGATGGTGACGGTTGGCGCAGCGATATCCAGTTCGGTCTTTCGCCGCGCGCTTTCTGCCGCGAGGAAGGCATCGCCGATGCTCCCGCCGCCGGGCTGCTGCCCGGCGTGAGCGGCCTGCAGATTGGCATCGTCGACAAATTCGCCGAGGACACGGACAAGGAGCTGCGCGTCAAAGTCGTTCTTCCGGGCATCGGCGCCCAGAGCGAAGCGCTGTGGGCGCGGCTGGCGGCGCCCGATGCCGGCAAGGATCGAGGTTACTTCTTCCGTCCCGAGGAAGGCGACGAAGTCGTCGTCGGCTTCTTCAATCAGGATCCCCGACAACCGGTGATCCTTGGTGCGCTATACGGCTCAAAGAATACCGCGCCGCCGGACTGCGCCGAAATCACCAAGGACAACCTGAAGAAAGGCTTCGTCACCAGGGCCGGCACGAAAATCCTGTTTAACGACGACGAGAAGGCTTCGCTAACGCTCGAAACCGCGGCCAAGAACAAACTCCGTCTGGACGACGACATGGAGACGATCGAAATTTCCGACCAGCACGGCAACAAGATCACCCTCGACAAGGATGGCATCACCATCGAGAGCGCCAAGGACCTCAAGCTCAAGGCGAGTGGCAAAGTCGAGATCCAGGGCGCGACGGTGGACGTGAAATGACCGCGCAAACCTACTGCGGGCCGATACGGCGGCCCGACGACAACCGTTGAAAGGACTACCATGCAGGAAATCAAACTTGAGCTGGCGATCGAAGACGTCAACCTGATCCTGGAGGCGCTGGGGAGTCTTCCTTTCGCCAGGGTCTACACGCTGATCGGAAAAATCCAGCAACAGGCCGCGCAGCAGCTTCAGGAGAGCGGCGCCGAGAAGGCTGACGCCGGTCCACCGATGGCCCACACGCTGGAATGAAGCGATGAGCAGCGACAGCTCCTTTCTCGGCACAGGGTGGAGCTTTCCGCCGAGCTTTGCCTCGGCGGGGAGCGATGTGCACATGGTCTCGGCGGCCGAAGACATCGAACAGAGCCTGACGATCCTGCTCACGACGCGGCGCGGCGAGCGCGTGCTGCAGGACGACTTCGGTTGCGACCTGAGCGAATTTCAGTTCGCCGAAGTCAGCCAGGGGCTGATCGGCCGCATACGCAGCTTCATTGCGGACGGCCTGCTTCATCACGAGCCGCGGATCAACCTGAACGACGTCGACGTTTCGCTGAGCGGCGCCAGCGAGGGGCTGCTCTTGATCACTATCGACTACACGGTAAAAGCCACCAATTCGCGTTACAACCTGGTCTACCCGTTCTATCCGAACGATGCGACCGAGCCGGTGGGCTGACTGCAATCATGTCCGATTCCATCCTCATCGAAGGCGATCAGGTCATCTTCCTCCCGGCTTTTTCGCCGGCGATCGTGGTCGTGCAACCCGGCAAGCTCGAAGGCAGTGGTCCGGCGACGATTGGTGGCAAGAAGATCTGCGTAGACGGCGACGAAGCGAAGGTCTCCGTCGCCGGGTGCACCTACATGACCCCGCAGTATTCGATCCCCGGCACCGGCACTTTGAAGATCTCGGCGCTGGCCGGCGACCAGAAGGCCAAGAAAACGCAGACCGGTGGCAAGCCGGTGCTCCTCAAGGGCGGCAACTTCACCGCCAGGTTCGAAGTCCAGAGCCCGGCACAGCAGCCGCCTCCCGGGCCGGGAGCGCCGATACCGGATTCGGCGAGCGACTACAGCGGCAAGGGCATGTTCGTCACCACCAACAGCAAGTTCATGGGCGACTAGGAAACGGGGAACGGCATGGCAAACGACCAGCAGGCGACGCTTCCACAAGCGCACGACGGCACCAGCCAGTCGGGCCGGATTCTGCGTGAGCTGGATCCGGACTCTGTCCGGGTCGACGAACGCACGACGCGTGAGCTGCTGGCTTTCGTGCAAGCTTACGCGCGCGAGCTGAAGTACTTCGGCATCGATGATCCCGATCAGGCACAGGGAGACTGGGGCGGCTTCGTCGGCTCCATCGACCTCGACCTGGCCGCACGCTATGCGGACGAGCCGGAGAAATTTGCGCCGGAGGCTGCGAGCGCGTACGCGCGGCCGCACTTTGCCCTGTTGCTCACTTTTCTCAAGCTGCTCGAGAACACGCGCGCGCAACTCAACACCCTGACCGGGCGGCATCTCGAATTCTTCTACCGCGACGTCCTGAGGATGATCCGCAAGCGCGCGGTTCCCGACCAGGTCCATGTGCTGGTCGAGCTCGACGGTCGTACGGAGGCCGTGCAACTGCCTCCGGGAACGGCACTGCGCGCCGGCAAGGACCGCCTGGGCAGGGACCTCCATTACCGCACCAACAACGAGCTGATCGCCAGTCAGGTGCAGGTGGCGCAAGTCAGCTCGCTGCATACCGAGATCAGGCACATCGGCATTCGCGAGGCGCGCCGCGAGTATCTGCTGCGCGGCACTCCCGAGGAAGCGTTCGTGGCGATGTTGAGAATCGCCCTCGGTCAGCCGAATCCCGGCGATCCGCTGCCGCTGCCGATCTATGCGGGTGTGCCGCCTGCCAAGTCGGACGTGCGCTTCGAAAACCTCGTTACGGCCCGCGATCTGATCGCTATCGTCGACAGCGGGCTGGGCATGTCGATCTTCGCCGACTTCCGCGAGCTGATGCGCTTGAAGCAGCTGCGCGCGAAGAGCGATGCGGGGGACTGGCAGAGCATCAACGGCTATCTCGCCGAAGCCGGTAGGAGGCGCGACCCGGCCTTCAAGATCGATCCGATCACTTCGAGCCGTTTCACGGCCAACCTGGAGGCCGCGCTGAACAAGCAGCTGGCAATGCTGTTCAATGGCTTGCCCGAGGTCGATAGTGTGGAGGAGGCCTACGCCGCGTACTGCAAGCGGCCCGAGGACGTGGAGGCATTTCTTGAGGTAGCGCTGAGCCCGCTGACGCTGGCCGATTTCAAGGCCATGATGGACATCAAGGTGCTCAAGCTGGATAACCAATGGGAAGCGATCAATCAACTACTGGAAACAGCCGGCAAGCGCAAGGATTCCAACTTCCAGCTGCCCCCCGTCGAGCGCGCAGCGCACGATTTCGACAGCAAGCTGGCGACCGTGGCGACCGTCGCCCCGCATTTCGACTTCCCCGGCGGCATCGATGCCTATTTCGAGGCGTTCCTCGCCATCGAGCGCTACTTCTTCATGTCGGCTGAGAACTTCATGTTCATCATGTCCGTTGCGGGGACGGTCGAAGATCGGAATTGGCAGAAGGTCTACGAGATCGTCGACGCGGCGCACCGGGAAATGATCTACGCACGGCGGCGCAAGGCGCTCGCGACCCTTGCGCAGCCCGGCATCGCCGTAAACGATGGCACATGGGCTTTGCGCGACCTACTGCTCGAGGTGCTCGGTCTCGACAGGATCGAGAATGTTGACCAGGCGCTCGCAGGGCTTGGCGCACTCAAGCTAAGCGCACCTGACCAGCAATACCTCGCCAACATCGCCAGGACGATCGAGTCTACCGATTGGGGTCGCGTCTACCACATGCTCGAAATCGCCCAGCGCAACCGGGAGAACTTCAAAGAGCCCGTCGCCGAGAAAGTCGAATGGCGCAATCTCTATGCCGCGGCGGACGCCAGAGCGGTCCTGGCACAGCCAGCACAGGCGGAGCCTGAGGCCTTGCCACGCTGGAAAACTTTCGGCTGCGGCGAGCAGCGCCGCGCCGAGCTGCCCGTTCCGGCGCCGCTAATTGGTTGGGCGATGTCGTCGCCGCTACTGGCCCTTGCCGAGGGAAAGCGGACGATAGACTTGACGCTCGGCTTCGCCGCCGACCCGCAGAGCTTCGATCCCGAGAAAGTCCGAGGGCTGCTCGCGCCAACGGATAAAGCCCCGAGCGTCGCGACCTTCAACCCCTTCCATGTACAGATGAGTACTGCCAAGGGCTGGATCGAACCACTGTCCGTGGAGATCACCTGGAACGATCCAGCGATGGACTATCGCGAGCAGCGCGACGTGGGCGTCACAAAGTTGCGCGCGGTGATGTTCCGCTTGGTCCTCTCGGAGAGCCAACCGCCGCTCCTTCCGCCAACGCTCGCAGTGCACGGCGTCGAAATGCCGGTGCCGGTTGTGCGGCTGATGCTCAAGCCGATCTGGAAGGACGAGGATTCCTGCTACGTCACCAGTTACCAGCCGTTAGGCAAGCTGACGCTGATCCGCGCCCGCCTGGTCGTCAAGGTCGAAGGGCTTGCCGGTCTGTGCATTCGCAACGACCAGACCATCCTCGACGCCAGGAAGCCGTTCGAGCCCTTTGGCACCCAGCCGGCGACAGGTTCGCGCTTCTACTTCGGGCATCGCGAGGTGCTTGGCAAGAAGCTCGACTCGCTCGGCTTCAACATCACCTGGATGGGCGTGCCGAAGACACTCGGCGCGCACTATGCGAACTACCCGAAGCTGGTCGTGGCAGCTAGCGAGGTTCCGCTCGACAACCAGAAGTTCACGGCGAAAGTGAGACTAGCCGATGGCCATGTGCTGAAAGACTTTTCTCCTGGCCTCGCGCTGTTCGAAAAGGACAACGCCACCAAGCCGGTCGCGGTAACTCTGCAGGCCCCGGAAGATCAGGGCAACCCGGAGCACATGCTCGCCAACTCATCCGATGTCACCGAATGGAACCGCTACTTCGTGTGGGAATTGAACGAGCCGGACTTTCAGCACGCCGTCTATCCGACGCTCGCACTGCAGCAATCTCTGGCGATGGCGGCGGCGATTGCCAACAAGAACCCGCCGACGGTGAATGCCGCCACTTACCAGGTCAACCCACCGTACACGCCGAAGATCAAGGCACTGACCGTCGACTATGTGGCCTCCGCCGACCTCGTCCTCGACCCGGCAGCGAGCGGCACGGCGGCGATGCGCGTTTTTCACGTCGAGCCTTTCGGCTATGCCGAGCTGAAGCCCGAAGGCGCGCCGCCGGGTTGTCCGTTCCTGCCGCAGTACGAAAACGAGGGCGAGTTGTACATCGGCTTGCGCAACGTCTACGCTCCGCAGAGAGTGTCGCTGTTGTTCCAGGTCGCCGAAGGCAGCGCGAATCCGGACGCGCTACCCGAGCCGGTGCAATGGAGCTACCTGAGCGGCAACCGCTGGCTGACGCTGCACGACGGTAGCCTCCTCGCCGATGGCACGCGCGGGCTGATCAATTCCGGCATCGTCGAGCTGTTGCTGAAACCGGCAGCGCCCAACACGCGGTTGCCCGGCGGCTGCTACTGGCTACGCGCCGCCATCGCCCGTTCGTCGGACGCCGTGTGCGATCTCCTAGACATTCATCCGAATGCGGTGCTCGCGGCCTTTGCCGACGACCACAACGCGCCCGAACATCTGAGTGAAGCCCTTCCCGCCGGCCGCATTGCCAGGCTGGTGACGCCACAGCCCGGCGTCGCGCACATCCGCCAGCCGTACTCCTCGTTCGGCGGAAAAATGGCCGAGCAGGACACGAGCTTCAACGTCCGCGTCAGCGAACGGCTGCGACACAAGAAGCGCGCGCTGACGGTCTGGGACTACGAGCGGCTGGTGCTCGAGAAATTTCCGCAACTGTACAAGGTGAAGTGCCTGCGCGCCGACCCCAGCGCGCCTCGGGACGAACCCGGCAGAATCGAGCTGATCGTCATTCCGGACATCCGCAACCGCCTGCCCTTCAACCCGTTCGAGCCCAAGGCCCCGGTTGACCTGCTGCGCGACATCGACGCCTTCCTGCAGGACAAGACGCCGCCATTTGCCACCGTCAGGGCCAGGAACGCGCGCTACGTTCCGGTGATGGTCCGTTGTGGCGTGCGCTTTCGTTCCGGCAGCGACGAGGGCTATTGCCGGAACCGGCTCAACGATGAGCTCAACCGCTTCCTGTCGCCCTGGGCCTACGACGAAGGCGCGGACATCGTCATCGGCGGCAGCATCTACGCCAACAGCATCATCGATTTCCTCGACGGCCGCGAGTACGTGGACTACCTCGCCGAATTCAAGCTGTTCTCGAGCCCGGACGATGGCCAGACCTTCAACATCGTCCCCGAGGGCGATAGCTATCACGTTCGTGCGCAAAGCGCGGACGACGTTCTCGTCGCGGCGCGCAAGCACGTCTTCGACGTCATTTCGCAGGCCGACTACCGCGTCGAACGACTCACCGGCATCAACTACATGAAGATCGAGCTCGACTTCGTCGTCGCTGCATTCGACTAACGAACCATAGATCACAGGAAAGACCGCCATGGAAATCAAGAAACTCGACCGCAAAGCGCTGAAGTCTTTTTTTGTCAAGAACGCGATTCCCACGGAAGGCAACTTCAAGGACCTGATCGACGGGATGATCAACGCGAAGGACGACGGCATCGTCAAGCTGCCGGACGAGCCACTGAGCCTACAGGCGGACGGCAACGCTACCAGCCAGAAGAAAGTGATCAATTTCTATGGCAATTTCGCTGATCCCAAGCCGGCGTGGACGCTCAGCCTGAATCCGCGCGTCGATGCCAACGACCCAGCGACCGCCAGGCCGGGTTGGGACATCGGTGACGCCGACGGCAAGAGCAGGCTGTTCATTGATCAGAGTACTGGGAATGTTGGCATCGGGACGTCGAATCCCACAGCGTCATTGGAAGTGAGTGGTCGTATCAAGGCCTCGGACATTTGCTTTGGCTCGGGCGGTTGGGCTAGATCCAACCAAGGTGGATCAATCGAACTGGGAGACAGCCTACAGGCAGGTGTGGTTCCGTACATAGACTTCCATTACGGTACAGGCTCTGGCCAGGACTTCAACATGAGGATCATCAACAACGCGAACGGGCGCCTGTCTATAGACGGTGGAAACTTGGTCGTGGTCGGCGCCGGAAGCGTTGGTATAGGGACGGACAGTCCCGCGGGCAAATTACATGTCCAAACTGGTGGCGACGGAGGATGGGATAAGTTCGTCGTCAAGACGACGAACCGATGGGGAGACGGCAATAACCAGTACGTCACAATAGGTGAAGGTGGCGCGAGCGGCATCATGTTGTACAACCCTCACGTCGTATGGTACGAGCAGGAAGCTCGAGCCTCCATTCGCATGGGCCGTAGCGGGGGCGTACCGAGTGGCCATTGGTGGGATATCGGGGTTCGTGGCGGAAACTCGTTTTCGATAGTGAACGGACATGCGGGCGTTACAGGCCTTGTCATCGATGCCGGGGGCAACGTCGGGATCGGCACTTCGGACATGAAGGCGAAGCTGAATGTAAACGGCGGTATCAACATGGCCGCAGGGGGTGTCCTCTACAGCCCGGGGCGAATGCATATCGACGGCGCCGAAATTCTGTTTCTCTTGCACAAGCAGGGAGTCATCATCGGCAGGGAATGGGGGGGAACCGGCTCACTCACGGTACAGGGCCCGTTGTGGGCCGGCAGTCTCCTTGGCGTCTCCGATCTGCGCTTGAAGAAGGACGTGGGTCCGTTGATACAGGCGCCGGAAGACATCCTCAAGCTGCGCGGCGTTCGTTTCAAGTGGCAAGACGCCGCCGAGGACGATCCTTATGCGATGGGACTAGTCGCGCAAGAGGTGGAGGAGTTCTTTCCGGAGGCAGTTGGTACCGGTCCCGACGGGATGAAAGGCATCAACTATTCGGCGCTCATCGCGCCGCTGATCGAGACCTTGAAGCAACAGCAATCCCAGATCGGGGAGCTGCGCATGGAAATCGAGGCGCTACGAGCGCTTTGACGCGGCGGCCAAAACATGGACAAGCCCGAAAATCACGCAGTGCTTGAATCGGCGACCGCCGCGGTGCCGGATTTCCCGTCGCTGCGCCAGCAAGCGATGGCGCTCGTCCGCTCCCTGGCCGGCGATGCCTGGACCGATCACAACACGCACGATCCGGGGATCACGATCCTCGAGCAGCTCTGCTATGCGCTCACCGATCTCGGCTACCGGAGCCAGTTCGCGCTTCCCGACCTGCTGACCCGCGAAGGATACGAGCCCGGCGCGGATCTTCCCGCGCCAGCGCAGATCCTGCCGACCAGCCCGGTGACGATCAGCGACCTGCGCAAGCTGGTGATCGACGTTCCCGGCGTCAGGAACGCCTGGATCGACCTCGTCGACGAGCCGGCAGCGACCTTTGATTCGGCGAGGAGGGACGAAGTGAGCGCTCTTTCCCCGGCGACTAGCCCGCTCGCTGCGGCGCCGAGCCCTGATATTTCGGAGATCCGCGTGCAAGGGCTGCTTCGGATTCGGGTCGAAATGAGCGACGTCGACGAGACGGCGGTTCGCTCGGAAGCAGCGCGCACGATCCGCAGCGAGGTGGCGCGGCGCGTGCATCGCCATCGCCCGCTGGGAGTGGATGTGCACGAGATCGACGTCCTCGATGACGAGCCGATCAGGCTTGGCGCGACGCTGGAGATCGGCGCAGTGGGCGACGCCACGCGGCTGCTGGCGAGCATTTTCCAGAGTATTGCCAGCTACTGCTCGCCGGCGGTGCCGTTCCGCACGCTGGCGGAAATGCTCGAGCGCGGCCGGCGGGTCGATGAAATCTTCGAGGGGCCGCTGCTCGATCACGGATTCATTGACGACGAGGACCTGGCCGGAATCGAGCGACGCAGCTCGGTGCGTGTTTCGGATCTGATCCGCGTACTGATGGCCGTGCCGGGAGTGCTGGCGGTCAAGAGTCTGCATTTCACCGATAGCGATGGCAAGGCGGTCAAGGACTGGTTGCTGACCGTCGATGCCGCCAGGAAGACCCCCCGTTTCGATCTGGAGAAATCGGAAATCCGCCTGCAAAGGCGAGGTATGCTGATCGACCAGGCGGGAATCAAGCGGGCGGCACAGCTGCTGTACGAGTCGCGCACGCGCGACACTGCGCCCCGCAGCCAGATCGAGGAACATGAACTGGAACTGCGCCCGCCGCCAGGTCGCGACCGCCACGTGGCCAGCTACCATTCGATCCAGGAACTTTTTCCGCTGAACTACGGCATAGGCGCGGCGGGATTGCCGCAGTCGGCGGCGCCAGCCCGGCACGCTCTGGCGAAGCAATTGAAAGCCTACCTGATGTTCTACGATCAACTTCTGGCGAATCAATTCGCCCAGTTGGCCAACGTCGGGAAGCTGTTTTCTTGCCGCGACGAAACGCCGGATACGAACGATGCGGACGGTGCCGACGATTCGTACCACGCGTACCACTCGTACTTCTCGCAGGTCATTCCCGACGACGGCGTGCTCGGCCTGGACGATATTCGCGTTTCGGGCCCGGATGAGCATCGCGCGCTGCTGCAGCGGATCACCGAGGAGCCGTCGGACGCCGCCGGGTCGAAACGCAAGCCAGGCCTGCAGCGGCGGAACCGTTTTCTCGATCACTTGCTGGCGCGCTTTGGCGAGCAATTTCACGACTACGCAATGTTGCAGGCCGGCGAGGGGGCGTCAGACGGCATGGCGCGCGCCGAGCGGCTGGTACGCGACAAACGCGCCTTTCTGCGCGATTACCCGCGCATCGGACGTGACCGCGGTACGGCGTTCAACCTTCTCGAACCCGTTGGCGCCGGCAACCGCTCGGGGCTGGAATTGACGCTGCGCCGCAAGCTCGGCATCGCCGATGACGAGCAGTTCTATCTTGTCGAGCACATCCTGCTGCGTCCGCTGCCGGGCGACGTGCATCAAAGTCGTCCGCTGTTTCGCGACGCGCAGCTGCGCGATCCCTACTCGCTGCAGATCAGCCTGGTTTTCTCGCGCTGGCTCGAGCGCTACCAGGACGCCAACTTCCGGCAGTTCGTGGAGCGGACGGTGTTCGAGGAAACGCCGGCACACCTCAGCGCCCGCGTGCTGTGGAAGGAGGAAAGGGAGATGCAGGCCTTCGAACTGGCGTATGGCGCCTGGCTGGAGCAATGGCGCAGCTACCGCCTGGCCGAGTTGGAGTATTGACGGAGTATTGACCGATGAGCACGATGAGCAGCACGCCTGACCATGCCATCCCGCTGCGCAGCGCGCGCGATCGGCTGATCGACCTGCTCGGGATCGCCGACACCTACCCGCTGACCGACCTGCACGTCGTCGCCGAGCCACCCAAGGTCTCGTACGGGGGCACCGCCAGCATCCAGATTGAAAACGCGCAAGCGGGCGTCAGCTACCAGTTGTTCGATCACGAGGGAAATTCGCTCGGAGACAAGTTCAAGCGCGACGGCGCCGACACCACGCTGGGGATCAAAACGCCGGCGGTCCTGGAAGACGTCACCTATCGCATCCTGGCGAGCAAACAAGGAGCTGCGGGCTCGACGCTGCCTGCGCAGATTCCGCACCTTCTTGACGACCTCGCGCCGGTCAAGGTCGGCATTGACACCAGCCTGGGGATCAGCATCCTGGCAGCGCAGGTGCTCGATGGCACGCTCTCGGATCCGAAGCCTTCCGATCCGCGCATCGCTCCCTACGAGTCCAGCGTCGAGGTGCAGGTCGACAAGACGCAGGAAGGAGTCATGTATTCGCTGATCGTCGACGAGCGCGAGCTGCCCGGAAGCAAGCCCGGCAACCTGGGCGCGGTCAGTCTGCAGACCGGCCCGATGACCGAGGATGCCGTGATTCGGGTACGTGCGACCAAGACCTTCGCCGCTTCCGCAAATCGGCTTGACGAGAGTGATCTGCTCGATGCCAGGCTGTACCTCAAGGTGCTAGCCAATCCGGAGCTCGCCGTCTCGACCGACCCGCAGCCGATTCTTGACTACCGTCAGGGCGCGGCGATCAAGATTGCCGCCACGCAGAAAAGTGTCCAGTACCGCGCCTACCTTCGTCGAATAGCGGACGCCGACTTCGTGCACGGCGACGCCGGCGGTGCGGACATGGTAACGGTAACGGTGCCGGTGCCGGGGTGGCCGGATGTGCAAGTGCAAGTGCCGCCGCCAACGGCTCCCGACGCGTGGCGGAGGTGGCAGACGCCCGTGGGGTATGCGCCCCTCGGCGACGGTCCGGTGCCCGGCACCGGCAAGCCGCTGCGCCTGCCGATACCGTCCTTGACCGACGACTCGCTGATCATCGTCCAGGCGCTGAAAGAGCATCGGGTCGATGCCGGCAATCCGGCTTCAGCGATCATCTTGTCCGCCGTCCGGTTGAACCAGGCCGCGGCGCTGCTCGTACGTCCCGACCCGGAGCGGGTGCTGACGCTGCGCGTACCGCTGATCGGCGTGCAGACCGGCAACAGCCTGCAGGTCGCCGGTGGTCAACCGGGGGTCTTCTACCACTTCCGGCCGTCGTCGGCAGGCGACGAGTTGCCGCTGCCGGCGTATTTCCACCAGCGGGATCAACACGACGTGACCCAGGCCAAGGGCGTCGATCAACTCGGCGTCGAAATAGATCTGGTGCTCGCCGCCGATCCGGAGCCTCCGCTGGCCGCGGGCGCCGACCTGGCGAGGGCTTTTCCGCGTCTGCCGCTGCTCGACATCACGCCCTTGCCGGCCGGCACCAGCCTGGCCTGCCGCGCGGTGAAAGCACAGACCAAGGTCGCGGTGGCGATGGCACAACTCGCGCAGCTCGCGGCGGTGCCCGCGATCCGGGCCGAGCAGACGGTTATCGACTACGGCAGCAGCGCGAAGATCGTGATCTCCGACAGCCAACCCGAGGACCAGTATCAGGTGACGCTTGCAGACGCCGCGGTGGGGCCCGCGCTGACCGGGAACCATGGCGAACTGGTCATCGGCAGCGAGCCGTTGTACGCGGATGCAGCCTTCGAGGTGGTCGTCTCCAGTGTCGCCGAGCAAGGCATGCGCGTCGAGCGCGTGCTGGCGGTTGAGGTGCTGGTGCGGCCGAACGCGGCGCTGCCGGTATCGGCGACAGCCGACGCCGTCGCACTGAACGCGGGCGCTCAGATCGTCGTCGAGAAAACCCAGCCCGGCATCGATTACCAGTTGCTTTCCGGGCAGGCAGCCATCGGCCCGTCGCTTCCCGGCAACGCGGCGAGCATCGTTCTGCCGACCGGACCGATCGCCGCGGACACGACGTTCAGCGTCGCTGCCGCGCGCGCCGACAAACCGGAAATCGCGGTCGTTCTTGCGGCGCAAGCGACCGTGAAAATTAGATCCGGCGCCTGAGCGCAGCCGCCGAACGATGATCGCCCAACAGCACAAGATCATGCGCCAGGTTCTGGAAGTCCACGGCTGCTCGCGCGACGCGGCACAACTCCTCCAGTCGCAGCTGCGTGACGCCTACCGCGAGCGCCTGCTGCCGCTGATCGAAGCGATTTGCTCGGAGCTGAGCGCGCCGGGTCGCATCGATCGCGTCGACAGGCTGGAGATCGACCTCGGCGAGCTGCCGCTCGAAGCGTTCGAAGCCGCATTCGCCGACAGCTTCGCGCCGGCGTTCCGCAGTCGGCTGGCCGACGCCATCGACGATGCTCCGGAGAGCGATGCCGATCTGGAGTTGTTCGAACATTTCATCCGGACGGGAACCGTTCCCTGGTGGGCCGACGTGGCCGACCGAAATTTGCTGCCAGCCGCTGTGGCGCGTTTGCTCGGGCGTGCCCCGCGAACGCTTCGGCGAACAATAGTCGCTGCAGCCGACGGCGAGCGAACGCTGAGGCGGATCGTTCGGGCGTTCTCCGATGGTTTGCTCGATCACTTGGCCGCCGTGCTCGCGCCGCGCTGGTCCGCAGCCTGCCCGGGCCTCGGCAGTGCCGTCATCGCCATTGTCGGCTCGCGGCGCGAGGGGCAGGGCAAGTCGGCACGTGCAGAGCGGGCGCACGCCGAGCGCCATCTCCTCTGGGAGGAGATCCTGCGCGCCGCGATCGCCGAGGACGCTTCGGCAGCCGAGGCGCCGCGTATTTTCGGTGCGGTTCTGCGACGCGTTGCCCGGCGCAGGCAACTTGACTATCACTCACTGGCGGCCGATCTCCATCGCGTGCTCGCCGATGCCAGCGTGTCGGTGCCGGCCTGGATGCGCGAGGTCATGGAAGCTCTGTGGCGCGAGAGCGGCGGTGACTTGCCGGCAACCCGCGACGCCATTCCGGCCAGTGAGTCGGCGCGCCGGCACTTCCTGCGGCTGCTCGAACAGTTCGACTCGCCCACCGCTCCAGCACCCGACGGCGGTTTGTGGCAGCGGCTGGGCGCCGTCTTCGGCCGCCTGCCCGCGGTGCTGCAAGCGCAAGCCATCGAAGCGTTTGCCGTCGTACAGGATGGTGGAGTCGAGAACTTGAGCAGCACGATGATCGACACCCTCGCCGCACTGGTGCGCGCCGCGCTCGCGCAGCAGCTCCTTGCGCCCGGCGTGGTCGACCGCTACGCGGCGAGGCTGCAGCAATCGGCACCGCCGGGAATGCCCACTGCGGTCTCCTCGGAACTCGGCGCGAAGCTGCTGAACGTTTTGGGCACGGCACAGGAGCCGGTGCCGAGCGCGTCGAAAAGCACCCCGCGAGTCGACCGGGCCTTCAGTGACAGCGACGCGATTTACGTCGACAACGCCGGCCTGGTCATCCTCTGGCCGTTCCTGCAGAGTTTCTTCGGTCGCCTCGGGCTCGTGGACGAAAAGCGCTTCAGGGATGAGGCCGCGGCGCAGCGGGCGGCGGGTCTGCTGCAATACGTCGCCACCGCCGACGAGGCGCCGCCGGAGTATCTGCTGCCTCTGAACAAGTTACTCTGCGGGATTGCGCTCGACGAGGTGTTCGATTTCGGCGAGCCGATTAGCGCCGACGAAATCGAGGAATGCACCGGCCTGCTCACCGCGGTGATTGCGCAGGCACCGATTCTGCACCAGATGTCGATTGCCGGCTTTCGCGGCAGTTTCCTGCTGCGCCAGGGGCAACTCAGCGTGCGTGACGGGAATTGGCTGCTGCGCGTGCAGCGCGAAACGCACGACATCGTTCTCGACCGCTTCCCGTGGAGCGTCCAGATCGTCAAACTGCCGTGGATGACGGCGCTGATGCAGGTCGAGTGGTGATGCCCTTGGGTGCCAATCTACCTCTGGAAACGCTTAGGTCCTCGCTGATCGAGCTCAACGCGCGCGACCTCGAACAGGAACTCGCGTGGTTCGCACGCCTGCTCGATACGCGCTTCAAGCTCTATTTCAGCCAGGAAACGAGTTACAGCAGCGTCTTTGAGGTCGCGCCACCCGAATTCGGCACTCCCGAATCGGCCTACGCGGGTTTCCTGCGCCATTACGCGTTCTCCTTCGTCGAGCGCGTGGCGCTCGTCCTCGGCCTCGTGCCCCACCTCCGACCGCAACTACTCGACATCTTCCACACGGTGAACAAGACATTTGACCGCCGCTTCACCGAGTTCGGTGGCCTTCGTGATGAAAACGGGGACTTCGTGCCGACCGGCGAAACACTCGCCTTCATCCTCGCGGGCACCAATCTCGAAACCCGCTTCGCGCTTCAACCGATCTTCGACCGCGACCATTGTTTCGCCCGGCATGACCTCCTGCGGCCCGTCCCGCAGAGCCGCGACGAGCCGTTGATGAAAGCGCCGCTGCGCCTCTCGGCGGAGTGCCTGGGCCTGGTCACCACCGGCTACGCCCGGCGCCCAGACTTGAGCGCCGATTTTCCCGCCCGCCACATCCAGACCCGGCTCGAATGGAGCGACCTCGTGCTGCACCCAGGCACGCTCACCCAGGTACAGGAAATCGAGATCTGGCTGCGCCACGGCGACACCCTGATGGACGACTGGGGTATGGGGCCGAAGCTGCGGCCCGGCTACCGCGCGCTGTTCTACGGTCCGCCCGGCACCGGCAAGACGATGACCGCCTGCCTGCTCGGTAAATCGACGGGCCGCGAGGTGTACAAGGTGGACCTTGCGTTGGTCGTCTCGAAATACATCGGCGAAACCGAAAAGAACCTCGCCCGCGTCTTCGACCAGGCACAGCACAAGGGCTGGATTCTCTTCTTCGACGAAGCCGACGCGCTCTTCGGCAAGCGAACCGAGACCAGGGACGCACACGACCGCTACGCCAACCAGGAGGTCTCTTTCCTGCTGCAGCGCATCGAGACCTTCGACGGCATCGCCATCCTCGCCTCCAATCAGAAAGACAACATCGACCAGGCCTTCGCCCGCCGCTTCGAGTCGATCATCTACTTCCCCATGCCGCGCCACGAGGAGCGCTTGCGCCTGTGGCGGCAGGGATTCTCGCCAAAAGCCCGGATTGACGAAGCCGTCGATCTGGACAAGATCGCGGCGCAGTACGAGTTGTGCGGCGGCTCGATCATGAATGTCGTTCGTTACGCGTCGCTGCAGGCATTGGAGAGCGGCGACGGCGTGGTTACGCTCGACACGCTCCAGCGCGGCATTCGCCGCGAGCAGGGCAAGGAAGGGAAAGCGACATGAGCACCCCATTCGTGAAAACCCACACCTCGGCCAGTAAAGCCAACAAGAACAGGGGCGTCGCGTCGCAACAGTCATCCAGTGGAAAGAACGGCGTCGCGGTTGCCCCGCCCGCTTATGGAGTCGATTTTGTCGATCGCGGAGTACCGGCAGGCGCGTCGCATGTCGAGAGTCTGACCAACGAGGAACTGATTGCCGCCATGGCGATCGGGTCTGGCCGCGGCTCGTCGGTATTGGGGCGCGAACAGGAGCGGCGCGTCCGCCTGGGCCACAAATGGCTTGAAGAGACCTGGGATGTGGCGCCGTCGCGCCTGATCCAGGTCGTGCCGAAGGGCCCGGCCATCGAGGTGCTGGTGGCTGACATGGCGCTTGCCATGGGGTCGCCCATCGACATTCGAAACAAGCCAATTCTCTCCGAGCAGCAGTTCAGTGCGTTCCTCGCGGCGCATGCCATTCCGGCGATGACACCCAGGGAATACCTCGCGGCGCGCGCCGGCCGCGCCGGTGCGCTGGGTGCTCTGGGTGGCGATGCCCACCTACAAGGAGTGCAGGTCGCCGAGGCGCGCGCCTTCTCGCGCCAGCCAAGCACCACCTGGATGGGGCAACGGGCCGAGTATGGTCAGATGAGCCACCCGTTGTTCGGCGACCTACTGCATTACGACTACAACAATCGCGGCTGGGTCGACACGCGTGGCGGTGCCAACGTGCTCCACCTCGCTGCCGAGCGCAACTTCCCAATCGTGGATTTGCGCAGCCGACCGACCGGCGCCAATCAATCGCTGAAGACCAGCGTTCAAGACCCAAGTGGTCGAAATCGGTACTACGCCGAGGGCCTGGGCGATCTCACCGGAGGACGCCGCCCGGACTTGTTCGCCACCATGCTGCAAAACCTGCCCGGCGGGCAGACCACTGCCACGGACTTTCTGGCGTCGGCACAACTGCTCATCCCGCCAGGCGACGTGGCGGCGTTCCAATCGCTGCTGTCCAACCCTACGGCACCCATGACAGCGAAGAGCCGTCAGCCGCTGTACCGGCTGCAGTCTTTCACCCCCATCTTCGACGGCTTGCTTGCGGCCGACCCGGCGCGGTCGACACCGGGAGGACCGCAGTACAAATCGGTGGCTGCGCTCGATGCCGCCGTGGCGGCAAACGTCATGACGCAGGCACAGATGGACGCTGTGCTGCAGCAGCGCGGTCAACGGGCTGCCGGCATGGTGGCCGGTCACAGAGAAGGCGTGGGCGATCTGCGCGCCGACGTCAAGCTGCGGAGCCGCACCGGTAGCCCGGCAAGCACCGAGGGCATCGTGGGGCCCGAATACCTGGCCGCGTCTCGCTATGGCCGGCAGTACGGTTCGTGGGGCGCCGGAGTGTCTGCGGGTGCGTTGGGGGTGGCACCGCGCGGCGGTGCAGCTGGTGCTCTGATTGCGGTCATCACCGACACCGGAATCATGCTTTTCGACGGGCGTGACAACCCCGAGGCTGTGGAGCGACTGAAGCGCAGCGCTGGTTACGGGTTCCTCGGTGGCACCACAGGGGCGGCGACCGAATTTGCTGCCCAAGCGCAGATTCAGCGCCAATTGGTGGCACGAACGCTCACTGCCGGCGCACCAACGGCCGTTCGCAGCACGTTGTTGCGCGGGGCGGGTGGCGCGGCGGGCGGCGGCATCGCTTCGCTTGCCGTTGAGACCTGGCAAATCGCCACGGAAGAAGGACCGCACTCGGGCGAAGAGGTCGCGCTGCGCGAAGGTCGCGCCCTGGTGATCGGTGCAACCAGCGGCTTCCTTGCCACCGTCGCTGGCACGGCCGCCACTGGCGCGCTCGCGGGCACGGTGGTGCCGGTCGTCGGCAATGCCGTGGGGCTAGTCGTGGGCCTACTTGTCGGCGTCGGCGTTGCCCTCGCTATGGAAGCAGCCATTCGGCGGCCGAAGCGAACTGGGGAGTAGCTAGGAAAGAAAAGTAGAAAGGGGTCAGATCCCTTGCACCGTTCTACAGGCGACATATCAGCGAAACTTATCAGCGACATGGCGGTTTGTGGGAGGGTCGCCACCGGTGCAACGTGATTGAGTCGTAGACCTATCTGCTCTCGTGCATGCGTTACAAGGAGCTGAATCCGGTGAGGGTCGCGATGGTCGATCATCCGGCCAAGTCCCGTTGGTCCAGCTACGCGGCCAATGCGTAGGGGGTGAGCAGTGCTGTCCTGACCGCGCACCCTGAGTATGTCGCCCTGGGTCGTTTACCCGACGATCGGCAGTCGGTCTATCGCGGCCTGTTCGACGGGGAGTCCGATTTCGACGAGCAGGCTCGCTTGATTCCTTCTGCTCACTCGACGTATAGTGACTGCTCACTAGAGCGATGTGGATGTCCAACGTGGGAGCGACCAACCGTACCAGCAAGTCCAGGCTCAAGCCACCCGACGCGAGCGTGCCGGCCAATCCTGATTTGAGCGGGGAGATGCTCAATCTCGCCGGCCAGGTCGCGCTTGTGCAGAAAAACAGGTCTGCCGATAGGATCCTCAAGCAGCAGTACTTCAAACAGTACTTCGAGCAGGCCTATCGTGCCGCGCCGATAGTGCGTATCGATATGATCAAGCACGGCGTGCCGGCCACGCTGGTCGTGGAACTGGCAGCGCAACTGTGCATTTCGAAGGAGCAACTGTGCCGTACGCTCGGTTTGGCTCGTGCCACGATCGACCGCAAGGTACGCGAAGCCAGCCTGCTATCGCCCGATGAGACTTCGCGCGTGTTGGGACTCAGCCGGCTTGTCGGGCGCGTGCAGGCGATCATGGACGATGCAGGCAGCGTGGCGGATTTCGATGCTGCCGTGTGGGCCGCGACCTGGCTGGAGCAACCGTTGCCGGCGCTCGGAGGCCAGCGGCCCGCGGAGTGGATGGACACCGCCGAAGGACAGAACATCGTTTTCCACCTGCTCGACCAGATCGGCAGCGGCGCCTACGCATGAGCGTCGCGCTCTGGCGCATCGCATTGGCATCGAGGAGCATTGCCCCCACCGATCTCGGCGGCCTGGGCGCAGGGAACACGGGTGGTCGGTGGAACAGCCCTGGCAGGCCGGTAGTCTATGCCGCCACCAGCGCCTCGCTGGCTTGCCTGGAGACGGTCGTGCACCTCAATGCGGGTGGTTTGCCGCTGAACCGCGTGCTGGTGCGTATCGACGTTCCGGACGAAGTCTGGAATGTACGGCAATCGCTGTTGCTTGCGAGCCTTGCCGAGGGCTGGAATGCCGTGCCTGCGGGATCGGTGTCCGCAGAAGCTGGCAATGCATGGCTCGATGGTCTGCTGTCGGCTCTGCTGATGGTGCCGTCGGCGATCGTCCCCGATGAGTTCAACGTGCTGCTGAATCCTCGTCACGCGGACGCCGCCAAGGTCACTGCAACGGCCGTTCGGCCCTGGACCTATGACGCCCGCTTGCTCGTGGAACGTGGGACCCGTGAAGTTCCTTGAGTTCGCCTGCCGGTAATGCACCTACCGTTCATGCGCGGGTGCTCCCTCCTGCGCGTCGCCGGCGCCTTGGCGGCATGGCTTGGAGCACCATTCAGCTCGCTTTCTCGTAGATCACGAAACCGGCCGCCGGAACGGTCAGATGTACGGCCCTTGTCGGTCCGCGATCTTCAACCGGCAACTGGGTGCCGACCTCGGCGGCGTCGGTAGAATAGGCGCAGCGGAAGTGTTCGCCGGGCCGATGCAGATCGTGGTCGATGACCGACCACACAGTGCGGGCCTGGACGGAGTCGGTGTTGATCGCGCACAGGACTTCCTCGCCGTCGAAGAGCCGTGACCAGGGAACGACGGAGCGGATTTCATTCCCGAACATCCTTGGGTAGCCAAAGCCGATACCATCGCCGGAGATTTGCCGCAGGTATTGTCGACCACGGCGCAAGGCCATCTTGTCCTTGCGCAGGGCCAGGATCCTGGATGTTTCCCGGTACACGGGATGGCTCTCATCGAAAAAATGGCGACCGCGTGATCGGAAGGCGCCGAAATCGCCGCCGAACTGGCATTCGCGAATGTAACGATCGTTGCCGCCTTCGCCATCGAACGCCTGCTCGGTTCCGTAATAGAGCAGCGGAATTCCCAGGGTCGTCGCTTCCATCCCGAGAACGGCGATCACCTGACGCGCATAAGCCGGGTCGCCGGCACAGAAGCGGGCCTTGCGTTCGCCCTTGCGTACCTGGTCGTGGTCGTCGAAGAGGGTGACGACCTTGTTGCGAAACCAGACGTGCGATTCCTTGTTGACCAGCAGCGAGTTGCGGAAGAGGTCGAAGTACTGCTCCGGGTTTCGCGAGCCCTTGACGAGAAACTCCAACTTGTCCGGGATGTCATCGACGCCGAGGGCGGCATCAAGCCCCGTCTCTTCGAGCCGTTGAAAGGCGAAGCTGCGGCCGCCAGTGATTTCCCCGATGAGATAGAAGTTCTCTTTTCCCAGGCTCTGCGCGAATTCGTGAATGACCGAGGCAAAGTATCGCGTGGCACCGGGTTCCATGTGTTTTACGGTGTCGATACGAAAGCCGTCGACGTCGGCGAAGGCGATCCAGTACTTGTAGGCTTGGGTGATGACTTTCAGCGCCGTTGAGGGTCGGTAGGGATCGAGAAATCCTTCGCCCAGGGAGATATCCTTCAGCGTCTCGAAATCGCCCTGATAGAACTCCGGATCGTAATCCCAGCTGCGTATCTTTCCCTTGCGCGTAAACGTCGTCGCGGCTTGCAGTTCTTGCGGCCAGATCGCAGCGTCGGGTGATCCCTGTCCCGCTGCCAGCGGAGCATCGAAAGGCAACGTCGGGGCGCCGCTGGCGTCGCGGTAGCCTGCCACCGGAAACGTCCCGCCGTTCCAGAACGGAACGACATCCGGCTCGTAGGCAAAGACGTTGCCGCTGTGGTTGAGAATGATGTCGAGGATGACACGGATGCCACGCTTGTGCGCCTCGGCGACCATCCTGCGCAGCTCGTCCGCGCTGCCGAAATGTGGATCGACGGCGAGGAAGTTCTGGATGCCGTAGCCGTGATAGGCGCCGGCGTCGAACGCTACCTGTTTGAAGATCGGGCTAACCCAGATTGCCGTCACTCCCAAGCGCTGCAGATAGCCCAGCTTGCTGCTCAAGCCACGCAGCGTGCCGCCGCAGAAGCGTCCGCCGGCATCGCGCCAGCTGGCGGCAGCGGCCTCGGTGGACACGGCGTTGCCAGCATCCGCTGGCGTAAAAAGGGGCGTGCTACCGGTGCTCACCAACGTTCCGTCATTGGCTTTGTAGCCGTTCTCCTGATCGTCGGAAAAGCGGTCGAGCATCAGAAAATAGAGGACTTGATCTTCCCAGGCAGCCGGGGAGGGGTGAAAGCAGCCTGTGCGCAGTGCGGCAAAATCAATGCCGCCAATCGATTCCAGGTTCATTGTCGTAACCTCGCTTGATGGGTGGTCAACGGTCAACGCCGCGCGCTCGACTCTTGCCAGCAAAGCTACGCGCTGGCAGCAGCCCCCGCAGTCGGATAGGGGCTTGGGTAAGCTCAGGTGCTCTGCCACGTGTGGGCCGCGGATGAACTGCGAATGAACTGCGAATGAACTACGAAGCGACACGACCAAGAGAAGCAGCGAACTCCAGGAGCGCGCTCAAAAAGTATAGGTAGCCGCCAACAGCTCTGTCAATTACCGATTCGGCCGCGGCGAACCCCCGAAACAAACATCGAAAGGCCGGGTTTTCGAGCCCTTCCGCCTTTCAGCCCATTAATGTGAAAGTCGCGCAAGCGACTCACGAAACTCCCTTGTATGTTGGGTTTGAAGATATATATAAATGAAATGTGGTCTGTGGAGCTTGTGGGCAAAGGGGCGCGCGGTGGGAAACGCGAAGCGTTTTCCACGGCAAGCGACCCGGTTCGCCGCAGGCGAATTGTCCACAAATCCACAGACCTGTGGTTTCGGTGCGGTAGCTCGTCACTCCCTTGGGACGCCAAGCCCGTGGAGAAGCAAAGAGCGCCGTACCGTCTTCTCAAGGCAAACCCGAACGGTTGCTTGGGCGACAGAGCCCGTATTTTTGCAAGGATGGGTACCATGAGCGCGAACGAGGTTGAGACTTTCGTAGGGATTGATGTCTCCAAGAATACGCTGGACATCCGCATCGAGCCGGCCAGCGAAAGCCTGCAGGTCGCCTACGACGATCCGGGCGTCAAGGAAGTATGTCATCGTCTCGTAAAGGCTGCTCCCGCACTGATTGTCGTGGAGGCGACCGGTGGCCTGGAAACGCGGCTGGCCAGCACGCTGCTGGCCAAGGGCCTGCCCGTGGCCGTTGTCAATCCACGCCAGACACGGGATTTTGCCAAGGCGACGGGAGAGCTAGCGAAGACCGATCGGATTGATGCGGCCGTTTTGTGCCGGTTTGCTCAAGCCATTCGGCCCGCGGTGCGTCCCTTCAAGGATGCCGAGACACGTGAGCTGGATGAGTTGGTGAGCCGGCGCCATCAACTGGTCGAAAACCGGGTTCAAGAGACGCTACGCCTTGGCACCGCAGCCTCCAGAATGCTGCAGAAGAGCTTGAAGAGCCACATTATCTGGCTGGACAAACAGATCACCACTTTGGACGATGACCTGAACACACGCCTGCGGAATTCCGATGCGTGGAAAGCCAAAGACGATTTGCTGCGCGGGATTCCCGGCGTCGGGCCGGTAACCAGTGTGACCATGACGGCCAAATGCCCGGAACTGGGGCAACTCAACCGGCAACGGATCGCCAAGCTCGTCGGCGTCGCGCCCCTGGCCAACGACAGTGGCAAGCACCGGGGCAAACGCTTCGTTTGGGGCGGTCGGGCGGACGTCAGGGCCGCGCTATACATGGCAACGGTTTCCGCGATTCGCTGCAATCCGACGATCAAAGCTTTCGCAGATCGTCTCAAAGGGACCGGGAAACCGGCCAAGGTGGTCATCGTCGCCTGTATGCGCAAATTGCTTACGATCATGAATGCTATGGTTAAAAACAACACCCCTTGGCAACCAGAAAACGCTTGACGTCAAACACGGTTGCTTCTCCCCTCGCGGGAGAAGGGTCGGGGAAGGGGGCGGTCATGGCTTTCATGATCCGGGGTATCTGGAATGTCATGACCGTTAGCCCAATTCGCGTGCCACCACCGCCACCGAGTGGGCGTCGGGCAGACTGGCGAGTTGGGCAAGCATGTAGTCCTTGACCAGGGCCAGCAGTTCGTCGACGCGTGCCGCGGCCATGCCGATCTCGGCGGCGACGTCGCGAACCGCCGCCAATTCTTCGTCAATCAGAGCACCGTCGGCGTAGGCCACCAGCAGGCAGGTGGCGACGAGCATGTCGCGCTGCGCCGGCTCCGTGAATAGGCCGGCAGCGTTGCCGGCGGGTGTCTCGGTCTGCAGGGAGGCGAAAGCGGGCCAGTCCAGCGCCGCATTGCGACAGGCGTCATAGAACTGGCCAATCAGGGCCACTTCTTCCGCGCTTCTTGTGCCATCGACGTGCGCGATGCGCAGCAGCATTTGGGTGGCGGCGACGGTCTGGGCGGCATTAACCCCTGTTTAACCTACCCCAAAAAACCTCTTGCATAATCAATTGCTTGCAGGGCAAATGAATTTCTAATGGCACAACAAGCGCGTAATGTGCTGTCAGGCGATCAGTTTTCGGAGTCCTCCGGGTTGTGAGTGGATGCCCAAGGCGCGATAGATGGCCATTTGCTCTGGCTCGGCGTTGGTGGCCTTGCGGACATGGAGCGTGCGGCCATCGCGCTGGCGGAAAGTCGTCGTCGTCCGGCACTGCATCGAGAGGGTCTCGCGCAAAGTCGTCCAACTGTCGTGAATGCCAGCCGCCTTCAGCTTGACGCGAAGGAACTGCACGCACTGGTAAGCCAACACGGTAATGAACAGATGGCCGTCGGCGCGATCTTCCTTGTGATGGTAGATCGGGCGCAAGCCCAGCTC
Source organism: Candidatus Accumulibacter meliphilus (assembly GCF_036625345.1). Lineage (NCBI taxonomy): Bacteria > Pseudomonadati > Pseudomonadota > Betaproteobacteria > Candidatus Accumulibacter > Candidatus Accumulibacter meliphilus. The sequence continues at coordinate 30,434 of NZ_JAZKTZ010000006.1, read as the reverse complement.
GCTCTTCAGGCTGCGAAACACACTTTCCAGGTCAGTCAGCAGAGTATAGGTGCGCCAGAGCCGCTCTTCATCCCAGTCGAGTTGATTGGTACGCAAGCAATAAACGCCTGGGTGTGTCGCCTGGCTCCCTTCGCGGGGCACCTTCTGCCAGGTGATCCCGGTGACGCGCTTGCCCGACTCGTCCGTCACCAGGTTTACCGTGTAATGCTGGCTGGTGCCGCGACTCTTCTGCTTCAGTCGACCGAGTCGTTCGAGCAATTTGTCTGGGCGTTTCTCGGCACGCGGTTTGGCCAGGCCATCGAGCATTTGCTGCAATCCGGCTTCGAAGCGCTGGCTGAAGGATTCGAGCATTGCCTCCTCCTTGAGTTGGCGACCCGGTGAATGGCAATTCAACTGAAGCTCTTGACCGTCTTCACTGAGCGTCTTCTGCAAGCGCAACGGTTGCTCGTCGGCGGTCTCGATCGTGATCGCCTGTGTTTCATCGAACTGCCGGGTTCCCCCGCGACGAACGACCAGGTAGCGATAACCGTGTTCGACCAGCCAGGCGACATTGGCTTCGCTGGCGATGCCCGCGTCCATGATCACCAGCGCCCCTGCCGGGGCGGCCAAACCGGTCAGCATGCCGGCAAGCGTGCCGGCTTCGCTGACATTGCCTTCGAAGGTCTGCGAGCGGCGCACAAAACCACTGCCGTCGAGCACCAGGCCAAGGGTCACCAAGGGGCAATCGCTACGCTTCTCCTTGGAACGGCCACGCTTGGCCTTGCGATTGCTCGGGACTTCGCCTTCGAAGTAGGTGTTGGTCAGGTCGTAGAGCGTGATCGTCTCTTCCAAACCAAAGAGCGTGCGAACGCGGCCAAACAAACGTGCTTCAATCACCTCCCGATGCTTCATCAGGATGTCCGAACCCCGGTAAAGACCCATGTGTGACATCGACAGGAAGTCGACGTCGATCAGTTCGCCCAAGGCGCTGTGCGTCTGCAGCCAGTTCCAGGTTGCCCGCTCGGAGCCCGGATGGGCCATTCTGCCGATCAAATTGCCGATAATCGACGCCCACAGAACGCCATTAACGCCCAACTCCCGCAACTGGTCGATGATGCCCAGTTCGGCCAGCGCATGCAGGCCGACGTGCTCGACGCCGACCGAACGCGGCTGCATCGTTTGCAGCGAGTCAACATCGACTTCGACGAATGTCGCCGGCGGACGCGGGTTTTCGGCAGGGTCGCTGGCCTCTGTCGCCGACGCGTCGCTCATCGGCGCCCGCACGATCAGCTGCCCGGCGTAGCGCTGGGCCGCACTTTCGATATGACCTGTGCATGGCAACGGCAGCAGCGCTTCCTGGGGGTGTAGCAACTGTTCGATACGACGACACAGTATCGGCCAGTCTTCCTGCTTGATCGCGAAATTACGCCCGAGATTCAGCAGGGTGATCTGACGGACCTTGCCTGCGATGCGTTCGCCACGCACCAGCCGGTAGGTGAAGTAGCCCTCGCCGGTGACCTTGTTGTTCGTTCGTGTCTGTCGGATATACATGCCCACGATCGTACAAGAAATGCAAGGGAAAAAAACCAGAACGTCAAAGCTATTATGGCACAACATTTCACCTCCGGAAAACCGCCTCTTTCAAATCAACGACTTAAAATCAGCGCGGGCTAGAAAAACCCGAAATATGACAGCGAGGTGTTAAAGGGAGGTTAAGCGAAACGTCATCGAACTGGGGAAACATAGGGGCTCCTGCAGAGGTCGATCTGGCGCCGGAACTCGGCGAGTCGGGTCTGCACTTCCTGGACCGATAGCGCGCGGAAGCGCTGCGGCAGCAGCGAGCGGCGCGAGGTTTCCGAAACCGCCAGCATCTCCATATAGCGCACCATGGCGATCTCCTGCGGCGGCATGAAGTCATCGATCGCCTGCTTCAGGAGCGCGCTGGTCAGCGCTGTCCGCGCGCGTTCGGCAAATTCGGCAGCGAGTAGTGCGAGCGCTTCGAGGTCGGCATTTGAATAGCCTTCCAGCACTTCGCAGGCTTCTTGCAGGGCGGCGTCGGTGAGGTCCAGTGCGACCTGGTTAGCGGCGAAAAATGACGCCGATGACGGCTGCGCGCTCAGCAGCCGTTTCGGCGTAAAAGAAGGGAATCTTGCGATCGAGACGCCCCGGACGTTTGATGTCGGTATCGAGCTTGTCCGGGCGGTTGGTCATCAGGATGAACAGCACTTGGCCGCGGTTCTCGGGGTCAGACATGAACTCCTTGAGGCGGGCGATGACTCGCGAACCGGTGCCACCGTCGGAATCGCCACTGCTGCCGAAGCTGCGGTCGCCTTCGTCGATGACCAGCGCAATCGGTCCCATGGCCTTGACCGTCGCCAGCACCCGTTCGAGGTTGGCCTCGGTCGAACCGACCCACTTGGAGCGGAAGTTCTTCAGCGCCACGCCGGACAATCCCGCCTCCTTGAGGAAGGCCTTAATGACGAAGGTCTTGCCGGCGCCCATCGGGCCCACGGCGAGCAGACCCATCGGTGCCCGCGCTCGGTCGCCGCTACGGATCAGCCGGGCAATCTCGAGCAGTTCACTCTTGATGTGCTCGTTGCCGCCGACGCTGTCGAGTCCGTGCCGAGGTTCGATGAATTCGATCAGGCCGGCGCACTCCTTCTCGATCAACTCGCGCTTGCGTTGGCGGACGACGGCCAGCATCTCGCCGGCCGGGTCCTCTTCGGGCAGCGCCCGGGTCGGGTCGACCAGTTGCTGGATCTCGCCTGGCCTCATGCCGGCGGTGATCGCGGCGAGTCTTTGCGCGCGTTGCTCGGCGTTCGGACTGCCCTACAGCAGTCCAACGATCAGGCTTCGTCGTTGCTGCTCGCTCAGTGCCTGCGGCGCTTCGCTGGTGACGATGCTCGCCAACTGGATCAGGCGCAGTCCGGCGGTATGGTCGGCCAGCGATCGGCCAGTCGATCGGCCTCGGCAGCGGGCATGCTGGATGCGCAATGCCCGATCGCCGCGTGGCGCGCTTCACAATCCGGTATCGGCAGCTCGATTGCTACGATGCGCGGATGCGTCAGCAGAGCCGGGCTGACGTCGCCCGCAGGCCGTTGAGCAGGCGCAGGAGCTTTTCCGCCGTATACGGCGAAGCGGGCACAGCTGCGGCTGCGAAGATGTCGGGCGAGGGGATGTCTTCCTGTTCAGCCGCGAGTTGCTCTGCCGGAGCGCCAACGGTCGCCACTTCCGGCGGCGAAACGCCACCTGTTTCCGCGGGCGTATCGGCAGCGGTTGCGGGCTCCGCAGCGTAGGATTGCGTGTCTGCCGCGGCCTATTCAGCTTCAGCAGCGGCCAGTTGCTCATCCTCCGAGAGCTCAATCAGATTTGCTCTCGCCAGAAAATTCAGGATGTCCTTCATTCGACCTCCCGGGATGGTCGATAGGTCGTGGGATGTCGCACGAACCAGAGTCGCGCGATTATACGAATGAAACCACGCTTGGCAAGAAGGCGACAGTAACGACATCGGTCGCAGCCAAAGTATCTCTGGCCTTGGCCGGCCTGGTCAAGGCGGGGGCGCCTTGGTGCGGCTGGCTGCGTGGCGTCAGCCGTAGACACGCAGCGCGCGCTCAGCACTCGGTGAAGTTGACTGCCAGGCCGCCGCGCGAGGTTTCCTTGTATTTGTCGAGCATGTCGCGGCCGGTGTCGCGCATGGTACGAATGGCGTGGTCGAGGGAAATGGTATGCGCGCCGTCGCCGCGCAGCGCCAGTTGGGCGGCATTGATGGCTTTGATCGACGCCATGGCATTGCGCTCGATGCACGGTACCTGCACCAGGCCGGCGACCGGGTCGCAGGTCAGGCCGAGGTTGTGTTCGAGGCCGATTTCGGCGGCATTTTCCACCTGCTCCGGGCTGCCGCCCATGATTTCGGTGAGCCCGGCCGCGGCCATCGCGCAGGCAGAACCGACCTCACCCTGGCAGCCGACTTCGGCACCCGAGATCGAGGCATTCTTTTTGCACAGTGTGCCGATGGCCCCTGCGGTCAGCAGGAAGTCGCTGACATCGCGGGCGCTGCTGCCGGGCTGGAAGTTCATGTAGTAGTGCAGAACAGCGGGAATGATGCCCGCCGCGCCGTTGGTCGGCGCGGTGACCACGCGACCGCCGCCGGCGTTCTCTTCGTTGACCGCCAGCGCGTAGAGATTGACCCAGTCGAGTGCGGCCATGGTGTCGCTGATCAGGTTGCGGCCGACTTCGCGCTGCTGAAGTGTGGCGTGCAGCGCTGGCGCGCGGCGGCGCACTTCCAGGCCGCCCGGCAGCACGCCGCCCTGTCTGATGCCGCGGGCGACGCAGGCGCGCATCGCTTCCCAGATGCGCTGCAGCGCCACCCGTGTCTTGTCCTCGCTGCGCCAGGCGCCTTCGTTCGCGAGCATTACTTCGCTGATGCGCAGCGAGTGCCGGCGGCAGATTGTCAGCAGCTCGGCGGCGCTATTGAACTCGTAGCGCAGCGGCGTGTCTGCGACGGCGCTGCTGCCGCTCCTGGCATGCGCCTCGTCGATCACGAAGCCGCCGCCGATCGAGTAGAAGGTATTCTCGAAGAGGGCGCCGGCCTCGCCATGTGCGCCGAGTCGCAAGGCGTTGGGGTGGTAAGGCAGGCTCACCGGCAACAGGCGCATGTCGTGGGCCCAGTCGAACGGCACGGCGACCTTGCCGGCGAGCTGCAGGCAGGCGTTGCGCTGGACGTCGGCGACCGCGGGAGCGATGAAGTCCGGATCGATGCTGTCGGCGCGCTGGCCCATCAGGCCGACGATCACCGCACGATCGGTGCCGTGCCCGATGCCGGTAGCGGCCAGCGAGCCGTACAGCCGGACCTCGATGCGGCCTACCGCAGCGAGCAGCTTCCTGCCTTCAAGCTCATGCACGAAGTCGTGCGCCGCCTGCATCGGGCCGATAGTGTGCGAGCTCGAAGGCCCGACGCCAATCTTGAACAGATCGAGAACGCTGATGGACATTGAAAGCCTGTTTCTTATCGTGCCGTCTTCAATATGGCTAATGTAGCAAAGTCGTAGTCTTCGCGGCACCGGACTGAAGACTTTGGCCAATGCATCATAGATGCTGATAGAATGCCCACTTTTTGAGAAATGGTATGCGCTACTGGTTTGATACGGAGTTTGATGAACGCTCTTCAATCATTCACCTGATCAGCGTCGGGATCGTCGCTGAAGATGGTAGAGAGTATTACGCCATAAATTCAGAATATGACAGCTCATGCGCCAGTGATTGGCTTCGCCAGAACGTACTTCAGCACTTGAACTTTTCGCAGGCAAAGTCGCGGACGGCGATCCGCCAGGAGGTGCTTGATTTCTTCAGCCCGGCACCTAGCGAGATATGGGCCTATTTTGGCGAGTACGACTGGGTTGTTCTGCGGCAATTGCTTGGGCACATGCTTGATTGGCCACAGGCTTGGCCCTTGTCGCACATGAATCTGGAGCAGTTCCGCCTGCAGTCGGGCGGGCCATCGCTTCCCGCACAGCAATCGTCAGTGCACCATGCTTTGCATGACGCCCGCTGGTGTCGCGAGGCTTGGCAGTTTCTTCAGAAACGTCCGGGATGAAACTGCTCAGCCTGCAAGTTGCATTGCAGCCGATGGCTGGACAATCTGCGCTCGCCGAAGCGCCCTTTCTGGGCGGGGTTTTGCATGGCGTCTTCGAGCACCTGATTCGCAGCCACTCTCCCCAGCTTACTGGCTTGCTGGGAATGACGGAGGGAGTGCGGTACAAACAGTATGCGGTTCTCCCACCGCCTTACGGTTGGCAGGCCGATCTTCGGCACGCGACGGTCTATCTTGGCTGCGGCGTCATGTTGTTCGGTGAGGCTGCCAATCATGACCAAGTGGTGTCGGACGCCTTGCGTTGCTGGGAGGAATTACGCTATGGCGACCGCAGGGATCGCGTCGACCACCTTGACATCCAGGTTCACGATCCCGGGATCGCGCCTGAATCTTCAGCGCTCGACAGCCTGACCTTGGAATGGAACACCCCGCTGACCCTCGACAGCCAGGGAAAATGGGCGGCCGGCGCCACGCATGTGGCACCGAATCTGTTGGCTGTGGTGCGCTCGCTGGTGAAGCGGATTCGCGCGGTCGAACCCGCATTGGCGGAAGAACTCGATCTCAATGGTCAGGATTGGATTGTCGCCGAGGAGTCCATTCGCCGACTTCTGGTAGCGAAGCACACGCTGCGGTCAGCCCCCTGGGTCTACGGGTCTCGCAAGCACAATCGCCCCTTCGAACTGGAAGGCCTCCTGGGCCAGGTCAGCTACTCAGGCCCAATTCCCGCTGCCATTCACGCCCTTCTCAAATGGGGGGTCTGGTTTGGTGCTGGTCAAGGAACCGCCCTTGGCCGTGGTATGTACCAGCTAAAGGAGAAATGACTTGCCAAAGGCACGCCTCGAGACATTCATTATCGTACCGTTTGAGATCGGACGAGCCGATCGCCAGGGCTGGAAAGTCGGCGATTTGCAGGCCACCTTGTGCAGTGCGGGTTGGAAACGACTGGCAGGGCATGAGCCAGATCGGATATCGGCACACGGCCTCGATGAAGAGGCGTTGAAAGATATCCGCTATCAGGCTTACAACTATTTTCATCCCTTCGTTCGCCGCTTCTGGTTTGATCAGGGGCTGGTCCAGCGTTTTCGGCGCAGCGATGTGGAAGCCCTGGAGTGCACGATTGGTGATCGAACAATCGTCCTCGACGCCGTCTGCGATCTCCTGTATTTCACGCCCGATATCGCCGTTCTCGTTCTACATTTGAGAAGTCGGGATGTGCTCGAATTTCAGGCGGTGCAAAATTGCCTTGACCGACTCCGGCGCATCTACCCGCCCTATCTTGACAAAAGGCACGACAAGTACCCCGGTGGGCACTTTCCAAATTCAGTAGAATTGTGGCACGGACCAAAAAAACGTGACGCAGTGCCCGGATTCGATTCCAGCCAGTTGAACGGGCTTCGAAGCGAAGCTGCAGAGCTTGAAGAAACAGCAGGCGACGTGTCATCCCATACTCATCTATGGGCGGAACACTGGCAGCAACTACTCAAGCCAATCAACGGAGCAGGTAGTGTTTTCTTTGCCAGGCAGCTCGGTGATGATCGTGCAGCACTGGCAAGCATGATCACCCTCGAAAACCAGAGTGATGATCCACCACTACACAAGCTGATCGACCGCGGCAATCTGATTCGGCTTTGTTTTGCCGACGAGGCAGGCTCCGATATTCTCTCCTATAGCAAGAGTTATCTCAGCAACTTCGAGGAGCGCTTCTGCTATGACCGTTTCTGGTATGTCGATGACGAATCCACGGAACTGTCCTCACGCATCATGAACTGTGGCTACGCCTTCACCTGGCTTGGGGATTCGCGTGATGGATTCTTCTTCTGCAATCAATTGAACGGTGCTCCGGTCAGCTACCGTCATATCTACGTTCCGATGGCCATCATTGCGCATTTTCAGAAAGCTGCCTTGCTGGTGACTACGCGAAGACTGGCAGACTTGTCACCGTACGAAGACCGGAAGCCAAGGCCGCTGGATGCAAAGAAATTCCAGGATCTGAAAGCTGGATTCATTGCCTTCACCCAGACCTACTGGTTTGAAGAGGTAACACCTCAGGAGCAGGGGATCGAGCTATTCGAGATGTGGCGCACAAGGCTGCGACTGCAGTCGGCGTACGATGAAATGCGGCAGGAGTTACAGGACATCGTACAGTTCGTTGACTCAAGAGAGAATCAAGATCAAACCAGTGAAGCTCACAGATTGAATATCCTTGTTGTAATAGTCGCGATTTTCGGTCTGGCCATTGCCGTTGCCGGCCTGGCTTCCAGTATTCTGGGCATGAACACGTTCGACACGGACAAGCCGCCAATACAGGTTGAGTTCGTTGCCTGCATCAATTGGGTTGCGGGAAACGTGGGCCGTTTATCTCTAGCACTGTTTGGGATCATCGCTGTGATGGTTATTGTCGCCTGTTTCAGATACCGCAGGAGGAGTGATGAATAGACTACTACGCATCGAGGCCGTCAATCTGCTTCATTCAATTGACGACACCGAGGATCTGAATACCCGTCGTGGCGGGGGTTACCTGTTGTTGCAAGCCGTTCGCGATGTGGAAAATAAATTCAGAGGCCGGCTTTCGCCCATCAGTACGGGTGCCTCGATCGGCTTGTTCAATCTGTCAGACGCGACGCTCGACGAAAGCAAAGTCCGGGAATATTTATGCCAGCATGCGGATTACCGTCATGCGACCTTTGTCGTCGATCGTGTGGCCCATGCAGATTTCAGAACGTGCGTGGAGGCTTCGCTGGCACGAAACCGCTGGCAGCAAATGCACACGCTCAATTTTTCTACCGAGTGGGGGAGGTGTTCGGAGGTGTGTGGCACGGATGAAATTCGTCCTGCAGCCGCCAAGCAAAAGTACAAAAATCGACCAACCAGCCTTAGCGTTCATGTTCGGAGCAATGCGGGTCGGGAGTTGCGGCAGGGCTTTTACCAGCAGGAACTTGGTGGATTGGGCAGCTCAACGGCGTTCGCGTGTGGTATGGACTCCTTTTCCGACAATACGGAAGAACTGTCAACATTTCGTCAGCTCGGGGACTATGCTGCCATCCCTGCCAATCTCAATGGAAAGATGGCGGTTTTTTATGCTGATGGAAATGGCTTTGGAAAGATTCAGCAGGCGTGCGAGAGCGATATCGACCTGAATGCGTGGGACCGCGATCTCAAGGCGAAGCGGCGCCGGCTTCTCCACGACCTTCTGGGCTGGCAGGCTTCCACGTCGCTGGGCAGAACGCAAGAAGGCAAGCTTCGTTTTGAAACGCTGTTGTGGGGCGGCGACGAAATGCTCTTCCTGTTGCCCGCCTGGCTGGGGCTGGAGTTCGCGCAGCGGTTTTTCGAGTTGACCGCCAACTGGGATTACCAGGGACAGAAACTGACGCATTCGGCGGGGCTCGTTTTCGCCAAGCATAACGCTCCGATCAGCCGCTTACAGAAGCTTGCCACGGAGAAACTCGCTGAATTTGGCAAACAATACGACAGGCAGCAGAATAGTCTTTCGTGGATCGTGCTTGAATCATTCGACCACGTGGGCAACAGCATCACCAGATTCTGGCAGCGCAATGGCATAGAGGAGGACGGCTGGCAGAGGCTCTTGCTGAGCGAAGAGAAAATCCGCCGGCTACGCGCGTTGATTCCGGCGCTGAAGAACGATCTGCCACGTTCAGCCATGATTCGTGTATTGCGCAGCCTCGCCGCCGGCAAGGCTGCGCAAGAAGTGCGTCTGCTCAGGCGCAGTTACGCATCGACCGACGAGGCGCTGGCCACTCAGAATCGTGGCGAGTTCGCCTCTCTCTGGCATTTGCTGTGCGGTAGCTTCTGGGAAAACGACTCCAGCAGCCAAGAGGCGGCGATGCTGCCTGCGGCGGATGTGGTCGCCTGGACGATCCTGCTCGAACTCTGGGATTATTTGCTGCCCGATGCACCACTTCTCAGCACGGGAGGAACGCCGTGAAGACGCCGCGCAGCCTGCACACGATAGACCTGGAGGTCACGCTAAAGACCCCGTGCTTGGTTCATGGCAACGATCCGGGCCACTTTGGTCTGGATGCCAGCTTGATTCGCGATCACGACGGCCAACTCATCCTTCCCGGCAGTTTGATCGTCGGGCGTATTCGCGCCGCGTGGGCGGCGATGGCGGAGCTTGCTCTGCCCGTACTCGATGCGTCGCAATGGTTTGGCCGCATTGGTCACCAGGACAGTGATCGCAGTCGTATCTGGAGCAATGATCTCTCGTCAAAAAGCAGCGCGGCGGAGCTGCAGCTTTCCTCACGTGTGCCGATCGACGTAGAGACCGGTGCTCCGCAGAACGGCATGCTGATGATGATCGAGCAAACCCAGAAAGCCGGCAGCTGCATAAGTTTTACGGGTCGGTGGCGAGCATTTCTGAGCCCTGACGAGGTGTGCCCACTGAAGGGCGCGCTCCTGGCCGGTTTGCTCTGGCACAGCCAGTTGGGCGCGCAGCGCAGCGTCGGTTTTGGCGAATTGCTATCGGCTTCGGTAGTTGTCGAAGCTGCTACCAATGCCCGGGTCGACTCGGTCAGCGGTACGCACGCTCGTCTGACGCTTGATTTTGAGCAGGCGATCTGCGTGGCTGTGCGGAGCCGCGGCAACGTCTTTGAGTCGGGTGACATCATTCCCGGGGCGACCATCAAGGGCGCGCTGGCAAGCCTGATTCGGGCGCAATTTGGCGAGACCGTCGCGGAGAGAAAGTCGACCAGCAAGCTCGCCGAACACTTCGATGCGATCCGCGTGAGCCATGCTTTCCCGTCTGCGACGTACAGCAGACCGGGCGCGATCCCGATGTCTCTGGTGGCGACGAAACGAGGAAATGAGCAAAAAATCTGGGACGTCGCGGAACTCGCGGTGCCGCAGCTGATAGAGAGTCAGGCGCCGGCTTTTTGCCATGACTGGAAGGCTGCGGTCTGGGATGAGGTCAACGGGCAACGCCAGTGGGGCCAGACACGTGAGCATTTGCGCGTTCGCACGGCGATTGATGAAGGGACGCGCACAGCCGCGGAAGGCAAGCTCTTCGCCTACCAGTGCTTGGTCGCCGAGGAGGCGGTTCGCTGGCTTGCCGACCTCTCGCTCGCGGCCGTCGCCGATGACCATCGCGCCGCTGTCTGGCAGGAACTGGCAGATCTGCTTGCCAACGGTCTCGGGCCTGTTGGCAAGACCGACGCCTGGGCACGGAGCGAGTTAGGCGGGGACTGCCCCAGCGTATGGCAGCAGCAGAAGCCGCGAGCGGGCGAGTTCATCCGCCTGACACTCAATACGCCAGCACTGCTCCTGGCCTCGAAGGAGCTTGCAAATACTCCTCATGATCTGCAGGAGCTTTACGCGGCTGCGTTTGCCAGCCTCTCGGGCGGCGCGTTGCAACTGTCGCACTTCTATGCCAGCCACCGTATGGCCGGTGGTGATCACCTGCACCAGCGGCGTGGCGGGGCAGCCATGTATCTCCCTCTCGTTCTTAGCGATGCCGGCAGCGTGTTCGTTCTCAGCGTGGCGGCCGGCAAGGCCTGCGCAGCGGAAACGGTGCTGAGCGTCTGGCAAAGCCAGGGTCTGCCTTTGCCGCCAACGGTGGTCGCCGAGCACGGCGACAAATGGCAAGACCACAGCTACCTGCCCGAAAACGGCTTCGGGGAAGTCGTCATCAATCCGCTTCATGGTTTTGCCGTGCCGCAAGCCCACCAACTGAGCCCCTGCTGAGGAGAATGCGATGTCTCGTAACACCCGCTGGATCGTTGATGGAGAACTTGAACTCGTCACACCGCTGCATGTGGGCAATGGTCTGGATGTGGAGATCGAGGCACAGGTCGACGGCAAGGCTTTCAAGCGGCTTTTCGCCGATGCGGGCCAGGGTCGGGATGAGGAACGAGCGGTCGACGGCGACAGCAACATCGAGCGCTACTGGATCTCTGATCTCGCCCTCGATCATGCCGGCCAACCCTACATCCCCGGAGCCAGCCTGAAGGGCGCGCTCAAGGCCTTGGCCCGGCGCACCAATCTGCTCCCAGAGCTGAAGCAACTGTTTGGTTGGGAGGAGGGCGACAAGACCCTGGCCGGGCAGGCGGAGTTTCTTTGTGCATGGTGCAGCCTTCAGCCGGGCAGCACGGAAACCGTGCAAGCGCGGAATGCGATTGATCGAGCCACGGGTAGTGCGCAAGACAAGAAACTCTTTCGTACCGCACTTATCCCTGCCGGCACGCGCTTCAGCTTGCGCATTGTCGTGCACAGCGCCAGCGAGGAAGAGATCGGCCACTTGCTTGGCTTGCTGGAGCACATGGCCAGCGACCCGTCTTTTTCTCTCGGCGCGCAGCGTAACCACGACCTGGGTCGCGTTCAGCCCTATGGCAAGTTTCGCACCGGCTATTTCGGCCGCGAGCAGGCCAGCGCCTGGCTCGACAGGATCGGCAAGGGCGAGGCAACTCCCTGGTGGAGCCACGCCAAGGAAGTCACGCTTGCCGCCCGCCAGCGGGGCAAAGCAGTCGAAGCATTGAAGATCGATCTACAGCTCGGTTTTCACACCCCATTCCTTGTCAGGCAGCAAGAGCTAGAAGCCGACCGGGACGCCAAAAGCGACCACAAGCCCGAAGCTGACGCCATTCCGCGTCGTACTGCGAATGGGCAAATTGGCCTGCCGGCCAGTAGCTTGCGCGGACGCTTGCGCAGCCAGACCGAACGCATCCTGCGAACGCTGGGCAGCAAGGTGCCGCAAGGCCACGCTGCCTCGGCTCATCGCAAAGGAGAGCTGCACAACGACCTCGCCAGCGTGCTCTTTGGCAGCGCCGGATGGCGCGGAATTGTCCACGCGAGCGATTGTGTTGCGCTCGGCGAGCCGGCGGTCGTCCGCCAGGAAATGGTGGCCATCGACCGCTTTACCGGCGGCGGCAAGGACGGCGCCAAGTTCAACGTCGATTACGTGGAGTGCCCGACGCTCAAAGGTAGCATCAGCCTTGACCTGCTCAGGCTGAACGCTGCCCGGCTCACGGGCGAGCAAATTGCCTTGTGGCCCGGGCTTGGTGTGATCACCCTGTTGCTGCGTGACCTTGCCGAGGGCGACATTGCTTTCGGCTATGGCATCAGCAAGGGCTATGGTCAGTGCCGTGCGCCGCAGCTTCTGGACAACTGGCGGCAGCAATTGCAGACTCTGTTCCCCGAGCAGGATGAGCCCGTCAGCCATGCCTTGCAGGCGTTGCGCCAATGGCTGGGTAGCCCGGCGGCCAGCCCGCTACCGCTGCACGCCATCAAGACGCAGGCCGATGAGGAATTTGAACCCCGGCCGGCCAGCACCGGCTTTCACAACCCCTACCACTTCATCCCTCTGGTGAAGCCCGACGTTACGAGCTGGCCCGACATGGAACAGCTGCGCGCCGATCACGGGCATGACCGTTACCGAGGCTTGTCGGGGCGGCTGGTGTGCAAACTCACGCCGAAGACGCCGCTGTTTGTCGGCGGCAAACGCGGTACTGCTGCCGCTACCCTGAGCCCCACCCCCATCGAGCCTTTCAAGCTGCGCAACGAAATTGCCATCCCGGCCACCAGCCTGCGCGGCATGCTCTCTTCCTTGTTCGAAAGTGTTAGCGGCTCGAACTTCCGGGTGCTGCATCCCGAAAAATACTCGATGCGGAAAATCAATCGTCACGCGCTTTCGGCCATCGGTCGCGTGGTGATGCATCAAGGTAAGCCGCATCTCTTGCCCCTTACGTTGCCGACTCTAAGCAGGAGCGGCACGATCTATCCCATCCCAGCGCAATGGGGAAAAATCTTTGACTGGGATCCTGCTCCCCTGCGGGTTTATTTTGATCCCCTCGGTAACGTCAGCTACGGCTGTGATCAGCCTTATTTCATGCAAGTAGCCGAAGTGGATTATGGCGGCGCCAACAAGGACCACCTGCTGCGCTCGGGTGATCTACGGTTCCCGAAGGGGAATAATGACGAGCGCTTTCTGATTGGCCAGCGAAACCATCATCAGCAACCCATTTCGGCGGCGGAACTCGGAAAACTCACGGCCGCGCAGCAGTCTGGCTATATCCGTGGTTGGGTACGTTCCTTGAAAGCACCTGGGCGTGATCTCCCTCGGACCGTCAAGCATCACATCTTCATCCCGGATCTCGTCGAGAACCCCGGTCCGGATCAGTTGCTCGCCATTCCCGAGGCGGTGAGCAAACGCTTCCATGATCTCGCTGACCTGGCACTGGCGGCTATGCACATCAAGGATGGAGAACGCCTCGCCGATACCAGCTTGCTGCCCTACACGCCCGTAGGCCGGCCCGCCCGATCGGGTGACGGCAAGCTCACACGCTTGCAGCATGGCGATCTGGTTTTCTTCGATGTCGATGACAACGTGCGGCAGCCCACGATCAAGGAGGTCAGCTTCTCGTCAATGTGGCGGAGCGGCATAGAAAAGGACGGCACACTGTGCACGACCGCCGATCTGCTGGCGCAGTACGATGCCAATCTACTGCCATACGGTATGGCGGGCCGGAGCAAGAAGCTGTCGCCGACGGAAATGCTGTTTGGCTTCGTCGAGGAGCGCCATAACGATCGCCCCGAAAAACAGGCCGACGCACTGGCTGGCAGGGTCTTCGTTGGTTTCGGCATCGGGCAGGACATTCGACAGGACGCGCCGGTGACGCTCAAGGAACTTTCCACGCCCAAGCCGCCGTCGCCGGCGCTGTACTTCCGCCGAATCGCTGGCGACGGTTACGTCGGCAAGAACGAGCTCGCCAAGAACGCTGCGCAATACACGCTGCGTGGGCGCAAAGCCTATCTGCATGCCTGGCGTGAGCAAGGCCAGGTCGTCGCGTTGGGTGATAATGGCCGGCGTGCCGATGGTAATGGATCACCGCCCTGGAAGAGCAGGTACGACGGCTGTCCGGATGACGGGCACAAACGGCGAGTGTTGATCGAGCCCGTATCAGTGGGCGGAGTTTTCCACTTCGAGATCGACTTCAATAACCTCAGCCAGCACCAGTTGGCGCTACTCTGCGCCACCCTGCATCCCTGCGCCCATTTTGAACACCGGCTGGGCATGGGCAAGCCACTGGGCCTGGGGTCGGTCGAGATCGACCCGGTGGGGCTGTTCCTGGTGAATCGAAGCGCACGCTATGCCAGCGATGATCCGGGCACGTCGCGTTATCACGCCGCTTGGCGTGCCGAGAGCGCCGCGGCCTGGCCCGGCCACCTGCAGCCCGAACTCCAGGCCGATGTGCTAGCAGGAGCACCGCAACCGGGTGAACTGGCCGCTGAGGGCATGCTGGCGGTGTCTTCAGACGTGCGCCGCGCTTTGCAACTGCTGGGCAACCCCGGGGCGATCGGCGTGCCGGTGCATTATCCACAGCTACCCAATGGGATGATGGAAGGAGAGCATTTCAAGTGGTTCATGGCCAATGACCGGGACGGAGCACCGGCCGGCGCGAGGCAAGCGCTGGTCGCCTTCACGGCCAGCACGCCGCAGATCAAGCCCTTGATCCGGAATGCTTGAACACGCGAGGTATCGATCATGCCGCACTGGCTGATCACCACCGACATCGCCCAAGCGCGTCGTCTGCGCCGGGCTGCGCGGATTTGCGAGCGTGTGGGGCAGCGGGTACAGGAAAGCGTCTACCTGATGGAACTCAGTCCGGAAGAGCTGCGTGCCTTGCAAGGGGATCTGGCGCGGGTATTGTGTGGCGCCGAGGATAGCGTGCGCTACTACCCCCTGTGCCGGCTCGACCTCTTGCGTTCTGCGGGCGAAGGGCTCTGCCGTGGGCTGGCAGCGCCTCCCGGTCACTGGATCATCTGAGATGACCACCGTGCATCCCCTGGGCCCCCTCCTGCGACAAGCACTGACGCGCAGCGCCCTGCTCAGGGCCTGGGAAAAAGTTGCCGGCAACCGTGGTATGGCCGGGGTGGACGGAGAGGGTATCGATGATCTGGCGCCGAAGATCGACGCCCTCTGTACGTGCCTCGCCCAGGAGGTCATTGCCGGGGAATACCGGCCCCGACCGCTCTTGCGCATCTGGATCCCTCGCTCCGGCAAGAGCCCGCGCGGGCTCGCCGTACCCGTGGTCAGAGATCGTCTCCTGCAGACGAGCGTCAGTCTGGCGCTGACACCCACAGTCGAAGCCGTGCTCGAAGATTCTGCCTTTGCCTATCGACAAGGGCGTGGCGTGCGCCAGGCAGTCGAGCGCATCGGCTACTATCAGCGGCAAGGCTATCGCTGGATCGTCGACGCGGATATCGAAGCATTTTTCGATAACATTTCTCATTCCAGCCTGCTGGCGCAGCTGCAAGCGCTGGTGCCGGAGCCGGCGCTGCTGCAACTGATCGAACTCTGGCTGACCACGCCGATTCAAGAGGGCAGCCGGCACACGACGCCGGACAAGGGAATTCCGCAGGGCAGCCCGGTTTCGCCGCTGCTGGCCAATCTCTACCTGGACACCCTGGACGACGCGCTGCTCGACGCCGAGCACGTGCTGGTGCGTTACGCGGATGACTTCATCGTTCTCGCCAAGACCCGGCGGCGCGCTGAAGTCGCGCTTGATCTGAGTCGTGAAGTGCTCGACCGACTTTCCTTGCGGCTCAACCCGCTCAAGACCCGAATCTTGCACCTGGACGAAGGGCTGGAGTTTCTGGGCTGGCATTTCGTGCGCAGCTTTGCCGTGCCCAAGCGCTGGAAAGAGGAGGTGCCGACCGATGCGGCAGTTCTGGAAGCGCCGCCTGACGACGACCAGGAGACCGTCGATGTCGCGCTGGCACAGGCGATGGTCGAAGCCCGTGAGGAAGCCCCGAATTGGCAGGCCCAAGCCCCTGCAGAGGCTGCTGCCATCGCGCCTGCGCAGCCTGCCATCACGGCTACGGCTAGTCCGGCAACCGCGCCCGCTGACGAAGCTCCCCAACTGCCGCCGCTGGCGCCCTTGCTGCGCACCCTCTATCTGGTCGATCACCGGGCCCGGCTGGCGGTGGACAATGCGCGTTACCAAGTCGAGCGCGATGGCAAGGTCATCCTGAGCCTGCCGGCGCTGAACGTGGATCAGATCATTCTCTTCGGCGCGGTTCAGACCACCAGTCAAGTGATGCATCTCGCTGCGCGCCACGATTGCAGTATCGCCTGGCTTTCGTACATGGGCCGCTATTACGGCCGCTTCGAAGCTGCCGAGGGCAAGCACGTGCAGTTGCTGCAAGCCCAGTTCGCCGGCCATGCCAACGGCGATTTCGGCTTGCAGATCGCTCGCCAGGTGGTCGCCGCCAAGCTGCACAACAGCGCTCGTGTGCTGGCACGTAGCCAGCGTCACCACAAACTCGCCCTGCAGCACTCCGGCGTTCGGCAACGACTGGTGGAGATCGAGGGAACCCTCAAGAATGCTGCCAGCCTCGAAAGCCTGCGCGGTAGCGAAGGCGCGGCTGCAGCACTCTACTGGCAAGCCTTTGCCGAGTTGGTGCCGGCGCAGTGGCAGTTTTCCCGCCGCCAGCGTCGTCCGGCGCCGGACGTCGTCAACGCCCTGTTATCGCTTGGCTACACCATTCTCTATCAGAGCGTTGCCGGGATCCTGGCTGCCCGCGGGCTCAATGCTCACCTGGGTTACCTGCATGTCCCTGGCGGCAGCCATCTGGCGTTGGCCTCGGATTTGATGGAAGCCTTCCGGGCCTACGTGGTCGATGCTACAGTGCTCAAGCTCTTGCATGGCGATCAGCTCGACCCCCAGGATCAGCAGCAAAAGGACGGGCGCTGTGCTCTGGGAAAGAGCACCATCCGACACTTCATCGGTGCCCTGGAAAACCGTTTCAATGTGGTTCAACTGCACCCGCAAAGCGGCGCCGCGATGGATTTGCGGCGCATCATCGATCACGACGTGCTATCACTGCTGGCGGCCATACGCAGCGGTCGTGGTGCCGATTTTTTGATGACGCGTTGGCGATGAGCACCCTGTACCTGATTCTGGTGAGCTACGATATCGCTGACCCGCGCCGCTTGCGGCGAGTCGCGCGCACGCTCGAAGCGGTGGGGGACCGCCTGCAGAAAAGCGTTTTCGAATGTGGGCTCACGCCCGCGGGCCTGCAGGCGCTTCGCCTGCGCCTGCGAAGGATCATTGACCCCGCCGAAGACCATATTCTGATTCAACCCGTCTGCCGGCACTGTCGGCGAGATATGGGTTGGCAAGGCAAGCCACCGTCAGCTGCGTGCGAGCCATTTTGGATCGTTTGAATATCAGCAGCTTACGCTATTAATGGAGGAAACCGGTTGATAAAAATAGCGCCGCATATTGATTTTATGACGTTTTTTGAAAGAAATGGCCTCCCGAACGGTGATGGCAACCCCCGTGCATCTCCGAGCGCCGCAAAGCTCGCTGCAGCCCCCGCCACTACTGGCTTCCAGCTTTATCTGGTCTGGAAATAGGGCCGAAGTAAGGCCCGTTAAGACAGAGCAATTTTTTTAAGGCAGAATCGAAAGGGGGTCTGGAAATAGGGCCGAAGTAAGGCCCGTTAAGACCGTACCAAGTCATTGGCCAAGGCTAGCAACGGGGTCTGGAAATAGGGCCGAAGTAAGGCCCGTTAAGACGCGTCTTGTTGTCGTAGGAAACTCGGAAGTAATCGGGTCTGGAAATAGGGCCGAAGTAAGGCCCGTTAAGACCCTTTGACACGAAATCATCGCGCCTAGCAGTGGGGTCTGGAAATAGGGCCGAAGTAAGGCCCGTTAAGACTTCTTGGCGCCGGTGCGCTCTGGATGACTTTCTGGTCTGGAAATAGGGCCGAAGTAAGGCCCGTTAAGACTTTCTTGCGACGGCCTGCTGAAACCTTGAGGGGGTCTGGAAATAGGGCCGAAGTAAGGCCCGTTAAGACCCCCCAGGGTAGTTCAACTCGTCGCCAGACTCAGGTCTGGAAATAGGGCCGAAGTAAGGCCCGTTAAGACCAAGGTGCTGCGAGTGCCCCCTGTCAAGGTGGTCTGGAAATAGGGCCGAAGTAAGGCCCGTTAAGACCAGGGTAATACGCTCACTGATTGCGAGCTTGACGGTCTGGAAATAGGGCCGAAGTAAGGCCCGTTAAGACGTACTCGCCCACGTTCAGGGACTTGCCCACGGTGGTCTGGAAATAGGGCCGAAGTAAGGCCCGTTAAGACGGATCACTCACTCTGCGCACTGGGAAAGGGGGTCTGGAAATAGGGCCGAAGTAAGGCCCGTTAAGACTTCGTGCACGGTCAGGGACCGGCCCACGGTCAGGGGGTCTGGAAATAGGGCCGAAGTAAGGCCCGTTAAGACCTCATGCAAATCTCGATCGGGTTGCGGGTCATGCGGTCTGGAAATAGGGCCGAAGTAAGGCCCGTTAAGACTTGACGAAGTAGTGCTTGTTGCCCACGCCTTGAGGGTCTGGAAATAGGGCCGAAGTAAGGCCCGTTAAGACCGCTGCTTGTCTTTGTTGCTTCTTGGCAGACCGTCTGGAAATAGGGCCGAAGTAAGGCCCGTTAAGACCACATAGATCTGACCAATCGTCAATGTCGTAGGGTCTGGAAATAGGGCCGAAGTAAGGCCCGTTAAGACACCGGCGGGAAGAAAGGGAGGAGAGCTTTGAGGTCTGGAAATAGGGCCGAAGTAAGGCCCGTTAAGACCCATAACTTGACACTCCTTATGGTGTGTGCATTGTGTCTGGAAATAGGGCCGAAGTAAGGCCCGTTAAGACTCTTGTGATCAACATTTGTTTCTCCTTGTAAAGTCTGGAAATAGGGCCGAAGTAAGGCCCGTTAAGACTATCACCCACAAAGTGGCCCAGGCTGTCCTTGTTGTCTGGAAATAGGGCCGAAGTAAGGCCCGTTAAGACTTCTGGTAAAGGAGCTTTCGATATCGCAACGCATGTCTGGAAATAGGGCCGAAGTAAGGCCCGTTAAGACTTCGTCGCCTCCATGGCACTGGAAGTAGCGCACGGTCTGGAAATAGGGCCGAAGTAAGGCCCGTTAAGACTTTTCTTGGCGAGTGGAGGGCAGGCTGCCGAGTCTGGAAATAGGGCCGAAGTAAGGCCCGTTAAGACCAGTGCGAGCCTTTCAGTGTTGCCATGCCCGTCTGGAAATAGGGCCGAAGTAAGGCCCGTTAAGACTCGTAACGCTCCTCCAGATAGTCGATGCACTTCAGTCTGGAAATAGGGCCGAAGTAAGGCCCGTTAAGACGTCCGGGGAGAAGTCCGGGTTGATGGAGAGCTTGTCTGGAAATAGGGCCGAAGTAAGGCCCGTTAAGACTTGATGCCGTTCATTGGGAGCAACACCTGTTGGTCTGGAAATAGGGCCGAAGTAAGGCCCGTTAAGACTTGCGATAACCGACACCCGGCAACTGTTCTTCGAGTCTGGAAATAGGGCCGAAGTAAGGCCCGTTAAGACCGAGTTGGTGGAATGTAGCTATCCAGCGCATCCGCGTCTGGAAATAGGGCCGAAGTAAGGCCCGTTAAGACGCCGTGCACAACGTATAGGTTCTGCATCACCAGTCTGGAAATAGGGCCGAAGTAAGGCCCGTTAAGACCTCGACCATCCTGGCGTGCCGTGCACAACGTATGTCTGGAAATAGGGCCGAAGTAAGGCCCGTTAATATTTTCCCCGTGTGTGTGTTGTTTGCGTTTTGCAAGTCCGTTAATGGTGGCGCGTTGGCGATTTCGAAGGCTTTGTGTTCTTCGTCTTTTAATATTGCTGTTCCGCTGCTTATTATTTGTTTTTGCTTTACCTCCTGTCCGATCGCGCTCGAATGACAGCACATGGCACCCTACGGCGTTGGATGATTCGGGGGGCGGGTGTGAGCCGTGGCGCACCAGGTGCAGCACATCGGTCTTTTTTTGCAGAGAGCTCTGCCGGGCGGACGCGCGTAACGGGGCCGCCGGACGTACTGCTTGAAGCCGAGTTCCCCGAGGGCGCGGGCGGGTCACGCGGGGAGAGTCGTGGCGTCGGCTGGGATCGACAGGGGAACCAGGCCTGCTTCCGCGGACCGCAGAATCCCTTACGGCTGTCAACGCAGTCTGCGCAAGAGCGCGCGGTGGTGTTATGGTTGGCGCGAGTTCGCGTGGATGGAGGGCTCGCGAAGACGATTGCGCAAGCCTTGATCGGCAGGTTCCGCCAACGCGGCGGCGGCTATCGCCAAGCCTGTAGATCGCCGCACTGTGTTCGCAATGACCGTCATATGCCAGGCCGTCACGAGGGAGGAGCGCAGCGACCTGGCACTCCGGCGGCGGCGATTGCTTTCCATCCCTTCCCTCAATTCGTGAGTCGCAGACGCGGCTTCCTCAGCAGGACAAGCAAGAAGAGAATGAACATCTCATGAAGACCCCGGCAAGACTCGCAGCACTCGTTGAAGAAGGCCTCGTCGACGAGGTGCTCGGCCAGTTGATGAGCGGCAAGGAGGCCACTGTCTATGTCGTTCGCTGTGGCGACGACATTCGCTGCGCCAAAGTCTATAAGGAGGCCAGCCAGCGCAGCTTCCGCAACAACGCTTCTTACCAGGAAGGCCGCAAGGTCAGGAATAGCCGGCAGGCGCGCGCCATGGAGAAGGGCAGCCGCTTTGGGCGCAAGATGCAGGAAGAGGTCTGGCAGAGTGCCGAGGTCGATGCCTTGTATCGGCTGGCCGCTGCCGGTGTGCGGGTTCCACAGCCGCATCTTTGCTACGAGGGCGTCTTGCTGATGGATTTGATTGTCGATGCCGACGGCCATCCGGCACCGCGCCTCAA
This sequence comes from Candidatus Accumulibacter meliphilus, assembly GCF_036625345.1. Taxonomy (NCBI): domain Bacteria; kingdom Pseudomonadati; phylum Pseudomonadota; class Betaproteobacteria; genus Candidatus Accumulibacter; species Candidatus Accumulibacter meliphilus. The sequence goes on along the minus strand of NZ_JAZKTZ010000006.1, from coordinate 9,199 downwards.
CGATGTCGAGCTCAGCGAAGAACTGGCGCTGGAGTTTCATGCCCTGCTGATCGAGCAGGTGGTGCGGATGCTTTGCGCCGGCATCATCCACGGCGATCTTTCCGAATACAACATCCTCGTCGGCGAGGACGGACCGGTGATCATCGATGTGCCGCAGGCGATCGACGCGGCGGGCAACAGCAACGCCGCCGAGATGCTGGCGCGGGACGTAATCAATCTGCGCAGCTACTTCAGCAGTTTTGCGCCCTCGCTGGCGGGCAGCCAGTTCGGCAAGGAAATCTGGGCGCACTACGAAAGTGGCCTGCTCACCCCGGACCTTGCCTTGACGGGCCGGGTTGTTCTTGACGAACATCTGGCCGATGTCGACGCGGTCTTGCAACAGGTCGCGCTGGCCATCAAGGAAGATGAAATCCGCCGCATGTGCCGGGAAGATCAATGACCCCTCAGACCATTCTCATGCCATGAGAAGGAAGGCATGTAAATTTTCAGGGTGCTGGCACCTCGGCGCCCTGGCATTCGCCAGTGCTTCCCTGCTATGGGTGCCAGGCAGTGCGTACGCCCGCGCACCGGTCCCGCTCCCGGTCCCCAGCGTACAGCCCGGCAGCGGCCCATGGACGGGTGGCGAGGGCTTTTCCTTCGGCCTGGGCAAGAAGAAAGAGGCGAAAGCCCGCCGCTCGGTCAGCGGCATGGCCTGTAGTCTCAGTGCCGCCCGACAGCGCATCTGCCTGCTGGTTTTCGACGAAGGCGTCGAGGCGCGTTACGCGACCCTACGCGACGCTACTCTGGTCGTCGGTTCGGAGCGCGTCGTGCTGCGCGCCGACGAGGGCGAACTGGACGCTGAAGGCGCAGCCACCGATGGCAGCTACTTCTATGTCACTGGCTCGCATTCGGCGAAACGTTCCGACTGCCAGAGCAATCCGCACAGCCGCCATGTGCTCCGCTTCCGCCGCGATCCGGCGACCGGCCGCGCGCTACGCTCTCCGAGCGGCGACCCCAGCGGAATCCTGGTCGACTACGCGGACAGCGGGCGCCTGTGGGCGATCATGCAGGCGCAGCCGGAACTCAAGGCGTCTGTCGGCGAAGGCAAATGCCTGGGCTCGGCGCCTCCCCCCGAGGCGCTGGAGTTGGCGGGAGAACATGGCGTCAACATCGAAGGCCTGGCGGTCAGCGACGGGCGCCTGTATTTCGGCTTCCGTGGCCCGGCCAGGAAGGGGCAGGCGCTCATCCTGGCGGTCGATGCCGAAGCGCTGTTCAAGGGCGGCGACGCCAAGGCCGGCGTCACCCGAATCAAGGTCGGGGCAGGGCGGGGCATACGCGACATGGTGGCCGTAGCAGGCGGTTTCCTGCTGCTGACCGGCCCTGACGACGACCCTGCCAACCAGGAGCGCGTGAAGTGGTCGATTGCCTGGTGGGACGGAACAGGCAGCGCCGCCGTGGTCACGCCAAAAACCCTGGCCACCCTGGATCTCGAAGGCGTGGAACTGCGCCAGACCAAAGCCGGCAAAGCCAACACCTGCGAAGACAAGGCGCTCAAACCGGAGGCCATGACGGTGCTCGAAGAGACCCCACAGGCCTACAAGCTGCTGATCCTGTCCGACGGCATGTGCGACGGCGGAGCTCTGGCGTTTACTGTGGGGCGCTAACGGTCACGACAATCGAGACGCCCGGGATCATCAAAGTCATGACCGTTTTCCCCTCTTCCCCCGGCCCTTCTCCCGCAAGGGGAGAAGGGCGGTTCGTGAGTCGCGTAGGCGACTCGCTGCTTAGCGTTGCAAGGCCAGCACGATGGTCGCCAGTGGCGGGATGGTGATTTCCAGCGAGTGCGAACGATTCATCCACGGCATGGACTGGGCAACGAGAGCCTCCTGCCCATTGCCGAGGTTGCTGCCACCGTAGAAATGCGAATCGGAGTTGAAGATTTCGGCGTAGGCACCTTCTTCAGGGACCCCGATGCGGTAGTAGCTACGCGGCACTGGCGTCAGGTTCACCACCACAATCACGAACTCGGACCCCGAGCGGCGCACGAAGCTCAGAATCGACTGGGCAGAATCGTTGCAGTCGATCCACTCGAAGCCGGTCCAGTCGAATTCGTGACCATGCAGCGCCGCGGTGTTGCGATAGAGGTGGTTGAGGTCGCTGACCATGCGTTGCATGCCACTGTGCAGGGGGTATTCGAGCACATACCAATCGAGCACGCCGGCGCTGTTCCATTCCAGGCCCTGGCCGAATTCGGTTCCCATGAACAGCAGCTTCTTGCCCGGATGGGTGAACATGTAGCTGTAGAGCGTGCGCAGGTTGGCGAAACGTTGCCATTCGTCACCGGGCATCTTGTTTAGCATCGAGCCTTTGCCATGCACCACTTCATCGTGCGAGAAGGGCAGCATGAAGTTCTCGGTGAATGAATAGAGCATGCTGAAGGTGAGCAGGTTGTGGTGGTACTGGCGATGGATCGGCTCCTGGGCGATGTAGCGCAGGGTGTCGTTCATCCAGCCCATGTTCCACTTGATGTCGAAGCCGAGACCGCCCAGATAGACCGGTCGCGTCACCTGCGGCCAGGAGGTGGACTCCTCGGCAATGATCAGAGCGCCGGGACATTCGACGTGCGCGACGCTGTTGAGCTCGCGCAGAAACTCGATCGCTTCGAGGTTTTCGCGGCCGCCGTACATGTTGGGAATCCAGTCCTCACGCGAATAATCGAGGTAGAGCATCGATGCCACGGCGTCGACGCGTAGTCCGTCGAGGTGCATTTCGCGCAACCAGTACAGGGCGCTGGCGACGAGGAAGTTTCGCACTTCGTTGCGACCGAAGTTGAAGATCAGCGTGGACCAGTCGAGGTGCTCGCCCTTGCGCGGGTCCTCGTGCTCGTAGAGAGCCGTGCCGTCGAAGCGGGCGAGGGCAAAGGCATCTTTCGGGAAATGCGCCGGCACCCAGTCGAGAATCACGCCGATTTTGTGGGTATGCAAATGGTCGATGAAGAAGCGGAAGTCATCCGGCGTGCCAAAACGGCTGGTCGGGGCGAAATAGCCGGTTGCCTGATAGCCCCACGAGAGGTCGAAGGGATGCTCGGTGACCGGCAGTAGTTCGACGTGCGTGAAGCCCATGCGCGTGACGTAGTCAACCAGTCGGATGGCCAGCTCGCGGTAGTTCAGGAATTCTCCCTCCGCTCCGCGCTGCCACGAACCGAGGTGCACTTCGTAGACCGACATCGGCGCGTGCTGCCAGTCCCATTCGGCACGCTTTGCCATCCACTCGCCGTCCTGCCAGACGTGCTCTGCTTCACCGACGACGATCGACGCCGTTTTCGGGCGTGCCTCGAACTGCTGTCCGTAGGGGTCGGCCTTCAGCAACACTTCGCCGCTGTTGCGATTCCTGATCTCGAAGCGGTAGAAGGCTCCCGGCGCCAGGTCGGGAATGAAGATTTCCCACACGCCGCTGCCCGGACGCACGCGCATCTGGTGGCGACGGCCGTCCCAGCGGTTGAAGTCGCCAACCACGCTGACGCGCTCGGCGTTGGGCGCCCAGACGGCGAACAAGACGCCGGCAACGCCGTCCACTTCGCGGCAATTCGCGCCCAGGATGTTGTAGGCATGGCGGTGGTTGCCGGCGCTCAGCAGGTGCAGATCGAGATCGCCGATCTGTGGTCCGTAGGAATAGGGATCATGGGAGATGTGCTGGCGATGACCATCGTCCAGCCAGATCAGCCGATAGTGCTCGGGAACGTCGTCGACCGCGCCGCGCCACCTGAAGAAATCGCTTTCTCCGATCCGTTCAAGGGGGTGATTGCCTTCAAGGATGGAGACTTCAACGGCATGCGGAATATAGACGCAGACTTCGACGCCGTTTTCGTCGGGATGTTTGCCCAGCACCTCGAAGGGATCGTGATGCCTGGCCTCGATGATCTTGATATGGTGGTCATTGAGGGTGGGTCGCGTGATGCTATCTACCGGTTTCATATGCCTTCTCTATTTTGCGTTGACGCCGCGCGTACGAATGTGGACCGCGGCCAGGGTATTGCGGGAATCAGGCTCGGCCTCAATTTTATTCCTTGGCCATTGGTACCACAAGCTGAGCATGGATAAAGCGCTGGCGTTACGCGCCAGGGATTATTCCATCGGCAAGGGTTGTGACGCTCCAGCGCCGCCCCTCTACGCGCGTGTCGTCCTTGCCGCCGCTGGCAGGTGGTACACGAACCAGCGCGCCGTTTCGCGCGCGACCCACTCGAAGGCCGCGGCCGAGTCGGGGGCATCGGCACTCGCCGGCAGTCGCTTCAACTCCTTGCGCCCGGCGAGCTCGCGCAAGGCGCGCCGGTTACTGGCTTCGACGCGCTGTTCGCCTTCGCCGACGAGGACCAGCAGGGGCGAGATCAGGGTATGCAGGTAGAGCATGCCGGCCAGGTCGATCAGGCCGCCGCGGCAGACAATGGCAAAGATGTCGCGGTCACGAATGGCGGCGGCGCGCACGACCACCGGCGAGCAGTCAGCGGCAGCGCTGAGGCCGATTGGCAGCGGCGGCAGTTCTTCGAGGAGCATCTGCTGCTTGAGCAGGGTCAGGCCGTCGAGCAGGCGGCTGGCGAGCAGCGAAACGTTGTGATGATTGTCGGCGAAACGTTCTTCGCTACTGCTCAGCAGGTCGAAGCTCAGCGTGCCGATGCCGGCGTGGCGGAGGACGACGGCGAGGGCGTCGTCGCGGGCCTCGGGATTCGGCCCGGCGTGGGCCAGGATCACCAGTGCCGAAGGTCGCGTGGGCAGGACCAGCTCGGCGTGCAGTCGCGCGCTGCCGCTGGCGATGGCCAGCGTCCTGGCGGCGGTGGCCAGCGCTTCACTCAACGGCGGACCAGCTTGACCGGAACACGACGGGGACCGAAAGGTTTGCCGAAGCGGCTGAAATAGCCGGCGATCGGCGTCGCGCAGTGCGGACAGCGACCATCACTCGGCAGGTCGTAATGGCGGATGTTGTACCAGTCGCGCTCGATCAGTGCCGCCTGGCACTCCGGGCAGAAAGTGGTGCCGCCTTCGGTGTCATGCACATTGCCGGTGTAGACGTAGTTCAAACCGGCGTCCATGGCGATGCGTCGGGCCTGGGTCAGGGTTGATGGCGGCGTCGGCGGCAGTTCGCTCATTTTCCAGTCCGGGTGGAAAGCCGAGAAGTGCAGGGGCACGTTCGCTCCCAGCTCGCGCGCCACCCAGTCGGCAAGAGCCTTGACCTCGCTCGACGAGTCGTTGCGGCCGGGGATCAGCAGGGTGGTGATTTCCAGCCAGCAGTTCGTCTCATGGTGGATGTAGGCGAGCGTATCGAGCACCGCTTGCAGGTGGCCGCCACAGAGCTTGAAGTAGAAGTCGTCGGTGAAGGCCTTGAGATCGACGTTGGCGCCGTCCATGACCGCAAAGAATTCGCGCGCCGGCTCGGGATGGATGTAGCCGGCCGTGACGGCAACGGTCTTGATGCCCTTTGCCCGGCAGGCGACGGCGGTATCGATGGCGTACTCGGCAAAAATTACCGGATCGTTGTAGGTGAACGCGACGGCGTGCGCACCATAGGCGGCCGCAGCGTCAGCGATGCCCGCGGGGCTGGCAGCGTCGAGCAGGCGGTCCATGTCCTTCGACTTGGAGATGTCCCAGTTCTGGCAGAACTTGCAGGCCAGGTTGCAGCCGGCGGTGCCGAAAGAAAGAATCGACGAGCCGGGATAGAAATGGTTGAGCGGTTTCTTTTCGATGGGGTCGATGCAGACGCCCGACGAACGACCGTAAGTGGTCAACACCATCTCGCCGGCGATGTTCTGGCGGACGAAGCAGGCGCCGCGCTGGCCGGCGTGCAGCTTGCAGTCGCGGGGGCAGAGGTCGCACTGAATGCGGCCGTCGGCAAGCGTGTGCCACCAACGCGCAGGGTGAGCGGATGCGGGGGTTTTCAGCGAGTCGTTCAGGTCTCTTTCCATTTTCGTACTCCATAACGCGCCAGGGTGAGCTCGGGGTCCCAGAAGTCGGCGGCCAGGCCGGCTTTCAGCTTGAGCTGGGCCATGAACTGCCGGGGGTCGGCGAGGGACTCCCAGACCTGTGGCAGGAAAGTCGCTCGCCGCCGGCCGTAGCTCAGGATCAGGCCGTCAATACCCGGTCGCAGGCGGGCCAGGGCGTCTTCTTCACTGCGTACCGGAAAAGCTTCGGCCGGCGTCAGCAATGATACTTCGACGCGCGTGCGCGGCAACTCCGGCTCGCTCAGCGGTGCGAAGCGCCGGTCGTGAAAAGCGGCGGCGAAGGCGTTCTCGGCGACGTCGGTGGCCAGTGGCCGATGCGCTTCCAGGCTGCCGATACAGCCGCGCAGGTGGCCGTTCTGGGTCAGCGTGACGAAGCTCGCTCCGGGCTCGGAGAGTTCGGGCATCGGCGTCACCGGCTGTGGTGATAGTCCGAACTTTGCGGCAATGGCGTTGCGCGCACTGACGAGCAGGGCGCTGCCGAGGAGGTCCCAGTGGGCATCGGCGCTCACCGGCGTAAAGCTGAAGGCGCCATAGCCGACGACGCGTGACTTGTCGCCGGCGGTATCTCCCGAATTGCGCAGATCGAGCAAGCGGGCTCGCAGTCCGTGCCGACGCGCGGCCAGCAAGAGGCCGTTGACCGGTGTCGCGCCGCAGGCCTGTTGATGGTCGAGCTTGGCGTCAAGTGCGACGATGTGCCGGGCGGTGTCGGTGTCGGTCTCGCAGGCACGCGGGTAGGGAAGGTAATGCGAGAGGTCGGAGCTGATCACGATCAGCGTCTCATCGCTGCCCCACAGGGTTTCGAGCACTTCGGCGACTTCGCTCGGCGAGGCCTTGCCGACGGCCAGGGGCACCAGCGTAAAGCGTTCGAGCACTGTTTGCAGGAACGGCAGTTGTACTTCGAGCGAGTGTTCCATGGCGTGTGCGGCGTCGCTGACGACGACCTGAGGCAATGGCGCGATGCGGGCGATGGCCTCGGCGTCCAGAGGAACCTCGCCGAGCGGCGTGGCGAAGGCGCTGACCGACGGCACGGCCAGCCCATTGACCGCGACGCGGTGCGTCGGGCCGAGTAGAACGACGCGCCGGATAGTGGCGCGCAGCGCGTGCAGCGGCGCATAGACAGTGGCGGCGATCGGGCCGGAATAAACGTAGCCGGCGTGCGGCGCGATGATCGCTTTCGGTGGCCGTTCCCGACTCTCCTGCGCTGGCGGCGTGTCGCCGAGTAGCCGGCGCAGAGCGCGCGTCAGAACGACGGCCGATTCTGGATAGAAGGTGCCGGCGACTGCGGCCGGACGAACTGTGGCTGTCGAGTGGGTCATCTTGTCGATCCTCAAGGCTTGCTGCTCGGGAAGGCGGAGCGGCTCCGGCACGGGCTCCCGAAAAGTTGCCCGGCGGCGAGAGCCCGTGCGCAGCGCTGCGCGCTTATTTCGGTATCGGCTTGCCTTCTTTGGTTAAAATTACGCCATGCTACGTCACTACGCAATCGTCCCCGCCGCCGGCAGCGGATCGCGCTTTGGCGGCGAGATGCCAAAGCAATACCAGATGCTCGCCGGCCGACCCTTGATTTACTACAGTCTTGCCGCTCTCTGTCGCTGCCAGCGCATCGATCGCGTCTGGGTGGTGCTTTCTCCGGACGACGGCTGGTGGCGGCGATACGATTGGACGAGTCTTGGCCACAAACTGGAGACCGTCTATTGCGGCGGCGCAAGCCGCTCCGACAGCGTCGCCAATGGCCTCTCTGCCGCGGCTACGGCCGCTCACGACGATGACTGGGTGCTGGTTCACGACGCCGCGCGCCCCTGCCTGTCGCAGGCGAATTTGAACGCGCTATGCGAGCAGCTCGCCGACGATCCGGTCGGCGGCCTCCTGGCCGCGCCGCTGGCCGATACGCTCAAGCGCGCAGATGGCGAACAGCGCGTCGCGTGCACCGTGTCGCGCGACGGCCTGTGGCAGGCGCAGACGCCACAGATGTTTCGTTACGGCGTGCTGCGCCAGGTGCTCGCCGAACACCCGCAGGGCACTGACGAAGCCTCGGCCGTCGAGGCCGCCGGCTTCAAGCCGCGCCTGGTTGCCGGCGACGCCAGCAACTTCAAGGTCACTTTCCCCGCCGACCTGCGCCTGGCCGAACTGATCCTGCAGGGCAGGGCGCGGGAGGACGAATGATCCGCGTCGGCCAGGGTTGCGACATTCACGCACTGGTTCCCGGTCGCAAGATGATTCTCGGTGGCGTCGACATCGCGCATCACAGTGGCCTGCTTGGCCATTCCGATGCCGACGCACTGCTGCACGCGATCATTGACGCGCTGCTCGGCGCCGCCGCGCTGGGCGACATCGGTCGTCACTTTCCCGACACCGACCCGCGTTATCGCGGCGCCGACAGCCGCGCGCTGCTGCGCGCCACGTTGGCGCTGTTGGCAGAGGCTGGCTGGCAGGTCGGCAACATCGATGCGACGATCATCGCCCAGCAACCGAAGATGGCGCCGTATCTTCCGCAAATGGTCGCCAACATCGCCGCCGACCTGCAGGTGGCGCTGGACTGCGTGAACGTCAAGGCAAAGACCTCCGAAAAGCTGGGCTTGGTCGGGCGAGGAGAAGGTATTGCCACCGAGGCGGTGGTGCTGATCAGGCAGGACGATTGATTTCGGCTGCTGCGCTCGTTCTGCGCGTCTGGCTCCCCGGCATCCCCGGCTTGCGGCGCAAGGCGTCTGAAGTCCGTCAATCCACGTTTCCCCTGGGAGTCGAAATAAATGCAGTGACGATAGTCCGCGCTTGAGCAGAAACAACTTCGACCTGCTGCGCCTGTTGTTGGCGGTGAATGTTGTCGTCGTTCACGTTGCCTTTCTTTCCGGATTTCAAGAGCTGTCGCCCGACATTGGCTTCTTGTCAGGCGGTGCCGCAGTGAAGGCTTTTTTCGTTGTCAGCGGCTTTCTCATCTTCATGAGCTGTGAGCGGTCGACATCGCTTGCTTCTTATTTCAGCAAGCGTGTCAGACGCCTCTATCCAGCCTATTTCACGGTAGTGATGCTTTGCGCGGTGTTTCTGGTAGCGGTCAGCTCGAAGGCCGTCGGCGACTATTTCTCGTGGGCATGGCTCAAGTACGTCGGCAGCAACCTGATCTTTCTGAACTTTCTGCAGCCAACGCTTCCTGGTGTGTTTGACGGTCAACAGGGTACCTGAGGTCAATGGGGCACTATGGACTCTCAAGATCGAGGTGATGTTCTACCTGCTGGTGCC
>NZ_JAZKTZ010000005.1:0-423647 GCF_036625345.1 Candidatus Accumulibacter meliphilus | reverse complement strand
AGCGCCATTGCCAAGAACCGTGAGTTGATGGGCGCGACCGACCCGAAGAAGGCGGAGCCGGGAACGATCCGCGCTGATTTTGCCGAATCGATCGACGCCAACGCCGTGCATGGTTCCGATGGCGAAGATACGGCGAAGAATGAAATCGCCTTCTTCTTCCCGGCCATGGCCGTCTACTCGGGTCGCTAGGTCGCAGGTTTCTGCACCCACGATGGTCAATCTGCTCGATCTCGATGCCGCCAGCCTGACGGCTTTTTTCGCCACGCACGGCGAGAAGCCTTTCCGCGCCAGGCAGGTGTTGCGCTGGATGCATCGTTTCGGGCAGGGTGATTTTGACGCCATGACCGACATCGCGCGAAGCTTGCGCGAAAAACTCAAAGGGCTGGCTACGGTGGCGCCGCCGACAGTCGTCGCCGACCGCGTTGCCGACGACGGTACGCGCAAGTTCCTGTTCGATGTCGGTGGTGGCAACGCCGTCGAGGCGGTGTTTATTCCCGAGGACGACCGCGGCACGCTGTGCATCTCGACTCAGGCCGGCTGTGCGCTTGATTGTTCCTTCTGTTCCACCGGCAAGCAGGGTTTCAATCGCAACCTGACGGCGGCCGAGATCATTGGGCAGTTGTGGCAGGCACGGCATGCGCTTGGCGCTTACCAGCCGGCGGCAAACCCCGTCGAGCGGGTGGTCAGCAATGTCGTATTGATGGGTATGGGTGAGCCGCTGGCCAACCTCGACAATACGGTGATGGCCTTGCGCCTGATGCTCGACGATAATGCTTACGGCTTATCACGGCGTCGGGTCACGGTGTCCACCTCGGGTCTGGTGCCGGCGATGGACCGATTGCGTGACGAATGTCCGGTGGCCTTGGCGGTTTCCCTGCATGCGCCGAATGACCGCTTGCGCGATGAGCTGGTGCCAATCAACCGGAAATACCCTTTGCGTGAACTGATGCCGGCCTGTCTGCGCTACCTGGAAAAGGCGCCGCGTGATTTTGTGACTTTCGAGTATGTGATGCTGGATGCCATCAACGACGCCGAAGCGCACGCCCACGAGCTGCTGGCGCTGACCCGAGGCGTCCCCTGCAAGTTCAACCTGATTCCCTTCAACCCTTTTCCGGGATCGCCGTATCGACGCTCGCCTGCACCGCGGATTCGGCGTTTCGCCGAGTTGCTGATGTCTGCCGGGGTGGTGACCACGACCCGCAAAACGCGCGGCGACGACATCGATGCCGCCTGTGGTCAGCTCGCCGGGCAGGTTCTCGACCGCACGCAGCGCACGACCCGGCGAAGCTTTGTTCTGCACCAGAATCGTCATGAGGTTTGCGGATGAGGCGCGCCGTCCTCGGGATCATTGCCTTGCTGAGCGTCAGCGCCTGTTCGTCGGGACTCTTCTCGTCTTCGCCGAGCACGCAGCAAAAGCCAGCCGAGGAAGAGCCGGACTCGCGACGGCCGACGCCACCGCGCGACAATCGCACGCGTGCCAAGCTGCATACCGAGTTGGGCTCGCTCTATTTGCAGAGCCAGAATTTCTCTGTGGCACTCGAAGAGCTGACCATGGCCATCGTCGTCGATCCGGACTATGCGCCGGCGCATGGTGCGCGTGGACTGGTGCTTTACAACATCCGCGAGATGGCGCTTGCCGACCGCGACTTTCAGCAGGCGCTGAACCTTGACCCGACCGATCCCGAGCTGAACAACAACTATGGCTGGTTTCTCTGTCAGGTTGGCAGAGAGAAGGAAGCCATGCCGTACTTGCAACGAGCGATGAAAAACGCCTTGTATGAGACCCCGGATCGGGCCTATCTGAACGCCGGTGCCTGTTACGTGAAACTCGGCGATCTGGATGCCGCCGAGGGTTTCGTACAGCACAGTCTGCTCATCCGGCCGAACAATCCGCAGGCACTGTTGCAGCTTGCGGAGATCAATTACCGACGCGGCCAGGTAGAGCTTGCCGGTCAGCAACTTTCGGATCTGCTGCGCAAGACCGAGCCCAATGCTGAGGCCCTCTGGTTAGCCGTGCGAGTCGAGCGGAAGCTGGGCGATCGCCTGGCTGAAGCCCGCTATAGCGCCCAGTTGAAGCGAAAATTCCCGCTTTCACCCGAGGCTCAGGAACTGCTGAAAGGCAACTTCGAATGAGTAAACAATCCGTGTTTTCAAATGATGACGAGCCTCGTGTGCAAGGCGGGAACGCCTCGATAGAGGGCTTTGCCGATGCCGGTGGCGTCGGGCAGCAGCTGCGTTCTGCGCGTGAAGCCAGGAAACTTAGCGTCCCCGAAGTGGCGCAGTCTCTGAAGCTCGCCCCGAGACAAGTGGAGGCGATCGAGAGCGAGGACTGGGGCGCCTTGCCCGGCAACACGATGATTCGCGGCTTCGTTCGCAACTACGCGCGCGTGCTCAATCTGGACGCTGATGCCCTGATGCGCGGGCTCGATGCGACGCGCATGCAACGGACTCTGCAACTGGAGGCTTCCGCCGGAACCAGCTCGCACTTGCCGCAGGCTGACGATCGGGCTGAAAGGCGCGACTACCTGGCAGTGGTGGGTGGTCTGGTATTGCTCGTGCTGGCACTGCTGGCCTATTTTTATGTGCCGCAGGACTTCTGGAGGGAGCAGTTGGCGGCGCTGACCGGCAGCGAAACCCCGCGTACGGCTGCTGAGCTGCAGCCAAGCGTTAGCGAGCCGGCGTCGACCGGAGTGGCGCCGCTGACGGTGCCGAGCACAGTGATCCCGGCGCAGGGCGCTGTAGAAAGGCCCGGCGCAGCCATCGTGCCGAGCGCGACCGTGCCGCCTGACGGGCGGGCCCCGGTGGCCATGGTCGCTGATCCCGCGGCCAAGGCCAACGCCAAGGCCGAGACCAAGGCAGACCCCAAAGCCGAGGCCACCGCAGCTAGCAAGCCTAAGTCGGCTGCGGAGCTCAAAACCGAAGCCGCGCCAGCTGACGGCCTCAAGCTCAGTTTTGCCCAGGCGGCGTGGGTAGAGGTGCGTGACGGTCGCGGTGAGGTCGTCGCTTTCGGCGTCAAGCCGGCCGGCAGTCAGCAGGAAATCAAGGGGCAGCCGCCGTTCTCGTTGGTGCTCGGCAACGCCAAGTACGTGGCGGTGGAGTACCAGGGCAAGCCCGTCGCGCTGGAGCCGCATATCAGCAAGGGCGTGGCGCGGCTCTCGGTCAAATGAGAATCGGGCAAACGGTGGGCTCGCTATGAGCAATTCGCTGCCCGTGGCCGCGCGGCGGCGAACGCGTGTGGTCAGAGTTGGCCAGGTATCGGTCGGCGGTGACGCGCCGGTGGTTGTCCAGTCGATGACCAACACCGATACCGTTGACGTCGTGCGTACGGCAATCCAGTGCGCCGAGCTGGCGGGTGCCGGTTCGGAACTGGTGCGCATCACGGTCAACACGCCTGAGGCTGCGGCGGCGGTGCCAGCGATTCGGGAGCAGCTTGAGCGCATGGGCGTCGCTGTGCCGCTGATCGGCGACTTCCACTATAACGGTCATCGCTTGCTCGCCGAGCAGCCGGATTGTGCGCGGCTGCTGGCCAAATATCGGATCAACCCGGGCAATGTCGGTCACGGCAGAAAGCGTGACGAACAGTTCGCGCAGATGATAGAGATGGCCTGCCGCTACGAGAAGCCGGTGCGTATCGGCGTTAACTGGGGCAGTCTCGATCAGGATCTACTGGCCCGCATAATGGACCAGAACGCTCGTCGCGCCGAGCCACACGACGCCATCAAGGTGATGCGCGAGGCCATGGTTGCCTCGGCCTTGGAGTCGGCTGCTCGGGCCGAAGAAATCGGTCTGCCGGGCGACCGGATCATTCTTTCGTGCAAGGTGTCCGGTGTGCAGGACCTGATCGCCATTTATCGCGAGCTTTCGCGCCGCTGCGATTACCCTTTACATCTTGGCCTGACCGAGGCCGGTATGGGTTCCAAAGGCATTGTCGCGTCTACTGCAGCGATGGCGGTGCTGCTGCAGGAAGGCATCGGCGATACCATCCGCGTTTCGTTGACCCCGGAACCGGGTGGCAAGCGCACGCAGGAGGTGATCGTTGCCCAGGAGATGTTGCAGACCATGGGCCTGCGAGCCTTCTCACCAATGGTCATTGCCTGTCCCGGTTGCGGCCGCACAACCAGCACCTTCTTTCAGGAACTGGCGCAGTCGATTCAGGAGCACGTCCGCGAGCGCATGCCGAGCTGGCGTAGCGAGTATGACGGTGTCGAGAACATGACCCTGGCGGTGATGGGCTGCGTGGTCAACGGACCGGGCGAGAGCAAGCATGCCAACATCGGCATCAGCCTGCCCGGTACCGGCGAAACGCCGGTGGCGCCAGTATTCGAGGATGGAGCCAAGACGGTCACTCTGCGCGGCGAGCATATTGCCGCAGAATTCACCGCCATTGTCGATGCCTACGTGGCACGCAGCTATCAGAGGAAGTGTGCCGCCGAATGATCAGTCAGAAGATACAATCCGTTCGTGGCATGAACGACATCCTGCCCGACGAAGCCGAATTCTGGGATTTGTTCGACGAGACCATTCGTTCGTGGCTGAAGAGCTATGCTTACCGACCGCTGCGCCTGCCGATCGTCGAGCCGACGCCGCTTTTCAAGCGTGCCATCGGCGAGGTAACCGACATCGTCGAAAAGGAGATGTATTCCTTCGTCGATAGCCTCAATGGCGAGCCGCTGACGCTGCGCCCGGAGGGAACTGCCGGCTGTGTGCGCGCCGTCATCCAGCACAATCTGATTGCCCAGCAGCCGCAGCGCCTCTACTACATGGGCCAGATGTTTCGTCACGAAAGGCCACAAAAAGGGCGTTATCGCCAGTTCCACCAGGTCGGTGTAGAAGCGCTTGGCTTTCCCGGGCCGGACATCGACGCCGAACATATCCTGATGGGCGCCCGCCTGTGGGACGACCTGGGGCTCGACGGCATCAGCCTGCAACTCAACACCCTGGGACAAGCGGCGGAACGGGCCAGTCATCGTGCCGAACTGATCGTTTACCTGGAGCAGCACTGCGAGCTGCTCGACGACGACGCCAGAAGGCGCTTGCACAGCAACCCCTTGCGCATTCTCGACAGCAAGAATCCGGCGCTAGAGGAACTGATACTCGGCGCGCCGAAACTGATTGATCATCTGGGTAGCGAATCGATGGCCCATTTTGAAGGTGTGCAGCAGGTTTTGCGCGATGCCGGACAGCCCTTCGTGATTAACCCGCGCCTGGTGCGTGGACTCGACTACTACAATCTGACCGTTTTCGAATGGGTGACCGATCGCCTCGGCGCGCAGGGAACGGTTTGCGCCGGCGGTCGTTACGATGGCCTGGTGCAACAGCTGGGCGGCAAGCCGGCGCCGGCTTGTGGTTTCGCGATGGGCGTCGAGCGGCTGATTGCGCTGATTCGCGACGCAGGGGGCGAGACCAAGGCGGCGGCGGTCGATGTCTATCTGGTGCACCAGGGCATTGCGGCTTCGCGCTTGGCCGCACGAGTCGCCGAGGGCCTGCGCGACCGTGGCATCGATGTGCTTTTCCATTGCGGTGGCGGCAGTTTCAAGTCGCAGATGAAGAAAGCCGACGCCTCGGGGGCGGGCTTTGCGGTGATTATCGGCGATGACGAGGCCGGTGCTGGCGAAGTGACGCTGAAGCCGTTGCGCGCGATCGGCGAACAAGCGAACCAACAGAAGCGGGTCAGCGTCGATGCTGTCGCCGACGAAATCATGAACTCCATTTTGGATTGGGACGAATCGTAATGGCTACCTACGACCTCGAAGAACAGGAACAGATCGCCGAGATCAAGGCCTGGTGGAAGCAGTATGGCAATCTTATGGTGGGCATTGTGACCGCCGTATCGATCGGCGTTATCGCCTGGCAAGGCTGGAACTGGTATCAGCGCGGTCAGGCGGCCAAGGCGTCGATGGTTTATGGTGCGCTGCAGAAGGCGGTCGTTGAAGATGATTCGCAGCGTGTCAAGGCGGCCAGCGGTGAATTGCTCGAGAAATTCGCTGGCACGGCTTACGCGCCGCTGGCGGCGTTGTCGGCAGCCAAGATCATGGTCGACGCCGGGGATATGAAAACAGCCAAGTTGCAGTTGCTGTGGGTGGTCGAAAATGGCGAGCATGAGCTGCGCGATCTGGCGCGCTTGCGTCTGGCGGCGGTGCTGCTTGACGAAAAAGCCTACGACGAAGCGCTGCGCCAGCTTGAAGGGGGTAGCGGTGCCGGCTTCTCGGCCCTGTACCTGAACATGCGTGGCGACGTGTTCAGCGCCGTTGGGAAAAAGACAGAGGCGCGTGAAGCCTACCAGGGCGCCCTGGCCAGGCTCGATCAAGGCGACCCGAGCGGCAAGGGAAGAAACACCCTGCAGGCTTCTCAGGCCAATGCTGCCTACCGCGAAGTGCTGCAGCTGAAGCTCGACGCGCTCGGGGAGAGCAGTTGATGAGGCGTATGCTTGTCGCGACAGTGCTGCCGGCACTGCTGCCAGCGTTGCTGGCTGGCTGTTCGAGCTTCGATGCGTTGAATCCGTTCGCCAGTAGCGGACCGAAAATGGCCGAGTTGCAGCCTATCCAGGCGACAGCGCAGGCGCGGGTGGTCTGGCGGGAGGATGTCGGCAAAGGCAAGCCCTATACCTTCGTTCCGGCCGTGGTCGGGTCCACCGCCTACGCGGCAGCTCGCGACGGCACGGTTGTTCGTTTCGACGATGGCCGGCCAGTGTGGCGGATCAAGGCCGAGAAACAACTTTCGGGGGGGGTTGGTGCGGATCAACGGCTGCTGGCGGTGGGCACCGTCAAGGGTGAGGTTCTGGCATTTGACGCCGCCGATGGCAAACTGCTGTGGGAGGCCAAGGCCAGCAGCGAGGTTTTGGCGCCGCCAGCGGTGGCTGGTGGGCTGGTGATCGTGCGCAGCGGCGATCATCGCCTGACTGCCTACGGCGCGGTCGACGGAAGCCGCAAGTGGATCTACCAACGTCCGACGCCACCGCTTTCGGTGCGTGTGATGGCTGCTCCGGTGGTGGTCGACAAGTATGTTTTCGTCGGCTTTCCCGGTGGCAAACTGATTGCTGTCAACGCCGACAATGGTGCACCGCTCTGGGAGGGGACGGTTGCCTTGCCAAAGGGTGCCACAGAACTCGACCGCATCGCCGACGTCAGCAGCCTGCCGGTCATCGATGGAAAAATGATTTGCGCGGTCGCTTTTCAGGGACGCACTTCCTGTTTCGACCTTGGCACCGGGAACCTGATGTGGGGGCGCGACATTTCCAGTTCGGCGGGTTTGTCGATCGATAGTCGCTACGTGTATGTCGCCGACGACCAGGGGGCCGTGCATGCCCTCGACAAAGCGACCGGGTCGAGCATCTGGAAGCAGGACCAGCTCTTCCTGCGCCAGTTGACTTCGCCGCTGGCCAGAGAAGGTCTGGTCGCCGTCGCCGACGTGGAGGGAGTGGTGCACCTGCTCAATCGCGACGATGGTTCTTTCGCTGCGCGTCTGAGTACCGATGGAAGCCCGGTACGGGCACCCTTGCAAAAGCTCGGTAACGAGTTGTTGTTGCAGACCCAGGGTGGTGGCATCTACGCGATTGGCGTCCAGTGATCGAGAGACAATCAGCAGTACCTGCCTTGCCCCGCGCGCTTCCAGATGAGGGTCGTTGCCCATGAAGCCGAGCATCGTCCTCGTCGGGCGCCCGAATGTCGGCAAGTCCACCCTCTTCAATCGGCTGACCAGAACGCGTGACGCACTGGTTGCCGACATCCCGGGTCTTACCCGAGATCGCCACTACGGTCACGGAAGACTGGGCAGCAAGCCCTATCTGGTGATCGATACCGGTGGTTTCGAACCGCTTGCCAAGGACGGCATCATGCGCCAGATGGCGCGCCAGACCGAACAGGCGATCGACGAGGCCGATGTGGTGATCCTGGTCGTTGACGGCCGCACCGGCATCACGCCGCTGGACAAGGAAATCTCCAGGCGTCTGCGTCAGTCGGCGGGGGCGGTTTTCGTGGCGGTCAACAAGGCCGAAGGAATGCAGCACGGTCTGGTGATCGCCGACTTTCATGAACTTGGCCTTGGCGAGCCGGTGGCCATCTCGGCGACCCACGGCGAGGGGGTGCGGGCGCTTCTCGACCTGGCGCTGGAGCTTTTTCCCGAGCCAGCGGACGACGAAGTCGAGAGTGACATCGTTCGCGTGGCCATCGTCGGTCGCCCGAACGTTGGCAAGAGCACGATGATCAACGCGCTGCTCGGCGAAGAGCGGGTCATCGCCTTCGACCAGCCGGGAACCACGCGCGATGCCATTCACGTCGATTTCGAGCGTGCCGGTAGAAAATATACGCTCATCGATACGGCCGGCCTGCGGCGCCGCGGCAAGGTTTTCGAGACCATCGAGAAGTTCTCGGTGATCAAGACGCTGCAGGCCATCGAGGAGGCACACGTGGTGGTTCTGGTTGTCGACGCACGCCAGGATATCGGTGAGCAGGATGCGCACATTGCTGGTTTCATCCGCGAATCGGGTCGTGCGCTGGTGCTTGCGGTGAATAAGTGGGATGGGCTGGATTCCTATGTTCGCGAACAGATCAAGGGGTCTCTGGAAAGCCAGTTGGCGTTCATTGATTTCGCCCGTTTCCACTACGTTTCGGCATTGCAGGCGCAGGGGCTGGAAGCGCTTTTCCGCTCGGTCGATGCGGCCTACAAGGCGGCCATCGCCGACCTGCCGACGCCGCAACTGACCCGAACACTGATCGACGCGGTGGCCAGGCAAGCGCCACCTCGCGCCGGGCTGTTCCGGCCGAAGCTGCGCTACGCGCATCAGGGCGGCCGCAATCCGCCGCTGATCGTGATCCATGGCAACGCCCTCGACAAACTGCCGGAATCATATCGCCGTTATCTCGAGCACATCTTTCGCGAGGTGTTCAAGTTGCAGGGGACGCCATTGCGCATTCAATTCAATGTCTCCAGCAACCCATTTGCGGAAAAAAAGGCGCCTGACGAGGGTCGGAGGCAGCACAAATCTCTTGCCAAGCCCACAGCCGCGGCGAGAAGTCCGGCCAGGCCCGGGTCATCAGCGCGCAAGGAAGCGGTTGCCGCGAAGCCGAAGAGGCGAGCCGTCACTCGCCGCGGGTAAGCCGATAGCCGTCGCGGCATTGCCGACCGTCATTAGCCGCGCCTTGGCGATTCCCCGGGACCGCGCGGCACGCTGGCGCTTGCGCGACTTTCACATTAAGCGCTTAAGCGGATGTTGACGCAAACATGTTGGTGTTAGTGTAGGTGCCAGGACCAATGGTGATGTGCAGGGTGTCGAAGGTGCTGCGCAACTCGCGCTGGAGATTTTCGTAATGCTGGTCAAGGGCCTGGATGTTCTTGGGTGGGGGTCCCAGGTGGGGTTTGCCGGCGCCGGCGAGAACGGGTTTGATGACTTTCTCTCGCGCAAGATCAGCCAGCCACCGAGAATGCTGATGCCCGTCGGATGGGGCCGGTAGCGACGCGTTTTGGCGACGCGCTCGATAAGTTGCTTGCCACGGAACTTCATGAGATCGTAGGCGGCCTGACGCCCGGTGTAGCCGTTGCGGGCGACTTCAGGTAGCGAAGGACGCACTTCGTCAGCAAGCTCTTGTACCGTGAACCCGTCGGGATTGGGCGCGAGATGCAGGAGGGCTTCGGCGACAGAGCGCATGCGCGGCTTTTGTAGATCGACGCCGGACAAGCGGCGATTGCCGCGCTCGGTCGGTTCGATGAGGGAGTCGAGCACGCCATCGGGAAGGAAGCTGACATGTGCGGCCTGCATGGCGTTGAGAAAGTCGATCGCCATGTGCTGGAGCTTGGCCAGCATGATCGAGAGTTTCTCCAGCGAACGCCCGCAGCGCAGTTCCTTGATGTTGTGGGCGATGGCCTCGGCGCGCAGCACGCGCGCTCCCTTGTCGTAGAGCTTGAGGGTCAGCGCTCCGAAATGTACCTTGAAGACCGTCAGGTCGTAGGCAGACTGATCCACGATACGAGCCACGCCGTGGCTTCTGTCGGTACGCCAGCGGGGTCTTTGTTTGCGGCCGAATAGCGTGCGCAGGACCGGCACGTCGAGCAGACACCGGGTACGATCGATCAAGCCCTGGAAGATCGCATCCAGGGTGTTGCCACGAACGAACAAGAGATTGCGACTGTACTCGATCTGATAGACCGAGTAGCGGTACCGGAAGCGGCTGCGCTCTTGCTCCTCGATCGTCAGAGCGAAGCACAGGCAGCTCGAGTACACCCAACGGTCACAGACCTCGGCCAGTCGCCCTATGGCGTGCTCATCGCACAAGGTATCTGCGAGCTGATCCAAAGCCTGGAACGAACCCCCGACGAAGCAGTTACCCTCCTTCTCCAAGGAGATGGTCTGCGCGCGGGCTTGCCGTTCGACCCATTCGTGACCGTTGAGCATGATTTGGACACCGAAAGGCGGATGTCCGCTCATTTTGATGGTGAGGTGACCCCACTCGGGGTCGATGAGGTGAAAGTGGTAATGATTGACGTAGGGCCAGGGCTTCTTGCGCGCCAGGTGGGGCGAACCGTTCTTGCAGGTTGTCACCTCCCAGACCAGGGCAGGTGCCTTGGCGACGAGGATCAGGAACAGGCCACGAAACTGCGGATCCGCGGGTAGGTATTTCTCGGCCAACTCGTGCTTGCGCAGATCGGGCGGGCAATGGATCAGGGGAATGCTGTGCTCCTTGGCCCAGGCATGAACCCGACGGCTGAAGCGCCCGGCCATCTGCATCAGGTGATCCGCATCCAGGGTCGCGTCCGATCCGGTGAGCGCTCGCCACCAGGTACGGAAAGCGCCCCCTTGCTGGCCGAGGGGAAAGTAGCCATTGAGCACGATGCGATCGATGCAGTCATAACGACCTTCAAGGAGCTCCTCGTAATACGCGGACAAGTCATCGGCTTGTTTCATCGCAAGAACCTCGGTGGGCACCGGAAAATCCCGTCATCCTTTGACAGGCGCGGCGCGAACGGGATTCTTTTCTTTCGCCCGTCGGGGTGTGACCCTCCGTTTGCCCGCAACTACCCCTGCGTGTGGCACCCGTCGCAGGGTCTGCGTGCCATCACAAAATGCCCATCCCCTGGCGTCAAAGCTCAACACCACTCCGACACCTCAGTTCTCGGCTGTCCTGGCATCCCGCCGCATCTTCCTGACGACCTCGTCGAACGTGGCCACGCCATCGATCATGCCTTGCGCCTGCGCAGCCATCGATCGCCGCCGAGCACACGACCCTGACCCATGCCCTCGCGCACCTGCGCAATCGGCACGCCCCGCCCGCGCGCCACCGCCTTGGTGAAACTGGCGTAGTAGTCATCCACGCGCGACTGCATGAAGCCCTGTGCCTCCTCGTCGAGCGGCACATACGGATTGCCCTCGACCTTGTACTTGCCGGCCGAGATCAGCGTCGGCTGGATGCCCTTGGTGACAAACGCCTGCGAGTAATCGAAGTGCGCCTGCCAGACGCCGATCGAGCCGACCTCGCCGCCCGGCGTGACGTAGAACTCCGACGCCGAGCAGCCGATCCAGTACGCAGCACTGGCTGCCAGGCTGTTGGCGATCGCCACGACCGGCTTCTGCGCCCGGGCACTGACGATCTCGTCGGCGAGTTCGGACACCCCATAGACGCTGCCGCCCGGACTGTCGATGTCGATCAGGATCTGGCTGACCGAGTCATCGGCCAGCGCCTGGCGCAGGGCAGACGCAAACTGCTGCGTGCTGACGCTGCCCGGTCCCGAGACATCGTCGACCATGTTGCCGCGCTGGGTGACGACGCCGTACAAGCGGCAGCACCGCAATCCCGCCACTGGACACCGCCGTGGCCGCCTGCCGGCGCGCCTCCCGCACGTTGCGATCTGCGGCGATCGATGCCAGCGAGCACGTCCTCGCCAGCCGGAATGTCCTGCGACCAGCGCGCCAGGACAGCCGCGACCGCATTCAGCCGTTCGGGCATCAGCGCCCAGGGGGTGGCCAGAAACTCGGCAATCAGCAAGTGGTGGTTCATCGTGTCATCCCCATCGTCATTCGTCTGTCGGCTCATCGCTTGCGCTTCCTGCGCAGGCGGCTGGCCTGCCCGCATCACCCTCCAGATCCTCTGGCCGAACCTTCCTCGACCATGTTCAACGGCCGCAGCGGCTCATCCAGCCCGTCGAGCGGATTCAGGTTCTCGGCGATGCGCGCCTCGTTGCGCGTCAGCCAGCCGTTCTGGATCCCGCTCTGGTAGTACGACGACCGGCTGGCCGCATCGCCGCGCATCAGATTCGCAAAGTCGAACTCGACTTCCAGATCGTCGCCATCGAGCAGCAACTCGGACTCGATGCTCGCTTCCCACCGCTCGGCCCACGGCGTCATCGTGTGCATCACGAATTCCAGGCTCTGCTGCTCGATGTTCGAGAAGGTCGCGCGATCGAGATCCGCGATCATGTGCGGCGGCACGCGAAACAGCCGCGCGATGTCGGTGATCTGGAATTTCCGGAGTTCGAGAAACTGCGCGTCCCGGTTGGTCACCCCCACCTCGTGGAACTTCATGCCGTTTTCCAGCACCAGCACCTTGCCGCGGTTGGCTCCCGGACTGCGCCGCCTGGTAGGACTCGCGAAACACCTTCTTGGCCTCGCTGTCCTTGAACGACCCCGGAAACTCGATCCAGCCGCCGGTCGGCTTCGCGTCGTTGGCGAAGAAGCGCGCACCGTAGTCCTGCGCGGCCAGCGCCATGCCCAGACTCTCGCGCGCCAGGTCGATCGGACTCATGCCCATCAGCCCATCCGACGACAGCCCACGCAGATGCCAGATCTCGCCTCGCGGCAGAATCGTCTCTACCCCGAGCCGGTCGGTCACCCGATACCGGTAGTCACCGGAGGGGATGAGTTCCATCCGAATCCGGTCCGGGTGGATCGGCAGCAGTTCGACAGGCTTCTGGTTGTGTCAGAAGCGCCTGTCGCAGGGCCGCTTCCGCTGCTGGCCCCGGGACTCGCCGGGGCAGGTGCTCGCCCCGCACGCCCTGGCGGTGCTGCTCTCGGGAGGCGATTACGCGGCGGCCGGGGGGATGCCGCAGTGGCGCGCGCTCGCCTGACGCTTGCGTTCCAGATGCAGAACCGGTATAACGGTCTGCGTGCCCACGATCCTTTCCTACCGTGGCCGCACGGTTACTACCGGCGACCTCGAAACCATCCGCGCGCTACTCAAGGCGCATCCCGACGCCAGCCGCCGGGCGTTCTCGCAACGCCTGTGCGAACACTGGGACTGGCGTCAGCCCAATGGCGCACTGCGCGACATGGTCTGCCGCAGCCTGCTGCTCGTCCTGCACCGGGCCGAGCACATCTGCTTGCCAGCGGTCCGCCAGCGCCCGCCGAATAATGCCATCGCTCGCCGCCGGCCGCCGCTGGTGGCAGTGGACCGCTCGCCGCTGGAACAGCCTCTCGGCGCGTTGCGCCCCGTCGAACTGGTGGCGGTTCGCCGCACGCCGCTGGAAGGACTCTTCGATCACCTGATCGCCGAGGCGCATTACCTCGGCCCGATGCAGGGTGTCGGCGAGCAGATCAAGTACGTGGCTTTTAGCCAAGGGCGACCGCTCGCCTGTCTGGGCTTCACCTCGGCGCCGCGCCACCTCGCTCCGCGTGACCGCTTCATCGGCTGGTCGCCACAAGGGCGTCGGGCGCATGTGCATGAGATCGCCTACCAGAGCCGCTTCCTGATCTTGCCCTGGGTGCGTGTTCCGCATCTGGCCTCGCATCTCCTCGGCCGCGTCGCGCGCCGGATTGGCGCCGACTGGCAGACGCGCTATGGCCACCCGGTGCATTATCTGGAGACCTTCGTCGATCCCGAGCGCTACGCGGGCACCTGCTACCGGGCCGCCAACTGGCAGGAGCTGGGCCTGACCACCGGTCGCGGCAAGGACGACCTGAGCCATCGCCCGAACCGTTCCCGCAAGCAGGTCCTCGGTTACCCGCTGCACGCGGACTTCCGTCGCCGCCTCGGGGGGCTGGCATGACCCGGCGCCGGCAGAAGCCGCCTCGGCGGATACAGATCCCGATTCAGGAGCTCAACGCCATTGTCGAGCGCACCCGCGACGGCGCATTGCCCGAGGCGGAGCAGGCCACCCTCAAGGCGGCGGTGGACACCCTCGCGCGGGTGACCGCCGAGCTCGAGTCGACGCAGACCACGCTGGCGCGGGTGCAGCGGATCGTCTTCGGCTCGCCGAGCGAGCGCACGGCCGCGGTTCTCGGGGAAGAGAAGACGGGTGAGCGTCCGCCGGAGGACGCCCCGACGAGTCCGCCGGCAGCGGCCGGCGAAACGGACCCCGGTGGTGCGGCGACAGGGACGGCCGATACGGACCCGCGGCGCGAGAAGAAGAAGCGCCCCGGGCACGGGCGCAACGGGGCCGACGACTATCCCCGCGCGCCGCGCATCGCGGTCGCCCATGCGAGCTTGAAGCACGGCGATCCCTGCCCCGAGTCGGGTTGTGAGGGCCGCTTGTACGGGCAACGACGCGAGCCGGCGCTGCTGGTTCGCGTGACCGGGGTGGCGCCCCTGGCGGCGCAGGTCTATGAACTGGAACGGTTGCGCTGCGGACTCTGTGGCACGGTGTTCACTGCCGAGCCACCAGCAGGGGTCGGCGAGACGAAATACGACGAGACCGCCGCGGCGATGATCGCGCTCCTGAAGTACGGCTGCGGCTTGCCGTTCCACCGCATTCAGCGGCTCGAGAAGGCGCTGGCCATCCCGCTGCCGGCGGCGACCCAGTGGGAGGTCGTGCAGCAAGCGGCGGCACGCCTGACGCCGGCCTTTGCGGAACTGGCCGAGCAGGCGGCCGAGGGGTCGGTGCTCTACAACGACGATACGACGATGCGTATTCTCCACTTCACCCAGGAGGCGCGCACCGAGGCGCTGCCGCCGGGCGCCCGCGCGGATCGTACCGGGGTGTTCACTTCCGGGCTGGTCGCCGAGACGGCGCACGGTCCAATCGCGCTGTTCAAGACCGGGCCCTGCCATGCCGGCGAACACCTCGCCGAGGTGCTCGACCGCCGTGAGGCGCCGGACCCGCCGATCCAGATGTCCGATGGCTTGTCTCGCAACAAGCCGGGCGATCATCCGACCCTGGCCGCTTCTTGTCTTCCGCATGCGCGACGCAAGTACGTCGACGTGGCCAACGCCTTTCCCGACGAAGTCGCCTTCGTCCTCAAGACGCTACGCGAGGTCTTTCGCACCGATCAGCAGGCGCGGCAGAAAGGTCTCTCGCCACCGGATCGCCTGCTCCTCCACCAGCAGGAGAGCGCCCCGCGCATGAAGGCGCTCGAGGACTGGATGGCCAGGCAGTTCGCGGAGCACCTCGTGGAGCCTCACTCGGGGCTCGGGCAGGCGATCTCGTACATGCAGAACCACTGGCAGAAGCTGACGCTCTTCCTGCGCGCGATCGGGCTCATGCCCATCAGACCGTCCGACGACAGACCACGCAGATGCCAGATCTCGCCGCGCGGCAGTATGGCCTCTACCCCGAGCCGATCGGTCACCCGATAGCGGTAGTCACCGGACGGCATCAGTTCCATCCTGATCCGGTCCGGGTGGATCGGCATCAGTTCGACGATCTCGCCGCGGCGGTTGGCCACGATCCGGTTGTAGGCGTTGCCCCTGAGCGCCAGATGACCCTGCAACATCTCGCGCCACTCATACGGGTTCTGGTAACGGTTCGGGCGCTTCGCCAGCACGCGGTACAGCCAGTGATCCGTCACCCGGTCCTTGCCGCCATCGGCGCGTTGCCGGTAGAGCACGAACGGCAGGGACGCCATCGTCTCGGCCAGGATGCGCACGCTGGCGTACACCGCCGCCAGGCGCATGGCGTTGTCCGCCGACACCCGCATGCCGCTGGAGCTCCGCATCGTGACCGGCTCGAACCAGAAGTCACCCCCGGCGAACGGTCGTCACTCGAGGCCATCCAGCGCGAGAGAAAGCTGAACATCCCCATCAGAGCATCACCAGTTCGTAGTCGGCACCGAGCACCACCTGGGTGCCGGGCGTGATCGCCCGCGACAGTGCCATGATCAGCGCGACGATGCCGTCGATCTTGTTCTCCGGGCGTTCCTTGCGCGGATAGATGTTGTCCTTGGCGTCCAGGTGCGCGACGACGTTGCTCACCATCCAGCCCAGCACCGGGTCCCCGTCGTGGATCAGTTTTCCCTGCAGGACCAGCGCCTCCAGCGTCTTCATCGGTTCCGAGAAATTGAGCACCGTCGGGCGTACCTCGATCATCGGCAGGCCCTCGGCCAGCAGCATGCGGGTCGACAACTGCGTCGCCTGGAACGGGTCGAAGGCCACCGCCTGGATGGCGAAGCGCGAGGCAAAGTCGACCAGGTCGGCTTCGATCCAGGAGAAATCGATCACGTTGCCCGGCGTCACCGTCAGCCGCCCGCTGCCCATCCAGCCGGGGTACTGGCTGTTGCCGGTGGCGTGCACCGTGTCCTCGGGCAGGTAGTAGCGCCCGAACACCGCAAAGCCGCCGTCGATTTCCCGGTGCGCGAAGACCAGCAGCAGGGCGGCGATGTCGGTCTTGCTGGCCAGATCGAGCCCGATCCAGCACGGCTGTCCCGCATAGGATTCGATATCGAGCCCTTGGTCGGCGCAGCGATCCCAGGAGCGCATGTCCATCCACGCCGTGTCCGCATTGACCCACTCGTTGAGGTGCTTGGTCTTGAAGTTGTTCACCGCGCTCGGCATCTGCATCGCCTTGGCCTGCAGCGGCGCCAGCACTTCCGGGCGCACCGAGATGCCCCAGTTGGGGTTGGCCTTGATCAGCGACTCTTCGAGCGTCCAGTCGTCGCCGTCATCGAGCCCATAGACGATGCCGAACTGGCTGTCGTCCGCGAACACGCCGTCGAGCAGGCGGGTGACGAAGGTGCGGATCTCGTAGCAGATGCCCGAACGGTTGCTGCCGGCGGTGGTGATCACCCACAAGAGCGAGTTGTCGCGCTTGCCGGTGCCGGTCTCGACCACGTCGTAGACGGTGCGCGTCTTGTGCGCGTGCAACTCGTCGATGCAGCCGAAGTGGATGTTCAGCCCATCGAGCGTCGAGCCTTCGGCAGAGAGCGCCTCGAACTTCGAGCCCCTGGCCAGCACGTGCAGGTTGTGCGCCCCGACGCCGACCCCGAAGCGGGTCCGGAACCCGGCCGACTGGCGGGCCATGGTCTGCGCGTCGCCGAAGACGATGCGCGCCTGGTCGCGGGTGGTCGCCAGCGAATACACCTCGGCGCCGCCTTCACCATCGGCGGCCAGCATGTACAGGGCCAGGGCGGAGGAAAGTGTCGATTTCGCATTGCCGCGCGGCACTTCGATATAGGCGCGGCGAAAGCGCCGCTTGCCATCAGGCTTCACCCAGCCGAAGACGGTGGTCAGGATGAACACCTGCCAGGGCTCCAGTCGGATCGGCTGTCCCGCCAGCGGTCCCTTGACGTGCGGCAGGCGCTCGATGAAGGCGCACAGGTTGTCGGCAGGCCGGAAACTGCGCCCCAGCTTGTCGGTCAGCGTTGGGTTGAAGCGGTAGGGACTGTCCTTGCCCGTGAAGCGCGCCAGATCGTCGAGTTGCCGCTGGCAGGCCTCGCGCACCCACTTGCACGGGCAATACCTCCCCCGGTGACCACAGCCTTGGCATACTGGCGGGCGATGGCGTGTAGTGCGGTCGCCATCAGCCGGCGATCTCCGACCACGGATCCGACTCGGTCGTCGATTCCGCCGGCAGCGAGATGCGTGAGCGCGCCGCCGGGGTGAATCCCATCTCGGCCTCGTAGCCCTTCATCTCCAGCGCCAGATCCCGGATCACGTCCATCAGGGGCGAGCGCCGCAGGATGCCGCTGGGCGTCTTGATGATCATCCCGGAGACGCCGGCCTTGTTGATCTTGGAGAGCGCCTCGCGGTACATCCCGGAGCAGTTCGCCCAGCGCTCCAGCACCGCGCCGTCGAGCGCCGACAGCAAACCGGGTGGCGAATTGGCCACCGCGTAGTTCCACGCTTCCTTGGCGCTGTCCGACATGTACTCGGGCGGGGTGCACAGGCCGTCGTCGGCTTCGGTTCGCGCACGTTGGTGCGGCACTTCTGCAGCGTTCCCTTGATCTCTTGACGACCACGGGCAGGGGCTTACGTCCGGGTGCTGCCATACGAAATCACCCCGCGAAATGGCCCTTTTGCGCCGATTTTGGCCGAAATCGAGCCGGATTTGGCACCTCTCGATTTGCCAAAAACCTCAATGAAATCAATGCTCAAGCGCCATTTTCCGCCAAAAAAAAGTTTTCTAATTTGCACGCACAAAAAATTGACCACGCGCACGCATACAGCATATGCCATTGTAGAGAACCTAGGCCCCTAGGGGCCTGCAGCCGAGTCATTTCGCGAAGCTGGACTTCCATATCTACACAAGTGGCATTTTCCGCGCATGCTGAACGTATAATGTGATGATGAGCGAATGATCTGGCCTTGCTTCGTGCGTGCGCAGCCGGACATCGAGTGGCCATCGACCGACGCTGACACGCTCAGCAGTCTCGGTCCGCTTGGCGACGCCGGTTCGGGTTGCCAAAGCCGCCGTCGTGCCTCGCCGTGACTCTGGCGTGGCAGCGACTGCAGAGCGACTGCAGATTCGATCGGTCGTTATTGTGGCTATCGCCATCGATGTGATCGACGACGCTGGCGGCGCACAAGACACCGAGCCGCAGGCACTCCTGACATAGCGGTGCCTCACGCAGAAGCCGAGCGCGCAGGCCTCGCCACGCGGCGCTGTTTGTGGGCAGGGCACGTTTCTCTTGTCGCTTCCTCTTCCCCGTATTGCTGTCCCACTGCCGGTGATCGGCACGGTGCGCGTCGCAATAGCCGGGTGTGGTCAGCACCGCACCGCAACCCGGGTGTCGGCAGGGAGTCGGGGCACGCAAGGGCATTCGCGTCTTTCTGGTTGGCAGGACTTGGCTTCGTGATTGAACAGCGCGTTCATGTGCTCGTCATCAACCCCGATCAAGGAGATCGCCATGACCCGCACCGCACTCACCGACACCCAGCGCCTGGTCCTCGAACAGGCTGCCGAGCAAACCGATGGCCGTGTCAATTGGTTCCCCGACAACGTCAAGGGCGGCGCCCGCAAGAAGGTGATCGAGGGCCTCTGCAACAAAGCCCTCATCACCGGCAGCGACGCTGACTGGTTCATCTCGCCGGTTGGCTACGACGCACTGGAACGTACCCCGCCGGCACTGCCGACCACGCATCCCGACCCGGAGGTGGAAGCCGCCCTAGTGGCCACCGAGACGCAATGGGTCACAGAGAAACAAGAGACGATGGCGCAGCCCCGCACGCGCGACAACAGCAAGCAGGCGACGGTGATCCAGATGCTCAAGCGCCCCGAGGGCGCGACGATCCGGCAGATCTGCGAGACCACTGGCTGGCAGTCCCATACCGTGCGGGGCACGTTTGCCGGCGCGTTCAAGAAGAAGCTCGGGCTGACCATTACCTCGGAGAAGCCCGCCGGTGGCGAGCGTATCTACCACGTCGGGTAGTTACCGAAGGGGGTGGTTGGATAAATTCAGCCACCCCGCAATGATTGAGAAAGCGCTTGGCTTGTGTTCGTGGTAGAGCAATCATGTCTCTGTCATCAACACAAACGCAAACAGGAGAAACACCATGACCACCAACCTCGGCCTGACCGTTGAACACCGCATCAAACTCAACGCCATCCGACTCCCGGGTGGCGTTCTTGCCGGTGTGGTCCTGCCAGCGGCGAACGATGGTGTCGACGTACTTCGGGTCCAGTTCCATCAACCGCGCGGAGCGGCCCGTCTTCTCGGCGGCAATCAACGTGGTACCGGAGCCGCCGAAGCAATCGAGCACCGTATCACCCGGGCGACTCGAATTGCGGATCGCCCGCTCGACCAGTTCCACGGGCTTCATCGTCGGATGCAGATCGTTCTTGACCGGCTTCTTGATCTGCCACACGTCGCCCTGGTCACGGTCGCCGCACCAGTGGCGCTTGCCGCCCTCGGGCCAGCCGTAGAGCATCGGCTCGTACTGGCGCTGATAGTCGGCGCGGCCCAGCGTGAAGGTGTTCTTGGCCCAGATGATGAAGGTCGACCAGTGGCCACCGGCGGCGCGGAAGGCGGACTGCAGCACGTCGAGTTCGCTGGAGGACATCGCGATGTAGACCGCGCCATCGCAGCGCGCCAGCGCCGGGGTGAGGGCCGCCACCAGGAAGTCGTAGAACCCGTCGCCCAGGTTGTCGTTGATGATCGCGCGATTCTTGCCACGCAGCTTGTCCTTCGCGCTGTTGGCGTAGTTCACGTTGTACGGCGGGTCTTGCCAGAGCATCGACACGTGATCGGTGCCGAGCAGGGCCTGGTAGCTGGCCTTCTTGCGTGGCGTCCCCGCAGAGCACCGGTGCTTGCCGAGCACCCACACATCACCCAGTCGCGACACCGGTGTTTCCGGCACGTCCGGCACGGCGTCGTCGTCGGTGTTCCCCGCCGCGTCGGCTCCTCGCCGGCCATGATTTCCAGCAACTGGTCGGCATCGAAGCCGGTCAGTGCCAGATCGAAGTCGTCGAGCTTCAACTCATCGAGTTCGAGGCGCAGCAGATCGTCGTCCCACTCGGCCCAGGTCGCCGAGCGGTTGGCCAGCAGACGAAAGGCCTTGATCTGCGTCGGCGTCAGGTCGTCGGCGAGGATCACCGGCACCGTGTCGAGCCCGAGCTTGCGGGCCGCCTTCAGGCGCAGGTGGCCATCGACCAGGCGCCCATCGGACTGCGCGACACAGGGGATCCGAAAGCCGAACTCCTGGATGGCGGCGGCCATCTGGTCGACGGCATGATCGTTCTTGCGCGGGTTGCGCGCGTACTCGATCAGCCGGTCAATCGGCCACTGCTCAAAGGTCAGCATCGTCGCTCCCCAGGCGCTCGTCGGCGACTTCGGTAAAGGTCTGGCCGGTCGCCACGAGTGTTACCGGCACGGCGGGGAAGTTCTGCTGGAAGCGCTTGATCGCCACATCCACGTACTCGGGAGCGATCTCGACGGAGCGGGCGATGCGGCCGGTACGCTGTGCGGCGAGCATCGTCGTGCCTGAACCGCAGAAGGGTTCGAAGACGATGTCGCCTGCGTCCGAGTAGGCCTCGAGGATGAACTCCGGCAGGGCGATGGGAAGACGGCGGGGTGGTCGATGCCCTCGCCGATCTTGCCCTTGTGGCGCATCACCCGGATCACCGAGTCGGGGATGCGGTTGTCCTGCGTGGGTTGGCCCGCTGCCGTCCAGCCGCCGACCTCGCCATTCCTGCCGCGCATCGCAGTCGACGATCCGTCGGCGCGCAGGTGCGATTCCTGACCGGCGTGCTTGCAGGGCACGATCTTGTTCGGCTTGCGGCTCTGCTGGTTGAAGTGGAAGACGAACTCGAAGCTCGGGGCGAAACGTCCGGCCCAGTCGCCAGGCATCCCCGGCCCCTGGTCCCAGACGTACCACGCGAACCGCCGCCAGCCCTGGGTGCGCATCCAGGCCAGCCAGCTGTCCCAGTACGGGATCACTTCGTTGTCGCGGTGGATCAAGCCCAGGTTGACCAGCAATCTGGCCGTCGCGGTCATCGGCAGATCTGCGAACACGCCCCGCATCAAACCGTCCCAATCGGTGATGCCGCCGCTGGTGTAGTCGCGCTGGTTGCCGTACGGCGGCGAGGTGAAGCAGACCCGTGCCTGCTCGCCGGCCATCAGCGTCGTGATCACACCGGCGTCGCGGCGTCACCGCAGATCAGGCGATGCTGACCCAAGCCCACACGTCGCCGGACGCGAGACTGGATTGGTGGGAACCTCGGGTACGTCGTCGGCGGCATCGGATTTATCCGCCATCGCCCGGCTGCCGTCGTCGGTGCGATCGTCGCCAGCAAGGCCTCGATCTCGTCGGCGTCGAAACCTGTCAACGACAGATCAAAGTCGGCCAGTTTCAGGTCTTCGAGTTCCAGCGCCAGCATGGCGTCGTCCCATTCCGCCCACGAGGCCGAACGATTGGCCAACAGGCGGAAGGCCTTGATCTGGGCATCGGTCAGTTCGTCGGCCAGGACCACGGGCACGCTGGTCAAGCCCAGCCTGCGCGCCGCCTTGAGCCGAAGATGGCCATCGACAACTTCACCCGTGCTCTTGGCCACCACCGGCATACGAAACCCAAACTCCGCTATGACCGCCGCCATCTGCTCGACGGCGTGGTCGTTCTTACGTGGATTTCGGGCGTAGTCGATCAATCGCTCGACCGGCCACTGTTCCAGCGTCAAGTCGGATGGAACCAAGTTTCACCTCGGAGAAATGGAAACGGCCCGGACGGATCAGGTCACGGGCCGCAATGATGAGAAATAGAGAGGCAAGAGATCGCGCGCCGACGGTGTCAGTTGGAGTCCCGATACCCGTCGAGGTCGCTCACGGGTCTGGACTCCGATGGTGTTCCAATCGCCAAACGCACAGGCTATAATTTCCGCGCGTGTCTCGTGACGAGCGCGTGTAGGGCCAGTCCGCCATAGTCGGCTGGTACCCGCATTAGTTAGCCCAAATGGCAGCTAGCGGGGTTCACTTTGATTCCTAAAGGAGCCCTCTATGCCTAACCGGCTAGCTCTCAAACGCAAATCCGCTTACCTCGCTCAATTGGGCCGCTGCTATTACTGCGGCTTGCCGATGTGGCAAGACGATCTTGACTCGTTTTCCCGAGCCCACAACATAAAGCCCTCACAGGCGAAACCGCTCAAGTGCACCGCTGAGCACCTTGAGGCGCGGCAGGACGGTGGCCTCGATACGGCACAAAATATCGTCGCTGCTTGTTGGTCCTGCAATCAACGAAGGCACAAACGGAAGAAAGCTCCGGCACCCGACGCCTATCTGGATCTGGTGCAGCAACGAGTACGCAAAGGCCGATGGCATTGTGCTCCTTTGCTGACTGCCTTCGGAGCGCTATTCGCTGGCCACGACAGCGGGGGTGAGGCTACGTCGTGACATAGATTGTTCTCGATCCTTTTCAGGCCTGACTGCAAAAACCCGCCACTTGGGCGGGTTGATGGTGCGGCTGGAAGACAGGAATTATCGCGTTTGAGGGCGGTGTCGATGCTCTCGCACCTTTCCCGACCATAGCCGTGACTGTAGGTCAAAACAGCCCGAGATGCGACACCCCTTCCGAGCCTTGGAACTCGAATTTCTCCGCAGGCTTACGCTCCAGCCCGCTGATGTGCGCCAAAACTATCGGAACTACTCACGACGCCACGGCCCTCGTTTCGTTGAGCCGATCGGCAACGGTCTGGATGGCCCGCTGCCAGTGTCGCTGCGCCGTCCTCGTGCAGCAGGCAGCGCGAATCGAGATGTCCCGCCAGCCACAGCGCCTGGCGCGCATCCAGACGACATGGCGCTGCTGGACCTCCAGCCACTGTACCCAGCGCATCGTTTCCAGCATCCGGTCGATCGCGTCAGGGCTGGGCGGCAACGAATGGTAGTCGCGTTCCTCCTCCGGATAGGCTTCCCAGGCCTCGCGGGCGAAGACTGGCCAGACGTTGAAGTAGCCCTGCACCCGAACGCGGGGCAGTCGCCGGCCCGTCTCGGCTGCCTCGGTGAATCGTGCCGCGACGTCTTCGATCGTCCAGTCAGCCACGGCGGCGCCCTCCCAAACCGTACAAACGTTCGCCCAACCGCCGCACGAACTCGCGTTCGACGAAATCCAGCCGCTCGTCGGCGTCCGACACCACCAGGATGCGCTGCTCGCGCCAGCCGGTTTCCTTCACCGCCTCGAGATCCGTGACCTCCGGTTGCAACCGCCCCAGCGGGCAGCGATAGCGTTGCAGGGGAATTTTCATGCGACGTCCTCCTGAGCCACCGCCAACGCCAGCAGAGCCAGCGCATCGGCCTCGTTATCGTCCTGCGGGTCGAACCCGCGTGCCCTGGCAGCGGCGATCATCGCGTCCTTGCCGGAATTACCCTTGCCCGTGGCGTGCTTCTTGATCGTCCCGACTGGCACGCCCTGGTACGGAATCTGGTGGTGCTCGCACCAGGCGGTCAGGTGCGCCAGGAAACCGCCGTAGGCGTGCGCCGCATCCACACCGGCGTGCCGCCGGACTTCCTCGAAATACACCGCATCGATGCCGTCGACCGAGTGCTTGATCTCGGTGAGCCAGCGTTTGAATCTCAGGTAGCGCATGCCGCCACCCTCGAAGCGCTGGGGCATGAAGTGTGCAGTGCCGCTGGTAATCGTGCCGTCCAGGTGGTGCAGCGCCCACCCGGTATGTGTGCCCAGATCCAGGGCCAGAATGGTCGTACGCATCGTCCAGTGCTCCATGTCATTTGAGTGCGTGACGGATCGGACGGGCTTACCCATTACCGTGTACACGTGTACGTAAGGGCGGTTAATGTTTAAGCCTGTCAAAACCGTCACTCCCCGATTTCTCTAGTCATCGCGATAGGGGTAGGCGGGGCTGCCGGGGCGGGGGCGAAGTGACAGTCCAGTGAGCGCACGAGCGCCCCCAGTCAGACGACACTTCTCGAATTTGCGCGCCGCCATCGACTCGGAGAATCGCTTGACCGAGCCCACGTACTCGCCGGCACGTTCCGCCCATTCACGCCAGTCGGCGAAGAGTTCAGAGACCCCTTCGCGACAGGCCTTCGCCAGCAGGCAGCGCTCGTCGATCCATTGCCCCAGCGCATCCTCTGCTTCGAAATATTCGTCGGTCGCCGACAATACGCAGGCCGGCTGCTTGAGGCCTCCTCGCTGCCAGGCGAGACACCCCTCGACGGCCCATGCCAGAATGCCGTCGCGTTCCTGGAGGAGCTTCTCGGTGAGCTTGCCGTCGCGCTTCTCCGGCGGCACCGTGACCGTGAACGGTATGAGGTGCAGCCGGCGTTTCATCGCCTCATCGACGTTACGGATCGAGGGCTTGTGGTTGCCGGCGATCACCAGCTTGAACTGCGGTATGTACTCGAAGAAATCCTGGCGCATGAAGCGCGCCGAGACCTTGTCGCCGCCGGTGATCGCTTTCACCTTCGACTCGTTCCAGCGCCGCCCTTGCTCGGTTTCGATTGAGGAGACGAAACGGGCGCCGCGCAGCCCCGCGAGGTCGGTCGGATGCCGGTCAGTGCGCGCTTCCATGAACGTATCCATTGGCGCGTTGGCGGCGTAGTCCCCGAGGATGGTGGTGATCACGTTCACGAACACCGACTTGCCATTGGCCCCGGTGCCGTACAGAAAGAACAGGGCATGCGCGGAGGTGACACCCGTCACGCAGTAGCCGACGACCCGCTGTAAATAAGTGATCAGATCCGCATCACCGCGGGTAATGTCGGACAGGAACGCCAGCCACCGCGGACAAGCGCCGTTCGGCGTAGCCGTGGTGATCTTGGTCATCCGGTCGGCCCGGTCGTGCGGCCGCAGTCGGCCGGTGCGTAGATCGACCACACCGCCGGGCGTGTTGGCGAGCCACGGATCGCCGTCCCATTCGGCCGACGTCGCGGCATGTCTTCGTTCGCTGCGTGCGAGGCGTTCGACGCCACTCACCGTGCTGCTCGAGGCGAGCTTGGCGGCCAGCCGGTGCGCGTTCGCGTTTAATGAGGCCTCGCGGCAAACCTGCCGCATCAGATGAGTGACCAGCAAGGTTTCGTCGGGCTGCCAGCGGCTGCCGGTCCACACCAGCCACTTGCCCCACTGCGCGCAGTAGCGCCAGTCCAGCGCATAGCGCCGAGTGAAGGACAGAGCCAAGGCGTCGTCGGTCGCCCAGACCGCATTCTCGTCGGGTTCCTCGGCACCCTCCTGGAACGGTGGATGAATGGTGATGCGCGGACCGCTGGCCAGAAACGTGGGCACATCAAAACCCTCGGCCAGCGCATCGGCTGCGTCCCAGCCCTGGGCTTTGTTGTCGGGCGGCAGCAGCACTTCGCACGACAGCGCACCGATCATCAAGGCGGCATCGGCAGCGGCCATCGCGTAGTCCCACCCAGCCTTGTCGAGATCGGGCCAGAGGACTACTCGCTTGCCGTTCAACGGCGTCCAGTCGGTCTTGTCGACAGGCGCTTTCGCGCCGTGCATCGCAGTGGTCGCCACGACGCCGGTAACGATCAGGGCCTGCGCGCATTTCTCACCTTCGACGAGTACCACCGTCTCGGCGCCGACCATCCCCGGCTGGTTGTACAGCGGACGCGGGTCGGGCGGCGCCATCTTGCGCCGTTGGGCGTCCCAAGGTCTGAACTCCTTGCGCCCTCCGGGCGGGTCGTAGCGGTAGACACAGGCGATCAGGCTGCCGTCGGCCGCGAAATAGTCCCACTTGGCGGTCGCCGGGCCGAGATCATCGACCAGCATCTCTTTCCTGCGCTGCCGTTTCGGCGGCACCACGACCGGACACCCGGCCAGCGCTCGCGCTTCCTCGATCACCCGGGGAAAGTCATTCCGGGAATCCAGGCCGCGCTGACGGGCGATCAGATCGAAGATGTCGCCCCCTTCGCCCGTTGCCCGGTCCGTCCACAGCCCGGCCTTGTCACCGTCCAGCACCACTTCCAGGCTGCGACCCGGGTTGCCGAGCACGTCGCCAATCGTGAATCGTTCGCCCCGGATTTCGCCAGCTGTAAACAGGTGCCGAAGCACACTTTCTAGACGGGCGAGCAGTGCCCCGCGCAGTTCGTCCCGGGCGCCGTCGGCGATCTGGAACGTAGGCGATTCGGGATCGTTGTAGTCAAGCATGTGGTTCTTCCTTCGAGTTCAGGGGGAGATAGCCGGTCTTCAGGGCGATCTCACGGACGAAGTCCGGGTTGAGGCCGAGCACGTCGCACCAGGCATTCAGACGGCCGTCACGAAAGAAGCGTCGTGCGTCGCGCCGGGTACCCGAAGACGAACTGCGCAGGTCCACAAAGGCCTGCTTGATGACCCCGGCGCAAAGCCGGGACTCGGGGCTCACGTGATCGACGTGGCGAAGCAGCAGTCGCTCGACCGTCCCCGTTGCGACCAGCGGTCGGGAACGGGGTGTGCTCAGCACGGCCATGGACGCGGGAGCGTTCATGCCGCCCTCCAGCAGCGAGTGGCCCACGAGCAGTACTTGCATTCGTAGTAGCTCGAATCGGTCGCGATGCGCGCCAGCAGTTCGCCGGCCTCCGTCGCCTGGATCACCCGCACCGCGCGGTCTGACATGCGCTGCGCCAGGCCACCATCGAACGGCACGAGCTCGAACCAGAGTTCCTGGGTGTCCTTGTTGATCGCGGTGAACAGCGCCGGGTGGTCGGAAATGCCCGGGATTGCCGGTTCCATGTACGCCTGGTAGATCGCCACCTGCGCCGCATACACGGGCTTGCTGACCGCGACGCCGGACTTCACACAGGCCTTCCAGTTTCTGTCGTTCATCGTCTTGAACTCCCACAGCGCCGGGAACGTCAGGCCGAGATCGGCGGGCGCGTCAGCGATCACGCCGTCGACGTGTCCCTGGATGCGGCCGTTGGCCACTGAGAAACCGAACTGCCCGCCATCCTTGCGGCGGGTATGGAGATCGATCCCGGCCAGTCGCAGCCAGCGAATGGCGAGTTCTTCGAGCGCATGCCCGACGTCGAAGATGCGCAGCGTGCGGCCGGCAAACTCGGCCCCGGGATCGACCGGCGCATCGGCATACTCGAACTGCAGGGCACGTTCGCAACTCACGCCGAGGCGGGAGGCGCCGAGATACCGACGCTTTTCCCGTGCGCTGCTTTCCGCCTGCAGCGCGGCATCCACGAGCGCGGTGACCTTTTCGTGAAACCTGGGTTGGTGGTTCAGATCGATCATCAGAAGGGAATCCTTGTAGGGGTGCCGGACACCGGCAAGGGTTGGGCAGCAAGGCGCTGTTCGAGAAAGGCGCGATCGGTCGCCGCCAGGCGTTCGTGCTCGATGAGCATGTGCGCCTGATAGGCATCGATCACGATCTCGACGAGCCGCAGGACTTCCGCCTTGCCGTAGTCGGCCAGAGGCCGCTCCATACCGATCGAAGCGACGTAATCCCCGAGGGGTGCCAGGGCCGAGCGCATGGCGGCAATTTCCAGATCGGAGGGATCAAGCACGGCGCCCTCCTGAAGTCCGGTCAGCCGTTCCATGACTTTGGAGAACGCCTCCATGCAGCGCATCGAACAGAACACCCAGCGCTCCAGGAAGCGCCGCGGATCGGTGCGGTGTAGCGCGGGGTTGAAGATGCCGAAGCCGCGCGCTTCGCGAGAGCAGACGGCACATGTCATGCGGCCTCCAGGTGATGCTGATTGGCGGCATGAACGACCCGCTGGATCGCGTGCTTGTTGAACCGGAACGTCAGCAGTGCCGACGCCTGGTAGCGGGTCAGGCCGAAATCGGCGCGCAGCGCTGGCGGCAGATAGCGCAACTGGTTCTCGGTCGGCACCTCGCTCAGCCAACGCCGGGATTTGTGGGCGGCGTCATCCGTTTCCAGATCGTTGAGCCAGTCGTTGGCCTGCGCCAGGCACACCGTGCGTTCGCCGACACCCAGGAGCCGAACCGGCACTGTCCCTTGGCCGCCGACCGCGTACCAGCGGCCTTCGAGGAAAAACACTCCGGCCCAGGCCTTGAAACCCGCGGCGAGCAGGGCACAGTCGTCCCCGAAGAGATCACACCAAGAGAAGTTCGAGCGCTTCAGGAGATCGATCTCGCTCATCACGAAGTCTTCGAGAGCGGCTTTCTCGTCGCCCGTCTCTTCCCGTTCGAAGAGGTGCCCGCACAGCGGACACTCGCGCGACGCTTGCGGGATCTCGGCGTCGCATGCGGGACAGGTCTTGGTCGGGGCCTCGCCACCGGTCTCGAATCCATCGAGGTCGACTTCCTGCTCCAGGCTGCCGTGCTTGAGCGAGGCCGTCCCAAAGTCGAGGACGATGCAGTCGGTCTTGACCACGCCGGGATGCTCGGCGGGATCGACAACCCTCAGCCCGCGTCCGACCATCTGGATCAGGGTCGATTTGTAGGAACTCGGGCGCAACAGGACGATGCAGGCGGTTGGTGTGTAGTCGTAGCCTTCGGTCAACACCGCGACATTGACGAGGACCGTGGTAGTCCCGGTCTCGAAGGCGGCGAGCGTCGCCTTGCGATCTGCCTCGGACATCTCGCCATGCACGACGGCCGCTGCCACGCCGCCGGCGAGGAAGGCGTCGCGAACGGCTTCGGCATGGGCAACGGTGGCGCCGAAAGCGATAGTCTTGCGACCGGCGGCCTTGTCCTTCCAGTGCCGCACGACGGCTTCATTGACCGGGGCGTTGTTCATGATCGAGGCCACAGCGTTCATGTCGTAGTCCTCGGCGAGTTTCTTCACCCCGTCGAGTGCCTCGCGGGTGCCTACGTCGATGACGAAGGTGCGGGGTGACACCAAGTGGCCGGAACGGATGAGTTCTCCGAGGCGGATCTGGTCCGCGACGTTCGAGAACACCTCGCGCAGGCCTTTGCCATCGCCGCGATTCGGCGTCGCCGTGACGCCGTAGATCAGCGCCTTGGGATTTCTGGCGAGAGTCGTGTCGATGACCTGCCGATAGGTCGGCGCTGCGCAATGGTGGGCCTCGTCGATGACCAGCAGGTCCAGGGTCGGCATCTGATCCAGATTGCGCACCAGCGTCTGGACCATCGCGAAGGTGGCCTGGCCGGCCCAGGATTTTTGGTGGGAATCGAACACCGACGTCGCGATGCCAGGATTTACCCGCGAGAACTTGCTCCGGTTCTGTGCGGTGAGTTCGTCGCGGTGGGCCAGCACGCAGGCCTTGGCGTCGGGATGAGTGAGGAATTCACCGGCGGTGCCGGAGAGGCATATCGTCTTGCCGCTGCCTGTAGGAGCGACCCCGAGGGTGTTGCCGTGGGTTCGCAGGGCTTCGATAGAACGGGTGACGAATTCGCGCTGGCGCGGTCGGAGCATCATGGCCGTGCCTCCTCACTGTGCCCAGGCGGGACGCGCGGGAACGCGGGACGCCGCTGGTGGGGTGGAGGCTGCGGGTGCCATCGGCGCGGCCGGCGCACCGCTGCCAAAGCCGCCTGGCGCCGCGGGTGCGCGTGGGGCAGCACCCATCCGCGCGGCATAGTCCCTGTGATCCGGCGTGACGGCCGACTTGATGACGCTCTTGTCCTGCCCGTGCTGATCCTTCTCCCAATCGACCTTGCCCAGGAACTCGATGCCGTCGAGCTCTGCGAATCCAGCGATGCGACGGGCGTTCTGCGCCGCGGGACTGTTGTCGGCGGGATGGATGCCGCGTGCCGAGTTGAGGATCGCCTTCATGAAGCTGCGGCCCATGTTCGCCCACTCTGGACCTTTGGGGCTGGAGAGTCCGATCAGCGACCACAGCTTGCGACGGGCGTACTCTCCTTCCGTGACGACAAATTCGCAGTTGAGATAGACCGATCCGGTCTGTGCGTTGCGCGTCGCGTAGCCGCCGGTCCAACCTTGCGCGGGGTCATCGAAGCCTCCGGGTCGAACGGTCATCCGGACGCGGACGAGGGTGCCCTTCGGAATCAGGTCGAAGCTGGCTTGTTCGGAAGCCGAGTTGAAATCGAAATAGCTCATGATCAGGACTCCTGAGTCGGAAGGGATGAAGTGGCAGCGGGGCGAGCGAAGTCGAGGCGCTCGGTTGCGGGCTTGGCCGGGCCGGCGATCTTGGCCATCAGGCGACCGAGGTGAGGTTCCTCGATCGGATCGAGTCGCCCGGAGCGGTCCTTGGCCGGGTAGCCCCAGGCGTTTAGCGTGTGGCAGACGAGCGCGCGGTAGCTGGCTCCGTCGTCGGCCTTCAGTTCGGCGAGAGTGATGACTTCATCGACGATGCCGGGTAGCTCGAGGCCGGTCTTGGAACCGTCGATCTGCAGCGAGAAGACGCGGCGATTGAAGTCGTCGAGCTTCTCGTCGAGGATGCCGACGAACCAGACGTTCTTGCCGCGCGTGTGCTGAAGGTGGGTGAGCCAGGCGATCATCTCCTGACCCATCAAGCCGTAGGCACCGCGGCTGTCGGGCTTGCCGGTCTTCTCGGAGAAAGCCTGCGGCTGTCCTTTGCACCATTGCAGGCAGAGCCGGCCGGCGACGGTGATCGAGTCGACAAACACGGTGTCGTAGCGGTCGAGGACCGATGATTCGCCGAAGCGTGCGCAGACTGCATCGAAGTGCGCCTGGCTGTACGGTTGATCTTCGCGCAAAGATGGGTTCGGTCCGCCGATGTACACCGCGAAGTCACGGCACTCCTGCCAGGTGCGTGGGCGGAGGGTGTCTCCGGCCCAGCCCTCGACCGCCAGGTCGCCGGCCTCGAGGTCGAAGAACAGCGTCGCCGTCGGATTGAGGGTCCACAGTTGCGACGTCTTGCCGATGCCGCTCTTGCCGACGAGGACGCCCTTGACGCCGCGTTTCTCTGCGAGGCGCTGATCGGCGCTGATGATGGGGAGGCTCATTCGATGTCTCCTTTGAGCAGGGCAAGGCGGAATCCTGGCTTGCCGGTTCTGAGGGTGCGTGCCAGGGCGAAGGCGCTCTTGAGCGACTCCGGCCACGCGTTGAATTTGGTTTCGGAGACGCGGTAGGTGACCTCGACGTACTGGGACGGGTCGTCGCCACTGGCGGCGATCCGGCGGGTGATGTGGGCCAACTGCTTCTGGTCCCACTCGACTTTTTTGGGTAGGTCGGCGGTGACACGAACCGGGTCGTCGTCGAAGTGCACGACGCCGCTGTCCTTGCCGGCGGCGAGCCGCAGTTGCTGAGCGCGCGGGGCGTACTTCAACTCCACCGCGCGGTCGATATGCTCGACGATGGTCTTGGCCGCCGCGAGCAGATCGGCGGCGTCGCTCTTGATCTGAAACAGCGCCTGGCTGGGCTGCTTGGCGAGTTCGCTGGCGGGGGTCGCCAGGAGTTGATTGAGGGCGCCGGAACTCATGCGGCACCTCCTGCGGCGACGCGCTCGCTGGTGCTACGGTGCAGACTGGCGGCTTCGAACGCTTCGACGTCCTCGACGCGGTACAGCACGCGCCCTTGCAGTTTCAGATAGACGGGCCCGATGCCCGCGCTTCGCCAACGTTCGAGTGTGGCCTCGCTGACGTCCCATCGGTCCGCCAGTTGGCCTTGGTTGAGGTGTTTGACAGGCACGTTTTTCTCCTTTCTGGTGATTGCGAAAACGTTCCGTCATTTTTTGGGTCGAGGTGTACGGGCATCTAGCGCCGCCATGTACGGGCTGGTGTACGGGCGCGGCTGGATGGGGAAATTCGTGTCCCAGAAAGCAAAAAACCGCCCGAAGGCGGTTGTCCGTACTGCTTGTGGCGGGGTCAATCCAGTCGAAATCCGTACCGCCCCTTTTCAGGGTTGGCGATGTAGTCCTTCCATTCGCCATTGGCGCTGAACAGGCTCTGCATCCGCGTGCTCTTGCCGGTTTCCTTATCCGGGTACGCAGCAGCGAGAATCTCCCTGGCTTCCACGAGCCACCGGTCGTTGCACGCCTGCTGGTAAAGGTACTTGACCGCGGCAGCCTGGCGCTGGCCCTTGATGTGCCAGGGTCTGGTCTTGCTGCGGATCGTGAGCATGTTCGTGTACTCGTCGAAGTGCACCGGCAGCACGGGACGAAGCGTGCCGTCGGCCGGACTGGTCAGAATGCGATGAAGGAGGTCGACGTCCATGCGTGGTTCCGGGACGTAGTCGACGATCACGTCGTGCAGGGAAGCAAAACGGTAGCTTCGCGGCGGCCGTACGAAGTCCGGCGGCCGCATGCCGGATGACAGGATGAGGCCCTGATCCGGCAGGGTCTGCCCATGGAAATGGCGAAACACGTCATCGATGCAAGACGCAAGGCTGCGCACGAACCAGATGTCGGTATGCGCCGGCCCGATTCGGGCCTTGCCAATTTTCCAGAGATTGCCGTTCAGTAACGGCGACTCGATGCCCCGGCGAAGGGTTTGCGGCACGTCGAGCAGGTTGGCGACAACATGGAGGAGCATCGGCACGGGCACAGCGTAGACCGCCACCTCCGTCGCCGCGACGTACTTCCTGCGAAACGTCTCCGGACACCGATAGCGGTAGCGCGTCGGATCGCTGTCTTCATGCAGTTCGACCGGCACTCGCTCGTCACCGCGGGAAGCTGGATAGCACCCGGCATAACCGACGCACTCCGTCCATTCGGCGAGTTCCCGGGTGGACAGGGACGACCTCTGGAAGATGTCCCATCCGGGCACGCCGCGCAGGCGTTGGCCTGCCGTATCGCTGATCGACTGGCTGGATCGCTCGAAGAGGTCGAGCAACTCAAGCAGCGACCGCGTCGACAGGGGCATTGGTAACATCGCCGATCTCCTTCACCAGATGCCACTTGGCGAGCAGGCGGTCGCACAATGCCCGGTCCTTCTCACGCTTGGTCTTGATGTTGCACTTGTTGTCCTCGCGCAAGATGATAGTGATCGTCCGTGCGCGTTCGTTGCCGACTTTTTTCAGGCGGATGGAGAGCTTGGCGTAGTGCAGGTGGTGATGGCGAAAGTCGAACGTGGGGCTGATCAGATCCCGCGCAGCGGCGTGAATGTCGTCGGCATCCGTCGACCAGATCTTCACCAGCAGCGAGCGGTGGTTCAACGCTGCGTACCCGAGTTCGACTACCTTGACGAATGCCACGTTCTCCCCGGCCAGGTCGAAGTTGCGTGGCGCGGCGAGACTCTGATAGTCGTACTGCTTCAGCGGAATCTTCTCGCCGGAGATCGGTGATTGCAGCAAGGCATCTGCCACGATCCGGGCCAGCGTCTCGCGGCCATCGTTGTCCTTGGACAGCACTTCCAGATGACCCTGGGCAGGTTCGTAGGTGATGTGCGAAGAGACAGCCCTGATCACCTCCTGAGCGACGAGTTCGCTGTCATGGACGCAGTCGATGATCTCCG
This sequence comes from Candidatus Accumulibacter meliphilus, assembly GCF_036625345.1. Classification (NCBI taxonomy): domain Bacteria; kingdom Pseudomonadati; phylum Pseudomonadota; class Betaproteobacteria; genus Candidatus Accumulibacter; species Candidatus Accumulibacter meliphilus. The sequence goes on along the minus strand of NZ_JAZKTZ010000005.1, from coordinate 389,838 downwards.
GCGGGCGGTTGTGGTGAATGCTGACCTGATACAGGGCGACGTCCTCGCCGGTCTGCGTGTCGGGGCGCAGGCGCTTGAAGACCTGGACGGCAACGGCATCGGTCGCACAGCCGAGTTGCTCGGCGGCGGTCTGATGGAAAGCGACCCTCGAGGCCTCGTCGTCCTTGATGCAGAGGCTCTTGGGTGCCATGAAACCGGAGTAGCACGACGGGCTTTGGCGGAAGACGTCGGCCTGCCGGGCATCCAGTGCCTCCTTGAAGACCGCGGGCTCATGAAGGTAAAGCCACAGGGCGCGTTCATACTGGTTGCGGATCGCGGCGAAGGCCTCACGGCCGGCATTGTCAAAGATGTCGTCGCGAAAACCCTCGATGACATCCTGCCCGGCACCGTCCGACATCAGCACGATACGTTCGGCCACCTCTTCGATCGGCTGCCTCTCGCTGACCGCGAGGGCCGAGAGGGCTTCGTTCATGCCGGCCCGCTGTTCCCGCTTGGCCTGCTTCCCATGTAACTCCGGCATCGCCAGATCGAACTCATCGGCCATGAATTCACTAAAGACCGCCGGCGGCAGGTGGCCGAGCAGTTTGGAGAGATTTTCTGCATCGTTCATCGACATTCCCCTTTGCAAGGTGTTGATCAGGTGACTATCAGCCCGAGCAGCCCATTCTTGCCATTGGGGTGTGTAGACCGATTACGTTCGGTGCGCCGAACACTTCGGATTATCCATGAGCCTTGTGTGTTTTGTCAAACAGGTACGCAAACGTTCGGTACGATGGTATGATTTTTGGCCTGATACGGACCACTGAGGAGAAAGCGGTGCCATCACCCCTGGGTGACAAGATGCGAGCCCTGCGCAAGGAAAAGAAGCTCAGCCTCGAGCAACTGGCCGAACTCACCGAATCCAGCAAGAGTTACATATGGGAGTTGGAGAACAAGGATGTCCCGAATCCGTCAGCCGACAAGATCGGCCGGATTGCCGCGGCGCTGGAAGTCACGCCGGAATTCCTGCTGGATCAGCGCGACGATCTGACACCGGACGACGAGATCGTCGATGAAGCATTTTTCCGCCGGTACCGAAAGCTGGAACCTGACGTGAAGAAGAAGATCCGCAAGATCATGGACGCCTTCGACGACGAGTAAGGTTGCGAGAATGAGTGACGCACCGAAATCGCCCAAGGCGACAGCCAACGATCTCCTGGCCAAGGTCATCAAGCCGGCTTTTGGCGGGAGCTACCCGCTGCCCATCCCGCTCGCAGAAATCATTACTGACTACACACGACAGCGCTTTCCCTCGGATCCCATTACCGAGATCAAAGGCGCTGACCTGCCCGGATTCGAAGGGATGCTGAGGCCGAACAAGGCGCGCACCCGGTGGCAGATCCTCTACAACGATGCCGACGCCTCGCCGGGTCGGATCCGCTTCACCCAGGCCCATGAGTTTGGCCACTATCTCCTGCATCGCCAGAAGCGCGACGCCTTCTCGTGCAGTGACGCCGACATGGTCGAATGGGATGCCGCCGAAGCCGGTATCGAAAAGGAGGCCGACGAGTTTGCGGCGACCTTCCTGATGCCGACGGACGATTTTCGCCAGCAAGTCAGCGGCCAACCGCCGTCGTTTGGGCTGTTGAGTCACTGCGCGGAACGTTACGAGGTGTCCCTGATGGCGGCGATGCTGAAGTGGGTCGAGTTCGCTCCCAGGCGCGCCGTCGTGCTCGCCGTTCGCGACGACTTCGTGCTCTGGGCCCGCGCGAATGAGGCCGCGTTCAAGTCCGGGGTCTATCTGGCGACACGCAAGCGGACGATCGCGGTGCCAACGCGATCGGTGTTCGATAACCGCAATCGGGTAGCCCAGGCCGAGGTCAATGAGATCCGGGCCAACTGCTGGTTTCCAGGCGAACCGGCCGAGATGCCCCTGACGGAAATGAGCTTCGTCTCCGACCAGTATCGACTCACCCTGGGCATTCTGTTGTTGCCGGACGCCGAGCGGCGCTACCGGCGCCAGGAGGATCTCGAAGAGGAGGACGAGGGGCTCGAATCCACCATCGACCGGTTCGAGCGCTGCGGGCAGCCGATCATTCGGTAGCCGTCTGACCGACCTTCCCGCGTGGCGCCTCAGCGCTCCGCAATCGCCCGAAACGCCCTCATGGTGTCGCTGGCGGTTCATCCGGACAATTACGCATCAAGCGAGTTTGACGGAGAGGACCGATACCGATGCGTGAGATCAAACGATGTGCCTCGTTACGAGCCGAGAGCGAAGCGGCGCGAAGCGACGGCCAGGTCAGCCACCTGCCCCCGGAGCGCATGACGCCGGAGCAGCGTCGGATCGAGATCGCGTCGTTGCTGGCCAACGGGCTCATCCGCCTTCGCGGTTCCGGGCAGTCTCCGCAGGCGGCAAACGTGGCCCGAGAGAACGGGTTTGAGCTTGCCTTCTCCGGCCACCAGCGCGTTCATTCACACCCCGTCAACAAGAGATAGAACGGAGTCATGATGAACACCGCCACGCGCATTCCCGCCACACCACCGTCGGCACTGGCGCAGATCGCCCGCCTGCCCGAACTGCCGATGCCAGAGATCAAAGCGCTTTGGCAGAAGCTGTTCGGCGCCGACGCGCCCAACTATAACCGGCTGTTCCTGGAACGCCGCATCGCCTACCGTTTGCAGGAAGTCGAGTTTCGCAAGGTCGACGCCAAACTGCTGGAGCGAAACCAGCGCCGAATCGCATCCCTTCTCGAAACGGGCAAGGTCAAGAAGCGCGACCGCGACACCCGACCGGCAGCGGGCACCGTGCTGACGCGTGAATACCGCGACATCGAATACTGCGTCGTCGCCACCGCGGACGGGCAGTACGAGTTCAACGGCCGGATGTACCCGAGCCTGTCGATGATCGCGCGCGAGATCACCGGAACACGATGGTCGGGACCGCTGTTCTTCGGGCTCAAAGGCCCTGCCAAGCCGGAAGCTTCCGCCAGGAAAGGAGCCCCACGATGAGCGAAGCCCTGAAACGGCGCGTGCGCTGCGCCGTCTACACGCGCAAGTCCACCGACGAAGGGATGGACCAGGAATACAACTCCATCGATGCGCAACGCGACGCCGGTCATGCCTACATCGCCAGTCAGCGCGCCGAGGGCTGGATTCCGGTCGCAGACGACTACGACGACCCGGCTTTCTCGGGTGGGAACATGGAGCGTCCGGCGCTCAGGCGCATGATCGCCGACATCGAGGCGGGCAAGATCGACGTGGTCGTGATCTACAAGATCGATCGCCTGACCCGCAGCCTGGCGGACTTCTCCAAAATGGTGGAAGTCTTCGAACGCTACGGTGTTTCCTTCGTCTCGGTGACCCAGCAGTTCAACACCACGACCTCGATGGGCCGATTGATGCTCAACATCCTGTTGTCCTTCGCGCAGTTCGAGCGTGAGGTCACCGGCGAACGGATCCGCGACAAGATCGCCGCCAGCAAACGCAAGGGTATGTGGATGGGCGGCGTGCCGCCGCTGGGCTACGACGTCGACAACCGGCGACTGGTCCCGAACCAAGGCGAGGCCAAACTCATCCGGCACATCTTTCAGCGCTTCGTCGAACTCGGCTCCAGCACCTCGCTGTTCAACGAGCTGAAGCTCGACGGCGTCACCTCGAAGGCCTGGACCACCCAGGACGGCAAAGTCCGTGAGGGGAAGCCGATCGACAAGGGGATGATCTATAAGTTGCTGCACAGCCGCACCTACCTCGGCGAACTGCGGCACAAAAGTGAGTGGTTTCCGGCGGCGCATCCGCCGATCATCGAACGCGAGTTGTGGGATAGCGTGCACGCGATTCTCGCCACCAATTGCCGGGTGCGCGGCAACGCCACACGGGCGGTCGTGCCCTTCCTGCTCAAGGGCATCGTGTTCGGCCACGATGGGCGGGCCTTGTCGCCCTGGCATACGACGAAGAAGAGCAACGGGCGCCGCTACCGGTATTACATCCCGATGCGCGATACCAAGGAGCAGGCGGGCGCGTCCGGGCTGCCGCGTTTGCCGGCAGCAGAACTGGAGTCGGCAGTGCTCGAACAACTACGAGGTATCCTGCGCGCGCCGGACCTGGTCGGCGACATCGTGTCGCGGGCGAACAAGCTGGATCCGACCCTGGACGAAGCCAAGGTCACCGTGGCCATGACGCGCCTCGACGTGATCTGGGACCAGTTGTTCCCCGCCGAGCAGACCCGCATCGTCAAACTTCTGGTCGAGAAGGTGATCGTTTCACCCACCGATCTGGAAGTGCGCCTGCGTGCCAATGGTATCGAACGGCTGGTGCTTGATTTGCGTCCGGAGCCGACCGAGCGGCGGCAGGGGGCTTTGGCATGAACGGGATTCGGATCCGCAGGACCGCCGCGCCCGATGTCATCACCGCCAGCGACGGCAGGTTGACCCTGTCGGTGCCGATACAAATCAAGCGCCGCAGCGGGCGGAAACTGGTTACCTTGCCGAACGGTGAAGCCGCCCAGCCCAGGCCCTGGGATGTCGCCGCCACGCCGATGCAACTGGCACTGGCACGCGGCCATCACTGGTTGGCAATGCTCGAATCGGGCGAAGCCAAGTCCATCACCGAGCTCGCCGCCCGGGAGAAGATCGACAACAGCTACATGTGCCGAATGCTCAATCTGACCACGCTCGCGCCCGACATCGTGGCGGCCATCCTGGATGAAACCATGCCTCAGCGTGTGACGGTCCATGAGCTTGCGATCAGTCCGCCGGTGTTGTGGGAGGAGCAACGGTCACGGATCGATGTGGTTGGCGAGGAGTGACGGTTGGACTGATCGGCTGCAGCCTGATTCCCCGAGTTTATCCCTCGTCCGGTGAACTCGCGACGGCGACGGTGCTGATCGGGAGGGCTCCCCCCCGGCCGAGTCTATGGAGCAGGTCAAGTCCGCCGATGTCTATCGCCGCATAACCCGAACTTCGATCTGATGGCGGAGGTTAAGGCACTGGCGGGCACGGTGACGGTGTGGGCGGTATTTCGGCGCCGTATCACCGGTGCCGACGGCACATCGTCGGCAGGCCTTCGCTGTCCTCCGCATCCAAAGTAACAAATGCCGTCCCGCGAACACCAAGCATTGCACCGGGGACGGCGGAGAAATGCTCAATTTGACGGAGCTGTCTTTTCGATCGCATCCCGAAACCGATCACTTCGCGCTCTGTCGTATGGAAAGACCGAATGCTCGATTTCAGCACGCGACAGTCGCCGCAGAATTTCCTGTCGAGATGTATTGCTGGCATTACCCAACATGCAATCCAAAATGCCTGCGCAGGTCTGAATATACCAACTATCACGAATTTTCACATGATCGAGCTTCGCTATTGATCTTTGCGATTCCTGCAACTCAACCGAAAGCCGTTGGAGTACGGATGAACTCACCAAGTCAAGCTCATCCGGTGCACATAATCTGATCTGGAATTCGTTGCACCATACTTGCTGAAGTACACGGAAACAAATGTATTGAAGGAACTCTGCATCGCCTTCCTGCGACGCTTGAGCAGCGGTGTCCAAAGCGAGTAGTCGTATGCCAGCCAAGCTCTCGAACAACGCGCATAGCGAGTGTTTAAGAAGGGTGCCTGAGAGATCTCCGTCATGCCGAATCTCAGTGGAACCCAACATAGCTGTAAGGATCTTGGTGACTTCAATCGCTTTTTCTTCAGAACTTTCACGAAGTTCATGTACTTGTAGGTCGATCTTGGTAATTGACTCTCCGAAATGAGCGGACCTCGCAAGTTCAAGAAATTCCTCCAAATAACGTTTTGCCTCGTCCAACGCTTTGGTCGAACCGCCGTGTGCATGTCGTTCGCACACGGCGGCAAGAAATACCGCTTCCCGCCCATCGATATCAGGCACGCTCGAATCCTTGGTCTTCGGAATTTTGTCCCGGATCGTTAGAGAAAACTCGCAAAGCCGAAGTGCGGTCCGCCAATCTCCTGCCCAAATCATCGCTCGAGCCTGCAACAAGTGAAGGGTGTAGCGATGATCGCCTGCTTCCGCAAGTAGTTTCCGCCGCTCTGTTTGGTCAACCACCAACTCACAAAATTTCCCGGGACTCTTAAGTTGAATTCTCTGCGCCCAAGGATGTTTATCCAGACGCAGCAACGGAGCTCCTCGCGTAAATTGATCAGGGGCCAAGGAAGCTATTCGAATATCCGCAGCTTCACTTAGCATTTCTGAACCCCGCTCTGCCAGCTCAAGAACCAGCGGATTGCCCGGGCTGGGCTCAGACGAAATCCCAACTCTTCTAAATACAAACGCCACGCGACGTAAATGTGTACTGTGAGCCCGATTTATCCTTTGCACACGTTCCAGAACACTCGCCCGAAGAAACTTGCCCCATACCTCCCCAAACTCTGTTTCCGCCTGCTGCATTTTTGGCAGTGAGTCCGCGTTCACCAGCATCTCCAACGCGCTGCTCAGTCGCCCACTCTTATCCCTATCACTCTGAGGACGCAGGTCACCGGTAAGGTGGACATGACACTCATCGAGAAAATCAAACGGATGCAAGATATACTCAATCGCGCTTTCCTCAGCGTTCCCGCCTAACTCACTAGCAGAAATCTTCTTGGCTGCTCGAAATATGCGTTCAGATGATGTAATCAGTACCAATCGTTCCTCAGGCTGCTTGTCATACTCGCAATTCAGCCTTTCCCAGAACGCAAGCGCGACGGCATCAAACCGCATACCAGCCAAGGCGTTCTGACTTTCGAACCTGCCCTCAGCAATTCCCTCAGCCTGATGAGCCTCTTGAAGACGCGTTTGCCATTTATCACGACCCTCAACAAGCCGAGATATAAACGCGCGATGTGTATCGTGGTCAAGATAGGGCCGATCAACTACCTCTTTCGGGAACGGCTGAAGTGCATTCTTTACTTTTAAATATTTCAGGCGGTTCCATTCCTGGGCCGCTGTGCCCAGCCCAAGCCACCCGCGAAACTGGTCTGGCACTGCCGCAACGAGCTGCTCAATCGTCAGTTTTTTGCTGTCGGTTACCGCAACTGTATAGAACTCGTCACGAAACCGCTCCATTTGCTTAGCAACTGCGGCTGTAGAACCTTCGGCTTGCAACTCCTGGGTCAAACGCGCATGCAGTGAGCCAGCCAGAGAGCTCCACAACTCGCTGTGATGCCCAGGCAATGAGAAAACCTTCCGGTCACCAGCATTGCTCGCTTCCAACAAGATATGTCCACTCACTCGTTCGGCAAGACTGTATTCCTGGTCTCTTGTGGAAAACCCATCTTGGGACCTCAGTAGACTCTGTACCACATTTGCATGTTTTGGTTGGGGGCTAACGTAACCCATGACAACATCGTTATCAACGGCAAAATGAAGGCCGCCTCCGAAACGCTGACGGAGTTGCGCTAACTTCCCGCTGCCATCGATGAGGCGCTTCGCAGCTTCAGCAATCTTTGAAGTAGTCGTGCGGTTCATAGAAGTTATCCCCCTGCCGACAACAAGAAAAGTTCAGCGTTGCTGGCTTCATTCATCGATTCATTGATCAGCAATCGCTGATTCTCCGGATCCTGAAAGGCAGATTTGAGTTGAGGAATGGTCATGATCCCTTCGTCGTCCAAGAAGACGGAAACATCCATGAGTCTCCTGACCTGCTGCGCATCCAATGCCGCTTCCACCAAGCGCAATTTGGACACAAAAACATCTGTCAACGCTTCAATTGCGTCAATTGCATCTCCACACAAATTCAAACCGTCTCCGTATCGCTCGATTACTCCAAGGACCAGATCGCGTTGTTCGCTTCTGTTGGACCGAACACATGATTCGATCAAGCGTGTCATTAGGTACGGTAAATAGTTCACGTGACGGGATTCCGAACTTTCGGCAACTAGCATGCTAAGCAAATCGTGACCTTCTTTGGCGAACGTCACCGCCATATCGGATAGGCCTGTAATCACTGACATCGGGCTTGCAATCAGTAGTGGGATACGTTTCGCAAGCTCGTCGCAAACCTCCGCACAACCGAAGATTGAGCCAATGCGAAACGACAACCGTATCGCGGATACGGCTGTCTTATCCGCAAACTCCCATGAGCAAATTACTCTTGCGACAGCAGTTCGGAGAAGTGTCGCGTCGAGGTCGGATCGGAGACTGGAGAGATCTCTTAGATCCGCCATCAAGACAAGCACTGCTTCCTCGTCATCTACGTAAGTTGCGAAAGGATGGAAAGGCTGCGGGCCAACAGCGCTTTCCCCAGTAGAAGACACGGTAGTAACGCGCAGCAAGCTACTTCGCAGCCACTCTTCCAGCGCGATTGACATCGGGATATCTCTTTGAAGACCACTCCACCATTCCGTGTATAGCGCTGTATCACGCATGTTCCATTATCCCAAAAAACTCACTACGCTATCGACCATGTCAGCCTTTGACCGCCCATGACGCAAACGATCCGCAAAAACTTCAGTTCCCTCTGCGACGTCGCCAAGACCCCATCGATTTACGTCCAGGTATCCAAGCACGATAAAGTCAAGGATATCTGTGTGTACAATATCATTTGGGGTTGCCTTTACCATTTCCTTGCAACCATGTTCCAGTCGAACCTGGTTGTAATATATGGCCAAATCAGCCGCTCGTCCCCAATGGGAATCGGTACGCACAACAGAGTCTGTCCAAGCTACAAAGCGCGGATTGTGATCGGCAAAAACGAAAGAAGGCTTAACGCATTCTGGCCCAAAAGAATCTGGCAATTTCACCTCGATGACATAGCGCTCTGTCGGTGATTGGGTCGCTTGCTTTCGAGAGAAATGAACCAAACCAAGCATATCAACTGCCTTTGCCGCCGCTTGGTTATTGAGGCAGCCGCTCAATACATTTCTCAAGCTGCGCGAAGTTGTAACCCAGAACCATCGACGGTGATGGATTCGCGCTCCAGTAGCCAAAGGACGAGTCTTTAATGCTGAAAGCGCCTTGTGTATTCGATCTGCTTGGCGTTTTCGCATTGCAGTCGTATTATGGTGAGAAATTGGAATCGGGGCACCTGAATGAGGATCGGGAAGATCATGAATTCCCAATAGGTGCTGCATCACTGTCGCCAGACTCTTCAAGTTAGAAAGCGGTCCGGTTCCCGTCGGAGCAAGCGTAAATGGATTTGCCGGCCCCGTTCGAATAGCCGTCCAAAGTGGACTCGGTCGTATGGTGGACATCAATTCAGATTCTGTCAGCCGCAAAGCGGATTCCGCGCTTATCGTGCCATGGCCATTCGCCTGATTAACTGTATCCGCATCTCGGACCAGATCACACCACGCTTTGAGAACTATCTCGGCAAGGGGCTTCGCCACAATTCCCCCTTCAAGTGATCGCAACAGATTCGCGACTACCGTTTCGCCTTCTGGAATCGAGTTGAATCTCGACAGGAGACTATGAACCGCAGATTTTTCGCTATCTGTAAGCATTCTTACCCTATACATGTGGCCCCGTTTGAATTCACGGAAAAGGCTCTAGGCTGAGTGAAGCCCTGCTGGTTGCGGTCGAATGGTCGGTGTCGGGGTGTGTTTTGGCCTTCCGGGATTTTATACGAAACGAATGAGGCTCGGTAGCGCTTGTCGGCGAAGCGACCTGCGACAGAGGGTTTTCCGCGAGGTCGACTCAGAACGCTTGGTCTATAAGAGCGTTGAGCCGGCTCCCGGCGGTAGCGTCAGCCTGATGCGCAGGCCGCTAGCGATCGAACGTCTGGTGATGGCGCTCATTCCGCTGCCGCGCCGGCATCGACATGGACAAGCACAGAGACAACGGCAACGGCATCGTTCCGATGGGGTGCTGGAGCGCAACGCATGGCTGTTTCCACCGCGTACCAATGCCACGAATCAACCGCTTGATTGGACCAGCTATAAGTCGTTGATTTGTAACAGACCAGTTCGGAGCGCTCGTGGACTTCTGGCCTTCGACGGAGATCGAGGCGGAGAGAAGAATGCCCCGGAGAGAGTGGAAACGGCCAAATCCGGGCGCCCGTGCGAGACGCTGAAGTCCAGAGGAACCCGCACGAACCCGCGTAAACACGCGGGAGCAGGCAAAAAAAGACCAACCCGATGAGGGGTTGGTCTTTTTGTCTGGTGGGCCCGCAGGGACTTGAACCCTGGACCAAAGGATTATGCTTACCACTACGGCTTTCGCCGCCTCTGGCGAGTTTGTGGTCTGGACTATACCTTCCCGTTACAGGCTGGCCGTCTAGTCTCTACACCTTCCCCCGCGCGACTTGCGGGGGCTTGGCTCGGTATTGGCGTCGCCCGCAGGCCCCAGCTTCCACCGAATTTGACCAGTTCTACCCGCCACCAGCGTGTTGCTGCCGACGGGCAACCCATGAAACCAGCGACTCATCTGACGATGTCCAGGCTGGCTTCGCTAAGTCCTCTGCTCTAACCAACTGAGCTACAGGCCCGGGACGGGATTCTACAGACTTCCGCGGACTTCCGCTTCGCTGAGGCAGTTTTCGATGCGCGCGGTGGTCTGGGCGATATCTTCGTCGAGGCCGATCGAGAAGCGGATCAAGCCTTCGCGCAAGCCGGCCGCTTCGCGCTCTGCGGGCGGGATCTCGGACGAGGTGCTGTGCCCCGGGGTGTTGAACAGGGTCTTGAAATAGCCGAGGCTGACGGCCAGGTAGCCGACCTTGTCGCGTTGCATCAGCGTCATCAGGCGGTTGGCGGCGGCGAGGTCGCCGGCGTCGAGAGTCAGCATGCCGCCATAGCCGTAACCGGGGTTCATCAGCTGTGTCAGCAGCTGATGATGCGGATGGCTGGCCAGGCCCGGGTAATGCACGGCGTATCCCAGCTTTTCGAGCCGGCTGGACAGGTAGAGGGCGTTGGCGCCGTGCTGGCGCAGGCGGATGTGCAGGCTGTGCAGATTCTTCAGGATGCTCGCTGCGCGGGTGCTGTCGAGCACCGGCCCGAGCAGCATGCTTGGCCCGGCGTTGATGTCGGTGAGGCGGGAAATGAAGTCGTGCGCAGAGACGACGCAGCCGGCGACGCAGTCGCTGGTGCCATTGACGAACTTGGTCAGGCTGTGCACGACAATGTCGGCGCCATGGCGCAATGGTGACAGGATCATCGGTGTGAAGGTGTTGTCGACCACCAGTTGTGCGCCGTGTTCGTGGGCGATGGCGGCCAGCGACGGCAGGTCGGCGACTTCGAGCAGCGGGTTGCTGAGCGACTCGCAGTAGAGGACGCGGGTCTGTGGCGTCATCGCTGCGCGCACGGCGTCGTGGTCGCCGAGGTCGACGAAGCGGGTGTTGACGCCGAAGCGCGGCAGCAGGTTCTTGAGCAGGGCGTAGGTGCCGCCATAGATGCTGCGCCCGCAGACGATCTCGTCGCCGGCACCGCACAGGGTCATCAGAGTGGTGCTGATCGCGCCCATGCCGGAGGCCATGACCTGCGCCGATTCGCCGTCTTCCATGCGCTCCAGGGCGCTGGCGAGATATTTGTTGGTTGGGTTGAAGTGTCGCGAGTAGAGGAAGCAGCCTTCGATCTCGTGCTCGAACAACTCCTCCATTCGCTCCGGGCTCAGGAAGGTATAGGTCGAGGAGTCGGTGATTGACGGATTGACGTCGCCGAATTCCCCGAAGACGAGGTAGTCCTGGACGCGAGATGCGGGATTGAAGGCCATGTCGATACCCTCCTGATGGTGATGGGAAAGGCAAACGTAGCACGCCAGGCGTGCATGGAGAAGTGCCGGCGCCCGAGCCTTCGCCTGCGTGTTGAAATGCAGATCAGCCGACAAAAGCACTTGACCGCCAGCGCCTTTTGCCCGTCAATGATTGCCGACGTGCAATCACTGGGCATTTTGTCGGCAGCTTGCTGGCACGTCCCTCTGCGCAGGCCCCCAGGTCGCTGCGCCTTCTGAACCAATGGGAAGAAGAACATGTACAACAATCCACGTTTCCGGATCGCCGTTCTACCCGGCGACGGCATCGGCCCCGAAGTCGTACAGTCCTGCCTGACCATCCTCGAGGTGCTCTGCGAGCGCCTGGGTGGCATCAGTTTCGACTTCCGGCAGCGCGAAGGGGGGGCTGGGCATTATGAAAAGACCGGTGCCGTCTTCTCCGACGACACCCTCGCCGAGTGCCGCGACGCCGACGCCGTGCTCCTCGGGGCCATGGGTCTGCCGCGGGTTTGTTACCCCGATGGAACCGAAGTCTCCGCCCACTTTGATTTGCGCATGGCGATGGATATCTACGCCGGTCTGCGCCCGATCCGCGGCTATCCGCGGTTGCCGCTGGTTTTGGCCGACCAACGCGCGGCGGAGATTGATCTGGTGGTGGTTCGTGAGCAGAGCGAAGGCTTGCTCTCGTCGCACGGTTGCGGAACGCTCGAAGACGACCGGGTGCGGGAAACGATGGTTGTTTCACGCCACGGCAGCCGCCGAGTGGTCGAGTTTGCCTTCGAACTGGCCGGTCGACGTGCCAAGAGCAAACGCCGGCCGGGCAAGGTGACCTGTGTCGACCAGGCCAATTTACTGGCGTCGATGGCCCTTTTTCGCAAGGTGTTCAGCGAAGTTGCCGCGACGCATCCCGAGGTCGAAGTGGAATATGCGCACGGCGACGTGATCGCCGCCAAGCTCGTCAGGGCCCCCTGGGATTTTGATGTGCTGGTCACCGAGAACGCTCTTGGCAGACTTCTTGCCGATTTCTCGGCGGCGCTTGCCGGTAGCCAGAGTCTGGCGCCCAAGGCCGACATTGGCGATCGCTACGCAATCTTTCAGCCGGCCCATGGCAGCGCCGACGATTGTGCCGGCAAGGGCCGCGCCAACCCGGTCGCCCAGGTCCTCGCGGCGGCCCTGATGCTCGACTGGCTCGCCGATCAGCATGCCGAGCCGCGCCTGGCGCACGGCGCCCGCATTCTCGAGCGCGCCGTGGACAAGACGATGTCCACCGTCTGGCCGATCGAGTTCGGTGGCGAGGACGGCACGGCGGCAATCACCCGCGCGCTCATCGCGCACATACGCGGCTGATCTTCTGCACGCCGGGCGGTCGGACTCGCTTTGCCCGCTTTGCCCGCTTTGCCCGCTTCGTCCGTTTCGTCCGCTTCGTTTGCGAGCCCGCCCGTCGCCGAGGCGACGATGCCCGGCAGGCAGCCTGCTAGAATGATGGCCGTTTCTCCGAACAAGGATCAATTCCATGACTTCAGAAGTGAGCCACGCCGACGACCTGTTGCTGCCATGCGTTGAACGCCAGACCGGCGAATCTCCCAGGTGTGCCGTGATCTGGCTGCACGGTCTCGGTGCCGACGGGCACGACTTCGAGCCGATCGTCGACGAGTTCGATTTCGATCAGTTGCCGGCGCTGCGTTTCGTCTTCCCGCACGCACCGATGCGCGCGGTGACCATCAATGGCGGTTTCGTGATGCGCGCCTGGTACGACATCATTTCGCCCGATTTCGCGCCGGGCAGGGAAGAGGCCGACGACCTGGCTCAGTCGGCGCAACAGGTCGCGGCGCTGATCGCGCGCGAGAACGAACGCGGAATTCCCGACGCGCGCATCGTTCTCGCCGGCTTTTCGCAGGGCGGCGTGCTTGCCCTGCATGCCGGCTTGCGCCATCCGCAGCGGCTGGCCGGAATCCTGGCGCTGTCGTGCTATCTGCCGATGGCCGATAAGCTGGCTGCCAAGGCGTCGAAAGCGAACCGCGACGTGCCGATCTTCATGGCGCACGGGCAGAACGACCCGGTCATCCCCTTCGATTTCGGAAAGCGTTCCAGCAAATTGCTAAAAGCGGAGAAATACGCGGTTGAGTGGCACAGCTATGCCGCCGAGCACTCGGTCTGTTACGAAGAGCTGCAGGACATCGAAGCCTGGCTGCACAAGGTCCTCGCCGACGTTTGCTGAGCATGCTGCCGTTGCGCTACCTGGCGGGCTATCCGGACGATCTGCAGCGGCAGGTACGCGCGGCGATCGCCCAGGACCAGCTGGCAACGATGCTGCGCACCAGGTATCCGGGCACGCATGCGGTGCGCAGCGATGGCGCCTTGTACGACTACACCCTGGCGCTCAAGAACCGCTTTCTGCGCAACGCCGACTCGCCCGCCAAAGTGCTTTTCGACAGCCGCCTGCAGCTCACCGCCAACGCCCTGGGAAGCAATGGCAAGCTGGCGCGTGTGCAGGGCGGCAAGATCAGGCGCAAGCACGAGATTCGCGTCGCCAGCGTGTTCAAGGAAGCGCCACCCGAGTTTCTGAAAATGATCGTCGTGCACGAACTCGCGCATCTCAAGGAGCGTGAGCACGACCGCGCTTTCTACCAGCTGTGCAGCCACATGGAGCCGGCGTATCACCAGCTCGAGTTCGATTTGCGCCTCTATCTGACGCAGCGCGAGTTGACTGGCTTGCCAGGCGGATAGCCTGATCGGAGGCACGTGACGCCGGCCCGCACGCCTTACGTTTCCCTCTTCAAGCCCGCGGCCGCTTTCCCCGTGGATGACTAAGGACTAAACTCGTGCCTAATCCATATCACGCACAGGGGAAGTGTCATGCGCCGAGTCGTCTTCAATCAGAAAGGTGGCGTCGGGAAATCGACGATCGCCTGCAATCTGGCCGCCGTCGGCGCCGCGCGCGGGCGGCGGACCCTGCTCATTGACCTCGACGCACAGGCCAATTCTTCCCGCTATCTGCTCGGTCAGGCGCTGGATACGCAGGAGAAGACGCTAGCGCATTTCTTCGACGATTTGCTCGGCCTTGAAGCTCTTTCACGACGAGATTGGCGCCTACGTCGTGCATTCGCCGTTTCCCAATCTCGATGTGCTGCCTGCGGACCCGCGGCTGGAGGAACTGCAGTTCAAGCTCGAATCGCGCTACAAGATGTACAAGCTGCGCGAGGCGCTCGACAAGCTGCAGGTTTACGACGACATTTTCATCGACACTCCGCCGGCCCTGAATTTCTTTACCCGCTCGGCGCTGATCGCCGCCGACAGCTGCCTGATTCCTTTTGATTGCGACGATTTTTCGCGCCGCGCCTTGTACAAGCTGATGGCTAGCGTGGCCGAGATCAGGAGCGACCACAACCGCGAGCTGCGCGTCGAAGGCATCGTCGTCAACCACTATCAGGCGCGCGCCAACCTGCCCGCGCAGCTGGTCGAGGAACTGCGTGCCGAAGGCCTGCCGATCCTCGATGCCTTCCTGTCGGCGTCGGTCAAGATCCGCGAATCGCACCATCAGGCGCTGCCGATGATCCATCTCGACCCGCGCCACAAGCTGAGCGCTGAATTCACGGCGCTTTACGAGCTGCTGTCGCCGCAGGCGTAGCTGGGCGTAGTTGGCCGGTAACGAGATGGCTCGCTACGGGGCAGCTGCAGCGCGTTTTTTCGCCGCGCCGTCCTCGATTGCGCTGACCCATTCCTTGATCTGCCGATAGACGCGCGCGTCCTTGAGCAGGCGCATGTGGCCGAGCTTGCCCAGACTGGCGCTCTGCACGTCGCCGTCGATCGCATGCGCGGTCGCGCTGCCCGGCGTCACCAGGCCGTCGCCGAGGAACCTGCCCAAGGGATGCCCCTTGTCTTCGCTCAGGCTGGCGCCGAGAAAACGGAAGGCGATGTGTGCGTGCGCGGCCGCGTTCTGTGGCGCGCCGGGACCGTGTCGAAGGTCCTTGATTCCCTGACTGCGCGTGCCGGCGATGGTGCCGAGCGGCGCGGTAATCTTCGCAGAGATTCAGCGCCGCGTGGTCAGTTGCCCGAGGCGCTCCACCGGCGAACCCAGGATCGGTGAGCCCAGGCAGATCAGCATCCGCGTCGCCTGCGGCCAGTAGAGTGCGCGTTCGGCAGCCTGTTCGCAGGCGGCGAGCGCGAGCAGGCCGCCCATGCTGTGACCGATGATCAGCAGTTCGCAATCAGGCTGCGGCCACGCCGCCAGCAGGTCTTCGAGCAAGCCCGCCAACTGCCCGCCATTGGTGGCAATCGGCAGGCCGCTGTTATAGCGCAGATAGACCGCGCTGCAAGCGAAGTCGGCGTGCAGTTGCCGGCCGAAATGGATATCGCTCGCCGGGTCCTTGATTTCCCAGCTATGTTCGTCACAGCCGAGGCCGTGGATGAAGACGCAGAGGCGCTTGCCCGCATCGGGAAAAGCAGCCTGCAGCGAAGCGGCATCGAGTGCCAAGCGGCGCCGTTCGCGCAAATCGCCATGCGTATCGCCAGCAGATTGTTGCTCGCCGCCAGATAGTCACCGAAAGCGCCATTGAGTGCGCCGCGCACTCCGCTCGCCAGGCGTCCGGGCGGTTTGCCGGGGGCAAAGCCTGTCGTCCGCTTCTCGACCAACGCCGCGGCGGCGAGCAAGCCGCCGCTGCCGTGACGGATCGCGCCGTAGACGCCGGCCGCGATGGTGTCGTGCGCGCCCCGTACGAGTCGTGCCGGCCCGGAGATCAGCGGCAGCCGGCGCAGGATATCGAAGCAGGTGCCGGCGATGGCGCCGTGCATTTCCTGGACGCGCAGCGTCGTTTCCTGGACCACGGTTTTCGCCGCGTGGCTATAGCCGGTGCTCGGCGCGGGGGGGGCGGGAACTTTTCTGTCAGCGGCCATGTGTGCTCCGGGCTTGAGGCGTTTCCACTACGTTAACCCATTATTCATCGACGCTGCCAGGCTTGTCCCCGTCAGTCAAGCGCTTGATCACCCGGTCAAAGTCGCTTTCAAAGAGCTGGTCCTGCACGATGCGGTAGTTCTCGAACTCGCTCTCGGCGTGCGCCTTGGCCATCTCGGCTGATGCCTTGCCGCTGTCCTGCAGCACGTCGCGCTCGGTGAACTCAAGAAAGGCATCCAGCCGTTTGGCCCAGTCTTCCATGCTCATCGGGATTTTGCGCGTGGCGCGCTCTTCGGCCAGATCGAGGTAGGCGTTGACGATGCGGCCCAGGGCCGTCAACTCTTCGCGGGTAAGGTAGTTCTTTGCTACGGCCACATCGGTTTTGAGGATCTTGCCGTCGGGCGCACGTTCCCACGAGGTGAGGCCCATGTGCGGCGTGTTGCTGTCGGCGCGCCGGGCGATCAGTTCGGCTGCCGTATGACCGTGGATGGCGAAGTGCAGCTTGTTCTGCACCTTGGCGAAGAAGGCTTTGGTGCTCGGCGCGTCGCGGTTGTAATCGACTGCCGTGGCGTAAATATCGGTGATCTTCTGGTAGAACCTGCGCTCGGAAAGGCGAATCTCGCGGATTTCTGCCAGCAAGCGCTCGAAGTAATCCTCGCCCAGGAAAGAACCGTTCTCCAGACGCTTCCTGTCCAGCACATAGCCCTTGATGGCGAACTCACGCAGCACCCCGGTGGCCCACTGACGGAACTGCGTGGCACGCACCGAGTTGACCCGGTAGCCGACCGAGATGATGGCATCAAGGTTGTAGAACTGGGTCAGGTAGCTTTTACCATCGGCGGCAGTTATCCGGAATTTCCGGATAACTGCTTCATCACTCAACTCTCCACTACTGAAAACGTTCTTCAAGTGCTCGTTGACCGTGCGTACGTCAACGGCAAAAAGCTCGGCCATCAGCTTCTGCGTCAGCCACACCGTTTCGTTTGCGTAACGGGCCTCGATGCTTTGCTCGCCGGCCTGAGTCGTGAAGATCAGGAACTCGGCAGTACTGTTGCGGATCAGTTTTTTCTCGCTGGACATCATCCCACCCGCCTTGAAAGTTGCCGGTCGTTGCACACCAGGCGGCACCACCTTGCGACCGCGGACAGTTCTGCCTCCGGGTTGGTCATCCCGCGGATACGGGCTCGCACCTGGCGCCGCTTAGCTTTGGCCGCCGGGTTATTGCCTGGGCCGCAGTGGGTTTTCGCTTTCGTGAAGTCCTCGATCAATCTGTCCACTTGCTGCCACACCTTGCGGGCTCTAGTTTTTTTCAAGTCGCTCTACCATCGGCATGCGCATCCAGCCAGCATTGCCCAAGGGCGGTTAGGCGGTAACGCTGCTTGCTGCTGCGCGGTGTTTCGGGTCGGGTCATTTCCACTAGGTCGGAATCGAGCGCTGGCAAGAGATAAGCCTTGCGGAAATGCTTTTCGTCCTTCAGACCCAGTGCCTGCTGCAGGCCTGCTCGGGACAACCCATCCTGTAATGCCACCACGACCCGCCCAACTTCAGGGGTGACTTCAGGGGTGACTTCAGGGGTGACTTCAGGGGTGACTTCAGGGGTGACTTCAGGGGGACTTCAGGGGCGACTTCGGGGGGCTCCGGCCGGGCCAGGGGGAGAACGGGCAAGCGGATCACAAACGAAAGTCGGTCATCATCCGATTCAAACAGCGGCGCGGGCGAGCCATTTGCGGTCATCAAGCCGGCGAATTTCCCAATCCCCTTATGCCCCTTTATCCAGCGGTTCTTGCCAGCAGTTTTGTCGCCGCGCCGCGAGCGTCGATCAGTGGCAATGAACAGGTAATGCCGACGCAACTCTTCCTCCGTCATACCACAGCCGTCATCGGTAATCACGATGGGCTCGCTCGTCGCCCATCGGTCGAGGCAATGAGACGAGCACCTGCTCCGCATCTGCATCCCAGGCGTTATCCACCAGTTCTTTCAGCGCTTTTTCGGAAGAGGCATATTCTTTGCTGACCAATGTCGCCAGCCGGGAATCGACCTGAAATCGCAATCCGGGTTTTGTCATTAGACTGTCTCAGCTTCCGAAGGATTTGTGACGTTTTCTTGTTCGATGGCGATGCCGGTGAGACTGGAAACAGCAGCTAAAACCAGCGCCGCAGCCATTTCCTGTTTCACCTTCAACTGTCTTTCGAGCTTTTCGCACATGGCTTGATAAGTGCGCAGCCGCTCCAAGACTGCAACGCACGCTGACAGAGTTGGCACTGGTATGGGAATGCTCCCTACCTGCGCTAGATTGAGCCCAGGCTTGTCGCCGTATATGTATCGAGCCAGAAAGTGCTGCCCGCCAAACGCATTGATCATCCAGATGTGGATGAATTCAGCCAGCCAAGGTTCTCGCAAACGAATCAGAGCAACGTGTTGACTGACGTATGCGTCTTGATTCAGCGCAGGAACGGTCGCGCATTTGCCAACATTCCCACCTGTAATTGTTAGTAGTAAGTCTCCTTGTCGCACAAGAGTGCGTTTCCCTTCGGCCTTCGCTGGCAGCGATACAAAGGCAGGATTCTCGAAGATCAGCGCATCGTGCTTGATATCCTGCGACCGAATGAACGAGTAACCTATGCTGGATACGTAGGACTGCCATCCTCTTGAGCCACTGGTGATGTACTCGGACAACTCTGCGAGGGTCTTCCAATCCCAGCCGTCGGGGAGTGGTGTGGCACCATCAGCTATGGAGTCTGCCGAATCCTCGTGCGTTACATCCGGGAGAAGGGCTCCTCTCAGCGCGAGATCAAAGATCACGTCGCGCAGCATGCGCACATCCTCCGGCGCATGAAACAGCCGCCCGAAGTTGTCGGCCAGGCGTGCCCAGGTGGTTTGCAGTTCGTGCGGGCTGGTGGCGCTGGCGACGGCTTGCAGGGTGGACTGGCGCAGGTTGTTTTGCAGTTTGCGGCGGGCCTGCTGCTGCGCTTCCAACTTGTCGCACAAGGCCATCAGCTCATCGACTTTGGCGACGATGCGGGATTGCTCGGTGGACGGTGGCAGCGGCAAGGCTCGGGTCGAAAAATATTCTGTGGACAATCGTTTCTGACCCGCGGTGCCTGTCATCTTTTGTTCGCCCTCAATAGCGAAATACGGCGACCGCAAGAACAGGTAGATGTACCCCGGCAATATGCCAGGGTGAATCGGCCGGAATACGTGAAGCTCGGTCGTGCCTGCGCCGATGCTGTGCGCCAAGCCATCAATAACTGCCGCCTTGCCATTCTCAAAACATGGCGTGATCTTGGCAACTACGACATCGCCATTTCTGAAGTGAGTGAAACCTTTTTTTATGTGCGCCCACTTTTCAGCCTGAGGTGCCAACGCCCTCATATGGAATTCTGAGAATCCGCTCATGGGAATAAACGACGCGGCAGCTTCGTCAGGCGCATCGTTTCTCGGGCCGATTTCTCCAATATCAAGAAGACGAGTCCAACACCATGAGACAGGGAGCTCTATGGCTGACGGAATATCAAGCGCTTCAGCCTCCAGCTTTGGCCGGCGCTTGTACGCTTTTTCGCGAATTAGCTGATCCCTTAATCTTGAGATATCGTCGAGTAACTCATGCGCATCACCGTCAGTATCGAGTTGAGATGTCAATGTGCCTGTAATTGCCAACTGGTACACCATTTCACGGAGCTGCTGAAGACCCCCCGGCGCATTGGCAATATGCCCGAACTCCGCCAAAAACTGCTGCGCATCCATCAGGCATCCTCCCCACGGTTTTCCAGCCGGGCGCGTGAGAGTGCGATGGTTTCATGCAGCTTGGCTTGCAGCAGCTCTCTGGGGGGCAGTGCGGTGAGGTATTTGGCGACGTGGGTGCCGGTGTGATCCAGCTCCAGCAATTCGATCTGCTCCTGCTTCTTGCCACTGCACAAGATGATGCCAAGCGGCGGCGCCTCGCCGGGCTCCTGCTCGTGTTTGGCCAGCCAGCGCAGGCCGAGGAAATCCAGCACGTAGGCGTCTTTCAGCAGCAGCGCGGGGCTGAGCTCGCGGCTGTCGCGCAGCGTGGCCAACTCGCTGGCGATCAGTTGGTCGGGCTGGCGCGAGAGCGCAGTGCGCTCGAACAGCAGGGAATCCAGGCGTTCTTGCAGGCTGCGGGCGCTCCAGCGCTCTTGCTGGCACATCTGCAGATAGAAGTCGCGTTTGAGCGGGTCTTCGATGTAGATCAGGGTCTTGATGTGCGTCCAGCTCAATTGTCTCCGCACTGCGGAGACAATGTTCTGATCGGGAAAGGCTTCGGCAAAGCGCAGCATGTGGCGCAGGTTTTTCTCGGAGAAGCCCCGGCCGTACTCGGCCTCCAATTGTCTCGCCACTGCGGAGACAATCTGCTCGCCGTAGGCGGCGCGCTCGCCCTTGAGCAATTCGCTGTGGATGCGCTGGCCAATTTGCCAGTACAACAAGGTGAGTGCGCTGTTGACGGTACTCGCCAGTTGCTGGCGGCCCTGCTCGATGATCTGGCGGATATCACCCAGCAGCTGGGTATTGGCGGGGGCGGCAGGTGCTTTGCTCATTCTGCCATTGCCTCGGGGCCGAAGTGATGCGCCAGCGCGGCAGCCAGTTCGCTCTTGAGCTGGTTTTCGGTTTCTTCGATTTCGCCCAGCAGTGTTTTGTATTTCTCCAGCAACACGTCCGGGTCGTGGGTTTCTTCTTCCGGCGCGTTGGGGTTCTTGATGTCGAGGTTGAAGATCGGCCAGTAAATGCGGTTGCCCGCCGCCTGCGCGTCGCGGGCTTGCAGGCGCAGCGGTTCGGCCTGAGTGCGCAGTTCGGCAATCCGGGCGTCTATCTTTTCGCGGTACGCGGCGTCGCTGGTGCCGACCAGGCTCTTGCGCAGCTCGCTCGCTTCGCCTTCCAGTCTGGCCGCGGCGTTGTTGAGCTCTTCGGCGCGCTGCCAATGCGGCTTGGCGCCAGCTTCGGCCTGTTCGCGCCTGGTTCTGAAGTCCACCTTCCAGGCAAATTCGCTTTCCACGCGGTCGGCGAAGTCGTTGGCTTCCGACCCCCACCAGTCCTGCTCGGGCTTGAACTCTTCCAGCCGGATCGGCTTGGTTTTCGAGTAGCTCTTGTAACCCGCCGGGTAGGGGTGCTCGTAGAACCAGATCGTGTCGGTGTGGAAGTGCTCGCTGCCGTCGTCCACCATCGCGCCCCTGGTGAAGAACAGCAGGTTGGTCTTGATGGTGGTGTAGGGCGCGAACACGCCTTTGGGGAGGCGGACGATGGTGTGCAGCTTGCAGTCGCGCAGCAGCAGTTTCTTCAGTGTGCCCTTGATGCCATCGCCAAAGAGAAAGCCATCGGGTAGCACCACGGCGGCACGGCCATTCTCCTTCAACAGCTTCTTGACGATCAGCGCCATGAACATGTCGGCGGTCTCGCGGGTGCGCAGGTCGGCGGGGTAATCGCTGCCGACGCCGTCATCCTCGTAGCCGCCAAAAGGTGGGTTGGTGATCAGGCAGTCGACCTTGTCGTTGGCGCTCCATTCGTTCCAGCCGATGCCCAGCGTGTTGCGGTGCTCGATCTGGCTGGGCACGTCGATGCCGTGCAGCAGCATGTTGGTGGTGCATAGCAGATGCGGCAGCTGTTTCTTCTCGATGCCGCGAATCAGTGCTTCGATGGCGCGCCGGTCTTCGGCGCTCGATTTGGCGCTGAGCTGGTTGCGGAAGTGGTCGATGACGGCGGTCAGGAAGCCGCCGGTGCCGCAAGCCGGGTCCATCACCATTTCGCGCTTGTCGAGACGCGGATTGACACGGTCGGCCATGAAGGCAGTGATGGCGCGCGGCGTGTAGAACTCGCCGGCATTGCCCGCACCGCGCAGATCGTTGAGCAACTGCTCGTACATGTCGCCCAGGCTGGCACGGGTCTTGAAGTCATGGAAGTCGATGGCATCTTCCAGCTTCTCGATCACGGCCAGCATTTGCGGGCCGGATTTCATGTAGTTGTTGGCGTCTTCAAAGACCTGCTTGATGACTTTGTGCGAGGGGCTCCGGTTGGCGTCGACCTGATCCTTGAGCGCCGGGAAGAGCTCGTTGTTGACGAAAGAGATCAGCTCGCTGCCGGCAAACTGAGGTTTCTTCTTGCCCTCGTTGTCGGCCTTGTAGGCGGCCCAGTTACGCCAGCGGTAGCGCTCCGGCAAGGGGGACCGATAAGCGGCGCTGTCGTCTTCCCACTCTTCTTCGCGCTGGTCGAAGACCTTGAGAAAGAGCATCCAGGTCAGCTGGCCCAGACGCTGGGCGTCACCGTCGACGCCGTCGTCCTTGCGCATGATGTCCTGGATGGACTTGATGGTGCTGCTGAGATTCATCGTGTGCTTCTCTTATCGAGAGCCTGAGCGTCGGCTTGTCGTCATCGGCTCAGGCCTGTTTCTGTTCGGGCGTGTCGTAGAGTGCCTGTTCGAGCGCGTGCACAGCCTGGGTGTATTGCTCGACGCTGCCGAAGATGCCGCGCCGGATTTGCGTCTTGCTGCCGAACTGGTCGAAGGGCGGGAGTTCCAGCACCTTGGCATCTTCAATGTCCTGTACGCCGTGGTCGGCAAATTTGTCGAGCAGGGCTTCGAGCACGGCGCGGGCCTGCTCGCCGTACGTGCCGAACACATCACGTTTCTTGACGTTGTTGGCGCGCTCGCGCCGGGTCAGCGGCTTCTGGTCGAAGGCGACATGGGCGACCAGATCAAAGACATCGAGTTCAGTGCCATTGGCCACGGTTTGCTGCAGAATGTCCAGCGGCACGCCGTGTTCGGCCAGCTCTTCCAGCACCGCTTGCTTGCGCGAGGCGGCGTTCCAGCGGCGCAGGAAATCGCCAAGGCTGCCGAACTCTGATTGCAGGGCCTTCCGGATGTCGTCCTTGAGCAGCACGCGGTAGTTCTCGGTGATGAGCCTGCCGTCGGCGTCGAGGTATTGCGAACGCTCGACGGCCACGCGCACGCTTACGTCGGCGATGACGTATTTGACTCGACCGTCGCCGCCGCCGCCTCCTCCGGTGTCGTCTCCGGAATCCGCATCGTCACTGCCCTCGGGAGCGGGGCCGAAGGGCGGCGGTTTGGGTTCTTCGACGCCAGGCGGGTTGGTGATCTCCGGCGGTACGACGGGTTCGTCGGGCTTGGGTTCGTAGATGACTACAGGCTCACCATCAAAGTCGGGATCGGCGAACAGGCGTGTCGCACCCTTGAAATCCATGATCGTGAAGTAGAGCTTCTGATAATCCTCACGCAGGCGTGTACCACGGCCGATGATCTGCTTGAACTCGGTCATGGAGTTGATGGTCTGGTCCAGCACGATCAGTTTGCAGGTCTTGGCATCCACGCCGGTGGTCAGCAGCTTCGACGTCGTGGCGATGACGGGGTAAGGCTCGTCGTTGTCGATGAAGTAGGAGAGTTGCGCCTTGCCTTCGTTGTCGTCGCCGGTGATGCGCATCACGTAGCGGCGGTTGTTGGCGGCGGCGGGGATCAGCTTGACCAGCTCTTGGCGCATGCGCTCGGCGTGGTCCTGATCGTCGCAGAAGACGATGGTTTTGGCCATTCGGTCGATGGCCTTGAGGTACTCCCAGACCTTGCTGGCCACGAGCTGGGTGCGCTTTTCCAGCACCAGATTGCGGTCGAAATCCTTGCTGTTGTACTGCCGCTGCTCGACGCTCTGGCCGAGTTTGTCGATCTTGCCTTTTTCCGGCGTGTAGCCAACGGCGTCTACATCAGTGGCGATGCGGATGACTTTGTACGGGGCAAACAATCCATCTTCAATACCCTTCTTCAGCGAGTAGGTGTACACCGGGTCGCCGAAGTAGGTGCTGTTGCTGACGTCTCTGGTTTCTTTGGGTGTGGCAGTCAGGCCCAGGTGCGTGGCGCTGCTGGGGTAGTCGAGCACCTCACGCCAGGCAGAATCTTCTGCAGCGCTGCCACGATGGCATTCGTCGATGACGACCAGATCAAAGAAATCGGCCGGAAACTGACGGTAGATCTGCTTCCATTCTTCCTTGCCGGTCACGGCCTGGTAGAGCGCGAGATAGACCTCATAGTTCTTCTTGATCTCTCGGTTGCTGACCTTCTGCATCACCTCGCCGAAGGGAGCGAAGTCTTGCTGCATGGTTTGGTCAACCAGGATATTGCGGTCCGCCAGAAACAGGATGCGCTGCTGCCCCTTGGCAACAGCCTCGATGGCACGGTTGATGGCCACCCGCTGGTAGTAGCGCGGCTCTTTGCCGCTGCCGTCGGCGTAGAAAGCTTGCTCGACGAGCTTGACGGCTTCTGACTCGGCCAAGCCCTTCCACTGCCGATACAGCGGCCACAGTTCGTCCAGCGAGGGGAACTCGCCAAGCTGAAGTTCGCGTTCAATGGGGTGTGTAAGGCCGGTGCGGTCGTGCAGCAGGAAGCCGTCACCATTGCTGCTGATGGCGAAAGGCGCATCCAGCATCTCGGCGTAGACGAGCGCTTGTTGCATGCCGTGGCCCACCGCGAATCGCGCTTGCTTGGCCTCGACCACAGCGATCGGTAGAGTCGGTCGTGCATAGAGCACGAAATCTGCACGCTTGGGGCCACCCTTGGCTTCCGGGTTGCGGATGCGCGCAGCGAGTCTTCCACGCACCATGACGCGGCCATCGGTCAGCTTCACTTCCTCACGGAACTGGTGTTGCTGCCACCCAGATTGCTGGATGGCAGGGGTAATGAACTTGGTGCAGATGTCGCGCTCGCTGAGCTGGTATTTGTCCACCTCAAGCCCTTTCTCGCTGCAAGCAAGCTGCCGATGTGTTGTTCACTGTTGTTCGTCTCGTCGGCTCCCGCAGCGCGCGCCCAATCGTCGACCGCTGACACCTTGAACTTTCCCCGTCGTTCGATCCAATGAGCCGGAAGGCTCTCGCTCTCGATCCACTGGAAAAATGCCTCGGGCGTCACACCCAGATGCTCGGCGATCTATTCAATAGACGCCCAAGGCTCACTAATGCTGGTAGTCAGGCTGCGGTTCAGTGAGCTGCATAAAATCGCAGTCAGGAGTGAATGCTGCAATTTATCAGGCCAGATAGGGGACGTCGAGAAAGCATTTCCAGAGGAGTGGAAGGGGCTGCGCAGGGCGATTATCCGGTTGGAGCAAGGCGGCCGTGAAAGTGTGTTTCGAATTGCGGCGACGAAGCGATGCGCGATGTAGGCAGCCGCAACGAAAGGCGGGTGCTTGGAAGGTGCTGGCCCCGATCCGGCAACGCACGAGTAGAGAAAAGAGGGCAAATTCTGGCGGCCAGAGGGAAAGAATCGGCGCCATTCGCCGATCACCGAAATTCACTGCGCCTGCGAATCCTCGCCCGAGCGGCGCCTTCGCGGGCACAAAAAAGCCCGGAGCCAGTCCGGGCTTTGATGTCTTGGTGGAGACAGGCGGGATCGAACCGCCGACCTTCTGATTGCGAACCAGACGCTCTCCCAGCTGAGCTATGCCCCCGCAGCCGCACGGATTCTACGCGGCATGATTTGAAGCGTCAATCTTGCTGCCGGCGATTGTATGGACCTTGGGTCGTCGCAGGGTCGCCGGCAGGGAGTCGATGGGCCTATTTTGACTACTTGGCGGGTGCTGGGATGACCGAGACGGCGACAGCTTCGGAATAGACGCCCTCGATCTGGTCGCCCTTGTTGATCAACTTGAGTTGTTCCGGATCCTTGATCTTCAGCTTGACGGTTTTCTTGGCGCCGCGCAGGGTAATCATTTGCGTCTTGCTGTCGACGGCCTCTACGTCAGCGATGAAGGCGACATCGTCCACGACGGCGGCGGCGGGCTTGTCACCCGGCTTGGCGGTTTGCTGGCTGCTGCTGTCGACACGCACGCGAAGATCACCACCGCCCTTCTTGAGTTTCATCACCAGAGTTTGCGTGAAGCTGGCAACGACGTGGTCACCGACCTTGATCTGGTCGAAATTCTTGACGGCATCGCTGGCCGTGATGACCGTCTCTTCGCCTTTCTCGTTCTGGAGAACGACGGCACGCGTTGCCTTGTCGACCGCCTTGACGACCCGCGACACCTGCGTCTCGACGATGCCGACGAACTCGCCGGGAGCGGTCGCGGTCATCGCCGCGGTCTCTGGCGCTTGTTGCGCGGATGCGGCAAATGGCAGAAGGGCGAGTGTGGTGAGTGCGGCGCTCGCGATCAGGCTGCGAGTGGTGCGAGTGGTATGACTGCGCATGGATAACTCCGATGGTTGACGAGGGATGGTTGAAGAGGTCTACGCGCTGGGATGCGGCGGTAAAGGGAAGAGCTTGCGCATTGTCAAGCGTTTCCTTTTCCGGTTCTGGCCCGCCAGTATGGCCAGCACAAAGTGTGACAAGTTCGCCAGTCCTACTCGGCCTTGCCCGCGACTTTCGCCTTGAAAGTCGCGCCGGCGGTGAACTTGGGGACGATGGTTTCCGCGATCTGGATCTTCGCGCCGGTTTTCGGATTCTTGCCCTCGCGCGCAGCGCGCGGGCTGGCCTTGAAGGAGCCAAAACCAACCAGCGTCACTGCTTCGCTCCGGGCAACCGCTTCGACGATGGTGTCGATGACGGCGTCAAGGGCTTTCGCGGAGGCGACTTTGGAGAGTTCGGTGCGGTCGGCGATGGCATCGATCATTTCAGATTTGTTCATATTATCTCCTTTGGTGGTTACGAGCCTTCATTCAGGCGCATTCTTGCATTTCACTGGCGCACCGGGAAGGGGGCGCCAAAGGCTGCAATTCTGGCATGGATTCCTGTCTGGCCAAACAAATTTTTGGGGCTGAAGGCTTGGCGATACCATGGCACGCCTTCGTTCGACAGCCGAAACGGCGGCCGGTGAAGCTGTCTGGGACGCC
Source organism: Candidatus Accumulibacter meliphilus (assembly GCF_036625345.1). NCBI lineage: Bacteria > Pseudomonadati > Pseudomonadota > Betaproteobacteria > Candidatus Accumulibacter > Candidatus Accumulibacter meliphilus. Next base: position 362,501 of record NZ_JAZKTZ010000005.1, on the reverse strand, counting down.
GGCTGTTTGGCCCGCGGCGGGTGGCGTTGGCAGTTCACGGGGTGGTCGCAGCGGCCGGGTTGCAACGCTCGAGCAGCGGCTTCAGGAAACGGCCGCTGTGGCTCTCCGCGAGCTCGGCGATCTGCTCCGGGGGGCCGGCGGCGAGAAGCCGGCCGCCGCCGGCGCCGCCTTCGGGGCCGAGGTCGAGCAGCCAGTCGGCGGTCTTGATGACGTCGAGGTTGTGTTCGATGACCAGCACCGTATTGCCGTGATCGACGAGCCGGTGCAGGACGGTGAGCAGCATCTCGATATCCTGGAAGTGCAGGCCGGTGGTCGGTTCGTCGAGAATGTAGAGCGTCCTGCCGGTGTCGCGTTTCGACAGTTCGAGTGCCAGTTTGACGCGCTGTGCTTCGCCGCCGGAGAGGGTGGTCGCCGACTGGCCGAGGGTGATGTAGCTCAGCCCGACATCGACCAGCGTCTGCAGCTTGCGGGCGACGACCGGCACGGCGTCGAAAAACTCGCGCGCCACTTCGACGGTCATTTGCAGGATTTGGTAGATGTTGCTGCCCTTGTACTGGATTTCCAGCGTCTCACGGTTGTAGCGCTTGCCGTGGCAAACGTCACAGGGGACGTAAATATCGGGCAGGAAGTGCATCTCGACCTTGATCACGCCATCGCCCTGGCAGGCCTCGCAGCGACCGCCCTTGACGTTGAACGAGAAACGGCCAGGGCCGTAGCCGCGTGAGCGGGCTTCCGGAATTCCCGAAAACAGCTCGCGAATCGGTGTCAGCAGGCCGGTGTAGGTGGCCGGATTGGAGCGTGGTGTGCGCCCGATCGGGCTCTGGTCGACGTTGATCACCTTGTCGAAGTGATCGAGGCCGACGATGGTGTCGTGTTCAGCCGGTTCGGCGTTCGAGCCGTAGAGATGCCTGGCCGCCGCCGCGTACAGGGTGTCGTTGATCAGCGTCGATTTGCCCGAACCGGAAACTCCGGTGATGCAGGTAAACAACCCGACCGGCAGCTCGACGCTGACGTTGCGCAGGTTGTTGCCGCGCGCGCCGACGATGCTCAGCATCCGCGCGCGATCGGGCTGGCGCCGCTTATCCCGCATGCTGATTCGCCGCCGGCCGGCGAGGTAGTCGCCGGTCATCGACGCCGGGTTGGCGATGATCGCTGCCGGCGTGCCCTCGGCGACGATGTGGCCGCCATGGACGCCGGCACCGGGGCCGATGTCGACGACGTAGTCGGCGCTGCGGATCGCCTCCTCGTCGTGCTCGACGACGATCACCGTGTTGCCGATGTCGCGCAGCTGCTGCAGCGTCTTCAACAGGCGTTCGTTGTCACGCTGGTGCAGGCCGATCGACGGTTCGTCGAGGACATAGAGCACGCCGGTCAGCCCCGAACCGATCTGCGAGGCCAGGCGAATGCGTTGCGCTTCGCCGCCGGAGAGCGTTTCCGCGGAACGGTCGAGCGACAGATAGTCGAGGCCGACATTGATCAGGAACTGCAGTCGGCTGACGATTTCCTTGAGCACTTTCTCGGCGACCTGGGCCTTGTTCCCCGGCAGCTTCAGCGCGACGAAGTAGTCGCGCACTTCGGCCAGCGGCAGGCGGCTGAGCTCGTGCAGGGTGCGCGCACTGGCGAGGGTGCCGACGCGCACGTTGCGCGCTTCTTCGCGCAGGCGGCTGCCGTGGCAGGACGGGCAGCTCTGGTTGCTGATCAGGCGTGCCAGCTCTTCGCGAACGGCCTGCGAGTCGGTTTCCTTGTAGCGCCGTTCGAGGTTGACCACGATGCCTTCGAAGCTGTGCTGGCGAACGCTGTGCCGGCCTCGCTCGTTGACGTAGCTAAACGGCAATTGCTCGCGCCCGGAACCATAGAGGATGATTTGCTGGATACGCTCGGGCAGCTCGCTGAACGGCACTTCGACATCGAAGCCGTAGTGCGCAGCCAGCGACGACAGCATCTGGAAATAGAAGGGGTTGCGCCGGTCCCAGGCACGGATCGCGCCGGCCGCCAGCGACAGCTCGGGATGGCCGACGATGCGCTTGGGGTCGAAAAACTGGATGACGCCGAGGCCGTCGCACTTCTGGCAGGCGCCCAGCGGGCTGTTGAAGGAAAAAATCCGCGGTTCAAGCTCGGGTAGCGAGTACGAACACACCGGGCAGGCGAAGCGGGCCGAGAAGAAATGCTCGCGTTCGCTGTCCATTTCGTAGGCGATGGCGCGGCCGTCGGCGTGGCGCAGGGCGGTCTCGAAAGATTCGGCCAGGCGTTGGCGAATGTCGGCGCGCACTTTCAGGCGGTCGATGACCACATCGACGCTGTGCTTGCGCGTCTTGGCGAGCTTGGGCAGGGCGTCGATCTCGTAAATCTGGCCGTCGACCCGCAGGCGGGCAAAACCCTGCGCGCGCAACTCGGCAAAGAGTTCGAGTTGCTCGCCCTTGCGGTCGGCGACGACCGGCGCCAGGATCATCAGCCGGCTGTCCTCGCTCAAGGCGAGAACGTGATCGACCATCTGCGAGACGGTCTGCGCTTCGAGGGCCTGCTGGTGTTCGGCACAGTAGGGTGTGCCGACACGGGCGAAGAGCAGGCGCAGGTAGTCGTGAATCTCGGTGACCGTTCCGACCGTCGAGCGCGGGTTGTGGCTGGTCGCTTTCTGCTCGATCGAAATCGCCGGCGACAGGCCTTCGATCAGATCGACGTCGGGTTTCTCGATGCGCTGCAGGAATTGCCGGGCGTAGGCCGACAGCGACTCGACGTAGCGTCGTTGCCCTTCGGCATAAAGGGTGTCGAAAGCCAGCGACGACTTGCCGGAACCGGAAAGACCGGTGATCACGATCAGGCGATTACGTGGCAGGTCGAGATTGACGTTCTTCAGGTTGTGCGTACGCGCACCGCGGATGCGAATTTCGTTGATCTCGTCCATTGGCTGCGAGCCCGAGGGGCTTTGGCAAACCTGCTAATATACGCAATTCCGCAGTCCGGCACCAAAATCCCATGTCCGCCCCAACTATCGACCGAATGAGCAGCCAGGAGAAGCGCGCCGGCATCAGCCTGGCGGCTGTCTTTGCCTTGCGCATGCTTGGCTTGTTCCTGATCCTGCCGGTTTTTGCGATCTACGCGCAGGACCTTCCATCCGGCCACGATGTGGCGCTGGTCGGCATGGCGCTCGGCGCCTACGGGCTGACGCAGGCCTTCCTGCAGATCGCCTACGGAGCGGCGTCCGATCGCTTCGGGCGCAAGCCGGTGATCGTTTTCGGGCTGATTCTCTTCGCCGTCGGCAGTTTCGTTGCCGCTTCGGCCGGCGACATCTACGCCGTCATTGCCGGTCGCGTGCTGCAGGGCGCCGGTGCCATTTCGGCTGCCGTTACCGCGCTGGCTGCCGACCTTACGCGCGAACAGCATCTGACCAAGGTGATGGCCATGATTGGCTCGTCGATCGGCATGGTCTTTGCCGTCTCGATGGTCGCCGCGCCGCTGCTTTTCGTCAGCATCGGCATGCCTGGCATCTTCAGCCTGACCGGCGGCCTGGCCTTGCTGGCGATTTTCGTCGTTCTCAAGGTGGTCCCCGTCGCGCCGACCGTGCCGCGCCGGCCGACCTGGCCGAGTTTTGTTGAAGTGCTCTCCAATCGGCAGTTGCTGCGCCTGAACTTCGGCGTCTTCGCCCTACACCTGATGCTCACTGCCATGTGGGTGTTGCTGCCGGCGCAGTTGATCTCGATCGGCGATCTGCCCGTTGCCGAACACTGGAAGATCTATCTGCCGGCGCTGCTGGTGTCCTTCGTGATCATGGTGCCGGCGATCATTGCCGCCGAAAAATATGGCCGCATGAAGCTGGTCTTCAATACGGCGGTACTCCTGCTGCTGCTCGTTCAGATTGGTTTCGGCCTGTTCTCGACGAGCATTTACGGGCTGGCGCTGTGGCTGACGCTGTTCTTCGTGGCCTTCAACATTCTCGAAGCGACGCAACCGTCGCTTATTTCGCGGATCGCGCCGCCGCACGCCAAGGGCGCGGCGCTCGGCGTCTACAATACCACTCAGGCCCTGGGCCTGTTTGTCGGCGGGGTGCTCGGCGGCGCGCTGGCCAAGTACCTGGGCCCGGCCGCCGTCTGGGCCTGTGGCGGCTTGCTCACCGTGATCTGGCTGTCGTTGTCCACGACCATGACCTTGCCGGCCCTGCGTCGCCGGCAGGTGACCGCTTAAGCATTACGTGAACGTCGCGCACGCGACTCACGAACCTCCCTTCTCCCCCCCGCGGGAGAAGGGCCGGGGGAAGAGGGGGCGGTCATGACTTTCATGATCTGGGTATCTCGACGGTCATGACCGTTAAGCCCTGACGCTTAAGCCCTATAATCGCGCTTTCTTTTTTCGCACACCATCCAGGGAGGCAACATGGCTTCGGTAAATAAAGTGATTCTCGTCGGCAATCTGGGTGCCGATCCGGAAACCCGTTTCCTGCCGAACGGCGACGCCGTCTGCAACATCCGGATCGCGACCTCGGAATCGTGGAAGGACAAACAGACCGGCGACAAGAAGGAAGCCACCGAGTGGCACCGCATCGTGTTCTTCAGGCGCCTCGCGGAGATCGCCGGGCAGTATCTGAAGAAAGGCTCGTCAGTCTACGTCGAGGGCAGCCTCAAGACGCGCAAGTGGCAGGACAAGGATGGTAACGAACGCTATACCACCGAAATCGTCGGCAACGAGATGAAGATGCTTGGCGGTCGCGAAGGCATGGGTTCGCCATCCTCGTCGAGTGACGAAAGCGAGTACGGCGGCAGCATGCCATCGTCGGCCGGCGACTCCGGCGGCGCCCGCGCGGCGGCTCCCGCCAAGAAGAAGCCCAGCTTCGAAGACATGGACGACGATATCCCGTTCTAAGTCCATCCCCCGGTTCGCTGCGCGCCGACTCCGGCGCGCCTGGCACCTCGCCTTGACCGGCGCCGCGCCTCTCAGGCAAGCCTGATTCGCGCGGCGATCGCTGGCGCACAGACCCGGGTAGACCGACCCGAGCACACAGGAGCAGGGGATGACCGACGCCGCAGCCGCCAATCGAGCCGATTTTCTCATCGTTGGCGCCGGTATCGCCGGCGCTTCGGTCGCTTACTGGCTGGCCCGCCATGGCCGGGTGGTGGTACTCGAACGCGAGGAGCAGCCCGGCTATCACTCGACCGGCCGCTCGGCGGCACTCTTCGCCGAGAGTTACGGGACGCCGCAGGTACGCGCTCTGACTCGCGCCAGCCGGGCGTTCTTCGACGCTCCACCGCAAGGATTCTGCGATCATCCGCTGCTCTCGGCGCGTGGGGCCTTGATCGTCGCGATGCGCGGCCAGGAAGATCTGTTGCGTGCCAGATGGCAAACGCTTTCTACCCTTGGCGAAACGCTGCGTCTGCTTCCGCCCGCAGAGACCTGTGCCATGCTGCCGGTGTTGCGCCCGGAAGACGTGATCGGCTCGATTTTCGACCCACACGCCGCCGACATTGACGTGCATGCCCTGCATCAGGGCTACCTGCGTGGGCTAAGTCGGAACGGCGGGCTTGTCGTTTGCGACGCCGAAGTCAGCGCTGTGCAGCGTAGCCAGGACCTTTGGTGGCTCGACGCCGGTGGGCAAAAATATGCCGCGCCAGTGCTGGTCAACGCTGCCGGTGCGTGGGCGGACCAGATCGCCACCCTGGCAGCTATTGCCCCCATCGGACTTGAACCCAGACGTCGAGCGGCGTTTCTCTTCGCGCCGCCCGAAAACGTGGACACGACGCGTTGGCCATTGACCATTGGTGTGGCCGAAGACTGGTATTTCAAGCCGGACGCCGGCCTCTTGCTGGGATCGCCGGCCAACGCCGATCCGGTTCCGCCGCACGACGTGCAAGCCGAAGAACTGGACATCGCAACCGGCATCTACCGCATCGAACAGGCGACGACGCTGCGTATTCGCCGTCCCAGCCACCGCTGGGCGGGTTTGCGATCCTTCGTCGCCGATGGCGATCTGGTGGGTGGCTTCGATCCGCTCCACCGCGGATTTTTCTGGATCGCCGCCCAGGGCGGCTACGGAATCCAGACTTCGCCGGCGATGGGGGAAAGCTGTGCGGCGCTGCTACGTGGCCAGCCGATTCCGGCGTGCCTTGCCGATTTTGGCTTTTCTGCGGCAATGCTGAGTCCGCAGCGGCTCATGCCGCTTGCCGGTACTTCTTCCACGCGCTCCAGCTGAAGACCAGCAGGCCGAGCCAGATCAGCGCGAAACTCAACAGCCGCTCACTCTGCATCGGCTCACCGAAGATCCAGACCGCGGTCAGGAACTGCAGCGTCGGATTGATATACATCAGCATGCCGAGACTGGCCAGGTCGAGGCGCTGCGCGGCGGCGGCGAAGGCGATCAGCGGCAGCGCCGTGAGCGCACCCGCGCAAGCCAGCAGCAGGGTGGTTCGCAGGTCGTGGCCGGTGAATACGGCATGGCCGCTCTGTGCCTGCCACAGTGCGTAAATCGCGCACACGGGCAACATGGCCAGGGTTTCCAGCCACAACCCGGAGGTCGAGTCGACCGGCAGTTTCTTGCGCACCAGGCCATAGGTACCGAAAGTGCCGGCGAGAACCAGCGATACCCAGGGCAGGCTGCCGAGAGCGATGACGTCGTTGGCGATGGCGATCAGCGCCAGGGCCACCGAAATCCACTCCAGCCGGTTCAGCCGTTCCTTGAGCACCAGCAGAGCGAGGAGGACGCTCACCAGCGGGGTCAGGAAATAGCCGAGGCTCGAGGCAACGACCTGCTGGTTGGCGACGGCCCACAGGAAGACCAGCCAGTTGGTGCCGATCAGCAGGGCGGCAAGCGCCAGCATCGCCAGGTGCTGCCAGGTTCTGAAAACCGTGGCCACTTTGCCCCACTGGCGGCGCAGGCTGAGCAGCAGGCCGACGAAGACAAAGGCCCAGGCAGCGCGGTTGCTGAGCACGTCCATTGGCGAGACGTGCGACAGCTGGTGGAAGAAGAGCGGAAAGAAGCCCCACATGCCGTAGGCCAGCAGGCCGAAGCCGATGCCGGCCACCTGGCGGTCAGCGTTCACGGCTTCACGGTTCCGGGGGCGCAGGACGTCGAGCGTCGCCGAGCGGTAGTCGCGCCGATAGAGAACGATCAGGACACTCAGCGAAAGGACGCCGAGGACCACCGGGCTGAGCAGCCAGCCGGCCGCTGCCAGGCCAAAGTAGTAGGCACGGATGCCGCGATTGAAGTCGTCTCCGGCGAGGTTATGGACGCCTGCCACACGGCGTGCGAAAGCGTCGACTTTCGGCTCGTCGCGCTGGCCCGTTGGCGCCGCGCCGATGAGGATCGACAATACATTGAACTGGCGCAGCGCCCAGGTGAACTTGAAGTAGCCGTAGACGAAGCTGGCGAGAACCAGGATCAGCTTGATTTCGAGCTGTTCGCGGCTGCTGGCTGCCGCCAAGCGTCAGGTCGGCGGAGAAGCTCAACAACTGGTCGGCCGCGCCCAGGGCGGCGACCAGGCCGGCGATGATGTAGATGGTGGTGTTGGCGTAGAAGGAAACGCTGGTCATCAGATTGCCGATCAGCGCCGCGTCGGTCATCCGCAAGTCGCGTTCGAGCATGTGGTAGGCCCAGTCCTTACGATAGCTGTGCAGGTGTCCGATCAGGCCCTTGCAACACCAGCGACTATGCTCGGAAAACCAGGTGTAGCCTGCCCAGCAAAGCAGGAAGGCGGAAAGGGCCAGCCAATCGATGGTCGATAAGTTCGCAAGTGCGCGCATCGAGCCATCTTGCCACAGAATGCCGCGCGCACACACGGCGGCAGGCACTGGCCAGGCACTGGGCAGTCCTAGGCCGAACCGGGGGCCGCGGCTGCGCTGAGTTTGCCGAGCAGCCAGTAGCTGAGCAGGAAGGCGCCGATATGATAGGCGGTGTTCAAGAGCAGCCCAAACTGGACATAGATCAGCACCGTCAGCGCCAGGTAGAAGAGCAGGCAGGCCACCAGCAGCAGGCGCCGCCAGAGCGCTGGCATGGCTGGCCTGAACAGGCGCAGCCCGCCGCCAGCGACGGCCAGCGCTGCCATCGCCAGGACTTGCAGCAAGGGGTCGAGGCCGCGCAAGTGCACCCCCTGCAGCAGGTTGTTGACAACATCGGCGTGCAACTCGACGCCGTGGCGAAACTCCGCGCCGACGCCGCGCCGAACCCGGAATTGATCCTTGCCGGCACGAGCATCGCCAATCAGGACGATCTTTCCGGCCAGTTCGCCGGCAGCGATCGTCGCTGCGGGTCCGCTGAACTGCTCGTAGTCGTAGCGTCGTGGCGGCTGCCGCCAGATCTCGATCGGTGCCAGGCGGATCAGGGCGTCTGCGACCCGATCGCCGTTGCTCAACAGCGGGCAGTCGTTGCGCACCTGCCCCGAGGCTTCGACGCCTGGCTGGAAGGGCTTGAGCGGTCCGCGCCAGAGCGTCCTGCCGGTGGCGCTGACCACTGTCAGTTCGCGCAGCTGCTCGTCTACGGCCAGAGTCCTGCCGCCGACCGCGAGGCTGGCAATGGCGGCGATCTTGTCGCCGATGCGTTCAAAGGGTGGCTGCTCGGTGTCTGCTGCAGCGGCGAGCTTGACGGCGGCGATTGGCGCGACCGAGGCGTAACCCAGGCGGCCGCCGACGCACAGCAGGCCCCAGGCACTGACTGCCTTGAGCAGTTCCGGGATCGCCGCCGGGCCTTCGTCGAGCAGCTGATTGACGCCGACGATGACCTCGCTGCCACCCTGCCTGGCACGCTCGATGGCGGCGATCAGCTCGGCGTCGGCCGGATTCGCTTTCTCGAAATAGAGGTCGAAGACAATCACTTTTGCGCCCGCGGCGACCAGCTTGTCGAGCGCTCGCGCGTGCTCACGGCGCCAATCGGGTCCGAACCTGCCGAGGCGCGCTTCGGACTTCTCGTCAAAACCGACGATCACGATGCGCTCGCTGACCGGCACGCTGGCGACCATGTCGCCGAGTGCCATGGTGTAGCTTTCGATCCGTGTATCGATGCCCAGCGCGTCGAACAACTGTACCCAGCCGAGGAAGAACATCAGCAGCGCGACGCCGGCGCCACTGTAGCGTCGCCATTTGCGCAGGCGTTCGGCATTCATCACTTGCACGAATTGATTGAGCAGGGATGGCCGCTGCTCGATGCTGCGGATCAAGGCATCAAGCTCGAACTTGAAACGCTTGTCGTCAAGCGCGTGCGCCTGACGGCGAGCCAGCTCGGCAAGCGTCGCCGGTAGATCCCTGGCGTCGGGCATCGTCGCGCCGCCGACCAGCACCGGGATCAGGCGCTTGCCCTGTGCGAGCGCTGCGGCCAGCTCATGGCAGACAAAATCGTCGGGCTGATCGAGCCGTCGGCCGTTCTCGTTGCTGGCGTTCAGCCAACGCGGGCCGATCAAGGCGATGACTACGTCACAGGCGTCGATCTCGCGGTCGAGAACGTTCACGAAATCGTCGCCGGCTTCGATCTGGCCGATGTCCATGAACACCTGCTCGGCGCCGAAGTGCGCACTCAGGTGATCGTAGAGTCGTCCGGCGTAGGCGATGCTGTCTTCGCGGCGATAACTGATGAAAATCCGGGATGCGGTCTTTACCAATTGGGCTGGGCCTGTTTTCGGTCGTGCGTCGCTGAACGGCAGTAGCCTCTGCACGGCGCTTGCAGCCGTCGCTCAAAGCGGCGGCCAATTAGCGAAGCTTGTCACTGCGCGTTGGTGGTGGCTCCATGGGTGGGTGCCGATCGCTGTCGTGGCCGTCGTTCGAGCGGCTGCTCATCACCCCCACGCCGATAGCGAACAATCCCGCCGCCAGGGCGGCGGTGCCGAGGTTGGAGGTGTTGGGCACCAAGGCATCGAGATTCCTGATGCGGGTGCGAATCTGCTCGACTTCGCCGCTGCTCACCCGCCCGACTTCGAGAAGATCGGGGCCGACGATGGTCGCCGATTGCCCGACTTCCAGCCAGGTCTTGGCCCACTGCGCGGTGTTCGAAGTCAGCGCGACGCGGTCTTCGGCGACGACCACCCTGACGTGCGCGTCGGGGTCCACCCGCACCAGGTACTCGGTGCCTTCCGAAGCGGCCGTGGCGTACTCGGTCTTGACTTTGAAGAGGCCTCTGGCCTTGACCAGGACTTCGCCGATGAAAACGAAGATCGAACCCAGGCGGACGTGCGTGTTGGGCTGCACGTAAACTCGGGCGCCCTCGGCAAAAGTGAGCACGACGGTCGACTGCGCGTCGGTTCGGATCTCGTCACCCGGCTCCAGCGACATATTATGTTTCGGCTGCGCGGGTGCGCCCTGGCGAACGACGTCGACGCCAGCGATCGCCGCGCTGTCGACCAGTTGCCCTCCCTGCACGACACCGAGCGTGATCGACGCACAGCCGCTGACGGCGAAGCAGAAAAGGAAGAGAAGGACGAGAAGCGGGGCGGCACGGCCATGTTCGAGCAAGTGTCGCCATGCCAGCCAGCCAGATGTCGTGTTTCTCTGTGTGCTTGACGCCATGAGAACGCCCTCCTTACCGCGGTTTAGCCCTGGGGCTGCGCGAATGGTCGCGGGCAGCTCGCACGAATCCAGGCCGGGTTGAGTGGGTTCGACCGCCCTGCATGCCAGTAAGTGCGACGGACGCATGGGGAGTCGAGGAACGACAGCAGGAGTATATTCACAGCGGTCGGCAATAACAAACCTCCGCAAACCCCCGCAAACCTCAGTAACGCTCAGAGCTCCGAGGAGGAGTCGAGAAATGCAGATCGCGCGCCAAGTCATTTTCGCGGTGCTTGTTGCCGGCCTGGTCGCCTGCTCCTGGCTGGCGCCGCTGGACTCGACCGCCACCCAGCAGGCAGACGCCGGTCTGAAGCGGGCACTGCTCAGCTTTGCGACCGCCAGGGCTCTGAACGCGGCGATTTCGGTCGCCCAGGGAACCGAGATCGCGGTGCAGCCCGGCGGCATGGGCGTCGTCCTCTCCCCCGGGCAGGTGCTCGACCCGGTCAACGATCTTGTCGAGCAGTTTTCGAACGTGATGCTCGCCGCCAGCGTCGCTTTCGGTGTGCAGAAGATGCTCATCAGCATGGCCGGCTACTGGCTGATCTCCTTGCTGATCAGCGGCGCAGCCCTTTGCTGGGCGTGGTTTCACTTCCATCAGCAGGTGCTTCCGGCATGGCTCGCGCGGACGCTCGTCGTCCTCCTGATGCTCCGTTTCGCCGTGCCTGCGGTGACCATCGGCAGCGACCTGCTGTTCGAGAAGTTTCTCGTCGGTGACTATGACGCCAGCCAGCAGGTGATCAGCGCTGCCCCGGCGCAAGTTGCCAGGCTTGACGCGCCGCCGCAGCCGTTGCCTGCCGGGGAGCAAGGCCTGCTGGACAGAATCAAGGGCTGGTGGGGGCAGGATCTGGAGGTGAAAGCGCGTTTCGACGCCCTGCAACAGGCGGCGGAGCAGGCGACCGAGCACATCATCACCTTGATCGTGGTTTTTCTGCTGCAAACTGTCGTGATTCCACTCCTCCTTCTCTCGGGTCTGTATGGCCTGGCGCGTGCTGTTTTCGCGGTGAGCCGGAGGTAGTCAGCGCGCCGAGGCCCTGCACCCCGGTGGCGCGGTTTGGCGCCGATTCGGTTGCGCCTGCCGGCTATAATCGGGGGCTATTCGCCAGGGGATTCTGATTCATGTCCGATTTGCTCGCCCATCTCAATCCGCCACAGCTTGCCGCGGTCACCCTGCCGCCGCAGCACGCCCTGATCCTGGCCGGCGCCGGTAGCGGCAAGACGCGGGTGCTGACGACGCGCATCGCCTGGCTGATTTCCACCGGACAGGTCGGTCCGCAGGGGGTCCTGGCGGTGACTTTCACCAACAAGGCGGCCAAGGAAATGCAGGCCCGCCTGGCGGCGCTGCTGCCGATCAATACCCGCGGCATGTGGATCGGGACCTTTCACGGCCTTTGCAACCGCTTCCTGCGCGCTCACCACCGCGAGGCGGGGTTGACCCCGCAGTTCCAGATTCTCGATTCGGCGGACCAGCTGGCGGCGATCAAGCGCCTGCTCAAGAACCTCAACATCGACGACGAGAAGTATCCGCCACGCGAGCTGATGCATTTCATCAACGCGCACAAGGAGCAGGGGATTCGCGCCGCGCAGGCCGAAGCCTACGACGCCTATACCAGCCGCCGCGTCGAACTGTATGCCGAGTACGAAGGCCAGTGCCAGCGCGAAGGGGTGGTCGACTTCGCCGAGCTGCTGCTGCGTTCCTACGAGCTTCTGCAGCGCAACGAGCCGCTCTGTCAGCATTATCAGGCGCGCTTTCGGCACATCCTGGTCGATGAATTCCAGGATACCAACCGCCTCCAGTACGCCTGGCTGAAACTCCTTGCCGGACGCGGGAGTGTCAAGTCCGAGAGCGCCGGCGCCTGCCTGTTCGCGGTCGGCGACGACGATCAGTCGATCTACGCTTTTCGCGGTGCCGAGATCGGCAATATGCGCGACCTGCAGCGCGAGTTCGAGTTGCCGGAGGTGATTCGCCTCGAGCAGAACTATCGCTCGCACGGCAATATCCTCGACGCGGCCAATGCCCTGATCAAACAGAACCGCGGTCGTCTCGGCAAGAACCTGTGGACCGAAGCCGGCGCCGGCGAACCGATTCGCGTTTTCGAGGGCTATTCGGACATCGCCGAGGCGGCGTTCATCGTCGAGGAAATTTGCGAACTGGCCGGCGACGGCGTTTCGCGCCAGCAGATGGCGCTCCTTTATCGCTCGAATGCGCAGTCGCGAGTGCTCGAGCACCAGCTGTTCAAGCAGGGCTTGCCGTATCGCGTTCATGGCGGCCTGCGCTTCTTCGATCGCCAGGAGATCAAGCACGCGCTCGCTTATCTGCGGCTGCTGGCCAATCCCGACGACGATACGGCTTTCGCCCGGGTGGTCAATTTCCCGACGCGCGGGATCGGCGGGCGCAGTATCGAGGCGCTGCAGGAGGCTGCCCGGCAGACCAACTCCAGCCTGTATAACGCTGCCGCCAGTCTGGCCGGCAAGCCCGGCGGCGCGGTGGCCAGGTTCATCGCGCTGATCGAGAGCCTGCGCGTCGAGACCCGGGAGCTGCCTTTGCCGGAAGTGATCGACCAGCTCATCGAGCGCAGCGGCCTGCGTCAGCATTATCTTGCCGAGAAGGAAGGCCAGGATCGACTCGAGAACCTCGACGAGTTGATCAACGCCGCGAGCAGTTTCCTGAAAGACGATGGCGTGCCGCTGCTTGACGGTGACGAAGTCGTGCCCGATGGTGGTCCGCTGGCGTCCTTTCTCGCACACGCCTCGCTCGAAGCGGGCGAGCACCAGGCCGGCGAGGGGCAGGACGCCATCCAGTTGATGACCGTGCACGCGGCCAAGGGTCTCGAATTCGACATCGTTTTCATTACCGGCCTCGAACAAGGCCTGTTTCCCCACGAGAACGCCGCGCAGGAGCGCGAAGGCCTCGAAGAGGAGCGCCGGCTGATGTATGTGGCGGTGACGCGAGCGCGCAAACGCCTCTACCTGACGCACGCGCAGACGCGCATGCTGCACGGGCAGACGCGCTACTGTCTGCCCTCGAGTTTTCTTGAAGAACTGCCGGTGGAACTGTTGCGCAAAATCAACCGTGGCCTCAGCAGCGCCCCGCTCGCTCCGCCGCGTTCGACCGCCGTCGCTGGTGCTGCCTGGCAGCAGCCGGCGGCTGCCAACGCTCTGCGCATTGGTCAGAACGTCCGCCACGCTCGCTTCGGCGTCGGGGTCATCGTGGCCAGCGAAGGGGCGGGGCCGGAGGCGCGCGTACAGGTCAATTTTGGTGCCGGCGGCATGAAATGGCTGGCGCTCGAGTACGCCAAGCTGACGCCTGCCTGAGCTGCGGCGGGTTGTCCACAGCTTGCGCGTCATCGCGGTGCTGGTTTCGGTGCGGGATTTGTAGTTACGCACGACTTTTGTGGATAAGCCTGTGGAACGTCTGTTGCTTCATTCGGCCAGTGCCAGGCTGGACAGGCCTTTTTTGCGCTTGCTCAAAAAGCAGGCAGCGCACTAGACTATCAGGCCTAACCAAGCAGGGAGATCGCCATGCCTTTCGCCATTCGTATTCATCAGACCGGTGGGCCGGAAGCGATGCGCTGGGAAGAGGTGTCGGTCGGCGAACCAGCGGCTGGCGAGGCACGAGTGCGTCACGAAGCAGTCGGGCTCAACTTCATCGACATCTACCATCGCAGCGGACTCTATCCGCTGCCGCTGCCGAGCGGCCTCGGCCTGGAAGGCGCCGGGGTGGTTGAGGCCGTCGGTGAGGGCGTCACGGAGCTGTGCGCCGGCGATCGCGTCGCCTACGCCGGTGGTCCGGTGGGTGCTTACAGCGAGCTGCGTTGTCTGCCCGCCGACCGGCTGCTGAAACTGCCCGAGGCGATCGGTTTTCGCACCGCGGCGGCGATGATGCTGCAGGGCCTGACCAGCGCCTACCTGCTGCGCCGTACCTATCGCGTGCAGGCCGGCGAAACCATCCTGATCCACGCCGTTGCCGGCGGCGTCGGTCTGATCGCCTGCCAGTGGGCCAGGGCCCTGGGCGCAACGGTCATCGGTACGGTTTCCAGCCCGGCCAAGGCAGCGCTGGCGACCGCCCACGGCTGCGATCACGTGATCGACTACACGCGCGAGGACGTCGCGCCAAGGGTTCGCGAGATCACCCGCGGCGAGGGGGTGGCGGTGGTCTATGACGGGGTTGGCAAAGACACTTTTGCCGCGTCTCTGGACAGCCTGCAGACGCGTGGGATGATGGTCTGTCTGGGCAATGCCTCGGGGCCGGTGCCGCCCCTGGACCCGCTGCTGCTTTCGCAGAAGGGCTCGCTATTCCTGACGCGGCCGACTCTCATGCACTACATCGCCAAGCGCGCCGAGCTGGCCGAGCTGGCTGCCGAACTGTTCGCGATGGTCGGCTCGGGCAAGGTCAGGATCGAGGTCAACCAGAGCTATGCGCTTGCCGACGTGGCCCAGGCGCATCACGATCTGGCCGCACGCAAGCATACCGGGTCGACCATCCTGCTGCCGTGAGGGAGGGTCGGCGCGCCGCTTTTCGCTGGCTTTTGCCGATCTGCGTGACAAAGTGCGCGAGCACGTCAAGCAGCTTCGTGAGAAGCTTTTCCGGCCTGTAACCACACATGACAAGGACAAAAAAAACATGAAATCCTTCCTGATTGCCAATCCAAAAGGGGGTTCCGGGAAATCGACGTTGGCGATCAATCTGGCCGGCCACCTCGCGTGCAGCGGCCATCATGTGATGCTCGGCGACGTCGATCGTCAGCAGTCGTCACGGGAGTGGTTGCGCATGCGCCCGCGCGCGCTGCCGGAGATTAGCTGTTGGGACATCGAACCGGGGAAAACCGCCCGACCGCCGAAGGGCACGACGCACGTCGTCCTCGACACGCCGGCGGCCTTGCACGGCAAAGCCCTCGATAACGTCGTCAAGCAGGTCAGTCGGGTGCTCATTCCGGTGCAGCCGTCGCTCTTCGACATGCTCGCGACACGCCAGTTTCTCGAGGCCTTACTGGCCGAGAAAGCGGTACGCAAGGAGCAGACCCTCATCGCCGCGGTCGGCATGCGCGTCGATCCACGCACGCGTGCGGCCGCCGAGCTGGAGCGTTTTCTGGCCAAATTCGAGCTGCCGGTGCTGACGCATCTGCGCACTACTCAGCTCTACGTACAGACGGCGATGCACGGCATGACGATCTTCGACATTTCCGCGTCGCGTGCGGCCAAGGACCTCGAGCAGTGGCAGCCGATCATCGACTGGATCAACCAGGGCTAACGGTCATGACATGTCGAGACACCCCTGATGATGAAAGCCATGACCGTCCCCCTCTTCCCCTGACCCTTCTCCCGCGAGGGGAGAAGCATCTGTCTTTCATCGTGTCGCGCAGAGTCGCCGGCCCCGCTACCGGATCGATCGCGTACGTTTGACAACGAGCTTGCTCGACCACGGCATCGCTGGTAGGTGTGGCTGTTGTTACGCGATATTTACTGCCCAGTTAGAAACCACGACCACCGCCAGGCCCCATGCCACCGCCACCCGGACCCATGCCGCCACCTCTGGCCGGTGGTTCGGCTGGCAGTGTCACACCACGCGCCTTGGCGCGCTCCTGCATCTGCTCATGATGTTCCGTGCGGAGCTGCTCTCGTTCCTCGGTAGTTTTCGTGGCCCGCATCTTGGCGCGATATGCCACCTGCTCGTCTTGGGTCATGAGTTGGCTGCCATAGACCTGTTTCTGGGTCTGAACTTGAGCCTTTTCCTTGGCCGCTTGCGGCTCGGCTGCCAATGCGTACCCGGCAGACAGTGACAAAGCGCTTACCAATGCCGATAAAACCAACGTTTTCCGTTTCATGATTTACTCCTGTGCTGGGTTGGCTGGAGCGGATGAGCGTAGCCACCGCAACCCTGTTCAGTGGATAGGCCTGATCCTTGCAAAACGACAAGTGCGCAGATGGTGCGCTTCCGGCGGCTGATGCCAAGCACTCTTCTCGATGGGCATCACGTCGCCGACCAAAAAAACCAGCAAGCATGCACCGCTTGCTCTGGTGAGGCCTTCGTTCAGGCTCTGTTCACCTGCGGCTGATAAAATCACTGTAGCCGACAGGGGAAGGGAATCAAGATGTTTCTGAAGACTACGGTTCCTGACCTTCCGCCTTTTATCTGCCGACGATTGGGGGTAGCGAACAAATCGTCGGTTGCTATTCGCTGTTGCATGCGCCTCGCCCGGAAAGCTACCGCGTCTCGGTCGAACGGCTACCGCCAGCAGAGGCCAGACAACTTCCAGCACGGCGTTTACGTTTTCTTTCCTTGGGAGCATAAGAATGAGCTGGCGTAATACCAAATACCACTACGGTTCGCTTTCTATTGGGCTTCACTGGTTAATGCTGTTACTTTTCGTGGCGGTGTACGCGTGTATTGAACTACGTGAGTTATACCCGAAGGGTAGCGATCCTCGTGAGGCACTGAAGACTTGGCATTTCATGCTCGGCTTGTCTGTTTTTGTTCTGGTCTGGCTGCGCCTGCTGGCAGCGCGCCTGGCTGGACCCGCTCCCCTAACTGAGCCGGATCCTCCGAAGTGGCAAAAGTTGTCGGCCAGGCTTATGCACTTTGCACTGTACTTCCTGATGATCGGTATGCCGCTGGGAGGATGGCTTCTTCTCAGCGCAGCAGGAAAGCCGATCCCGTTCTTCGCTCTGGAGTTGCCAGCGCTCGTCGGCGAGAGCAAAAGCCTGGCGACGCTGATCAAGGAGATACATGAGGTCGGCGGCACGGTGGGTTATTTCCTCATCGGCTTCCATGCCGCTGCTGCGTTGTTTCACCACTACGTCCTTCGAGATAACACGCTACGGCGGATGCTTCCGAACCACGATTGAGCCGCCCCCGCTCCCCAGCCAGCTGGTCGTCACCATCATTGTGAAGCCGTCCGAGTAATGGAAAGCGCTGCCATACTTTCCCCGTCGCTGACACGCTACGCCTGGCTGTCGATCGCGGCGGCTATGGCCACCATCCTGTTAAAGGGTGTGGCGTGGTGGCTGACCGGTTCGGTCGGGCTATTGTCCGACGCCATCGAGTCCTTCGTGAACCTGGCGGGGGCGTTGATGGCGCTCTGGATGCTGACCCTGGCGGCGCGTCCCGCGGACGATAATCACGCCTACGGCTACAGCAAGGCTGAATATTTCTCCAGCGCTTTCGAGGGTTTCCTGATCCTGTTGGCGGCGGTCAGCATTGGCTATACGGCCATTGTCCGCCTGATGAATCCTCAGTCGCTCGAAGCAGTGGGGGTCGGACTGCTGGTTTCTGTGGTCGCCTCCGTGATCAACTTCGCGACCGCGAGAATCTTGATGGGTGCGGGTCGAGAGCACAATTCGATCACTCTGGAAGCCGATGCACATCACCTGATGACCGATGTGTGGACCTCCGCGGGGGTCATTGCCGGTGTCGGCCTGGTCTGGCTGACCGGTTGGCTTTGGCTCGATCCGGTCATCGCCCTGCTGGTGGCGGCAAACATCATCTGGACCGGTCTGCAACTGATGCGGCGTTCGGCCGCCGGTCTGATGGACGTTTCCGTGCCGCTAGAAAAGCTTGAGCAGATCGAAGCGCTGCTTGCGGGGTATCGCCAGCAGGGGCTGGATTTTCATGCCCTGCGCACGCGTCAGTCAGGCAGTCGTACCTTCGTGGTCTTGCACGTCCTGGTGCCGGGGAACTGGACGGTACAGAAAGGTCACACCTGGGCGGAGCGTATCGAGGTCGAGATTCATCATTTCTTGCCACGCGCGCACGTCACGACCCACCTGGAGCCGTTGGAGGACCCCGTGTCAATGGACGACCAAGCGCTTGACCGACCCAGGTTCTGATTACAGCCAGGGTTGGGTGCAAGGATCTCCTTCTCTTCAGATACAGCACGGTCGTCAAGAAGGGCGAGGGCCTGCGGCTTCCTCCTGTCGCGATTGAGCTGTTGCTCAATTAGTACATCCTGTGCCGGAAGAGCCAGGTAGCGATGGCCAGCGCTACCGCCCCAATCGCCGCCATCGCCACAAACGGCTGGATCAGCAGATCGAACGGCGTGCCTTCGAGAAACACGCCGCGCAACACCACCAGAAAATAGCGCATGGGATTCAGCAGGGTCAGATTCTGGACCAGCGACGGCATGTTTTGGATTGGGGTCGCAAAACCGGACAGGATGATGGCGGGCACCAGGAAGAAGAAGGCGCCGAGCAATCCCTGTTGCTGGGTGACGGCGAGCGATGAAATCATCAGGCCCAGCCCGATTGCCGACAGCAGGAACAACACGACGCCCGTATACAGCGTCAGCAAGTTGCCCAACAGCGGGACATGGAACCAGAAGACGGCGACCAGAATGATCGCCGTGGCTTCGCCCATGCCAATCACAAAACTCGGCAAGGCCTTGCCGAGCAGGATTTCGCCCGGGCGCAGAGGCGTGACCAGTAGTTGGTCGAAGGTGCCCTGTTCGCGCTCGCGCGCCACCGACAGCGCCGTCACCAGCATGGTGACGAGCAAGGTCAACAGGGCCACGATGCCGGGCACGAAAAACCAGCGGCTTTCCAGATTGGGATTGAACCACGCCCGCGTCTCGATCACCGCCGGTGGCGGTCGGCCGCCGTGGCTGGCGATCCAGTCGCTGTTGAAGCCCTTGACGATCGCTTGCGCATAGTTGACCACCAGCTGCGCGGTGTTCGAATTGCGCCCGTCAACGATCACCTGCAGCGGCGCGGAGCGCCCGCTCAGCAGGTCGGCGCTGAAGCGCGGACCGATGCGGATGACCATCAGAGCCTGCTGGCTGTCGATCATCGGCGCGATCTCCTGGTCCTGCGTCAGGCGCGCCACTTCCTCGAAACTGGGCGCGCCGTGAAAGGCGGCGACCAGCTCGCGCGAGACCGTGCCGCGATCTTCATTGAAGACGGCAAACGGCACATGCTTGAGATCGAAAGTGGCGGCGTAACCAAAGACCATCAGTTGAATCAGCGGCGGGACGAAGATCACCACCCGGCTGCGCTTGTCCTTGAGCAGGGTCAGGAACTCCTTGATCGCCAGGGCGAAAATGCGTCTCCACATGTGCCTCTACTCCAGCCGCTTGCGCGATTTACGGATCGTCAGAGCGAGGAAGATGACGGCCAATACGCAGAGCCCCAAGACGTTCGGCAGAATCACGCTCCAGACATTGCCGGCGAGAAACACCGTCTGCAGGATCGCCACGTAGTAGCGGGCAGCAATGGCATGCGTCAGCGTTTGCACGACGGGGGGCATGCTGCCGATATCAAAGATGAATCCGGACAGCAGGAAAGCCGGCAGGAAGGTGGTGATGATGGCAATCTGCCCGGCGACAAACTGGCTCCTGGCGATGGTCGAGATAAAGAGGCCCATACCCAGTGCGGTGAGCAGAAACAGCGCCGATGCGCTGAACAACAACCAGTGCGAGCCGCGCAGCGGCACATCGAAGAGCCACAGTGCCATGGCCACGGAAAGTGCCAGGCCTCCCATTCCCAGAATGAAGTAGGGAATCAGCTTGCCGAGAATCACTTCGCGCATGCTCACCGGCGTCACCATCAGCGCTTCCATGGTGCCGCGCTCCCATTCGCGTGCCATCACCATCGCCGTCAACAAGGCACCGATCAGGGTCATGATGATCGCGATCAGGCCCGGCACCAGGAAATTTCGGCTGCGCAACTCGCTGTTGAACCACACCCGCTGCTCGATCCGGACGGGCGTGGCCAGCGACTCGCCGCGTGCCAGCGCGAGGTGTTCCAGCCAGCGCCCCCAGACGCCCTCGACATAGCCGGAAATGATTCTTGCCGTATTGGCATCGACGCCATTGACGATCAATTGAATCGGTGCGCTGCCCGATCCGTGCAGACGCTGCGCGAAATCCTGACGCAACACGACGACGGCATTCACCTTGCCGGCCATCATCGCGGTTTCGGCAGCCCGGGTGGTGGCGTACGACGTGGGCACAAAATAACGGGAGTTGTTGAAGGCCGCGGTGAAGCTGGCGGTATCCGCACTCGGCTGTTCGACGACCAGGGCCACCGGTATCGATTCCGAGTCCAGAGACACGCCATAGCCGAACAGCAGCAGCAACACCACGGGCATCAGAAAGGCGATGGCGATGCTGCTCGGGTCGCGGAAAATCTGCAGGAACTCCTTGCGCATCAAACCGCGCAGGCGCATGGCGGATTTTCCCGATGCTTCCGAGCGGTTCTGATGCCAGCGATCGTTCACGATCCGGGCGCCCTTTGACTCTCGGCCCGGCTGTGCGCTTCGATCAGTCCGATGAAAGCATCTTCCATCGACGGGTCGGGCACGGCTTCGCTACGCGCCTGCCGCTTGATCGCGGTCGGCGTCCCGATGGTCAGGATCTCGCCGGAGACCATGATCGCGAGCCGGTCGCAGTATTCCGCTTCTTCCATGAAATGGGTGGTCACCATGATGGTGACGCCTTGTTCGGCAAGCGTATTGATACGTTGCCAGAACTCCCGGCGGGCGAGCGGATCGACGCCCGAGGTGGGTTCATCGAGAAACAGGATATCCGGTTCGTGCATCAAGGCGCAGGCCAAGGCCAGACGCTGCTTGTAGCCCAGCGAGAGGTCGCCGCTGACCGCTGCCGCCAGCGGCGCGAGTGCAAATTCGCTCATCGCCCACTGTATGCGCTGTTCGGCGCGCTGACGCGACAGGCCGTAGGCGCTGCTGAAAAAGCGCAGGTTCTCGCTGACGCTGAGGTGGCCATAGAGTGAAAATTTTTGCGACATGTAGCCGATGCGGGCACGCGCCGCGGCCGGCGCGTGGCGAAGATCGACGCCGGCCACCCGCAGGCTGCCGCCGCTGGGCGGCAACAGACCGCACAGCATGCGGAAGGTCGTCGTCTTGCCGGCGCCATTGGCGCCCAGCAAACCGAAGACCTCGCCCGACGAGACGGCAAAGCTGACGTTCTTGACGGCGCGGAAAGTGCCGAAACGGCGCTCCAGTTGATCCACCTCGATGATCCCCGCGGCACCTTCCGTCTTCGGCGGTGGCCGCGCATCCGGCTGGGCGGTTTGCGAATGTGAGGCGCCATCCGGACGGTCTGGCTGGGGCTGGTCCTTGAGGAGGGCAATGAAACTGTCCTCGTAGCGCGGCGGCACTTCGCTGACGTGGGCGTTCTGAATCCCTGGTAGCAGCGCAGCGAGATTGGGGAGCGTCGCCGCTGTCATTACCAGACGCACTCGCTCGCCCTGGATCACGGCGTCCACCACGCCGGGGGCATGCGACAGATTCGCCTGCAGCGATCGCTTGGACAGATGCTCCGCAGTCACGGCAAATGTTTTGCCTTGCAGGCGATCGCGCAGGATCTTCGGATCGCCATGATCCAGGAGCTGCCCGTCATGCAGCAGAAAAATCTCGTCGCAACGTTCCGCCTCATCGAGATACGCCGTGCTTAGCAGCACGGTGGTCCGTTCGTTGCGCACCAGGCGATTGACGATCGCCCACAGCTCGCGTCGCGACAGCGGATCGACGCCGACGGTCGGTTCGTCCAGCAGCAGCAAGGCTGGCTGGCGGACCAGGCTGCAGGCCAGCCCCAGCTTCTGCTTCATCCCTCCGGAGAGCTTTCCGGCCAGGCGCCGGGTAAATGGTGCAAGCCCGGCCATCTGCAGCAACTCCCGATAGCGATCGCCACGACGAGTCAGCGGAACGCCTTGCAGGTCGGCGTAGAGGTCGAGGTTCTCCTGCACCGTCAAGTCTTCATAGAGGCCAAAGCGTTGTGGCATGTAACCGATGCTGCCCTGAACCTGCAGCGACTGGGTGCCGGCATTCTTGCCGAGCACCGTGATGCTGCCGCTATCGGCAAGCAGCAAGCCGGCAGCCAGGCGCATGAGCGTCGTCTTGCCGGCGCTGTCCGGGCCGATGAGGCCGCTCACCCGGCCGTGCCGAACGCGAAAGCTGACCTTGTCGAGCGCCTGAACGACGCGCCCGTTGCCTGCATGAAAGGCCTTGGATAGCTGCTTGATGGTCAGCGCGACAGGCTCGCCCTGGTCCACCGGTGAGTCCAGTTTTGTCGGCTGGGCAGCGGCACCTGGCGGCATCACTGGCCCGGGCAAGGAGGGGCCGCGGGTTTGCCGGATTCGGCTTGATCGAGGGGAATAATCACCGTTGCCGGCATGCCGAGGCGCAGTTCATTCTGTGGATTGCAGACAAACACCCGCACTTGATAGACCAGGTTCGAGCGCACGTCGCTTGTTTCCACCGATTTCGGCGTGAATTCGGCGCTCGGGGAGATGTATCCCAGCCACGCGCGATAGCGTTTGCCGGGATAGCTGTCGGTGCCGACTTCGGCGCGCATGCCGCTGTAGATCTTCCCCAGGTCCACTCCTGACACATAGGCGCGCACCCAGATCGGATCGGTAAGGGCCAGCGTATACAGCGAAAGCTGCGGCGAAGCCATGTCGCCCGGCTCGAGGATGCGGTCTTGAATGACGCCATCGGCTGGCGCATAAAGCGACCCATCCGCGAGTTGTTCGCGGGCAATCGCCAGCGCCGCCTCGTTGGCCTTGAGCGTCGCCTGAGCGGCGGCGACATCCTCGACGCGCGCACCGAGTTCGAGCAGGTGACGCGTCGCCTGCGCGGCCTCGTACCTGGCCTGGGCCGCGTCGGACGCGGCCTTGGCGTCGTCTGCCTGCTGGCGGGCGACAAATTGCCGGGCGACCAGATCCGCGAGTCGACGATAGGTTCGTTCGGCGTTTTGAGCGTCTATCCGGGCGGCCTCGGCGTCGGCACGCGCCTTCTGTATTTCCTCCGGCCGGTTACCGCGTTGAAGGCGCGCTACGACTTGCTGCTGCGCAGCGACCTGCGCCTCCAGCAGCGCGACATTCTGTTCCAGCCGGGTGCTGTCGAGCGTCGCCAGCAACTGCCCCTGGCGAACCGCTTCTCCTTCACTGACCAGCATGCGATCGATCCGGGCCGATCCGTTGAAAGCCAGCTGGACCTGCCGAATGTCGACGTTCCCATAAAGCGCCAGGGCTGTCGTGGACGCTTGCTGACGATGGCTACGCTGCCAGTAGAAAGCACCACCGGCAATTATCGCGATGCCAAGCAATGCAAAGAGCCTTTTGCGTTTCATGGGGTCTCGATCATCGGTATTTGAATCTGCCTGATACTGAATAGAACGCAAAAAGCGGCAGCTCAAGTATCGCGCGCCAGCATGCCTTGGGAACGCTAAGGCGATTGCCGGAAAAGAACGTACCAGATTGCGCCGGATTTTCGGTCGGTTTCAAGGCGCGACAACAGGCGCAAAGTCGAACTATGTAACTGTTGTCGTGACACAGAAGACGGGCGAAAAGACAAGCAAGATGGTAGGTTGTTTGACAGAAATCGCCTTAAGCTGTCCGGGCGTCTACTCCGCCGTCGCCAGCAGGCTTGCGTTGCCACCCGCCGCCGTGGTATCGATGCACAGATGACGTTCCACCACGTAGCGTTCCGGCGAGATGGTCTGGGTCTCGAGCGGCACGATGGCACCGTCGCGCTTGGCGAGCGCGATGCGCAGTTCCCGGGTCCAGTCGCTGGCGCCGGCCGCGGCCACCGCCGCGATGCCCTTTACCGCGCTCAACGTCGCGGCCGAGACGCTGCCGTCGAGCGCGGCGACGGGCGCCCCCGCATCGATCAGCGGCTGCACGGACCGCTTCGCGTCCGGCGCGACGATTAGCGCCGCACAGCCCGCACCGAGGGCCTGCGCTGCCTGGGCAAGGGCGATATCCAGGGTGGGCCCGAGGCAGAGTACCGGTCCCTTCGGATACAGCGACAAGCGGTTGCTTTCCCCCGTCGGCCCTGGAAGCGTCTGCGCTGTCATGTCCAGGGCCGCGGTCTCGTTGAGCGCCTTGCGGGTCAGGCCACCCTTGCCGCTCAGCGCCTTGCGCAGCACCTCGACCCGATCGCGACGCGCTGCCCAGTTGCGTGCGTCCAGCCCGTCGAGAGCCGACTGGAGGTCCCTGAGTGTCACGGCCTTCCCCTTCGGCGCGTCGTGGCACTCCACGGTGGCGGTGCGGCGGAAGCGGGTGACGTAGAGCGGGCCGCCGGCCTTGGGCCCGGTGCCCGAAAGGCCCTCGCCGCCGAAGGGCTGGGAGCCGACGATGGCGCCGATCTGGTTGCGGTTGACGTAGACGTTGCCGACATGGATACGCTCGACGATCTGCTGCACGCGGTCGTCGATCCGGGTATGCAGTCCGAAGGTCAGCCCGTATCCCCTGGCATTGATTGCGTCGACCACCTTGTCGATGTCTCGTGCCTTGAAGCTGGCCACGTGCAGGACCGGGCCGAAGATCTCGCGCTCGAGATCCTCGATGCCCCCTACCTCAACCACGGCGGGGGTGACGAAGGTGCCGACGTCGGGCGCAGGCAGCTTCTTCAGCACCTTGCCGGCCCTTTCATGCGCCGCCACATAGGCGCTGATTTCGCCTTGGGCGTCGGCGTCGATCACCGGCGACACGTCAGTGTCGGTATTCCAGGGATCGCCGATGGTGAGCGCGTCCATGGCGCCGTAGAGCATGTTGAGCAGCCGATCGCGCGCCTCTTCCTGGACATACAGCATCCTGAGCGCCGAACACCGCTGGCCGGCCGACTGGAAGGACGAGATCAGGATATCGCGCACCGCCTGCTCGGTCAGCGCCGTGGAGTCCACGATCATGGAATTCAGTCCGCCGGTCTCGGCGATCAGCACCGCATCCGGTCCCGCGTTCTGCGCCAGGGCCTTGTGGATGATCTGCGCCACCGGGGTCGAGCCGGTGAAGCAGACGCCCGCGATGCGCGGATCGCTGGTCAGCAGCCCGCCTACCGTCGGCCCGTCGCCGGGCAGCAGCTGGAGTGCCGCCTCCGGCAGGCCGGCCTCGCGCATCAGCTCGACGGCACGGGCGGCGATCAGGGGTGTCTGCTCGGCGGGCTTGGCGAGCACCGCGTTGCCGGCCGCCAGTGCCGCGGCGATCTGGCCGGTGGTGATGGCCAGGGGAAAGTTCCACGGGCTGATGCAGACGAAGATGCCGCGGGCACTGCCGGGCTCTTCCGCTTCCAGCCGCTCGCCCTCGTTGGCGTAGTAGCGCAGGAAGTCCACGGCCTCACGCACCTCGGCGATGCCATCGAACATCATCTTGCCGGCCTCGCGGGTGGTGATCACGGTCAGCTCGGCGATGTGTTCCTCGTAGAGATCGGCGGTGCGGCGCAGCACCTTGGCCCGTTCCGCCGCCGGACGCGCAGACCAGTCGCGGAAGCCTTCCTCGGCGGCGTCGAGGGCGGCCGCCACCTCATCCGGAGTCGCCTCATGCACCTTGCCGATCACCCGCGAAGCGTCGGCCGGAGACACGGCATCGCGAGCCGGTCCCCGCGGCGCCGGGCTTCCCGCCAGCATCGGCCCGGCGGTCCAGGTCGTGTCGGCGAACGCCTCGCGCGCCTTCAGCAGTGGCAGGATCGAGGCGGGTTCGTTGATCCGGTAGCCACGGGAGTTCTTGCGATCGGGCGCGAACAGCTCGCCGGGCAGGCGGATCGACGGGCTGGGGATGGCGTCGCCCAGGCGCTGCATCTCGGTCACCGGGTCGCGCGCGATCTCGCTGGCGGGAATCGAGCTGTCCACCACCTGGTTCACGAACGAGGAGTTCGCCCCGTTCTCCAGCAGACGGCGGACCAGATAGGCCAGCAGGTCACGGTGCGCGCCGACCGGCGCGTAGATCCGGCAATGCGTCCCCTCCGACTGCTTGACGATCTGGTGCAGCGATTCGCCCATGCCGTGCAGGCGCTGGAACTCGAAGCTGTCCTTGTCATTACCTGCCATGGCCACCACGGCGGCGCAGGTATGGGCATTGTGGGTCGCGAACTGCGGATAGATGCGGTCGCGCCGATCGAGCAGCATTCGCGCGCAGGCCATGTAGCTGACATCGGTATTGACCTTGCGGGTGAAGACTGGGAACGTCGTTACGCCCAGTTCCTGCGCCAGCTTGATCTCGGTGTCCCAGTAGGCGCCTTTCACCAGCCGCACCATGATCTTGCGGTCGAGCCGCTCGGCAAGGTCGTAGAGCGCCTCGATCACCGGCGCGGCACGGCGCCCGTAGGCCTGCACCACGATGCCGAATCCGTCCCAGCCGGCGAGTCCGGCGTCGGACAGCAGCGCCTCGATCACGTCGAGTGACAGATCCAGCCGGTCCTGCTCTTCGGCGTCGATGTTGAAGCCGATATTGGCTTTGGCCGCCTGCTTCGCCAGTTCCAGCGCGCGTGGCACGAGTTCCGCGATCACCGTGGCGCGGTGGGTGTATTCATAGCGCGGATGCAGCGCCGAGAGCTTCACCGAGATGCTCGGACTGGATCGCACATCGCCCTTGGCCTGCCTGGCGATGGCGGTGATCGCCCTGGCGTAGGCCGCGTGATAGCGGACGGCATCTTCATCGGTACGCGCCGCCTCGCCGAGCATGTCGTAGGAATACGTGTAGCCCTGCTTCTCGAGCTCGCGGGCATTCTTCATGCCCTCCTCGATGGTCTGGCCGAGCACGAACTGGCGTCCGAGAATCTTCATCGACTGGCCGACCGCGGTACGCACCACCGGCTCGCCCATACGGCGCACCAAGCCTCGCAGCGCCCGCGCCGGGCCCTTGGGATCGCCTTCCAGCACCCTGCCGGTGAGCATCAGTGCCCAGGTCGAGGCGTTGACCATCGACGAAGAGGACTTGCCAAGGTGTGCGCCCCAGTCGGACGGTTCGATCTTGTCGTGGATGAGGTCGTCAATGGTTTCCGCATCGGGAACACGCAGCAGCGCTTCTGCCAGGCACATGAGGCCGACGCCCTCGGCGGTGGAGAGTCCGTATTGGGCCAGAAACGCCTCCATCATCGAGGGCGACGTTTCCTTGCGCACACGCTCCACGTATTTGGCGCCGATGGCGGCCACCTTTCGGCGGTCGTCCTCCGACAGCTTGATACCTTCGACGAGCCGATGCAGCACCGCTGCCTCGTCGGCGGAATAGTTGTCGCGGATGCGCGCGCGTAGCTCACTAATTTCACGCTGCGGATGAAGGTTTGCTTTGTTCATGCTCAATCTCTCCTGGCCATCCGACACAAAGCGTTGACGCGTCGGCTCGCATGTTGTTTTTCCTGGCGAAAGCTATTAACCCGGCCCTTTGATTCACTCACTCCGTTCGGGCTGAGCTTGTCGAAGCCCGGTGCCGGAAATGCCCTTCGACAAGCTCAGGGCGAGCGCGAGCAGCCTATTCAAGGGCCGGGCAAAAAAGTGCGTTATGCGCTCTATTTTCAGCGATCGATGTGCTGATATTCACCAGCATCGGCAGTAACGCTGCTCACCACCAGGATCGCAATGAACGAAGCGATGAAGCCAGGAATAATCTCGTACACACCGGGACCACCCATGAACTCTCCGTTCCAGCCCAGCGAAATCCAGATTATCACGGTGGCGGCACCGACAACCATGCCCGCGATGGCGCCAGTGCCGTTCGTGCGCGACCACATCAGCGACAGGATAATCAGTGGGCCGAACGCCGCCCCAAAGCCCGCCCAGGCGTGACCGACCAGCGTCAGAATCTGAGAGTTTGGGTCAGACGCAATGACGGTTGCAACCAGACCAACCAGTACGACACAAACCCGGCCTGCGCCGACGCGCTCCTTATCCGTAGCATTTTTACGCAGGAACAGGCGATAGAAGTCCTCAGTCAGCGATGAAGACGACACCAGAAGCTGGCTGGAAATGGTACTCATGATCGCAGCAAGCAGTGCGGCATAGAGGAAACCGGTGATCAGCGGATGGAAGAGAAGTTTCCCCAGAATGATGAAGATGGTTTCCGGATCCTGGACATCCATACCATTACGGATCGCATAGGCCCGACCGAACAGACCCAGAGAGATTGCGCCGATCAGGGAGATGAGCATCCAGCTCATGCCGATGTTACGGGCAATTGGAACATCCTTCAGACTCCGGATGGCCATGAAGCGCACGATGATGTGCGGCTGCCCGAAATAACCCAGCCCCCAGGTAACCGCAGACAGCCAGCCGATAAAGGTCAGCCCTGCCGTCCAGGATAGTAGCGTGGGATCGACTGCATTCAGGGTCTGTGACGCCTGAGAGAACCCGCCGCCACCTTCGCCATAGAGCACAACCGCCGGCATGAGAACCAGTGCCAGCATCATGATGCAGCCTTGCACGAAGTCCGTCATGCTCACGGCCAGGAAGCCACCGACAACCGTGTAGACCAGCACCACGCCCAGGGTAATCACGATACCCACGGCGTAGTCGCTCAAGCCGCCAAAGTTGAAAATTCCCGAAAACGCGGTCTCAAACAGTTTGCCGCCGGCCACCAAACCTGACGCCGTGTAAACGGCGAAAAAGAGAACGATGACCATCGCGGATACCGTTCTGAGCGACATTGCCTGAGTCGGGAAGCGGTTTGCCAGGAATTGTGGAATGGTAATCGCATTACCATAGTGAACCGTCTGTTCGCGAAGGCGTGGTGCAACCAGAGTCCAGTTAAAGAACGCACCCACGAGCAGACCGATACCGATCCAGGCCGAACCCAAACCAGAGACAAACATTGCCCCGGGCAAACCCAGCAGCAACCATCCGCTCATGTCCGAAGCACCGGCCGACAGGGCCGCCACTTGTGGACTGAGGGCTCGGCCACCCAGCATGTAATCTTCAGACGAAGACGTGGCGGTACGCATAGCATAAAAGCCGATGGCGATCATGAGCGCAAAGTAAGCAAAAAGACTGATCCAAACACCAATAGCCATGAGAGTTCTCCAGTCATTAGGACGTAACTATTACCGACAGGCTAGCGCAGCTGAGGTTCCCTGAAAAACCGTCTGCTGCCCAAGTGGATGAGCAAATGCAGCTCCAGCTTACTCCAAATATTGCGGCTGCTTACACAATTGCTTTCCCAGGGTCTGAGCGTCGCTTCCGGGTCGAAATGATGAGTAGCGTTCTGCAGTAGGCGGTCGCCCGGCTTCCGCGGCGAGAATTGCCGCTCGCCAAAAATTACAGGAATGTAATCTGCGCGTCAGCCTGCTGTGCGGGCAAGTTATGCAGAATGCGCCACCAGACGTCACTTGTCAGTTCAACTCGTCTCCCGGAACGGGATCTTGTCATGAAGTCATTTCGCCTTCTCGTCGCGCCCGCCGTCGTATCGTCCGCCCATGCATTCGCCCAGCGCGCTGAGCGCGTCGAGGTTTTCAAGAGCGCCACTTGCGATTGTGGTGACGGCTGGGCCGAGGATCTTGGCGGAAAGGGTTTTGAGGTGACCAGCCCCAGGGTCGAAAGTGTGCCTGACGACCGCGAGAAGCTGGGTATGCGGGCGCAAGTTGGTCTGTGCCACACGGCAAGGCTTCCAGCCGCGTTTTTTTCCAGTCACGGAATGACAGCAGTCAATCAACAAGCGCACTCTCCGAACTCTGTCATGACGCCTGTACGCTGCCCACTGCGCCTGGCTGCGGCCTGCTCGGCTTGCTGCTGAGCCTGTCGGGAATGGCCGCTCCTCCTTCGCCTGCGCCGGCGCCGGAAGGCAGCCTGGGATTCTGGCTCGAACAGGCATGGCTGAGAAATCCGCAGGCGAAAGCACTGGACGCCCGCGAGGGCGAAGCGCGCGCGGCGCAGGAACTGGCCGCCGGTCTGACACCGGAGCCGGGGTCGGTCAGCGTCGGCGCGCTCAACGACCAGCTGAACAGCAATCGCGGCAAACGCGAGGTCGCCGTCGAGCTGAACGCCTACCTGTGGCTGCCCGGACAGAAAGCGGCGCGCGAAGCCGAGGCCGAGAGCCGCTTCGACGAAGTCGGCGCCAGGCGCGCCGCCCTGCGGCTGGAACTCGCCGGCGAGTTGCGCGAGGCGTGGTGGACGCTGGCCGCAGCGCGCAATAGCGCCAGCCTGGCGGCGCGTCGCCTGGAGACGGCGCGCGCGCTGGCAAGCGAAGTCCAGCGTCGCTATCAGGCCGGTGATCTGTCGCGGATCGACGCCAACCTCGCACAAATCGAAACGCAGGCCGCCGAAGCCGAGTCGATCGACGCCGACAGCTCGCTGCTGCAGGCCGAGCATGTCTTTCGCGCACTTACCGGGGCTCCCGCGCCGTCGTCGATCAGCGCCGAACGGCCGGCGACGCCAGGCCATGGCGGCACGGAGCCAGTTGGCGCCGGAGACCTATTCACATTCACACTTGCACCCGCAGCTGACCGCCGCCGCAGCCGCCTCGCGCAGTGCCCGCGCCAAGGTGAAGGTCGCCGAAGAGTCGCGGCGCGCCGCGCCCGAAGTGAGCTTGCTCGCGCTTCGCGAACGCAGCGAGTTCAATGAAGCGTATTCGGACAGCATCGGCATTCGTCTGAAGATCCCCTTTTCTTCAGGAGCTCTGGTGCGCCGCGAAAGCTCGGCGGCGCAGGCCGAGGCCGATCAGAGCGACGCTGAAATGCAGCGCCTCGAGAGCCGCGTCGAGCTCGACGCCATGCGTGCCCGCCAAGACTTGCAGGCCGCCGAGCGCCAGTACGCACTCGCCGAGCAGCGCCGCACGCTGAGCAGCGACAGCCTGCGCCTGGCGGAAAAGAGTTTCGCCCTGGGCGAAGCCGACCTGGCAACGTTGCTGCGCATTCGTGCTGCCGCCGACGCTGCCGATACTTTTCTCGGCCGCCAGCAGATCGCCCGTGCGGAGGCCATTTCACGCCTCAATCAGACCCTGGGAGTGCTGCCGTGAAGCAGCTTCTGGCCACTGCCTTGCTGGTGATCACGTTTTCGGCTTTTGGCCATGGCGGTGAAGATCATGGCGCGCCGCCCCCGGCGCTCAGCCAGAGCGTCGCGCCGCGGGCCAGTGCCGCCACCGCCGACTTCGAAGTCGTCGCCGTCCTCGAAGACCGGAAACTGCTGGTCTATGTCGATCGCTTCGCCAGCAACGAGCCGGTGGCAGGTGCCAGGGTTGAAGTCGAGGCTGATGTGCCCGGCGTGCAGGGCCTGGCCAGCGAAACCTCCCGCGGTACCTACGTCATTCAACTCGCCGCCGACTTTCCGGCGGCCAGGCATCCGCTGACCATCAGCATCGAGACCAGCGACAATGCTGACCTGCTATCGCTGGTTCTCGATACCTCGCAGCCGCCAGGCACCGCTGCGCCGCACAGCCATGACTGGAGCGAGTGGGCGATTTGGCTCCTGGCCGCCGGGCTGCTGTTCGCCGGCGCCGCCTTGCTCCTGCTCCGGCGCCGCCGGCAACACCGATCCCCGCGAGGCCACCAGGCATGAATTTGCACAGCATTCTCGCCGCCGTCACGCTGTCCTGCTTCGCCAGTGCCGCGCTGGCGCATGGCGACGAGGATCACAGCCAGGACAACAAAGCCGCGGCAGCAGCGCCGGCCAGCACGCCAGGCGACGGCGCCACGGCGAACGGGCGCCACGCCACATCGCCGCAGCGCCTGCCCGACGGCAGCCTGTTCGTCCCCAAACCGCTGCAGCGGCAGATCGGCGTGCGCAGCCAGCGCGTCGTCATCGCTCCGCTCTCCGCGACGATCGAACTCAACGGCCAGGTGATCGCCGACCCCGAGACCGGCGGCCGCGTGCAGGCGACCTTTGCCGGTAGCGTCGAACCAGGCCCCAAAGGCATGCCGGTTCCCGGCAGAAAAGTCAGCAAGGGCGAGATCCTGGCCTACCTGCGCCCGGTCAGCAGTGCCATCGAGCGGGCTAACCAGAGGGCGCAGCAGGCCGAACTGGCCGGCGAGTTGGCGATTGCCGAAGCGCGCGTGCGCCGGCTGCAAGCGCTTGAAGGCGCCGTGGCGCACAAGGAAATCGAAGCCGCACGCATCGAACGCAGCGCGCTGCGCAAGCGCCTGGCGGCGACCAGCGCCAGCATTGACGGCGCCGAACCCCTGCGCGCACCGGCGGCCGGCGTGATCAGCGCCAGCAGCCTGGTCGCCGGTCAGGTCGTCGATGCCAAGGAAATTCTCTTCGAGATCATCGACCCCGCCCGCCTGGCGGTGGAGGCACTGGCCTACCAGGCCGGCATTGGCGCGACGCTGATTTCGGCCAGCGCCCTGTCCGAGCAAAGCGCGCTGGAGCTCGCTTTCGTCGGCGGTGGCCGGCAGATGCGTGAGCAGGCGCTGCCCCTGCTGTTTCGCATCGTCACGCCGAACACGCTGGTCGCCGTCGGGCAACCACTCAAGGTGATCGTGCGCACGGCGCACGAGATCGAGGGCGCCGCCGTGCCGCGTTCGGCGCTGACGCGCATTGGTGCCGGCGAAACGGCGGTGTGGGTGCATACCGAAGCCGAACGTTTTGTCGCCCGCCGGGTGCATCCGCAAGCGCTCGATGCGAACACGGTCGCGATCAGCGACGGCCTGCACGACGGCGATCGCGTCGTGATCGAGGGCGCCGGCCTGCTCTCGCAAGTGCGCTGACATGTTCGAACTGATTATCCGCGCCAGCCTCAAGCAACGGCTGATCGTCCTCGGCATCTCGCTGTTGCTGATCATCTACGGCGCGATCACCCTGCGCCAGATGCCGGTCGACGTCTTCCCCGACCTCAACAAGCCGACGGTGACCTTGATGACCGAGGCCGGCGGCATGGCGCCGGAGGAAGTCGAGCAGCTGGTGACTTTCCCGATCGAATCGGGAATGAACGGCATGCCCGGGGTGACGCGCGTGCGTTCGGTCTCGGGAATCGGCCTGTCGATCATTTATGTCGAGTTCGAGTGGGGTTCCGACATCTACCGCAATCGCCAGCAGATCGCCGAACGCCTGAACCTGGTCCGCGATCAGTTGCCGCCGGGGGTGGTCCCGCAGCTCGGGCCGATCTCGTCGATCATGGGCGAGATCCTGCTCATCGCCATTCCCGCCGACCCCGCCAGGATCAGTCCGATGACTGTTCGCGAGTATGCCGACTGGGTTATGCGGCCACGCCTGCTGACCATCCCGGGCGTCGCGCAGGTGATCCCGATCGGCGGCGAAGTGCGCCAGTACCGCGTCGAACTGCGCCCGGCGCAGCTGCAGGCCCTGGGCGTCGAGCGCGAGAAGCTGGAAGCCGCGCTGCGCGATTTCGGCGCCAACACCAGCGGCGGCTTTCTCGAAGTGCAGGGCCGCGAATACCTGATTCGCCAGATCGGCCGCAGCGCGCGCATCGAGGATCTGCAGAACCTGGTGGTCACCGTCAGGAACGGCCAGCCGATCGTTCTCAAGCAGCTCGCCGACGTCAAGCTGGCGCCGGCGATCAAGCGCGGTGACGGCAGTTTCCAGGGCAAGCCGGCGGTCATTCTGTCGGTGCAGAAGCAACCGGCCGCCGACAGCGTGCTGCTCACCCGCGAAGTCGAGAAAGCCATCGATGAGCTCGCCAGGAGCCTGCCCGAAGGCATCGAAGCGCCGTCCTTCCTCTTCAAGCAGGCCGATTTCATCGAGCACTCGGTGAACAACGTCGCGGAGGCACTGCGCGATGGGGCGATCCTCGTTGCCGTAATCCTCTTCCTGTTTCTGCTCAACGTGCGCACGACGATCATCTCGCTGATGGCCATTCCGGTATCACTGCTGGCCACGGCGCTGGTCTTTCGCTACTTCGGCCTGTCGATCAACACCATGACCCTCGGCGGGCTGGCGATTGCCATCGGCGAACTGGTCGACGACGCCGTCGTCGGCGTCGAAAACGTCTTGCGCCGCCTCAAGCTCAACCGCGCCGCCAGCACGCCGCGCCCGGTCGTCGAGGTGATCGCCGCGGCGACGCTCGAAGTGCGCTCGGCAATTGTTTACGCGACGGTGATCATCGTCCTGGTGTTCGTGCCGCTGTTCGTCCTGCCGGGCATCGAGGGGCGCCTGTTCACGCCGCTCGGCGTCGCCTACATCGTCTCGATTCTCGCCAGCATGATCGTCTCGGTGACGCTGACCCCGGTGATGGCCTACTACCTCCTGCCGCGCATGAAGCAACTGCACGCCGGCGACAGCCCGCTGGTGATCTGGCTCAAGCGCATGGACGCGCGCCTGCTGCACTGGTCTTTCGCGCGTGCCCGCGGCCTGCTGATCGGCGCGCTGCTGCTGGTAGTGGTGGTCGCCGCCAGCGTGCCCTTCTTCCCGCGTTCCTTCCTGCCGCCGTTCAACGAGGGCACGCTGACCGTCAATGTGCTGCTCAACCCGGGTACCTCGCTGAGCGAATCGAACCGCATTGGCACGCTCGCCGAGCAGCTGGTGGCCGAGGTTCCCGAGGTGACCAAGGTCGGCCGGCGTACCGGGCGCGCCGAACTCGACGAACATGCCGAAGGCGTGCACTACACCGAGATGGACGTCGACCTCAAGGCCTCCGAACGCAACCGGGCCGAAATCATCGCCGACATCCGGCAGCGTCTCGGCACGCTGCCCGCGGCGTCCAACGTCGGACAGCCGATCTCGCACCGCCTCGATCACCTGCTCTCGGGTGTGCGCGCGCAGATCGCGCTGAAGATCTACGGTGACGACCTCGACACCCTGCGCGGCCTGGCCGCTGAACTGCGCGCGCGGCTGGCACAGATCCCTGGCGTCACCGACCTGCAGATCGAGAAACAGGTGCTCATCCCGCAAGTGAAGATCCACCTCGACTACGAGCAGGCGGCGCGCTACGGCGTCGCGCCCGGCCACCTGCT
Organism: Candidatus Accumulibacter meliphilus; assembly: GCF_036625345.1. Taxonomy (NCBI): domain Bacteria; kingdom Pseudomonadati; phylum Pseudomonadota; class Betaproteobacteria; genus Candidatus Accumulibacter; species Candidatus Accumulibacter meliphilus. The sequence continues at coordinate 327,433 of NZ_JAZKTZ010000005.1, read as the reverse complement.
GCGCAGCCTCGAACAGATGATCGAAGGCGAGCGGATCACCGAAATCGTCGAGGGCAACCGTCGCTTCGACCTGCTGGTACGCCTGCCGGAAAGTGCGCGCGTCCCGCAGGCGCTCGCCGATCTGCTGATCGAAACGCCGAGCGGGCACGTGCCGCTGTCGAAAGTCGCTGCCGTCGAGGAGAGCGACGGTCCGAACCAGGTCAGCCGCGAGAATTCGCGGCGCCGTATCGTGCTCTCGGCAAACACCGACGGTCGCGACATGTCGCAAGTGATCGCCGACATCCGCAGCGAACTCGCCGCCAGACCGCTGCCCGATGGCTATTTCACCGCGCTGGAAGGGCAGTTCCAGGCGCAGGAGGAGGCGGCGCGGCTGATCAGCCTGCTGGCGACGATCTCCCTGACGATGATCTTCATGGTCCTCTACAGCCGCTACCGCTCGACCGCGCTGACCCTGATCATCATGGGCAACATCCCGCTGGCGCTGGTCGGCAGCGTCATCGCGCTGTGGATTTCCGGGCAGCCGCTGTCAGTCGCTGCACTGGTCGGCTTCATCACCCTGACCGGCATCGCCACCCGCAACGGCATTCTCAAAATCAGCCACTACATCAATCTGTGTGCCTTCGAAGGCGAGAGCTTCGGCCAGCACATGATCGTCCGCGGTTCGCTGGAGCGCCTGACGCCGGTGCTGATGACGGCGCTGGTGGCGGCCTTCGCGTTGCTGCCCTTGTTGCTCTCGGCCGACGCGCCGGGCAAGGAAGTGCTGCACCCGGTGGCGGTGGTGATCTTCGGCGGGCTGATCAGCTCGACGCTGCTCGACAGCCTGCTGACGCCGCTGATGTTCTGGCTGTGGGGCAAGCCGGCGCTGGAGCGCCTGCTCGCCGCCCACGAGAGTGAGAGTTTTTGAACCCCGAGATTGCTGAACCTGTTTCAACCCACAAGGAGTTTCCCATGCCACCGATCAAAGCCCTGATTCTCGCCGCCGCCAGCAGCGCCTTCATTCTCGCCAGCCAGCCCTTGCTCGCTCACTCCGACGCGTATCTGGATACCCAGAAAGGGGCCAATGGCGGCCAGTTGCGCATGGCTGGCCCCTACCATTTCGAGCTGGTGGTCGCCGGTGACAACAAGGAAGCCAGGGACAGCGCGGTCGTCGTGCATGTCACCGACCATGCCGGCGCCAAGATCGCGACCGCCGGCGCGACCGGTACGGCGACCATCCTCGCTGGCAAGGAGAAGAGCACTGCCACGCTGACCGCCGACGGCGACAACCGCATGCAAGGCAGCGCCAAATACGCGTCGTCGCCGGACATGAAGGTCGTCGTCTCGATCACCCTGGCCGGAAAAGCGGCCGAGCAGGCGCGCTTTACGCCCCTGGCGGGGAGCAAGTAGGCGGCGAGCAGATGGCAGCGCTGTCTGGTGTTTCTCCTCGGCCGGATCGCCGTCGCTGGAGCTCGCGAATGCCGACCTTGTGCTGCTCCAGTTGCACGTAGGGCGGTGATCTGCGCGACGTCGTCCGGGGTCAGGCCGGGAACCGGTGCCATGTCGCCGCATTTCCAGGGGCGCGCGAGGCGTACTTGTTCGGCAACGACTCCGGCGCTCATTCGCCGGCGACGGCGCCCCAGCGCGGGATTAGCGTATGCGCGACGCGCAGTTGATCGAGGATTCGCGCCACGACGAAGTCCACCATGTCCTCGACGCACTGCGGATGGTTATAGAAACCGGGGTTGGGCGGCAGGATGACCGCTCCAGCGCGCACCAGGCGCAGCATGTTCTCGAGATGGATGGCGGACAGCGGTGTTTCGCGCGGTACCAGAATCAGCTTGCGGTTCTCCTTGAGGACGACGTCGGCCGCGCGCTCGATCAGCTTGCTGGCCAGTCCCTGGGCAATCGCCGCCAGGGTTCCCATCGAGCACGGGCAGATGACCATCGCGTCGGGTGGGTTGGAGCCGCTGGCGAGCGGTGCAAACCATTCTTCGCGGCCGTAAACTTCCAGCCTGCCGGGCAGGGCTCGATAGCGTTCCTGCAGCGTGGCCTGGGCGTCGCTGGCGCGTGCCGGCAAGTCCAGCCCCATTTCCTGCTTGGCGACGATCTGTGCGACCTGTGAGTAGAGCAGTTGCACGCGGCAGTCGGCGGCCAGCAGGCATTCGAGCAAACGCACGCCGTAGGGCATTCCGGAGGCGCCGGTGAAGGCCAGACAGATGGTTTCAGGCATTTTCAACCTCGCTTTGGTTAGCCGACAGCTCCGTCAGCAGGCGCGTCGCCAGCAGGCCGTTGATGATACCGAAGACGAGCGCGGCGACGGCGAAAAACGGGACCATCAGAAACAGGCCATTGTGGGGAATCAGCCATAGTCGTGCCAGCACGAGTTGGCCGCCGATGTGCGCGAAGGCGGCCAGGATGCTCCAGCTGACCGGGCCGAACCAGCGTCTCGGTAAGCGGTAGGCCAGGCCCAGCGTCAGCAGGCTGAACAGCGCGCCGGTGAGGCTCATGAAGAAGCCAGGCGAAAGGAAGTAGCCGAGCAGAAGGCCGCCGGCAAAGACGCGCAGGCCGGTGACCCAGGCCGCCGCCGCCCAGCCGTAACGGGCCAGGACAATCAGCGTGACGATGTTCGCCAGGCCGGGTTTGACCCCCGGCAGGGGAAGCGGGATCGCCGCATCGATCAGTGACAGCCCGATCGCCGCCGCCGCAAGCTGCGCGATGCGGTGGTCTTCAGGCGTCGCAACCAGGCGTATCAGTTGCCGGTCCTCGCGCAGCGGCGTGGTCGGCAAGGCGGCGGCAATGCTGCCGCTGCGCTCGACCAGCTGACTACGGCTTTCAGACGAGTTTCACCGCGAGCTCGCCGATGCCGGCGACACTCGCTTCCAGCACATCGCCGCGTTGTACCTTCGATACGCCGGCCGGGGTGCCGGTGAAAATCAGGTCACCGGGCGCCAGCTCGACGTAGGTCGACAGATTGGCAATCACCTCGGCGACCTTCCACGACATCTGGTCGAGGTCGCCGTTCTGGCGCAGCTGGCCATTGACCTTGAGCGAGATGGCGCCGTGCTCGGGATGACCGATGCGGGCCCGCGGCTGGATGGCGCCGATCGGTGCGCTTTGATCGAAACCCTTGGCCATGTCCCAGGGCTGGCCCTTCTCCTTTGCCGCGCGCTGCAGATCGCGACGGGTCAGATCAAGCCCGACGGCGTAGCCATAGACCCAGTCGAGGGCTTTTGCCGGTGAGACCGCAGCACCGCCAGCGGATAGCGCGACCACCAGTTCGACTTCATGCTGCAGATCGCTGGTGCCCGGCGGATAGTGGACATCGCCGCCGCCAGGCACCAGTGCGTCGGCAGGCTTGCTGAAGAAGAACGGTGGCTGGCGACCGTCGGCACCCATTTCGGCTGCGTGCGCGGCGTAATTCTGCCCGACGCAGTAGACCCGGCGAACCGGGAAGAGGGCGTCGCTGCCTGCGACGGGAACACACACCTGGGCGGCGGGTGGAAAGACGTAAGCCATAGTTGCTCCTTGTGGTTTAAGGCTTCAAACAGGGTTGTCGAGATCGGCGAAATGACAGTCGAGGCCGAAGCGTTCGGCCAGGTGTGCAGCGAGCGCCTGCACGCCGTAGCGTTCGCTGGCATGGTGCCCGGCGGCCAGGTAGGCGACGCCGGATTCGCGCGCCAGATGCACCGTCTGTTCGGAGATTTCGCCGCTCAGGTAGAGGTCTGCGCCCAGCGCGATGGCCTCTTCGAAGAGCCCTTGCGCACCGCCTGAACACCAGGCGACGCACTTGACCGGGCGCTCGCCGTCGCCGATGAGCAGCGGCTCGCGTTGTAGCAGCGCAGCGACGTGTTTGCTGACCGCGGCGACGTTGGCCGGCTTTTCCAGTCGTCCGTGCCAGCCGATGTCCTGCTCGCCGAAGCGGCCTTCGGGCAGCCACCCGAAGCGCCTGGCGAGCTGCGCGTTGTTGCCGAACTGGGGATGGCTGTCGAGCGGCAGGTGATAGGCGATCAGGTTGATGTCATTGTGCAGCAGGGTTTGCAGACGTGTTCGGCGGATGCCGGTGACGCGACCGTCTTCACCGCGCCAGAACCAGCCGTGATGGACCAGGATGCCGTCGGCGGCACGCGCCACGGCAAGGTCGAGCAGTGCCTGACTGGCGGTGACGCCGGCGACCAGGCTGCGGATTTCAGGCCGTCCTTCCACTTGCAGTCCGTTTGGGCAATAATCCTTGAAGCGGCCTGCGTCCAGGATCTCGTCCAGGTAGCGTGTCAATTCTTCGCGTTTCATTCACTGGCTCCGGTTTCGCCCATGCGCAGGCTCTGGCTGATTTTTGCACAAACGGTGACCTTTGGTGTCGCCCTTCTTTTCGTCGTCAGCACCCTCAAGCCGGAATGGCTGGGCAAGGCACCGGTATTCGGCACCAGTATCGTTGCCCTGCAGGAGTCGGCGACGCTGGGCGAGGCGCCGACGCTCGTTGCGCCGTCGTATCGCCAGGCGGCGAAGAAGGCGCTGCCGTCGGTGGTGCATATCTTTACCGCACAGAAGGTCAGGGCGCGTCGTCATCCCCTGTACGACGACCCGGCTTTCCGTCACTTCTTCGGTGACGATCCGGGCGGTGACGGGCCGAGCAGTTCGGGCCTAGGCTCGGGAGTCATTGTCAGCTCCGGCGGCTATGTTCTCACGAACAACCACGTCGTCGAATCCGCCGACCAGATCGAGGTCGCGCTCAGCGATGGCCGCAACCTGAATGCGCGCCTCGTCGGCAGCGACCCGGAATCCGATCTGGCGGTGCTGCAGATCACCGCCGACAACGGAAAGGCGCTGGCCTTGCCGTTGCCGGCGATCACCTTTGGGCAGATGGACGACGTCCTGGTCGGCGACGTGACCCTGGCCATCGGCAACCCCTTCGGCGTCGGTCAGACGGTGACCATGGGCATCATCTCCGCCCTCGGCCGCTCGCACCTGGGGATCAATACTTTCGAGAGCTTCATCCAGACCGACGCGGCGATCAATCCGGGCAATTCGGGTGGCGCGCTGGTGGACAGTCGCGGCAACCTGATCGGCATCAACACCGCCATCTACTCGCGTTCCGGCGGCTCGCTCGGCATCGGCTTTGCGATTCCGATCTCGATTGCGCGTAATGTCATGGAGCAGATCATCGAGACGGGGACCGTTACGCGCGGCTGGATTGGCGTCGAGGCGCAGGAAATTACCGTCGATCTCGCCGAGTCCTTCGGCCTGCCCGATACTCGCGGTGCGCTGATCGCCGGTGTCCTGCGCGGCGGCCCGGCCGATGCCGGTGGGATCAAGCCGGGTGATATCCTGCTCGCCGTCGCCGGTCGCGCGGTCGAGGATCCGCATGGGATGCTCGATCTGATCGCCGGCCAGAAGCCGGGCGAAGCGGTCAGCTTCCAGTTGCGTCGCCAGAACAAGCTGTTCGACATCACGGTCAAGATCGGCAAGCGCGCGCCGCAGAGCCGCGAGGACGACTAGCCAGGAGGCGAGCCATGTGCCAGCTACTCGGCATGAACTGCAATGTGCCGACCGACATTTGTTTCTCTTTTGCCGGATTCCAGGCACGTGGAGGCGCGACCGACGTCCATTCCGACGGCTGGGGAATTGCTTTCTTCGAAGGTCGCGGTACGCGTGTTTTCCTCGAACCACAGCCCTCGTGTTCTTCACCGCTGGCCGAGCTCGTACGCAGCTATCCGATCCACTCGCAAAATGTCATTGCGCATATTCGCAAGGCGACGCAGGGCGTTGTGGCACTCGAAAACACCCACCCGTTCATGCGCGAACTCTGGGGACGGTACTGGATTTTCGCGCACAACGGCCACTTGCCGGATTTTTCGCCGCAGCTCGACAGCAGCTTTACCCCCGTTGGCGACACCGATAGCGAACGCGCGTTTTGCTGGCTGTTACAGAATTTACGGCAGCGCTTTGGCAGTCATGCGCCGAGCCAGGCGCTGCTTTTCGAGGCCCTGCATCAGCTGACTCTCGAGCTTGCTACGCAAGGGGCGTGCAATTTCCTGTTGTCGAATGGCGACTGCCTGTTCGCGCACTGCTCCACACAGCTGACCTACATCATTCGCCAGGCACCGTTTGCCGTTGCCCATCTGAGCGACCAGGATGTGAGTATCGACTTCAGCGCGGTGACGACGCCGGAGGATCGCGTTGCGGTGATCGCCACTGTGCCGCTGACCGACAACGAGCAATGGACGACGCTGCCCAGCGGCAGTCTGTGGCTGTTCGAAGAGGGAGCACCGGTGCGGCATCGGCTGACCGTCGCCGGGCCGGAGAGAGTGAGTAACGAGGAAAACGCGCCTTCCTGAAAAAGCGGCTGCCGGGCTTTGCCGCACACCGCCGCGGCGTTCAGGCGTCTGGCTTCTGGTCTCGTCCTGCTTGCGTATGGAGGTCGGCGACAGCCTTGTTCATCTCGTCGGCACTCAGCGCCTTCCATTCGCTTTCGGCCGCGGCGGCAGCCTCCTGATCGTAGGGCCTCTCCTGACGTGCCGAGCGCTTGGTGACGAAGCGAGCCAGCGCCAGCCCGAGTTCAAAAAGCAGGCACATCGGTATGGCCATCAGCAACTGCGAAATGACGTCCGGCGGTGTCAGGACGGCAGCGACGACAAACGAGCCGACAATGACGTAGGGGCGCCATTCCTTGAGCTTGGCGAGATCGACGATGTTGGCATACACCAGGACGACGACCAGCACCGGCACCTCGAAGGTCACGCCAAAGGCCATGAAGGTGGTCATCACGAATGACAGGTATTTCTCGATGTCGGTCATCCAGGCGACGCCTTCGGGCGCCACTTTGGCCATGAAGCCGAAAACCGTCGGAAAGACCAGAAAATACGCGAAAGCCATGCCCACGAAGAACAGGAAGACGCTCACTCCGACCAGTGGCAAGGCCAGTTTCTTCTCGTGGGCGTAGAGACCCGGGGCGATGAAAGCCCAGATCTGATAGAGGACGTAGGGCAGGGCGATCAGGAAAGCGACCATCAGTGCCACTTTCATCGGCACCAGGAAAACACCAATCACGTCGGTGGCAATCATCTGGCCACCTTGCGGGAGTTTCTCCAGCAAAGGCTGGGCCAACAGCGAATAGAGTTCCTTTGCCCAGGGGAACAGACAGAGGAAGACAACGCCGATGGCGATCAGCGCGCGTATCAGACGGTCGCGTAGCTCGACCAGGTGTGAGAGGAATGAATCCCCGGTTTCTTCGCTCATTGTTTGATCAGACTGTTCCGGCCGGTTTTTCGGGGCTGCCGGGCGCATTCGCTGCTGGCGTGGCAGCGCTTGCTGCGGCCGGCTGCGTCGGCTCGGTCGAGCTTATGCTCGGCTGAGTGTTTGCGGCGGCTGGGGTGCTTGCGTCGCCGCTGACCGCTTGCGCGGTTTGCGTCATGGCCTGGCGTGCGGCCTGCATTTCGCTGCTCAGCGACTGCTCGACGCTGCGCGCGGAATCCTGGATCTCGGCGCGCAGTTTCTTCAGCTCGTCGAGCTGCATTTCGCGACTGATGTCGGATTTCACGTCGCTGACGTAACGTTGCACACGTCCGAGCAGGTGCCCCGCCGCACGTGCCACTTTCGGGAGTCGCTCGGGACCGATCACCACCAGCGCGACGACCGCTATGAGGATCATCTCGGTAAAGCTGATATCAAACATTGGCCGTCGGTGAGTGAATGAGCGATGAGAAACAAGCAGCGAGAGCAGCGGAGCCCCTGGCCGGCGGCCGGGCGCTCACGCCCCTGGCGGCTCGACCAGCGCTAGCTCCTGGTTTTTTCGCGGACCTCGCCCTCAATGGTTTGCGCGTCCTTGACCTGTTGCGGTGTTTGTTGCTGTGGCGGCGGTGTGCTGTCGGTGGCGGCCTGGTCTTCGGTGCTCGCTTCCTTGATGCCTTCCTTGAAACCCTTGACCGCACCGCCGAGATCGGAGCCCAGTCCGCGTAGTTTCTTGGTTCCGAAAACCAGCAGGACGATGACCAGAACGATCAACCAATGCCAGATGCTGAAAGAACCCATGTCAGGTCTCCATTAATGTGAAATACGGCTTCGGCAACCGTCACGGCCCGACCGACGACACGCGTACTAGAGCTTGCCGTCAGACTCGTTTGAGCATTGGCCCGACCGGTTCTGGCCCGCCGACGATGTGCGCGTGCAGGTGCTGCACTTCCTGATGACCGATCACGCCGGTGTTGATGATCAGGCGGAAGCCGTCCGGGCTGCCTTGCTCGGTCGCCAGGCGGTTGGCGATGGCCAGCATGCGTCCGAGAACCGGCAGATCCGCCTCGCTGGTACTCGCCAGCGAGGTGATGTGGCGTTTCGGGATCACCAGAACATGCACCGGGCGAGCCGGCTTGATGTCGTGGAAGGCAAAGAGCTCATCGTCTTCGTAGACCTTGCGCGCCGGGATTTGCCCGGCCGCGATCTTGCAGAACAGGCAGTCCTCCATGGCTCAGCTTTTCCTCGCCTTTTTCTCGTCGATTCCGGAGACGCCTTCGCGGCGCCGCATTTCCTGCAGTACGTCTTCGATCGACAGGCCGTAGAAGGCGAGCAGTACCATCGTGTGATAGAGCACGTCGGTCGATTCCCAGACCACATGCAGGCGGTTGCCTTCCTTGCCGGCCATGATCAATTCGGCGGTTTCTTCGCCGATTTTCTTGAGGATGGCGTCCGGCCCCTTGGCCATCAACTGTGCCGTATACGAGGTTTCCGGGTCGGCCTTGCGGCGCGCAAGCAGCGTTTCTGAGATCCGGTGCAGCATGTCCATGTTCATTTACCGTAGATTTCCTTGGGATCCTTGAGCACCGGGTCGGCCGTTACCCACGTTTCCCTCTGCAGTTGATAGAAAAAACAGCTCTCGCGACCGGTGTGGCAGGCAATTCCGCCTTCCTGGTCGATCGACAGCAGCAGCACGTCGCCATCACAGTCGGTGCGAATCGAGCGTACGCGTTGCGCATGACCGGATTCCTCTCCTTTGCGCCACAGGCGTTGACGAGAACGCGACCAGTATACCGCGCTCCCGCTGTTTACCGTCTCCTGCAGTGATTGCCGATTCATGAAGGCGAACATTAGCACCCGACCACTGCTGGCATCCTGGGCAATTGCCGGAAGCATTCCCTGCTCGTCCCATTTGAGGGCGTCCAGCCAGTCCTGGCCGGGGTCCAGATCACTCACAGGCGGACCTCGATCCCCCGCTCGCGCATATAGGTCTTGGCCTGGTGAACGGTGAATTCTCCAAAGTGGAAGATGCTCGCCGCCAGAACAGCATCGGCGCGGCCGTCGCTGACACCGTCGACGAGATGCTGGAGATTGCCGACGCCACCGCTGGCGATCACCGGAATGTCGATGGCGTCGGACACGGCACACGTCAGCGGCAGGTCGAAACCGTTGCGTGTGCCGTCGCGATCCATGCTGGTGAGCAGGATTTCGCCGGCACCAAGCTGCTGCACGCGGCGCGCCCAGGCAATGGCGTCGATGCCGGTGTTGCGGCGTCCGCCATGGGTGAACACCTGCCATTCACCCGCTGCCACCTGTTTGGCGTCGATGGCGACGACGATGCATTGATTGCCGACCTTGGCCGAGGCGTTGGCGACCAGGTCCGGGTTCTCGACGGCGGCGGTGTTCATGCTCACCTTGTCGGCGCCCGCGTTCAGCAAGCGCCGGACGTCGGCAACCGAGCGCACGCCACCACCAACGGTCAGTGGAATGAAGACTTCCGCAGCACAGGCTTCGACGACGTGCAGAATGATGTCGCGCTGATCCGACGAGGCGGTGATGTCAAGGAAGGTGATTTCGTCGGCCCCCTGCTGGCCATAGCGGCGAGCGATTTCGACCGGGTCACCGGCATCGCGCAACTCGACGAAATTGGTGCCCTTGACGACACGACCGGCAGTCACGTCCAGGCAGGGGATGATGCGTTTGGCCAGGCCCATGCTCAGTCAGCGCCTTGATCTTGCCAGCTGGCGGCGCACTCAGGCATGCGCCGCACGGTCCGCTTCCGCTTGCGCGACGGCAAAATCCAGCGAGCCGTCGTAAATGGCGCGGCCGGCGATGGCGGCGCTGATGCCTTCCTGCTCGACCGCACAAAGCTGCCGAATGTCGTCGATGCTCGACAGACCGCCGCTGGCGATGACCGGGATCAGCAGTGCCTGGGCCAGCTTGACGGTGGCCTCGATATTGAATCCCGAGAGCATGCCATCGCGACCAATATCGGTGTAGATGATCGCCTCGACACCATAGTCCTCGTACTTCTTTGCCAGATCAATGACGTCGTGTCCGGTCATCTTGGACCAGCCGTCAACCGCCACTTTTCCGTCGCGGGCATCGAGGCCGACGATGATGTGGCCGGGGAAGGCGCCGCAGGCATCATGCAGGAAGCCGGGATTCTTGACCGCAGCGGTGCCAATGATCACATAGCTGACGCCGTCGTCGAGGCAGCGTTCGATGGTGTCGAGATCGCGAATGCCGCCGCCAAGCTGGACCGGGATGTCGCTGCCGACCGCCTGCACGATTTCTTTGATGGCGTTCTCATTTTTCGGCTTGCCGGCAAAGGCGCCGTCGAGGTCGACCACGTGCAGGCGCCGGGCGCCCTGGGCAAGCCACGCACGCGCCTGCTCGCCGGGAGAACTGGAGAAGACGGTTACCTGCTCCATGAGACCCTGTTTGAGCCGGACGCACTGTCCGCCTTTGAGGTCAATCGCGGGGATAATCAACATGTCGGAGTGTTTGAAGTGAGTTGTAAGGAGGGGGTGGGCAGGGCGCTGGAAGCAGGCAGACCGGGACTCGGTCAAGGCTTCCAGGCGACGAAATTGGCCAGCATGGCGAGCCCGTCAATGGCGCTCTTTTCCGGATGGCACTGAATGGCAAAGATATTATCCCGAGCCACTGCACTGGTAAAGGGTATGCCGTAGCGGGTGCTGCCGACGACGTAGTCCTCATCCTGCGGTTCGACGAAGTAACTGTGCACAAAATAGAAGCGCGCATCGTTGGCAATGCCTTTCCAGAGCGCGTGTTCGCGGCTGTGCCTGACCTCGTTCCAGCCCATGTGCGGCACCTTGAGCTTGCGACCCATGGCGTCGATCATTTTCTCGGCGGGAAAGCGGCGCACGTGGCCGGCGATCAGGCCCAGGCCGGGGACATTTCCTTCGTCGCTATGCTCGAAGAGCATTTGTTGGCCGATACAGATTCCCAGAAAGGGCTTGTTGCGGGCGGCTTCGAGCACCGCGCTACGCAGGCCGCGCGTCTCGATCTCGTGCATGCAGTCCGGCATGGCGCCTTGCCCGGGGAAGACCACGCGTTCGGCGGCAGCGACCGTGGCCGGATCCGACGAGACCAGCACCTGGCGACCGTCGGCGACGTGGGCCAGCGCTTGCCAGACCGAACGCAGGTTGCCCATCCCGTAGTCGACCACGACGATCGCCCCCCTGGCTGCAGCGAGTGTGGCCATCAGAGCGTGCCTTTGGTCGACGGGATGCTGGCGCCGGCGCGAGGATCGATTTCGACGGCGGCGCGCAGGGCGCGTCCGAAGGCCTTGAATACCGTTTCCGCCTGGTGGTGCGCGTTGTCGCCACGCAGATTGTCGATGTGCAGGCTCAGCAAGGCATGATTGACCAGGCCCTGGAAGAATTCATGCACCAGATCGACGTCGAAAGCGCCAATCATCGCGCGCTTGAAATCGACATGGAATTCGAGGCCCGGGCGGCCGGAAAGGTCGATCACCACGCGCGAAAGGGCTTCGTCGAGAGGCACATAGGCGTGCCCGTAGCGGCGCAGCCCTTTTTTGTCGCCCAATGCCTTGGCCAGCGCCTGGCCGAAGGTGATGCCGATATCCTCGACGGTGTGGTGCGCGTCGATGTGCAGGTCGCCGTCGGCTTGAATTTCGAGGTCGATCAGGCCGTGCCGGGCAATCTGCTCGAGCATGTGATCGAGAAAGGGGACACCGGTGGCGAAGCTGCTCTGGCCGCTGCCATCGAGGTTCAGGCGAACGGTGATCCGGGTTTCGAGTGTATTCCTGGAAACTTCTGCTTGCCGCATCGGGAGACCATCGCAGGGTGGCAAAAAAATGTCGGGTTTGAAGAAAATCTTCGCGCTTCGCGTGCGGGCACTGCAAGAGTGCCACCAATCGGCGAACGTCGCCTTGACCGACAGAGGCGCATGATACCATTTCATGCTTCCCTTGCATCCGAACTGAGCCGCCTTTCATGAGCCGCTACTGGAGTTCCCTTGTTCATCGCCTGACGCCTTATGTTCCTGGCGAGCAGCCGAAGTTGGCCAAGCTGGTCAAGCTGAACACCAACGAGAATCCCTATCCGCCATCCCCGCGCGTGTTCGCGGCGATTGTCGAAGAGTTGATGAACGGCGGCGAAAGGCTGCGCCTGTACCCGGATCCGAGCGCCGATCGCCTCAAGGAAGCCGTTGCCGCGCGCTTTGCCGATTTCGGCATCACGGCGCAGCAGGTCTTCGTCGGCAACGGCTCGGATGAAGTGCTGGCGCATGTGTTCATGGCGCTGCTCAAGCACGAACGACCGATTCTCTTTCCCGACATCACCTACAGCTTCTATCCGGTCTACTGCGGTTTGTACGAGGTCGCTTATGCGACGGTGCCCCTGGATGAAAGTTTTGCGATCCGTGTCGACGACTACGTGGCAGCCAACGGCGGCATTATTTTTCCGAACCCGAATGCGCCGACCGGCTGCCTGCTGCCGCTGCCAGCGATCGCCTCCCTGCTGGCCAGGCATCGGCAGTCGGTCGTCGTCGTTGATGAAGCTTACGTGGACTTCGGCGGCGAGTCGGCGATGGCGCTGGTCAATGCACACCCGAACCTGCTGGTCGTGCGTACCCTGTCCAAGGCGCACTCGCTGGCCGGCCTGCGGGTCGGCTACGCGGTCGGCCAGTGCGAACTGATCGAGGCGCTGGACCGCGTCAAGAACAGCTTCAACTCGTATCCACTCGATCGTCTGGCGATTGTCGGCGCCGTCGCCGCGATCGGCGACCAGACCTATTTCGACGGCACGCGGCAAGCGGTGATGCACAGCCGCGAGGTCTTGTGCCGTGCTTTGTCGGGGCTGGGTTTCGAGGTCTTGCCGTCGGCGGCCAATTTCGTCTTTGCGCGTCACCGGCAACGCGATGCGGCTGAACTCGCGACGGCCTTGCGTCAGCGCGGAATCATCGTGCGCCACTTCAAGTTGCCGCGCATCGACCAGCACCTGCGCATCACCATCGGTACCGACGCGCAGGGCGAACTGCTGATCGAAGCGTTGCGCGAGATTCTCGCTTGAGTGCCTGAGATTTTGAGATTTTGACTGCGGTGCTGAAGGGCAGGCGCTGCCGCTCAGCTCTCGATGCGGTACTCGGCTGAGCGGGCGTGTGCCGGCAGGCCTTCGCCGTAGGCCAGCGTCGCCGCAATGCGCCCCAGCGTTTTCGACGCCGCCTGCGAAACGCGGATCAGGCTGCTCCGTTTCTGGAAGTCATAGACGCCGAGCGGTGATGAGAAGCGCGCGCTCCCGGAGGTCGGCAAAACGTGGTTCGGACCCGCGCAGTAGTCGCCCAGCGACTCCGAGGTGTAGCGGCCGATGAAAATTGCGCCGGCGTGGTCGATCTTGTCTACCCAGGCTTCGGCGTCGTCGAGCGACAGTTCGAGGTGTTCGGGAGCGATGCGGTTGGCGATGCGGCAGGCTTCGTCGAGATCGCGCACCTGGATCAGCGCGCCGCGATTTTCCAGCGCGGCACGGATCACGCGCTGGCGCGGCATGCTCGGCAAGAGCTTTTCGAGTGCCGCAGCGACGCGCTCGATGTACGCTGCGTCCGGACAAAGCAGCAGCGATTGTGCCAGTTCGTCGTGCTCGGCCTGAGAAAAGAGGTCCATCGCCACCCAGTCGGGGTCGGTATGGCCATCGCAGATCACCAGGATCTCCGATGGGCCGGCGACCATGTCGATGCCGACGACGCCGAAGACGCGGCGCTTGGCGGCGGCGACGTAGGCGTTGCCGGGGCCGACGATCTTGTCAACTTGCGGAACGGTCTGCGTGCCATAGGCCAGCGCCGCGACCGCCTGCGCGCCGCCGATGGTGAATACCCGGTCGACGCCGACCAGTGCTGCGGCAGCCAGTACCAGCGGGTTCTGTTCCCCGGCCGGCGTGGGTACGACCATGATCAACTCGCCGACGCCGGCGACGCGCGCGGGGATGGCGTTCATCAGTACCGACGACGGGTACGAGGCCTTGCCGCCAGGCACGTAGAGGCCGACCCGGTCAAGCGGGGTGATCTTCTGGCCAAGCATGGTGCCGCGCGTTTCCGCGTCGTCCTCTTCATATTGCCAGCTATGCACGGTCTGCCGCTGATGGTAGCTGCGCACGCGCCTGGCCGCTGCTTCGAGCGCCTGGCGCTGCTCGCCGTGGAGATTGGCCAGGGCTTCTTGCAGCGCTTGCTGCGGGATTTCCAGTTCGGCCATGGAATTCGCCTGCAGGCCGTCGAAAGCTTGCGTGTACTCGATCACGGCGGCGTCGCCGCGGACTTTGACGTCGGCAAGGATGGCGGCGACCGTGCCCTCGATGGCCTCGTCCTGAGTGGCCTCGAAAGCGAGCAGCGCGTCGAGTTGCGTTGCGAAATCGGCGTCGGCGCTGTTCAGGCGTTTGATTCCGATCATCGCTCGACCACCGCGGCGATGGCGTCGAGAATCGGCTCCAGCGTCTCGCGCTTCAGCTTGAGCGCGGCCTGATTGACGATCAGTCGCGACGAAATGTCCATGACGTGCTCGACGGCGATCAAGTTGTTCGCTTTCAGCGTGCTGCCGGTGGACACCAGGTCGACGATGGCGTCGGCGAGACCGGCCAGCGGCGCCAGTTCCATCGAACCGTAGAGTTTGATCAGGTCGACATGCACGCCCTTGGCGGCGAAGTGTTCGCGAGCAATATTGACATACTTGCTGGCCACCTTGAGTCGCGCGCCCTGACGGACGGCGTTGGCGTAGTCGAAACCGGCCGGGATGGCGACCATCATCCGGCATTTGGCGATTTTCAGGTCGATCGGCTGGTAGAGGCCGTCGCTGCCGTGTTCGAGCAGGACATCCTTGCCGGCGACGCCGAGGTCGGCAGCGCCGTATTGCACGTAAGTCGGCGCGTCGGTGGCGCGGACAATGACCAGGCGCACATCGTCGCGGCTGGTGGCAATGATCAGCTTGCGCGAGGTTTCCGGATCCTCGAGTGGCTCGATGCCGGCGGCCGCCAGAAGTGGCAGGGTCTCTTCAAAAATTCGGCCCTTCGAGAGGGCGATGGTGATGCCATTCACGGTGCGTTTCCTGCGCGACAACGAAGCGCGCATTCTACCGCAATGCCGTCGCCGAGGCCGCTTGCGCGGCACCGTCTGAGTTCTCTGCGGTGTGTAAGCTGCGGATCGGACGGTCGACGGGCAGGCGCTGCAGGAAGGTCAGAGAGCGCCGCGAACGCAGTCCACCGAGTAAACCGGCTTGCCGTTGACCACCGCTTTGACCAGGCCGTGGACGTCGGTTTCGAAGCCCGGGAAGCGTTCATTGAAATCGCGCGCGAAGCGGAGATAGCGAACGATGGTGGCGTTGAAACGCTCGCCCGGGATGAGTAGCGGAATTCCTGGCGGGTAGGGGGTGAGCAGGGTGCTGGTAATCCGCCCTTCGAGATCATCAATCGGTACGCGGTCAATCTCGCGGTGCGCCATGCTCGCGAAAGCGTCGGTCGGCTTCATCGCCGGTTCCATGTCGGAGAGATACATCCGGGTGGTCAGGTGGGCGATGTCGTTGGCGGCGTAGATGCCGTGAATCTGCTTGCACAGGTCCTTCAGTCCGTAGCCGGCGTAACGGGCGTTCTTGGCCAGGAACTCCGGCATCACTTTCCACAGCGGCAGGTTCTGGTCGTAGCCATCCTTGAACTGCTGCAGTTCGGTGACCATCGTGTTCCAGCGACCCTTGGTGATGCCGATGGTGAACATGATGAAGAACGAGTAGAGGCCGCACTTCTCGACGATGATGCCGTGTTCGGCGAGGTACTTGGTGACGATGGCCGCCGGTATTCCCCAATCGGCGAAGTCGCCATCGACGTCCAGCCCGGGCGTAATGATCGTTGCCTTGATCGGATCGAGCATGTTGAAGCCTTCGGCGAGCATGCCGAAGCCATGCCAGCGTTCGCCGGGTTTGAGGATCCACGCCGCGCGTTCCTCGATGCCTTCTTCGGAGAGATCGTCCGGCCCCCAGACCTTGAACCACCAGTCGGCACCCCACTCCTGTTCGACCTTGCGCATCGTGCGCCGGAAGTTGAGCGCTTCGGCAACCGATTCCTCGACCAGCGCGGTGCCTCCCGGCGCCTCCATCATCGCCGCGGCAACGTCGCAGGAGGCGATGATCGCGTATTGCGGCGAGGTCGAGGTGTGCATCAGATAGGCTTCGTTGAAGATGTCGCGGTCGAGTTTGCGCTCTTGCGAATCCTGTACCAGAATTTGTGATGCCTGCGACAGGCCGGCCAGCAGCTTGTGCGTCGATTGCGTCGAGAAGATCATGGTGTTCTTGCAGCGCGGCCGGTCAGCTCCGATGGCATGGTAGTCGCCATAGAAGTCATGGAAGGCGGCGTGTGGCAGCCAGGCTTCGTCGAAGTGCAGGGTGTCGATCGCACCGTCGAGCATTTCCTTGATTTCCTCGACGTTGTAGAGGATGCCGTCGTAAGTGCTTTGGGTGATCGTCAGTACGCGTGGCTTGGCCTTGACCTCGCGGGCGAAGGGGTGTGACTCGATCTTCTTGCGGATATTCTCCCAGCGGAACTGTTCCTTGGGAATCGGGCCGATGATTCCGTAGTGGTTTCTGGTCGGCATCAGGAATACCGGGATCGCGCCAGTCATGATGATTGAGTGGAGCACCGACTTGTGGCAGTTGCGATCGACGATGACCACATCGCCTGGCGCGACGGTCGAGTGCCAGACGATCTTGTTCGATGTCGAAGTGCCGTTGGTGACGAAAAAGAGGTGGTCGGCGCTGAAAATGCGCGCCGCATTGCGCTCCGAGGCGGCGACCGGGCCGGTATGGTCGAGCAATTGGCCGAGTTCCTCGACCGCATTGCAAACATCCGCGCGCAGCATGTTCTCGCCGAAGAACTGATGGAACATGCGGCCAACCGGGCTTTTCAGGAAAGCCACCCCGCCCGAGTGGCCCGGGCAATGCCACGAATAAGAGCCATCTTCAGCATAATGGGTCAGCGCGCGGAAGAAAGGCGGCGCCAGGCTGTCGAGGTAGGCTTTGGCCTCGCGGATGACGTAACGGCCGATGAATTCGGCGGTGTCCTCGAACATGTGGATGAAACCGTGCAGCTCGCGAAGCACATCGTTGGGGATGTGCACCGAGGTTCGTGTCTCGCCGTACAGGAAGATCGGAATGTCCTCGTTGCGGCAACGGATTTCCTTGACGAAGGCGCGCAGGCTGGCGACCGTCTCATCGGCCTTGCGGTCTCTGAAGTCTTCGTCGTCAATCGACAGGATGAACGCCGAGGCGCGGCTCTGTTGCTGTGCAAACGAGGTCAGGTCGCCATAGCTGGTGACGCCGATGGCCTCAAAGCCTTTCTTCTCGATGGCCTTGGCCAGCGCCCGGATACCCAGACCGCCGGTGTTCTCCGAACGGTAGTCCTTGTCGATGATGATTACCGGGAAATCGAAATGCATGGCCAGTCCAGTACGAAATCAAGAGAGATAGGACGCGAGCACGGCGAACCTGGGAGAGCGTTGGCGGCGCTTGTTGCCTGAGGCCGACGATGTTGCTGGCGTCAGGCACGAGTCACATTTTCGGCAGCGTCACGCCGGTCTGGCCCTGGTATTTCCCGGCACGATCCTTGTACGAGGTTTCGCATTCCTCGTCGGATTCGAAAAACAGGACCTGGGCGATGCCCTCGTTGGCGTAGATCTTCGCCGGCAGTGGGGTCGTATTCGAGAATTCCAGCGTCACGTGGCCTTCCCACTCGGGTTCGAACGGCGTCACGTTGACGATGATCCCGCAGCGCGCGTAGGTGCTCTTGCCGAGGCAGACGGTCAGCACGCTGCGCGGGATACGGAAATATTCGACGGTACGGGCCAGGGCAAACGAGTTCGGAGGGATGATGCAGAAGTCGTTCTTGACCTCGACGAAGGAATTCGGATCGAAGTTCTTCGGGTCGACGATCGTCGAGTTGAGGTTGGTGAACAGCTTAAATTCGTTCGAGCAGCGAATGTCATATCCGTAGCTCGAAGTGCCATAGGAGACAATCCGGCGACCGTCAATCTCGCGCACCTGGTGTGCTTCGAAAGGCTCGATCATGCCGTGCTCTTCCGCCATGCGGCGGATCCACCTGTCCGACTTGATCGACATTGCTGGTCACCTTAACCCTGCGCGTGCTAAAGGTGCCCATTCTACGGCGTCCGGCCGGGAGAAGAAACCAGCAAGCACTGCTGGGGCTGCCAGGCGAGCACCAGCAGGGCCGTGCGCACGAACGCAGCGCAAGCGGCCTGCCTGCTGCGGCAGCGCTCAGGTGTTCTGAACGACGATACTCGGGAACTTGGCGCTCATGTCGCGGCTGCGCTCGGCGACCTTGACCGCCAGACGGCGGGCGATTGTCCGGTAGATTTCCGCGGCGCGGGAATCGGGTGCGCCGACGACGGTCGGCGTGCCAGCATCGGTCAGCTCGCGAATCGAAAGTTCCAGTGGCAGGGCGCCAAGGAACTCGGTGTCGTAGTCCTTGCACATCTGCGCACCGCCGCCCTGGCCGAAAATATGTTCTTCGTGGCCACACTGCGTACAGATATGAATGCTCATGTTCTCGACCAGGCCGAGAATCGGGATGCCCACTTTCTCGAACATCTTGAGCCCCTTGCGGGCGTCGATCAGCGCAATGTCCTGCGGGGTGGTGACGATCACCGCGCCGGTCACGGGAACCTTCTGCGCCAGGGTCAGCTGCGTGTCGCCGGTTCCCGGCGGCATATCCACGATCAGGTAATCGACGTCGTCCCAGCTGGTCTGTTTGAGCAGCTGTTCGAGAGCCTGAGTGACCATTGGTCCGCGCCAGACCATCGGCGAATCGATATCGATCATGAAGCCGATCGACATCGCCTGCAGGCCGTGTGCGCGCAGCGGATCCATTGTCTTGCCGTCCTCGGACTCGGGCTTCTGGCCTGTCAGACCGAGCATCTGCGGCTGCGAAGGACCATAAATGTCGGCGTCGAGCAGACCGACCGTGGCGCCTTCCTGAGCCAGGGCCAGAGCCAGGTTCACCGCCGTCGTGCTCTTGCCGACGCCACCCTTGCCCGAGGCCACGGCGATGATGTTCTTGACGCCGGGCAGCGGCTTCAGGCCGCGTTGCACGGTATGAGCGACGATGTTGACGCTGAGGTTGGCGCTGATATTGCCGATTCCCGGGATCGTTTTCAGCTTTTCGATCACCGTCCGACGGATTTCGTCGATTTGTGTTTTTGCCGGGTAGCCGAGTTCGATGTCGAGCGAAACGTCGGCCCCTGCGACTTTTATGTTTTTTGCCGAACGCGTCGACAGGTAGTCTTTTTCCGTGTTCGGATCAATCAGATCCTTCAGTGCCGCCTGTACGGCTTCTATCGTTACAGCCATGGTTGCCAGAGCTCCTGTGATGTATACCTGAGTAATTTAGTAAAGTTTACCCGAAAAAGCGCAGCAGCACACGCCCCGTGGCGTCGACGTCATGCTGTGGCGACGTGACGTGTGCCTTTGTTTCATGCCCGCTGCCTGTTAAGCTCCCGGCATGAAAACACCTGCTCAGCTCGCGCGTCGCGCGGACAAGGCGTGGGTGCTGGCTGCCATTCGCCGCATCGAAGCCGACTTCCAGCGCTCCAGCGATACCCACCTGATCCCTCTGCCCCTGGCCGGTTTTCCCGGGGTTGATCTGTATCTGAAAGATGAATCGAGTCACCCCACGGGCAGCCTCAAGCACCGTCTGGCGCGCTCGCTGTTTCTCTACGCCTTGTGCAATGGCTGGCTGCGCGAGGGCAGCACGGTCGTCGAGGCGTCCAGCGGCTCGACGGCCGTTTCCGAAGCCTATTTTTCCCGCCTCGTCGGCTTGCCGTTTCTCGCCGTGATGCCCGCTTCGACCTCGCGCGAAAAGATCACGGCCATCGAGTTCCAGGGCGGTCGCTGCCATCTCATCGATGATCCGATGAGCATCTACAACGAGGCGCAGCGGATGGCAGACAAACTCGGCGGCCACTACCTGGACCAGTTTACCTATGCCGAGCGGGCGACCGACTGGCGTTCCAACAATAATATCGCGGAGTCTATTTTCGAGCAGATGCGGCTCGAAAAGTACCCTGTCCCGAGCTGGCTGGTCTCGAGTGCGGGTACCGGTGGCACGGTCGCCACGCTTGGCCGCTACGTACGCTACCGCGCGCGGCCAACGCGTGTCTGTGCAGCAGATGCGGAGTTCTCGGTTTTTTTCGAGCACTATCGCACGCGCGACCCGGAGCTGCGTTTGTACGAAGGCTCACGAATCGAGGGTATTGGCCGGCCACGCGTCGAGGCGTCCTTCTTGCCCGAAGTGATAGACGCCATGGTCAAGGTGCCGGATGTGTGGTCAGTGGCGGCAATGTACGAGCTGTCGGCGCGCCTGGGACGTGGTGTCGGCCCTTCGACGGGCACCAATCTGATTGCCGCGCTGGCGTGCATGGACGCGATGCGCGCCAGCGGCGAAAGCGGCTCGGTGGTGACCCTGCTTTGTGATGCCGGGCAGCGCTACGCGGATACCTATTACAGCGAAGGCTGGCTGCAGCGCGCCGGCCTGAATTGCGCTGGTGAGCGTATCGCGGTGGCGGCCTCGCTCGATTCGGGTGAGATTGCCACGCCGCTCGCTGCCAGTTGGCAGACCGCAGGAGATCTATCGGACGGTGATTAGCCGCGCACGCAGTTTCCGCGGCAGAGCCCAGCACCCCGGCCACTGGGCTCTGCCGCCGCTCACCTTTGCGCTGCTGTCGCTGCCGCCGCCGGACAACTATTCGCTCGTACCCAGTTCCGCCAGGTCTCGAACACCGTCGGGTTGAGCGCGGCGATCACCGAGCGGCGCCAGACGTCTTCAGCGTCATAGTCGTCATTGGTCAGGGTGCACACCCGCCCGCCCGATTCGCGCAGGATGAGGCTGCCAGCCGCGTAGTCCCAAAGCTTCTGGCCGCCGTGCAGATAGAGATCGAGACGGCCGGCGGCGAGGTTGCACCAGTCGAGGGTCGAACTGCCGAAGTTGCGCTGTGAATAGAACGGCGGGTTGACGGCAATGCGATCTGCCAGTTGTTTCGGGATGCGCTTGAAGTCCACGCCGCCGACGGCGCGCCCGATGTCGGTGGTGACTTCGCGCAGCGGCAGGCGGCGGCCATTGAGGTAGGCGCCGTTGCCTTCGCGGGCATAGAACATTTCGTCGGTGATCGGGTTGTAGGTCACCGCCAGGCGCGTCCGTCGTGCGCGTATCCAGGCCACCGATACGGCGAAGAAGGGGAGGCCGTTGATAAAGTTGGTGGTACCGTCGATCGGGTCGATGCACCACAAGCCATTGTTGCCCTTGCTGCCACCATGCCAAGCTTCGCGTTGCGTCGCTGCGGTCATTTCTTCGCCGATGATCGGGCAGTCGCGGATCTCCAGCAGGCGGCCATGCAGAAAGTGTTCGGCAGCCAGGTCGGCTTCCGAACAGAAGGAGCCGTCGTCCTTGCGCTGATCGTGAACAACGCGCAGGAAGCGCGGCATGATCTCGCGCTGCGCCACTTCGCGGACCTGAGCGACAACCGCGTCGAGCATCCGTTTGAGTTCGCTGTCAGCGGCCGCCAGGCTGGCCGCGCTATCGATACTGTTCATCGTCAATCAGGCGCGCCATTTGATCGAACAACCGATGCTGGCGACCTGTTCGCGCGGACCTTGTCCGGTCTCGGCGAGCATGCGCATGGCTTCCAGCAGTTCGCGTCGAGCGTCCGCTGCTGCCGGCAGGCGACCGCTGGCGTCGAGACGGCCGCGGTACTGCAATTCCAGTCGGTCGTTGAAAGCAAAGAAGTCCGGGGTACAAACGGCCGCGTAGCTGCGGGCGACGTTTTGCGTCGCGTCGTAGAGGTAGGGGAAGGAAAAGTTGAGCTGGCGCGCCAGTTGCTGCATGTTTTCAAAGGAATCCTCGGGGTATTCGCTGGGGTCGTTGCTCATGATCGCGGCGACGCCAATGCCCAGCGACTGCACTTCGCGCGCGTCGCGACAGATGCGATCGATGATTGCCTTGACGTAGGGGCAGTGGTTACAGATGAACATCAACAGCAAGCCGTTCGGGCCACGCAGGGAGTCAAGGGTGTGTCTTGAGCCCGTCGTGTCCTCGAGATCGAAGTCGACGGCTCGCCAGCCGAAGTCACACACCGGTGCGTTGAGCGCCATGACAAACCTGCCTCCAAAGAACGACCATCGAAAAGCTAAGCTTTTATAATAGCATGGTGAATAATCCCCGTTTTCATTGCCCGATCCCGCTGGCGGTCGGCAGCAGCGCCGACTTGCCCGACCGCGTCGCACATCATGCGAGCAAGGTCTTGCGCCTGCGCAGCGGCGCTGCCTTGACGCTGTTCACTGGCGCGGGCGGCGAATATTCAGCGCGAATAGTGTTTGTCGAGCGTTCGCGAGTCAGTGTCGAGGTGCTCGGCTGGCTGCCCGTCGAGCGCGAATCGCCGCTTTCGATCACCTTGGTGCAGGCGCTGCAGGCGGGCGAAAAAATGGACCTGACGGTGCAGAAAGCCGTCGAACTTGGCGTTCAGCGTATCGTGCCGGTCATTTCGCGGCGCAGTGTGGTGCGCCTCGCTGATCAACGTGCCTTGCGTCGGCTCGAGCATTGGCGGGGTGTCGTCGCTGCCGCTTGTGAGCAGTGCGGACGAAACCGTCTGCCGGAAGTCGCCGCACCGGAGAGTGTTGACGATTGGCTGCAGCGCCGGCGCGAGTCGAATGTTCTGCGTCTGCTGCTGGCGCCGGCTGCCGGACGCTCCCTGAGCAGCGTGCCAGCACCACGCGCTGATGTGCGTGTCGAACTGCTGATCGGCGCCGAGGGTGGGCTGGCGGCGGAAGAAATGCAACTGGCGTCAGCTTGCAGTTTTTTGTCACTACGCCTCGGACCGCGTATTCTGCGCACCGAGACCGCTGGTTTGGCCGCTCTGGCGGCAATCCAGTTTTTGTGGGGTGACTTGAAGGAGGAGATGACTGATGTTTGAATCGGCCGAACTGGGACACAAGATCGACAAAGCAACGTATCGCGAGGAGGTGCCCGCGCTACGCGCGGCCCTGCTCGAAACGCAGGAGCTGTTGCGCGGCAATGGCAGCTTCCCGGTAATCATCCTCATCAGTGGCGTCGATGGTTCGGGCAAAGGTGACACGATCAATGCACTCTACGAGTGGATGGATCCGCGCTACCTGTCGACGCATGCTTTCTACGCGCCGACGGCCGAAGAAAAGGCGCGCCCGTCGATGTGGCGTTACTGGCGGGCGCTGCCCCGTAAAGGACGCGTCGGGATTTTTTCTGGCTCCTGGTATTCGCACCCGATCGCCGAGCGCATCGCCAAGGAAATCTCGAGCGCCGACTTCGACCAGAAAATGGACCAGCTCAATCGTTTCGAGGCCATGCTGGTCAATGAGGGAGCCCTGGTCCTCAAATTCTGGATACACCTTGCAAAGGATGCGCAGCAGGAGCGTCTGAAATCAATCGAAGCGAATCCGCTGACCAAGTGGCGGGTGACCAAGGCCAGCTGGGATCGCCTGAAGACCTACGACAAGTTGCAGGAGGTTGCTGGCCACCTGCTGCGTACGACGAGCACTCCCGGCGCTCCGTGGATCATCGTCGAGGGCACCGATGACCGTTACCGCTCGCTGACCGTCGGCAAGACCATACTTGAAGCGATGCAGAAGCGCCTGGCCGACAAGAGCGAGCCGAGTTCGCCGGTGGCGTCGCCCTTGTCGCCGCGGATCGACAGTCTGGATATCCTCAGCGCGCTTGACCTCTCGCAGAGCCTGCCCAAGGACGTTTATTCGACCGAACTTGCCAGGTGGCAGGGGCGCCTGGCCGAATTGATGCGCCACCCGAAGTTCGCCAAACGCGCCTTGATTCTCGCTTTCGAAGGCTCGGATGCTGCCGGCAAGGGAGGAGCCATCCGCCGCGTGATGTCCGCCATGGATGCCCGCCAGTATCGAATCATCCCGGTCGCCGCACCGACCCAGGAAGATCTCGCCCATCCCTACCTGTGGCGTTTCTGGCGACATATGCCGCGCCTCGGGCGGGTGACCATTTTCGACCGTACCTGGTACGGTAGGGTGCTGGTGGAGCGGGTCGAAGGTTTCTGCAGCGAAGCCGACTGGTCACGCGCTTACGCCGAGATCAACGATTTCGAGCATGATATCAATCATGCTGGGGGCATTGTCATCAAGTTCTGGCTGCAGATCAGCGACGAGGAGCAACTCAAGCGCTTCGAGGGGCGTGCGGAGATCGAACACAAGCGTTTCAAAATTACCGAGGAAGACTGGCGTAACCGTGAGAAAGCTGGGCCGTACCATGAGGCGGTCTGCGACATGATCGACCGCACCAGCTCTGGAACCGCTCCGTGGACGGTGGTCGAGGCCAATGACAAGTATTTTGCGCGCGTCAAGATCATCCGGACGATCTGCCAGCGCCTCGAGACGGAGTTGCAGGTCGAGCCGCTGAAGGAATCGAAGGTCTCGAAATCTTCGAAGGCCAAGGAAGCCTTGGAGGCGAAAGAAGCGAAAGAGGCAAACGACGAGCAGGGCAGCGAGAAGGCGGATCCCTCGGAGTGATATGCCCGACGACTTGAGCTCTGCCCACTTCGTTAGCTGGTTCCGTTCGGTTGCGCCGTACGTCAATCTGTTTCGCGGCAAGACCTTTCTGATCGCCTTTGGTGGCAAGGCGATTGCCGGAACGCTGGCGCGTACCCTGGCCTACGATGTCAACCTCCTGGCGGCGCTTGGCGTCCGCCTGATTCTGGTTCACGGCGCACGGCCTCAGATCGAGGAATTGCTCCGTCAGAAAGGGCTGGAGTCGGTCTATCACGGTAACTATCGGGTGACCGACGACAGGGCTCTCGATTGCGCGATTGACGCGGTGGGCAGTATCTACGTCCGCATCGAGGCCCTGTTGTCACAGGGCCTCGCCGATACGCCGATGGCCAACAGCACGATCCGGGTGGTAGGGGGCAACTTTGTCACCGCCCGGCCAGTTGGTGTGGTTGACGGCGTCGATCTGCAGCACTCGGGTCAGGTGCGCAAGGTCGATGGTGAAGGAATTCGTGCGCAGTTGGGTCTTGGCAACATCGTTCTCCTGTCATGCCTCGGCTCGAGTCCGACCGGAGAGATCTTCAACCTGTCGATGGAACAGGTTGCCGAAGCGGTCGCCACCGCCTTGCCGGTCGACAAGCTCATCTTTCTTACCGACAGCCGTGGTGCGACCGACATCGACGGCGCGCTGCTCGACGAGCTGACGGTGGACGCGGCTGAGCGGCTGGTCAGTCTTGGCGAGTGGCTGTCGAGCGATCTGAAGCGCTATCTTCCCTGCGCGGTGCGCGCTGGCCGTGCCGGTGTCCGCCGCGTGCACCTCATCGGCTACGACGAGGATGGCACGCTGCTGCGCGAATTATTTACGCGTGACGGCGTGGGCACGGTCATCAGTCGCGAATCGCTTGAAGTATTGCGCGACGCTCGCCCCGACGATATTGGTGGTCTGGTGGCGCTGATCGAGCCGCTCGAAGAAGAGGGCTCACTGGTCCGCCGTTCCCGAGAGTTGCTGGAGCGCGAGATCTCGCGTTTCTCGGTCGTTGAGCACGACGGGGTGATCGTTGCCTGCGCTGCGCTGTATCCTTACGGTGCCGAGGAGGCCGAACTGGCTTGTGTAGCGGTGCATCCGCATTACCGTCGCTGGGGCTACGGTGCGCTCCTGATCAAGCGGATCGAGGCCAGGGCGTCGGCTTCGGGAGTCAAGCGACTGTTTGTGCTGACGACGGTCACTTCGCAGTGGTTCCGGGAGCGTGGCTTCGTCCTCCGCCAGATCGATCAATTGCCGGCCGAGAAGCGGCTGGTCTACAACCTGCAGCGTCGTTCCAAGGTGCTGATCAAATATCTCTAGCTTTTTCCCGTGTTTTCCGCCGGGTCCGCGGGGCTGGCGGGGACGCATAACGTTTGCCGCGGCGGATTTTCCGCAGCGTGTTCAAGGAGTCGGTTGCATGGCAAGAATGGTTAACTGCATCAAGCTCGGTCGTGAGGCTGAAGGTCTTGATTTTCCCCCCTATCCGGGCGAGCTGGGCAAGCGCATTTATGAACAGGTTTCCCAGGAAGCGTGGCAGCAATGGGTTCGCATGCAGACCATGATCATTAACGAGAATCGCCTCAATCTTGCCGATGCTGCACACCGCAAGTACCTGGCGGAGCAGTTGGAGAGGCATTTTTTTGGCAGTGGGGCCGATGCCGTTCAGGGTTACGTACCGCCCAAGCCCTAATGTGAAAGTGGCGTAGGCGACTCACGAACCTCTCTTCTCCCTGTGCGGGACAAGGGCCGGGGTGAGACGGGGAATTCTGGGCGCATACGCCCAGCCCGTCGAACGATTCCGGCGTGCAAGCCGGAATGCGCACTGCAAGTGAAGAGAGGGGCAGTCATGACCGTCAGTCGGCGGTTAGCGTCTGCACCCCGTCCGCCGTAGCGAGCAGACAGACATCGGCCGGGCGCTGAGCGAACAGGCCGTTGCTCACCACGCCGACGATCTGGTTGATCCGCGCTTCGAGCGCCGTGGCGTCAGTGATTGAAAGTCCCTTGACGTCGACGATCAGATTGCCGTTGTCGGTGACAAAGCCCTCGCGCAGCACGGGCGTACCGCCGCCGATCGCTGCCAGTTGGCGTCGGACGTGGCCGAGGGCCATCGGAATCACCTCAACCGGTAGCGGGAACTGGCCGAGCACCGCTACCAGTTTGCTGCCATCGGCAATACAGACGAATTTCGCTGCCACCGCGGCGACGATTTTTTCGCGGGTCAGTGCGCCGCCCCCGCCCTTGATCATCTGTAGCGCAGCGTTGATCTCGTCGGCACCGTCCACGTAGACCCGGATGGCGTCCACCTTGTCGAGATCGAAGACCGGGATGCCGTGGCCCTCGAGTCGCTGCCGGCTGGCTTCGGAACTGGCCACGGCACCGCGGATTCGGTGCTGAATCCGGGCCAGCTCATCGATGAAGCAATTGGCGGTTGATCCCGTTCCGACGCCGACGATTTCACCGTCGACCAGGTAGGCAAGGGCGGCGCGGGCGACGGCTTTCTTCAGTTCGTCCTGGGTCATGGCTAGGCTCCGCCTTTCAGTGGGTACATCGATGGATGGATGCTTGAATTGGCCGGCATTGTAGCGAAGTGCCGCCGGTGATGACAGTGTCGGCTACGGCCTGAGCACAAGTGAAGGTCGGAGCATTGATGGCAGCAATCGTCGGCGGCACCGGTATACTGGTCGTTCATCGCCTAAGGGCAGGGGGAAAAAGCTGTGCTTGACGAAAGTCCGTTCAAGGGGAAAACCGGTTTGCAGCGGGTCTGGAACGCCCTCCACTATTCGTTGGCTGGGCTGCGCGCCGCCTATCTTGCCGAGGACGCTTTTCGCCAGGAAGTGCTGCTCGCCGCGCTGCTGATACCGCTGGCTTGTTTCGTGGCACCCGATGGCGTCGGCCGAGCGCTGATGGTCGGGAGCGTGCTGCTGGTGCTGATCGTCGAACTGCTCAACTCGGCCATCGAGGCAACCGTGGACCGGATTTCATTCGACCGTCATCCCTTGGCCAAGCGCGCCAAGGATATTGGCAGTGCAGCGGTCCTGCTGGCTTTGCTCAATGTCCTCGCCGTCTGGGCTTGCGTGCTGATCGGCTGAGTTGCCCTGCCAAGGCTTGCTGCTGCCTGGCGAGGCGCCAGCGCGGCATTTAACTGATGCGCCGCAGATGTATCAGCGCCGAGATCTTGGCTCCCAGCCAACCGAGGCCACCGCCGATCGCTGTCAGGGCGACGATATCGGTGGTCGACAAGCCCTGCAAGGTGAAAGACCCCCCATAGAGCTGTGCCAGTTCGGCGACCGGAGGGGTCAGGAAATAGCTGCCGGTGCCGATCAGCAGTGCTGCGCACAGGCCGCCGAGAGCTCCTTGCAGCATGCCGAAGTAGTGCAACGGGCGCTGGATGTAGCTATTCGTCGCGCCGATCAGCTTGGCGACTTCGATCTCGGCCGCCTGCGCAAGGATTTGCAGGCGAATGGTGTTGAAGGTGATGGCCACCAGGGCGCCGGCAAAGAGCACGGCGAGCAGCACGACGATCAATTTTCCGAGGCGAAGCAGTGCGTCCAGGCGTTTGACCCACGCCGAATCGAGCTGGACGTGCGCCACTTTCGGCCAGCTGGCGAAAGTCTTCGCAAGCAGTTCGAGAGATTCTGGTTGCGCGTCTGCGGGGGTGACGAGAAAGGCATCCGGGAGTGGGTTTTTCGGCAGGCTGCCAATGATTTCGGTCATTCCTGCGGACTCTCGCAGCTGCTTGAGCGCCTCGCCGCGCGCAACGTAGCGCCAGCTTCCCGGCTTGGCCTGCTGCAGCCGCGACTCGATTTCGGCGACCGCGGGCTGGTTGGCATCGAGTGTCAGGAAGATGCTGATTTGCTGCACGCCCGGGGTATCGCCGGCGACGGCACGGAGGTTTTCGATGGCCAACCAGCCGGCGGTCGGCAGAGTCAGCGCGACGCCGATCACCAGCAAGGACAGCAGCGTGTTCAGCGGTGCACCGAACAGGCGACGCAGTGCGTCGCGCATGGCGGTCAGGTGTTGTACCAGCCAGGTGGTCACGGCGTGACCCCGTCGGTGGCGGGCATGCACAGCGGCTCACTCATCTGGCCCTGGTCGAGGCGCAGAATCCTTGGATTGAGCCGAGCCATGAGCAGCGGGTCGTGGCTGGCGATGACGACGGTGACCCCGACCTGCTGAAAAGCGCGAAAAATCTCGAGGATTTCGATCGCCGAAGCGGTGTCCAGGTTGGCGGTCGGCTCGTCGGCGAGAATGACCGCTGGGCGATTGACCACCGCGCGGGCAATCGCCAGGCGCTGCTGCTCGCCGCCGGAAAGGGTGATCGGAAACGCTTTCGCGCGGTTCGGCAGGCCGACCTTGGCGAGTGCCGCCTGCGCGCGGCGTGGCGCATCCTTGACCGGGTGGCCGACGATCGACAGTGGCAAGAGTACGTTGTCGAGCACGGTACGGTCGAAGAGCAGTTTGCGATCCTGAAAAATTAGGCCCAGTTTGCGGCGCAGGTAGGGAATGGCGTTCCTGCGCAGGGCTGCCAGATTCTGGCCGTTGATCACGATGCTCCCCGAGGTCGGCCGCTCGATGGCTGCCAGTAGCTTGAACAACGTCGATTTCCCGGCGCCCGAGTGCCCGGTCAGGAAGACCATTTCCCCGGCTGTGATCTCGAAGCTCACGTTCTTGAGCGCTTCGTGACCTTCAGGGTAGCGCTTGGTGAGGGCGTTGGCAGTAATCACTCGAAGAGCGCATCGACAAAGTCACGGGCATGGAAAGGTCGCAGGTCGTCAATGCCTTCACCGACACCGATGTAACGAACCGGTTTCGGACACTGGCGCGCGATGGCGGCGACGACTCCCCCCTTGGCAGAGCCGTCAAGTTTGGTCAGCACCAGGCCAGTGACCGCGATCGCCTTGTCGAAGGCAATGACCTGCTGCACTGCATTCTGGCCAAAAGTGGCGTCGATGACCAGTAAGGTTTCGTGTGGCGCCGACGGGTCCGCTTTCTGGATGACGCGCCGCACTTTGGCGATTTCGTTCATCAGATGCAACTGCGTTGGCAGGCGACCGGCCGTATCGGCGAGCACGATGTCGATACCGCGCGCCCTGGCGGCGGCGATGGCGTCAAAAATGACTGCCGCCGAATCGCCGGACTCCTGGGCAATCACCGTCACCCTGTTGCGCTCGCCCCAGGTCTGCAGTTGCTCACGTGCGGCGGCCCGGAAAGTGTCGCCGGCGGCGAGCAGAACCGAGAGGCCCTGCGCCTGGAAGTGCTTGGCGAGTTTGCCGATCGAGGTCGTCTTGCCGGTCCCGTTGACGCCGGCAATCATGATCACGAAGGGCTTGTGTGCTTGCAGGTCAAGCGGTTCCTCGAGTGGTTGCAGTAGCTCGCACATGGCGTCTGCCAGCGCTTTCTCTATCGCTTCCGGGGTGGCCAGTTTGTCGCGCTTGGCACGCGCTTTCAGCTGTTCGAGCAGGTACTGAGTGGCGTTCATGCCGACGTCGCTGGTCAGCAGCACGCTTTCCAGCTCTTCGAGCAGCTGGTCATCGACCTTGCCGCGCAAGAACAGCGATTTCAGCTTGCCGCCAAACTGCGCGCGCGTGCGCGACAGGCCGCTTTTCAGCCGGTAGCGCCAGGAAGCCCTCGCCGCTACGTCGGCGACCACCTTTGTCGCTACGTCGGCGACTGCATCGGTCGCTTCGCCGGCGTCTGGCGTGCTGCGGGTGGGCGTCGGCGCGGGGGCTTTCTTGGGGAAACCAAACATGGGACTTTCGTGTCTCTAACGGTCATGACTTGTCGAGATACCCCCGATCATGAAAGTCATGACCGTTTCCCCTCTTCCCCAAGCCTTCTCCCACGAGAGGAGAAGGGAGCTTCGTGAGTCGCAGACGCGACTTTCACATTAAGGCGGTCAGGAACCGGGCCGGTGGTAAGATGCCGGCGCAAGTATCCGACACATCCCGGGATTTTATCAGAAGCGATTCATCCTCATGCGTCAGACGAGACTGATTCCTCTATTGCTGGCTCTGACCCTGGCCGCGCCAGCACTGGCCGAGACTTTCGAGCAGCAGCTGCCGAATGGTCTGCGCGTCATTGTCAGGGAGGACCGGCGGGCGCCGACAGTGGTGCACATGGTCTGGTATCGCGCCGGCAGCATGGACGAAACGAATGGCCGCACCGGTGTCGCACATGTCCTCGAACACATGATGTTCAAGGGCACCCCGAATGCCGGGCCCGGTGAGTTCAACCGCCGCGTCGCCGCTGCCGGCGGTCGTGACAACGCCTTTACCAGTCGCGACTACACGGCCTATTTCCAACAGGTGCCGGAGCACAAACTCGCCGAGATGATGCAGCTGGAAGCCGACCGCATGCGCCATCTGACCCTGGACCCGGCGGAATTTGCGCAAGAAGTCCGCGTGGTCATGGAAGAGCGCCGCCTGCGCACCGAAGATCAAGCACAATCCTTGCTCTTCGAGCAGCTGACGGCCACTGCTTTTCAAGCCCACCCGTATCGCGTACCGATTATCGGCTGGATGAACGATCTCGAGAATCTGGCTCCTGCCGACGCGCGCAGCTGGTACGACAACTGGTATGCGCCGAACAATGCCACCGTGGTGGTTGTCGGCGACGTCGATCATCAGGCGGTGTTCGCGCTTGCCGCGCAGCACTACGGTCCGCTGCAGGCGCGCCAGTTGCCAGTCAGAAAACCGCAGGACGAACCGCCGCAGCTCGGGACGCGGCGGCTGTCCGTCAAGGCACCCGCCGACCTGCCGCTGCTGATGATGGCTTACAAAGTGCCGGTCATTCGCCATGTCGAGCAGGACGTCGACCCCTATGCGCTGGAAATTCTGGCCGCAGTGCTCGCCGGCCACGACGCGGCGCGCTTCTCGACGAGCCTGGTGCGCAGGCAACAGCTGGCCGTCGAGGCCGAGGCCGATTACGATTCGACCGCACGCGGGCCGGGCATCTTCTATCTGCGCGCTTCTCCCAGCGAGGGAAAGTCGGTCAGCGAACTCGAAGCCGGATTGCGCGCCGAAATCGCCGCTGTTCAGGAGAGCGGCGTTAGCGCGGATGAACTTGCACGCGCCAAGGCGCAACTGATTGCTGGCCAGATCTACAAGCTCGACTCGATGTTTGCGCAGGCCATGGAGATCGGCCAGCTGGAAGCGGTCGGCATTCCGTACACACAGAAGCGGCGTTTGCTCGAGAAACTGCAGGAAGTGACTGCCGCGCAGGTTCAGGCGGTTGCCCGCCGGTACTTTACTGACCAAGCCCTGACGATTGCCGAACTCGTGCCGCAGCCCTTGGCGTCGGCGGCGCGCTCGCCGGCCCCGGCTCGCCATTGATGAGTGCCGCTCGATGAACTCCTGCAAATGCTTGCTGCTGCTGGTGCTTTCTCTTGCCACGCCACTTTCCAACGCGGCTCCGCGGATCGAGCGTTGGCAGACGACAGCGGGTGCGCGTGTCCTCTTCGTCGAGAACCATGCGCTGCCGATTGTCGACATCCAGGTCGATTTTGCCGCCGGCACGGCTTATGAAAACGAAGCGCAGGCGGGTGTCGCTGCATTGACGCGCGAACTGCTCGAACTCGGCGTGGCCGGGATGGACGAGACGCAGATTGCCAGCCGGCTGGCCGATGTCGGCGCGCAGCTGTCGGGCGAGGTTGACCGGGATCGTGCGTCGCTTGTTCTGCGCACCTTGTCGATGGCCGACAAGCGAACTGTGGCCCTCGACTTGCTGCGCGCGATGCTGAGTACGCCCCAGTTTGCGGCAGCTGTTTTCGAGCGTGAGAAGGCACGTTCCGTGGCTGCGCTCAAGGAAGCGCTGACCCGCCCCGAGACGCTCGCCAGCCGGGCGTTGTGGTCGGCCATGTACGCCGCGCACCCCTACGGACGACAGACGACAGCGGAGTCGGTGGCGGCTCTTGAACGGGCGAACGTGCTCGCTTTCCATGCCGCCCATTACACCGCGCCGCGGGCAACGCTGGCCATCGTTGGCGATCTCTCGCGTGCGCAAGCGGAGGCGGTGGCCGAGGATCTGACCGCGGCACTGCCAGCCAGCCCAGGCATGACGACGATTGCCGTCCCGGAATTGCCGTCATCCGGCGAGCAGCGTATTGCCCATCCGGCGGTACAGGCGCACTTGTTGCTGGGATTGCCGGCACTCAAGCGTGGCGATCCGGATTTTTTTCCGCTGCTCGTCGGCAACTACACGCTGGGCGGTGGGGGCTTCGTCTCGCGCTTGATGAAGGCGGTGCGCGACCAGCGGGGCCTCGCCTATAGCGTACATAGCTACTTCCAGCCCCTGGCGCAGTTGGGGCCGTTCCAGATCGGTCTGCAGACCAAGAAGGAGCAGGCGCAGGATGCACTGAAGCTGACTCGCGAAGTGCTCGCCAGCTTCCTGGCACAGGGCCCGAGCAGAGGAGAACTGCTGGCCGCCAAGCAGAATTTGATCGGCAGTTTTCCGTTGCGTCTGGATAGCAATAGCGAGATTCTGGGCAGCGTCGCCGTCATCGGTTTTTATGGGCTGCCGCTCGATTACCTTGACCGCTATCCTGACAACATCGAAAAAGTGACTCTCGCCGACATCAAGGCGGCGTTTGCGCGTCGTGTGCGGCCCGCGCATCTGGTGACCGTGATCGTCGCCGGAGACTAAGGACTTCGGCCTTGAATACGGTACGCATCATCGGCGGGGAGTGGCGGCGGCGTTTGTTGCGCTTTCCCGATTCCCCAGGTCTGCGGCCGACGCCGGATCGGGTGCGCGAAACCCTGTTCAACTGGCTCGGCAACGATCTGCGCGGCCTTTCCTGTCTGGATCTGTTCGCTGGCAGCGGCGCTCTCGGTTTCGAGGCCGCCTCGCGCGGCGCAGAGCGAGTGGTGCTGGTCGACAATTCACCGAAGGTTCTGGCGGCGCTCGAGCTCAATGCGAGAACTTTGGGGATGGCTGGGCGCCTGGAAATTGTGCGCTCGGATGCGGTAAGATTCGCAACTTCCAGCCAGCAGCGCTTTGATGTTCTGTTTCTCGACCCACCGTTCAATGCGGGCTGGATCGAGCGCCTGGCGGCGAGCGTGGCGGCCATTGTCGCCCCGGATGGCGTCATCTACGTCGAGGCCGAAAGACTTGTGGAGCATTGTGGCGACTGGCGCACGGTGCGCAGTGGGCGGGCCGGCCAGGTTTTCTATCACTGATGAGACGAGGCGAAGCGGATGGCACTGAATAGGCGGATGGCAATCTATGCCGGGACCTTCGATCCAATGACCAGGGGCCACGAGGATCTGGTGCGGCGCGCGAGCTGCCTCTTTGACCGGGTGATCGTGGGGATCGCCGAGAGCCAGCCGAAGAGGCCATTCTTTTCTCTTGAAGAGCGGGTCGAGATGGCTAGCGAGCTGTTGATCCCCTATCCGAACGCCGAAGTCTGTGGCTTCAATGGCCTGCTGATGGATTTCTTGCACGACAAGGGCGCCAAAGTGATCATCCGGGGCTTGCGCGCGGTCTCTGACTTTGACTATGAATTCCAGATGGCAGGGATGAACAGAAACCTCTTCCCGGAGGTCGAAACACTATTCCTGACCCCGGGCGAGCAGTACATGTTCATTTCGGCGACGATGGTGCGAGAAGTCGCCATGCTCGGTGGCGATGTAAGCAAGTTCGTACAGCCAGCCATCTGTGAGCGGCTGGCCAAACGAGTACAAGAAATTTCAACGATCTGAAGGAAGCACAAGAATGTCTCTGATTATTACCGATGAATGCATCAACTGCGACGTGTGCGAGCCCGAATGCCCGAACGAGGCGATCACGCAAGGGGAGGAAATCTACGAGATCGACCCCAACAAGTGTACAGAGTGTGTCGGGCACTACGATACGCCGCAGTGCGTCGAGGTGTGCCCGGTCGATTGCATTCCCAAGGATCCGGCCAATCAGGAAAGCGAAGACGTGCTGTGGGTCAAATACGAAAAGCTTACCGGCAATCCTGGGCGGCCCTGAACGCTGGTCGAACGCCGCAAGTTTGCCGACGAGCCGTCCCTATCTCAGGGACGGCTTTTTTTCGAGCGCCCGAGAGCCTCTCGCCGACGCTGGCTGCGGCGGCTATTCGGCTGTGGCCAGGGTCATTTCTCCGGCCATCGCCAGTTGTTGGCGTAGTTTCTGCTTGGCTGCCTTGAAGCGGGCGAGATGCGCCTTGTCGAGTGGAATGGCAATGGGCAAGGCAATGGCCAGCGGGTCGACCGGCTCTTCCTTGACCCGGAACTCGTAGTGCAGATGCGGGCCGGTCGCCAGGCCGGTTTGGCCAACGTAGCCGATGGTGTCGCCCTGCCGCACCCGCGTTCCTTCGCGAATTCCCTTGGCGAAGCCCTGGAGGTGGCCGTAAGCCGTTGAATAGCTGCCTTGATGCTTGAGCACGATCAGACTTTCCATAACCACTCTGGCGCGCCGCTGTTTCGACGACACCGTCGGCAACGGCAATCACGCCGGTCCCTGCGCGTGCCGCGTAGTCCACGCCCTTGTGGGCTCGCCAGGTGCGCAATATGGGATGCAAGCGTGCGCCGGAAAAGCCCGACGAGATGCGGGAAAATTCTATCGGCGAGCGTAGAAAGGCCTTGCGCAGGCTGCTGCCGTCGGCCGCGTGATAAGCGCCCTCTCCCTGTTCCGGCTGAAACCAGTAGGCCTGCAGGACCGTCTGGTCATTGACCAGTTCGGCCGCCAGGATGCGTCCGCTGCGCACGGGCTGGCCGCGGTCAGTGAAGCTTTCGTACACCAGCGAAAAGCGGTCGCCCTTGCGCAGGTCGCGATGGAAATCAAGCTCGCCGCCAAAAATCTCGACCATTTGCATGGCGATGGCGTCGGGAATGTCGGCATCGTCGGTGGCGGCGAACAAGGAGTGGCGAATTTCGCCCGACTTGATGACCGTGCGGCTCTCCAGTTGCAGCGGCTGCTCACGAGCGACGAAGCCGTCGCCGCTGCGTTCGATGACCAGCATTGCGTCCTTGCCGGGTAGCTCCACAGTACAAGCTGTGCAGGTTGCCCCAGGCGCCCGTCTCGGCGCTGACGGTAGTGCCGGCTTGCAGGTGCCGCGCCATATCGCGTGCTTGCTGGTTGCTGCGAATGAACTGTAGCGCTTCCCCGTCGTAGATGCCCAAGCGGCTCATCAGGCTGGCGATCGTGTCGCTGCGGCGAACACGCTCTTCGCGCAGAAATACCGGTTTGCCAGTATCCAGCAGGGTGATGCTTGGCGCCGGCAGTTTCTGGATAACTGTCGTCAGCTCGACGCCAGGATCCTTGGCCGGTGGGGCAATGGCGAATGCGGCGACCATGCCGAGCAGTGAGGCGCCACCGATGGCGGCGGCTGCCCAGCGGTGACGACGCTGTCGGTCGTTCCTTGGGTGTGAATGCGTTAAAATCCGGCTCTCCTTGATACTGTCGGCGACAAAACCGCTGCAGTCTAGCAAAAAACCCTTCTCTCCAGAAGCTCTCTGGGCAGAAACCGTAGAGGTTTGCATGCGCGCTGTTGACCACGACCTCACGCTGATCAAGCGTGGGTCCGAAGAGTTGTTGATTGAAACCGAGCTGATCGAAAAGCTGAAAAGCGGCCGCCCCCTGCGGATCAAGGCCGGCTTCGATCCCACCGCCCCCGATCTCCATCTCGGGCACACGGTGCTGATCAACAAGCTCCGCCATTTTCAGGATCTCGGTCACCACGTACAGTTCCTTATTGGCGACTTCACCGGCATGATCGGTGATCCGACGGGCAAGAACATCACGCGGCCACCGCTATCACGCGAGCAGATACTCGAAAACGCCAGGACTTATCAGGAGCAGGTGTTCAAGATTCTCGATCCCGAAAAGACCGAGGTCTGTTTCAACTCCACCTGGTTCGAGCCATTTGGTGCCTCCGGCATGATTCGTCTGGCCGCGCTGCATACCGTCGCACGCATGCTCGAACGCGACGACTTTGCCAAACGCTATCGCAGTGGGCAGCCGATCGCCATTCACGAACTGCTCTATCCCCTTTGCCAGGGCTATGATTCGGTGGCCATGAAGGCCGACGTCGAGCTTGGCGGCACCGATCAGAAATTCAACCTGCTGGTAGGCCGGGAGTTGCAGAAGCATTTCGGACAGGCGCCACAGGTCATTTTGACCATGCCCCTGCTCGAAGGCCTGGACGGCGTCAACAAGATGTCCAAGTCCCTCGGCAACTACGTCGGAATCAACGAGCTGCCGGGCGAGATGTTCGGCAAGCTGATGTCAATCTCGGACGAGCTGATGTGGCGCTACTTCGAGCTGTTGTCGTTTCGCGCCAGCGAGGCGATCGAGGAGCTCAGGCGCAGCGTGCTTGACGGACGCAACCCGCGCGACGCCAAAGTTCTCCTGGCACAGGAAATCGTCGAGCGCTTTCATGGCGCTCCCGCTGCCGTGCAGGCGCTTGCTGATTTCGACGCACGCTTCCGGCACGGTGCGATCCCCGACGACATTCCCGAGCTGTGCTTGTCAGGCAGTGACTCGGCGCTGAGCATCGCGCAGGTCCTCAAGCAGTCGGGTCTGACGGGCAGTACCTCCGAGGCCTTGCGCATGATCGACCAGGGAGGCGTCAAGGTCGATGGTTGCCGGGTCGACGACAGGCAGCTCGTCCTGGCGCCGCAGGGCAGCTACGTGCTGCAGGTGGGCAAGCGCAAGTTTGCGCGGGTAAGCATCGCCTGAGCCTGCTGTCGCGTGGATGGGTGGTGTGTGATTGATTCACGAATTGTTTTGAGTAGAGGGTTGACGCCCATTTTTGAGCCTGTATAATTCGCCCCTTCGCTGCCGAACACGACAAATAAAAACTTTAGAAATCAAGTTCTTATGTCGTATTGGCGCGGTTTGAGGGGGCCTTTCGGGGCCGTAGCAAAGAGTTGTTGGCGGGTTTGGCGAGTTTCACGAAGCAAGTGTTGACGCCGCCGGAAACGACTGTATAATGCGCCCTCTCGCTGCTCAGGCAGCACGGCGGTTCGGCCAAATGGTCGTTCTGCCAGCTCTTTAAAAATGAGACAACCGATAGGTGTGGGTTCTTGGTCTGGGGTGATCTGCTTAGGCGGATTGCCAAAAAGATGGAGTAACTCGCACGGAAGTAAGACTGTTGGTCTGGGGAACTTGGGCTGATGGAAGAACGTCGAGCGAGGGTTTTAGGATTTGAACTGAAGAGTTTGATCCTGGCTCAGATTAAACGCTGGCGGCATGCCTTACACATGCAAGTCGAACGGCAGCACGGGGGCAACCCTGGTGGCGAGTGGCGGACGGGTGAGTAATACATCGGAACGTGCCCTGGAGTGGGGGATAACGTAGCGAAAGTTACGCTAATACCGCATATTCTGTGAGCAGGAAAGCAGGGGATCGCAAGACCTTGCGCTCTGGGAGCGGCCGATGTCGGATTAGCTAGTTGGTGGGGTAAAGGCCTACCAAGGCGACGATCCGTAGCGGGTCTGAGAGGATGATCCGCCACACTGGGACTGAGACACGGCCCAGACTCCTACGGGAGGCAGCAGTGGGGAATTTTGGACAATGGGCGGAAGCCTGATCCAGCCATGCCGCGTGAGTGAAGAAGGCCTTCGGGTTGTAAAGCTCTTTCGGCGGGGAAGAAATTGCTTGGGTTAATACCCTGAGTAGATGACGGTACCCGAATAAGAAGCACCGGCTAACTACGTGCCAGCAGCCGCGGTAATACGTAGGGTGCGAGCGTTAATCGGAATTACTGGGCGTAAAGCGTGCGCAGGCGGTTTTGTAAGTCAGATGTGAAATCCCCGGGCTCAACCTGGGAACTGCATTTGAGACTGCAAGACTGGAGTTTGGCAGAGGGGGGTGGAATTCCACGTGTAGCAGTGAAATGCGTAGAGATGTGGAGGAACACCGATGGCGAAGGCAGCCCCCTGGGCCAATACTGACGCTCATGCACGAAAGCGTGGGGAGCAAACAGGATTAGATACCCTGGTAGTCCACGCCCTAAACGATGTCAACTAGGTGTTGGGAGGGTTAAACCTTTTAGTGCCGTAGCTAACGCGTGAAGTTGACCGCCTGGGGAGTACGGCCGCAAGGCTAAAACTCAAAGGAATTGACGGGGACCCGCACAAGCGGTGGATGATGTGGATTAATTCGATGCAACGCGAAAAACCTTACCTACCCTTGACATGTCAGGAATCCTGGAGAGATTTGGGAGTGCTCGCAAGAGAACCTGAACACAGGTGCTGCATGGCTGTCGTCAGCTCGTGTCGTGAGATGTTGGGTTAAGTCCCGCAACGAGCGCAACCCTTGTCATTAATTGCCATCATTGAGTTGGGCACTTTAATGAGACTGCCGGTGACAAACCGGAGGAAGGTGGGGATGACGTCAAGTCCTCATGGCCCTTATGGGTAGGGCTTCACACGTCATACAATGGTCGGTCCAGAGGGTTGCCAACCCGCGAGGGGGAGCCAATCTCAGAAAGCCGATCGTAGTCCGGATCGCAGTCTGCAACTCGACTGCGTGAAGTCGGAATCGCTAGTAATCGCGGATCAGCATGCCGCGGTGAATACGTTCCCGGGTCTTGTACACACCGCCCGTCACACCATGGGAGCGGGTTCTGCCAGAAGTAGTTAGCTTAACCGCAAGGAGGGCGATTACCACGGCAGGGTTCGTGACTGGGGTGAAGTCGTAACAAGGTAGCCGTAGGGGAACCTGCGGCTGGATCACCTCCTTTCTAGAGAAAAGCTGGATCGAGAGCTCACAACCTATCGGTTGTCACAAGCGGCACAAGCGGATGGGTCTGTAGCTCAGTCGGTTAGAGCATCGTCTTGATAAGGCGAGGGTCGTTGGTTCGATTCCAACCAGACCCACCAGCGTATCTGGCGGAAGGCAACGGTGAGCAAGACCATTGAGGCCCTTCTGGCGGGATGTTGGGAGGTGTGGTCACCCGGAACATTGGGGATTAGCTCAGCTGGGAGAGCACCTGCTTTGCAAGCAGGGGGTCGTCGGTTCGATCCCGTCATCCTCCACCACCCGCAACTTGTGAGATGTCAGGCCTGAAGAGTTTTAGGAGTCTTCAGGCCTGACCCCTTACGGGGCTCGTGCTCTTTAACAAAATGGAAGAAGGTTCGTATCACTGGTTAAACGCAGTCGATTTGATGCGTGGAGAGGCCGGTGATACGGTTGTGATTGCATCGATTTCCCTGTTGATTTGGGAGAGCACAAGAAGTTGCCTGTAGCTTGAGGTCTCGCAAGAGAGCTTAAGGTTATAGGATCAAGTGAATAAGTGCATGTGGTGGATGCCTTGGCGATTACAGGCGATGAAGGACGTACAAGCCTGCGAAAAGCTCTGGGGAGCTGGCAATGAAGCTTTGATCCAGAGATATCCGAATGGGGAAACCCACTCCGCAAGGAGTATCCCACGCTGAATATATAGGCGTGAGGAAGCGAACCCGGCGAACTGAAACATCTAAGTAGCCGGAGGAAAAGAAATCAACCGAGATTCCCAAAGTAGTGGCGAGCGAACTGGGAACAGCCTGCAAGTGATAGCAGTTGTGTTAGCGGAAGCCTCTGGAAAGTGGAGCCGTAGTGGGTGAAAGCCCCGTACGCGAAAACATGATTGTGGTACTAAGTTTGCGACAAGTAGGGCGGGGCACGAGAAATCCTGTCTGAACATGGGGGGACCATCCTCCAAGGCTAAATACTCGTAATCGACCGATAGCGTACCAGTACCGTGAGGGAAAGGCGAAAAGAACCCCGGGAGGGGAGTGAAATAGATCCTGAAACCGCATGCATACAAACAGTGGGAGCCCCTTCGTGGGGTGACTGCGTACCTTTTGTATAATGGGTCAGCGACTTACGTTCAGTAGCGAGCTTAACCGAATAGGGGAGGCGTAGGGAAACCGAGTCTGATAAGGGCGATTAGTTGCTGGGCGTAGACCCGAAACCAAGTGATCTATCCATGGCCAGGATGAAGGTGCGGTAACACGCACTGGAGGTCCGAACCCACTAATGTTGAAAAATTAGGGGATGAGCTGTGGATAGGGGTGAAAGGCTAAACAAACTTGGAAATAGCTGGTTCTCTCCGAAAACTATTTAGGTAGTGCCTCAAGTATCACCGACGGGGGTAAAGCACTGTTATGGCTAGGGGGTCATCGCGACTTACCAAACCATTGCAAACTCAGAATACCGTTGAGTGCGAGCTTGGGAGACAGACATCGGGTGCTAACGTCCGGTGTCAAGAGGGAAACAACCCAGACCGCCGATTAAGGTCCCCAAGCCATAGTTAAGTGGGAAACGAGGTGGGAAGGCTTAGACAGCCAGGAGGTTGGCTTAGAAGCAGCCATCCTTTAAAGAAAGCGTAATAGCTCACTGGTCGAGTCGTCCTGCGCGGAAGATATAACGGGGCTCAAACTATGCACCGAAATCGCGGATATCCGTAAGGATATGGTAGGAGAGCGTTCTGTAAGCCGTTGAAGGTGTCTTGAGAAGGATGCTGGAGGTATCAGAAGTGCGAATGCTGACATGAGTAGCGATAAAGGGAGTGAAAAGCTCCCTCGCCGAAAGCCCAAGGTTTCCTGCGCAACGTTCATCGGCGCAGGGTGAGTCGGCCCCTAAGGCGAGGCTGAAAAGCGTAGTCGATGGGAAACAGGTTAATATTCCTGTACCTCTTTGTAATGCGATGGGGGGACGGAGAAGGTTAGGTCAGCCGGGTGTTGGACGTCCCGGTTCAAGCGTGTAGGAAGGTCTTTTAGGCAAATCCGGAAGATCAATTCTGAGGCGTGATAACGAGTGGTCTTTGACCGCGAAGTGATTGATACCATGCTTCCAAGAAAAGCCTCTAAGCTTCAGTTACAGAGAGACCGTACCGCAAACCGACACAGGTGGGCAGGATGAGAATTCTAAGGCGCTTGAGAGAACTCAGGAGAAGGAACTCGGCAAATTAGCACCGTAACTTCGGGATAAGGTGCGCCCTGATAAGTTGAAGCCCCTCGCGGGTGTAGGCTGAAAGGGTTGCAGTGAAATGGTGGCTGCGACTGTTTAATAAAAACACAGCACTCTGCAAACACGAAAGTGGACGTATAGGGTGTGACGCCTGCCCGGTGCCGGAAGGTTAAGTGATGGGGTGCAAGCTCTTGATCGAAGCCCCGGTAAACGGCGGCCGTAACTATAACGGTCCTAAGGTAGCGAAATTCCTTGTCGGGTAAGTTCCGACCTGCACGAATGGCGTAACGATGGCCACACTGTCTCCTCCTGAGACTCAGCGAAGTTGAAATGATTGTGAAGATGCAATCTCCCCGCGGTTAGACGGAAAGACCCCATGAACCTTTACTGTAGCTTTGCATTGGACTTTGAACCAATCTGTGTAGGATAGGTGGGAGGCTGTGAAACTGGGACGCTAGTTCTGGTGGAGCCAACCTTGAAATACCACCCTGGTTTGTTTGAGGTTCTAACCATGGCCCGTGAATCCGGGTCTGGGACCGTGCATGGTAGGCAGTTTGACTGGGGCGGTCTCCTCCTAAAGTGTAACGGAGGAGTACGAAGGTACGCTAGGTACGGTCGGACATCGTGCTGATAGTGCAATGGCATAAGCGTGCTTGACTGCGAGACACACACGTCGAGCAGGTACGAAAGTAGGTCATAGTGATCCGGTGGTTCTGTATGGAAGGGCCATCGCTCAACGGATAAAAGGTACTCTGGGGATAACAGGCTAATACCGCCCAAGAGTTCATATCGACGGCGGTGTTTGGCACCTCGATGTCGGCTCATCACATCCTGGGGCTGTAGTCGGTCCCAAGGGTATGGCTGTTCGCCATTTAAAGTGGTACGTGAGCTGGGTTTAAAACGTCGTGAGACAGTTTGGTCCCTATCTGCCGTGGGCGCTGGAAATTTGAAGGGGGCTGCTCCTAGTACGAGAGGACCGGAGTGGACGAACCTCTGGTGTACCGGTTATGACGCCAGTCGTATTGCCGGGTAGCTAAGTTCGGAAGAGATAAACGCTGAAAGCATCTAAGCGTGAAACTCGCCTTGAGATAAGATTTCCCTGGGGACTTGATCCCCCTGAAGGGTCGTGGTAGACCACCACGTTGATAGGCTGGGTGTGGAAGCGCAGTAATGCGTTAAGCTAACCAGTACTAATTGCCCGTGAGGCTTGATCCTATAACCTTAAGCAGCAACTCAGAAACGAAGCGCAATCACAACGCTGCACAAAAACCTTCTTCCCATTTTGCGTACCCCGCCAACCGCGGTGTGCGAAACAGTTATGCTTGGCGGCAATAGCCCTTTGGACCCACCCCTTCCCATCCCGAACAGGACCGTGAAACGAAGGTACGCCGATGATAGTGCATACTTCATGTGTGAAAGTAGGTCACCGCCAGGCTCCCCATTGACAAAGCCCCCGACAGCCAACCGTCGGGGGCTTTGTTGTGCGCGTCAGCGTGAATTTCGGTGAAATTGGGCAGTTGAAATTCGGGCGTGAGGAGTGGCCGTGAGAGCGGCAATTGGCGGTTCAGTGCGGTCGTTCGAGCGATAGATCGGGGTTTTGATGCGGGGGTTTCGGCACGGTGGATCTGGCCAAAGAGGGGCGAACTACCGTTTGTTACGCGGTAACGCGAGGTACTTATCGAAGGTCTCGTCGCTCATCGCCCGTGTGATGACCTGATCGGCGTCGAGAACGAGTTTTTCGAGGAAGGTCGGTCGAGTCATCCCGGCGTGGCGTGCCAAGCGACCGAGGGCGAGGGCCGCTGCGGTCGAGACCCAGGTCTGCAAACGGCGTTCGCCGTTCTCGCCGGCGCAGGATTGCCTGGCGCGATAGGCCCGTTGTCTTTCTGCCGAAGTCGTCGCCATGAGCGCTCGCCCGTTACCGCGTAACACCGCCCGGATTGGGGTCGGCGAGCGACGGTTCCGCGCCAATCGACGGGAAAGCAGCGCCAGTCATGCCTCGATCGGGTCCTTCATGCGATAGCTCTTGCCCTCGATGATGATCGTTTCTGCATGGTGGAGCAGTCGGTCGAGGAGCGCCGAGGTCAGCGTGCTGTCGTGGTTGAAGATTTCCGCCCAGTGCTTGTAGGCAAGATTGGTCGTGATGACCAAGGCGCCGCGCTCATAGCGTTCGCTGATCACCTGGAAGAGCAGATCGGCACCATGCTTGTCGATCGGCAGATAGCCAAGCTCGTCGACAACCAGCAGTCGCGGCTGAAGATACTTGCGCAGCTCGCGCTTCAAGCTGCCCTGCGCCTGCGCGGCAGACAGCGAGTTGGATGATATCGACCGCCGTGGTAAACGGCACCGGGTAGCCCCGCAGACAGGCAGCGTGTGCCAAGGCAATACTGAGATGGCTGTTGCCCAGGCCGACATTGGCCATGAAGATCACATTGCCCTTCTCCTCAATGAAACGCAGGCGAAAGAGATTCTGGATCTGCGGCCGGTTGATCTTCGTCGGCCAACTCCACTGGAACTGATCGAGCGTCTTGAGCACCGGCAATCGAGCCAGCCCGATTCGTCGCTGGATGCTGCGATCTTCACGCGCCTGCGCCTCCCCTTCGATCAGGCGCGCCAGATAGTCCACGTGTGACCACTGCTCGGCACCCGCTTGCTGCGCCAGGGATTCAAAGTGCGCGCCCAGATGCGACAGTTTGAGACTCG
Organism: Candidatus Accumulibacter meliphilus; assembly: GCF_036625345.1. Lineage (NCBI taxonomy): Bacteria > Pseudomonadati > Pseudomonadota > Betaproteobacteria > Candidatus Accumulibacter > Candidatus Accumulibacter meliphilus. Next base: position 283,049 of record NZ_JAZKTZ010000005.1, on the reverse strand, counting down.
CCAGCTGGACGCGTAAGGTCTCGCTTGCCGGGCTGCCGGAACGTTCAGTGCGCATGGCCATGCCCCTCGTAAAGTGAGAGATCGGCGGCGGTGATCTCGATTTCCAGGAGATCCTGGCGGCGGGTGAGATGGAGCGCACTGACTGCAGGGGTTTCGCGTGCTCGCATCTCCAGGATATTGGCGACGTACTCGCAGCTATAGGCAGCAAAGGCGATGCCGTCCTGGATCGCCCGGTCGACAGCGTCCGCGCCGTAGCTCTCGCTCAAGGCGACGATCTTGCGCAGATGATGGCGCGGGTTCACGCGGCGTTGCTCGATGCCCTCAAGATAGGCCTGTGCGTGTCGCGACAGACCCAGGAACTGCACCAGCAAGCGCTGCTCACGAGCATTGTGCCGCTGCGCGAGCAGCGCCTTCGGGTGGTCGGGGTCCTCGATATCCTGGCGCCGATCGTAGCTGCGGACGTGGCGGGCGATGAGCTTGTCCTGGTGGTAAATGCACACCCGATCCGGATACGCCTTCAGCGTCACCCGCTGACTCGCAAACTCCGCGGGCACCGAATAGTGATTGGTATCGAGCGCCACACGGAACTGCTTCGAAGCGCGCTGGCTCTGCACGCGACCGATGTCGTAAGGCATCGGATTGAGTCCGCGCAGATGCGGCTGCTCGTCCTTGAACAAATCGACGGGGCGCTGGTGCGTTTCCCCATGGATGCGCACATTGGCGATGCTCGCCAGCCACAGCTCGGCAGCCGGGTTTACCGCGCTGAAGTCGAGAAGCTCCAGGCCATTCAGGAAATTCTTCTTCACGTAACCGACACCGTTTTCAACGCGGCCTTTTTCGTGATTATGGGCTTGAGCCCATAATCACGAGTATGGTGTGGTCAAAAATATGTCGTGGTGGATCTCAATTGCCCTGCGTTACCGCTCGATTTGAGATTTTTACCACGACATAATTTTAGGCCAATACTGGTATTCCACCGTTCATCAATTGGGGAATATCATGTTTGAGACTCTCTTTACACAGCCGCATGTTCTTGCAGCCCACAATTTGGCTCCCTGCCTGGAATCGAGGAAGCGCTTCCTCTTGCATTGTCAGGAACAGGGATATCCGCCCATGTCGATCCGGAAGATCGCCTGGATTCTGCTAGTTTTTTCAAAGAGCATGGATTTGTGCCGGCCGGGGCCAATAACGCACGAGGAAATCGCTTTTGCGGTCGACCATCGGGTTCGTCTCACTCGAAGCGGACGAACGAACGATTCCCAGAGCTCGCGCCGGTTGTTCATACATACGGCCACGGCCTGGTTGCGCTTCCTGGGACTGCTGAAGGAACATCAACCCAAGCAGAAACCGTTCACCCGCTATATTGATCACTATGCCGATTTCATGCATGATCAGCGGGGACTTTCACCTGTCACGATTACAAACTGCCGCGGCGAGATCGTCAACTTTCTGTCGACGGTCTGGCATCCCGACACGACGCTCGATACCATCACCATTCACGATATCGATGCCTATCTGGCGTATCAGGGCAAGCACGGCTGGGCCAGGACATCGTTGCACGCACTTGCGAGCACGCTTCGCAATTTCTTCCGGTACGCCGAAGGACAAGGATGGGCTACCAACGTTTCTGTCGGTATTGATCTTGTACGGCGCGTGCCTTCGGCATGGCGAAGCCTTACGGCTGACCATGCAAGACGTTGACCTCGAAGGCGCCGTTCTGTGTATCCGGGAGAGCAAATTCTACAAGTCGAGGCTGATCCCGCTTGGAGCAGACCTGAACGGCGCGATGCAACGATACACCCGGCAACGCAACCAGGCATTCGACAACGAACCCAACACGCCATTTTTTTGCTTCCGCGATGGTCGTCCATTAAACCAATCGGCTGTCCAACGCGCGTTTCAGCGACTGCGCATCCTGGCAAATGTCCGGCGCGAGGGTGGCCCAGCCTGCCAGCCCAGATTGCATGACCTTCGCCATGCGGGAACTGTGCACCGCTTGATCGCTTGGTATCGCAGCGGCGCGGATTTGCAGCTGTTATTGCCACAACTCTCCACCTATCTTGGCCACATCGATCTAGCGGCCACCCAGCGCTACCTTACACTGACGCCCGATCTGTTAAACGAAGCGAGCAAGCGTTTCGAAACTTACGCATTGGAGAAGCATCATGAATAAATCATCCATGCTGGGTCCCTGGATCCGGCGATTCCTGATCGAACATCTGGTGGCCGAACGCAACCTTGCCATCAATACCCAGAAAAGCTACCGCGACATGCTCCTCCTGTTGCTGCCTTATCTGGCCACCAAGGTCGACAAGCGGATCGACCGTCTGACGGTGGACGATCTCTCCCCGCAAATGGTGCGTCTGTTTCTGACGCACATGGAAGAACAACGGCACTGCGCGGTCAGCACACGCAACCAGCGGCTCGGCGGCATTCATGCCCTTGCCCGTTTCATCGGCGAACATGCACCGGAATACGTCGCTTGGTGAGCGCAGATCCACTTGATTCCCATCAAGAGAACCAGCCACCCGCAGATCAGCTATCTCAACAAACCGGAAATGGATGCTCTCCTCGCCGCATCCGACGTGCCTACTGCGCAAGGGCGCCGAGAACATGCGTTGCTATTGTTCATGTTTAACTCCGGCGCGCGCGCAAGCGAAGCAGCTCAGCTCAGGATCGGCGACGTCGACTGGCACACGCGATCAGTCAGCATTACCGGTAAAGGGAACAGACAACGCCGCTGCCCCCTCTGGCAATCCACGCTCGACGAGTTGCGTTCGCAAACCGAAGGAAGGACCACACCCGAACCGGTGTTCCTCAACCGTTTCCACCAGACTATGACGCGCTCCGGCATCCATGCGCTGGTCAAGCGCTGCGCTGCTCGCGCTTGCACCATGGCGCCGTCAATGGCTGGCAAGAATGTTCACCCGCACGTCATACGCCACACGACTGCCTCGCTGCTGCTTCAGGCCGGAATCGACATCAACACGATACGCGGCTGGCTTGGACACGTTTCGCTGACAACAACCAATATCTGCGCCGAGATCAATCTGGAAACAAAGGCGCGGGCGCTGGCGGCATGTGAAGTAGAAAGCGATGCGGGAGAACAAAAGCATTGGCGCGACCAGCCCGACCTGATGGCATTCCTCCGCACCTTGTAGCCGAATACTATGTGCTGTTCGATTTCCGTAATGACATTGCCTTGGCCAAGATTGCTATCGAGCAGCACATATTTTTGACCACACCATACTCGTGACCCTGCCCGACGTTGCGCGCCGAGATCTCGAACCCCCAATGGCGAGCGAAATCCACATAGCGGGGATTGAACAGCGGCGCTTTGCCGACGACGCGGGCGAGCACCGCCGACTTCAAGTTGTCGATCATCAAGCGAGCTGGACAACCCCGGAAGGCCGCGAAGGCGTGCTCATGAGCAGCGAGGAAATGCTCCATGGTTTGCGACACGGTGAACTCGACATACATCAGGCGGCTATGGCAGAGCACCATGACGAAGAAGGACAGTCGCCGCCGTGTCGAACCCACACCGATGCTGCCGTATTCGCCCCAATCGACCTGGGCGCATTCTCCGGGGGCAAAGGAGAGCTTGAGAAAGGCAGGCCGGCGCACTGGCCGGACCTTGCGCACATACATCTTGACGATGCCGTAGCCGCCCGCGAAGCCTTCCTCGCGCAGGCGCTGGAAGATCTGCTGCGCGCTGTAGGGGTGGCTTTCCAGCAGGCGAACGATGCGCGCCTTGAAAGGGTCGAGGCGACTGCTGCGCGGCGGTGACTGGCGCGCATGAAACTGCGCGCAGCCGACCCACTTCGCCACCGTGTCCGCATCCAGATCGAGGGCGCGGGCGGTCTGGGCGATGGTCAGCTGCTGCCGATCGTGGTGATCCTTGATCTTGCAGTAGGTCTCGTAGCTGATAATGGCGTTCGTCCCAGGGCGGCACGCAGCTGACTGATTCGGATGTCGATCTCGTCCGCCGCGAGTTCGCGTGCTTCGGCGCAGCGGGCAGAATCCAGCGCCAGGACTTGGTAGAGCGGGCGTTGATAGGCGATCTGTTAATTCGCGCCCCTATAAGGCCATTTCGGTGGCGGCGTAATGAGGCCACTGGACTCGCGGCGCAATGAGGCCAGAGCAATCGCGGCGCAATAAGGCCGAAGGCAAGTAGAGCTGGTTTCGGACTTCCAATTGCGTAACCTCTGGCAATTTTGCCGGGGGCAGGCGCAATGGCTAACAGGAAGTTCGAAATGTACGAAATACGACAAATGATTCAACGCCTGCGACTTGGCGAGAGCAATCGGGCGGTTGCTCGAGCGCAGCAGGTCGGGCGCGACACGGTCGCGCGCGTGCGAGAGATCGCCGCCGCGCAGAACTGGCTGGAGGCGACGAGCCCGCTGCCGGATGACGCGACGATCGCGCGCTACTACCAGGCGGCGGGCGGCGGGGCGGTCAAGAACGCGAGCCACCTGTCCACTGTGGAGCCCTTTCGCGAGAAAGTTATCGAGTGGCATCGTCAGGGCATTGCCGTGAGCAGCATCCGCCAGGCACTGGCCCGCCAGTACGGCTACGGCGGCAGCGTGCATGCCGTCTATCGCTTCCTGCGCAGCGAAGCCGCCCGCACCCCCGTGGCCACCGTGATGCTCGACTTTGCCGTCGGCGAACAGGCACAGGTCGACTTCGGTTCGGGACCGCTGATCACCGACCGACATTCCGGCGAGGTGTTCAAGAGCTGGTTCTTTGTCATGACTTTGTCGTGGAGCCGGCACCCGTATGCTGAAGTGGTGCGCAACCAGAGCGTCGAAACCTGGCTCGCCTGCCACCGGCACGCCTTCGAGTGGTTCAACGGCGTCCCGCCCAAGGTCCGGATCGACAACCCGAAGTGCGCGATCACGCGCGCCTGCTACTACGAGCCGACGGTGCAGCGTGCCTACGCCGAACTCGCCCTCGGCTATGCCTTTGTAATTGACCCCTGTCCGGTCGCCGACCCGGCCAAAAAGGGTCGCGTGGAGTCGGGCGTGAAATATGTCAAGGGCAACTTCATGCCGCTACGCGAGTTCCATGGCCTGGCGCACGCGAATGCGCAATTGCAGGAATGGGTTCAGAGCGAAGCGGGCAATCGCCTGCACGGCAGTACGCGCGAGCGGCCGCTCATGCGCTTCAACGAAACCGAGCAGGCGCTGCTGCAGCCGCTACCCGCCGTCGCGCCGACGTGCCCGACCTGGGCCAAGGCCAAGCTGCACGGCAACTGCCACGTCCAGCATGCGTACTGCCACTACTCGGCGCCGTTTCGCCTGATCCACCAGACACTGTGGTTGGAGATCACGCCGGATGCCTTGCGCATCTACCATGAGCACGAGCTGGTGGCGATCCATCCACGCCTCTTCAAAGCGGGGACGCGGTCGACCGTCCAGGATCATCTGCCCCCTGACGCCCAGACGTACTTCATGCGCGATCCACAGTGGTGCTTGATCCAGGCCACGGCAGTTGGGCCGGCCTGCCGGGCGGTCGTCGAGAGCCTGTTCGCCAAGCGTGTGCTCGACCAGCTGCGCGCCGTTCAGGGATTGCTGCGACTGGCCGATCAGTTCGGTCGCGGTCGACTCGACGCGGCGTGTAACCGCGCGCTGAACTTTGGGACGCCGAGCTATCGCACGATTAAGCAAATTCTCAAGACCGGACTCGACCAGCAGCCCGAGTTGATCAATGCGCCGACGCTGGAAGCGCCCTATCTGAGTGGCGGCTACTTCCGCCGCCAATCCTCCGATCTGTTGCATTGAGCCGCCGCACGACGTGCCGCTCCTTGCTCATCCATTATCTATCTGGAATCCTCTCATGAATCCCATGCTCCCACTTGAACCCCTGCTCAAGCAACTGCGCCTGTCCGGCATCCTCGACTCGCTCGAAGCGAGAAACCGTCAGGCGATCGAGGCCAAGCTGGCTTACACCGACTTCCTGGCGCTGCTGGTCGAGGACGAAGTCGCCCGTCGTGATCAGCGCCAGTTTGCCCAGCGTCTGCGCAAGGCGCAGGTGGTCGGCGACAAGACGCTGGAACGTTTCGATTGCAGCCACAGTCCGTCGGTCAATCACGCGCTGATTGCCGAGTTGGCGACCTGTCGTTTCGTCTTCGAACATGCACCGGTTCTGATCGCCGGCCCGACCGGTACGGGCAAGTCTCACCTGGTCCAGTCGCTCTGCCATTGCGCACTGCGCGCCGGCCATGAGGTGCTGTTCATCTCGCACGCCAAGCTGCTGGCCCAGCTTCATGCGGCGCGGGCGACCGACTCTTTTGAGCGCAAGCTGCGCCAGCTGGCACGGGTCGATGTGCTGGCGATCGATGACTTCGGGCTACGCCCCATGCGCTCGCCGCAGGATGAGGATTTCCATGACCTGATTGACGCCCGTTATGAGCGCACGACCACCTTGTTGACCAGCAATTTGCACTTCGACGAGTGGGGCGCGGCGTTTCCCAACAAGTTGATGGGCGCGGCAACCCTCGACCGTCTGCGCGACCGCGCGTATCAGATCGTTCTCGACGGCGAGACCCGGCGCAAACCGCGGGCCTTGCCGGAAGCAACGTCGCCGGTTCGGGCTTCGCCGGGCAGGGACCCATCCAAGCCTCTCCCGGCCGCGCGTTAGCACCTCAGCGGCGAACAAACCCTGGGGCGCTGCCCCAGACCCCGCACTCGCCGTGAGGCAGCCGCCGGGGATGAAAAACACATCCCCGACAACTGCCGTCGGCGTCTGCGACCTCCAGGGTGTCAAGGGGCTTTCGCGGCATAAACGCCAAAAAGCCGGCATTTATTCCACGGTCCCCTGGACACCCTTCCGGTCGCCACTTACCACGTTTGCAAGAAGACAGAAAACGGCGTAAAACCGACCCGTCCGAAGCCGCTAAAACAGCCACTTCTGCTGGCCGCATTACGCCGCGATTCGCTGGCCTTGATGTGCCGCAAATTGACAAGGGGAAAAGCGAAGAACGAAGAAGAGCGAAGAGCGAGGAAGAAGAGCCAGGAAACCCTTCAGATGAAAGCCGTCGAAGAAGATCGACGAAGAAAATTCACGACTTTCAAACTGCCAGCATTAACGGACTTTCGGAATGCCGCTGACAAGGGGCTGGTGATCTGCACCAAATGTGGTGATCGCATGACCGTGCGCTATCACTTGCAGGGCGCACGGCGCGTGCCGGATTATCTCTGTCAGCGCCACGGTGTCGAGCATGCCGAACCCCTATGCCAGCAGATCGTGGGCGGCGAACTCGACGCGGCCATCGGTCGCTTGCTGGTGGAAGCGGTGACCCCGGTCACCCTGGAGGTGGCGCTGGCCGTGCAGAAGGAACTGGAGAGTCGCTCCGAGGAAAGCGACCGCTTGCGCCGTCAAGCGGTTGAACGGGCGCGCTACGAGTCCGACCTGGCACGCCGCCGTTATATGCGCTGCGATCCCGACAACCGCCTGGTTGCCGATTCGCTGGAAGCGGAGTGGAACCAGGCGCTGCGCAAGCAGACGGCGGCCCAGGAGCACTACGACAAACAGCGCGAGAGCGAGACCGGGCTCGACGATCAGCAGCGCGCCGCCATCCTGGCGTTGGCGAAAGACTTCCCGCGCCTGTGGAACGATCCTCATACGGCTGACCGGGAGCGCAAACGCATAGTTCGGCTGCTGATTGCCGATGTCACCTTGCTCAAGGAAACCGAGGTCCGGGCGCAAGTGCGCTTTCACGGCGGTGCGACGCACACGCTACACCTTCCCCTGCCCAAGCCGGCCTGGCTGCTGCGCCAGACTCCGGCCAAGGTGGTGGCCGAGATTGACCGACTCCTGGAAGATCATACCGACGGTGAAATCGCCGCCTTGCTCAACCGCCAGGGCTTGCTCTCGGGCGAGGGCAAACCCTTCCACCGCCTGATGGTTCGTTACATCCGAATCGACTATGCGCTCCCCAGTCGCCATGATCGGCTGCTAACGCGTGACCTGCTAACCGTGCATGAAATGGCGCAGCGTCTCAACGTCTGTTCGGAAACCCTCAAATATTGGCGCCGCGCCGGCCTGCTCAAAGCGCACAGGTATGACGACAGGGGCGGCTACCTCTTCGAACCGCCTGGTCCTGACACGCCGATCAAGCATCAACATCAAGGCAAAACCACAGGAAAATCAACCACCCGCGAGGGAAGTTTCCCCGCACATACCGCATGAGGTGCAATATGCAGCACAGTCCTTCTCATTTCCTTTTCTCGGCGCACAGGCGACGATTTCGAAGCCGTAATGGCGGGCGAAATCGAGATAGCGGGGATTGAACTGCACCGGTTCGCCACGCACATGACGCAAGACCGCACTGCGCAGATTATCGACCATGACCTTGCGCGACACCCCCAGGGCAGCAAAGGCGTTGATGTGTGCCGCCAGAAACTGCTCCATCGTTTGCGAGAGCGTGAACTCGACGTACATCTTCCGGCTCCAGGCCAGCACCATGACGAAGAAGGAAAGGCGGCGGCGGGTGTTGCCCACACAGATCGTGCCGTATTCTCCCCAGTCGACCTGGGCCGCTTCTCCCGGGGCGAAGGCCAGGGTCAGGAAGGCTTCGCGCCGGGGCGGGCGGATCTTGTGGACGTAGTCCTTGACGATGCTGATGCCGCCCTCGTAGCCAGCATCCCGCAGGCGTTGAAACACCTGCTGGGCGGTGAGCGGATGCGCATCGAGCCAGCCGACGATGCGCCCCTTGTAGGGATCGAGCTTGCTGGTTCGCGGCACGGGCGCCCGCGGCGCATACGGGCGGTCCATCCAGTGGCGGACGGTCTTGACGTCCAGGTCCAGGCTATCGGCAAGTTGGGGGGCCGTCAGATGACTGGCCACCCCCTCGCGAATGGCGCACCACGTGGCATAGTCGATCATGGCCGGCCCTCCAGAACAGCGCGCAGCCGCGCCAGACGGGTGTCGACCGGCACGTACTCGGGCACGCTCAGGACCTGGTACAAAGGTGGATCGTAGGCGATCAGGTCGAGGGCGATCAAATCCCGGCGGGCGCGGGCCAGGCGACCGGCATCCATCTGCAGACGCCGACAGAGGCTGGCCTCGCTGTAGTAGGAAAGACCGCAGGCATCAGCGACGGTGACGAGAAACAGGTACAGCGCCCAGGCGCCAACGTCAGCCTTCTCGATGTAGTGTTCCCGCACCAGCCGATGATCGAGCCAGCTGAAGTGCGCGGGCACCTGCCGCTGACGTTGCGGATTCAATAGTCGCTTCGTCGGACTGTTCATACGAGCCTCCTCGAATGTCCTGTCCCAGTTGTAGCAGCCGGGTCACGGCCGAGGCGATGTCATCTTGTAACGTGCTGCCCCAGATATGGGCGATTAAGCCAATAAGAACAGTGGGTTGGGCGTTCAAGAAATCTTGTAACGGTGGCGCCAGTTCCGTCGTGGAAGCGTTACAAGATTTCTTCAGGGGCAGCGAGGCCTCGGCTGGCAGGGGCGCCGAGGCGTCGGGCTCGAACAGCAAGGTGTCTTGTATCGCGGACTCGATCAGCGGTGCCGGCTTACGGTGGCTGTATCCAGGATGCTCCTGTCGCCAGGCCTTGACCCGCGCCACGGCTTCTGGTCCGCGATGATAGTCGAGGTTCTTGGCGAGCCATTTCGCCTGGCTGGCCCGCTTGCTCGCTGCCTTGCACGCCGCGGACCCGCAATAACGCTGATGCCGCGCGTTACGCCTGTCCGGCACAAACGCCTGACCGCAATTCACGCAGGGGTCCTGCTTCTCTCTGTCCATCTCGCGTCCCCTCCTGCCTCATCACAGGACGGGCTACTACACGATCTGGAAAGAAAACCAAAGAAGACCCAAGCAGCGAAGAAAAACCAGCTCTAGATCAAGCCCTCGAAGAACATCAAGAAACCCAAGAAAATCCAGTTTCATGTCCGCCGGTGGCGACCAGTTTCAGGTTGGCCGCGACATCCTGATCCGCGTCGAGGTCGGTATCCTCGATCAGCCGGTAGATGTCTTCGTTCAGGTCGGGATTGACGAGCTGCAATTCCGGCGTGCGGTTCTCGTAGAACAGCGGCACGGTGGCACCGTCTTCGATGGACTGCTGGAAGTCGTAGATCGAGACGTAATCCCCGAAGACTTCCTTGGTGCGCTCCTCGCCGGCAATCAGCGGCGTGCCGGTAAAGGCCAGAAACATCGCCCTGGGCAGCGCGGCGCGCATGTTCAGCGCCAGCGTGTCATATTGGCTGCGGTGCGCTTCGTCGGTCAGCACGATGACGTCGGAGCGGTCGCACAGCAGTTCGGGTGTCTGGAACTTGTGTACCAGCGTGAAGACGTAACGGTGGTTGCCGAGCAAGAGTTCGCGCAGGTGCGCGCCGCTGGCGGCGTGGCATTGATCGCCCTCGGCCTCACTCACCGCGCCGGTGGTCTTGAAGTTCTTGGCGATCTGCTCGTCCAGTTCGACACGGTCAGTGACGACCACAAATGTCCAGTTGCCGGCCAGCTTGCGCAGCACCTTCTGCGCGAAGAACACCATCGAAAAGCTCTTGCCGCTGCCCTGCGTCTGCCAGAACACGCCGCCACGTCCGTGTCCCAGCTTGCGCGCTTCGAGCATCGAGGCAATGGCGTTATTGACACCGAGGAACTGGTGGTTCTGCGCGAGAGTCTTGACCAGGCCGGACTTGTGCTCGGAAAACAGCGTGAAGTTCTCGACCAGATCGAGCAGGCGGGTTGGCTCGCAGGTACCGCGCAGCATCACTTCCAGCGACACCCGGCGCGGCTCATCCTCGCACTCGATGCGCTTCCACTCCACCCAGCGGCCCCAGTCGGCGGTGAGCGAGCCGACGCGGCTTTCGGTGCCGTTGCAGGCGATGAGTAGCGCGTTGCTCCAGAACAGCGCCGGAATCTGCTGCTTGTAGTGGGTGAGGTTCTCGTCGAAAGCCGCGCGCGCCGGCACGCCGGGTTTCTTGAGTTCGATCACCACCCAGGGCAGGCCATTGACGAAACCCACCAGATCAGGCCGGCAGGTGTAGAGCGGCCCGGTCACGGTCAACTGGCTGACGAGCACGAAATTGTTGTTCTCCGGTTGCTCCCAATCGACCACGCGCAGGCGTTCGGTTTTTTGCCCGCCATGTTCGCGGTCGGGCACCGACACCGTGATGCCTTCCTTGAGTAGCCGATAGACCTCGCGGTTGGCCGCCTCCAGGCTCATCGCTGAACGGTCGCGTGTCAGTTCATCGACGGCGTTGCTGATCGCCTCCGGCGGCAGTATCGGGTTGAATTTGCTCAACGCCGCTTTCAGGCGTTCGGCCAATACCACTTCGCCCTTGGTTTCGCGCCCCAGTGTGCCGCCCTCGCCGAAGATTTCTTCTTGCGCTGACACCGTCTGCCAGCCGAGCGTGGCGAACAGCGCGATGGCAGGTTGCTCTACGAGTTGGTCTTCGGAGTAGGCGTATGACACTAATTAACCCTAGTCTTTTAGGGTGCAAAACATCGAATCGAGTTCTCTATCCAAACACTCTTCAGCATTTCCCCCCCAGTGTCGTTCATCATCGTCTTCCCACGGTTTCTCGTTTTCACTTTCAATTTCACTGGCGAAATCTCGAAGCGTCGTTTGCTCAGTATCCGTATCCACGCCGAGAATTTCTCCGACATTGCCAATACGCGCGGCGTCACTGCGGATCTCGTCTGGGTTGTCGCTGTCGCAATCTTCTACGAAACGTTCAGCAAACTTAGCGTAAACCTGGCGAGCAGATTCCAGCTCTGCGCCCACTAAGGAATTAGGCACGGCGCTGATCAAGTTCCCTAATGCCTCAAATCCATCAAGTTCATCGAGGTCTGTCAAAACGCGCTGCTTTATGGCCGATACCAGATGCTTGCCAGAATCTGAAGATAGACAACCGACATTCGCCAACTCCCTAAGCGGCCCATCAAAAATGGATGGCGAGATAGTGCCTGCTTCTACTCTAGCGCTTAGTTCGGATAACCGAGCTTCAATCCATGCGGCATCATTGCGTTCGCTTTGGCTAGCAACTGCCAATGCCACACTGGCCAATCGCCCTGCCGGATTCGCGCATTGCGGCAACACACGATGCGAAGGGTGATCACCGCTTACATGGACTGTGCAACTCACTGCATCAATCAATGCCATCATGGCATCCACAACTTTATGAGCGTGCGAAGAGAGCACTGTGATAGACACGCGGGGTCGGTCATCGATTAGCGTCGTCATGAACCATTGTGACTGTTCAAAGAACACAAGGGATTCGATAATTTCAGATAGCTGCTCGCCCGCCAACAAAAGGGACTGCATAAAATCCAGAATAGGCGGATTCTGGAAGCGAACCAACACGAAGCCTTGAATTTTTCGCGTTGCCACGAAAGTCCCATCAAGCTCCCTTAGTGCCGTCACAAAATCGGTCGTCGAATGAGCAATTCTAAATCTTGCACATTGATCCGGACATAGCCGCGTTTGGCCACGAGGCTTTCTAGGCGCTGACGTGGAAGACTTGAAAAATGAAGACGGTTGTAGAGAATCTGTGCCCGAATGCGCCGCGAGTATTTTGATAGGTCAAGGACGCATGTGCGATGGTCGAACTTCTCACGGGCCAGTTTTTCATAGTAAAGTTTCGCCTGGTTCAGAATGTATTCACGGGTTGTCAGGACAAATACTGAGTCCTTCGAATCGCGAATGCTGGCCATGAAGTCCAACAACTTCTGATCTTCGTTTGTGTTCAGTTTGTCAGCCTGCGCAGTTTGTCCAAGAAAATCGTCGTAGTAGAAAAACCTCGGCTTGTTGTGATAACTAACTGCGCGCGCTTCGGATATGTCGCTTTCGATTTTGACTAAGTCGTGTCCCTTCTCGTAAAAGTAGAGCAACAACATACGGGCCAGCGTTGTCTTGCCAATTCCAGGTTGCCCGGAAATGATGCAGACCCGCTGTTTTTTTAGAATTTCCAGTGCTTCATCAAAACTCGTATTTCGGACATAAAGCTTTGCTGCTGCGATGGTCCGTTCGATCTCCTCGCGAGAGACAACGTGCGTGCCCGCGTTAATGATCGAGTCGAAAACGCCAGCGGAACTGGCCCACAGTTTTATGTGCCTGCGCTCGATCTCCGGATGTTTTGTCAGAATACTGTTCAGGCGCTCCCGTCCATAAATGTCACCGGTGGTTTGTACAAACGGCGACAGCACCGCTACCAGTTCATCTGTCTGCATTGGCGAAAGTGAAACAGATGTTGTAAGTATGTAACGGGCAGGATTCAGCTTTGAAAGCTTGGGGAATTCGTTGCGCTTGAGCTCAGATTTCAGGCTGGCAAATGATGAGTATCGCTTGCACTGGACAATTAACTGGGGCGGTGTTTGCGGTGTTTTCAAAGCCGCCGAACTAAACACTGTGCGACCGGCGCCCCGAACTGGCGCGTAGCGGAGATCTATCCCCCCGTCACGGCCTTCACTGAAGTTTTCCAACTGAATGCCGAGTTCTGCTTCGAGCAGATTTTTTGAGAGAAGCTCGAAATCCAGGGGCGACAAGCACGCCGTGAAGTCGTAGTCAGCCATAACATGCCTCAACATCTATCTGACCGGAGATCAGGCGCGGTAGCAGTAGGTCGCGGGTGGGACGGAGGTTTTGGGTTTTTGCGTAAGGGTGATTTTCGTGGCCGGGGAAGCGGAAGTAGACGAACCACTCGCGGTAGAGGGCGCGGGCCATCGCCTCCAGAATCTTGATACGCCGCTGGCTGTTCTCGATGAGTTCGTCGTAGGCCGACAGGATGCCTGCGATGCGTTGCAGGATAAGGAGCGGAGGCTGTAAGACCTCGAAATCCTCAATCGTTGTTTTGGTCAGAGCTTCACGAGTCGCACCACCCTGAGCTAGTGCTAGCAAGCGGCTCTTGAAGTGCAGGCTGTTGATGCAATAAAGGACAAAACGCGCGTCAGCAACGTCAGGTCTAACTCGAACAATCGCGACGTGCTGATTGACGCGGGCAGGCAATTATTTTGAATCAGTCAAGCAACACCGAGCAACGGAAGCGCCCGTGATGTTCAGGAGGATGTCATTTTTCTGAACGACAACGTTACTCAGTTCCGCTGCCTGTTCGTTGCTGATGAAAGCAAGGTTATCGTCCTCAAACTTGAAGTCGTAAACATTAAGGCTACGGATAAGAGAAATGCCCTCAGGCAGGTAAGCGTTTTTGCCGCCACGGGGAGTGGCACCGCTGCCAATCTTTGACGTTATATCTTTCAGTCGCTTCAAGGGCCGTTCGTTTGTGTCCATCTTCACGCCGCCAGAATCCTCGCCCCAATCGCGGCGACGGTCTGCTCCGGCGTCAGTCCAACCGGGCGCACCAAAAGCTTTTGCACCGCACAACGCGCCTCTTCGGCCGAAACCGTATCCACCAGCCCGAGGTCAAGTTCTTCGGCACGGCGCAGGGCTCCCCGATGCCATGCCTCGGCGATGCCCGGCAAATCACTCATCCCGGAGTTCAAGCGGCTGGCAGCGCACGCCGGGGAGGCGCCAGTAACCGCTGGTCGTTGGTCAGCAAGGTGGCGTCACAGGCCAACGCGCTGGCGGCGATGATGGCGTCGGGCAAGCGCAGGCGATGCTCGCGGCGTAAACGCACGGTGTGTTGTTTGACCTGCCTGTCGAGTTCGATGATGCCGATATCGGCCAGGAAGGCTTCGAGCCAGGTCTGCTGGGCGGCATCGAGGCCGTGAAAGGACAGAAGTTCCAGTTCCGTGATGACGGAGATGAAGTATTCACCCGGCGGTAGCGGCTGGCAAAGCAGCCCATTTTGCAGGTAGGTCACCGCATTGGTGTCGAATACCGCCCTCATTCCCATTCCTTTCGTATGGCTTCCTGATAGGCAAGGCCATCGACCGGCCACTGGACGGTGCCGCTATAGCGCATCGGGTCGAATTCCTGCTGACACTTCTGTGGTGCCTGGATGGATTTGGCCAGATCGCGCGACGGATCGATTTGAGGCCAAGCGACTGCCGGCGACGCCGTCTTCGATTTGCTCGCGAGGTATTCCACGAAGTCGAGGACTTCGGCCTGGCGCTGGTCATCCAGTCGGTGGAGATGTTCGATGATGGTGGCTTCGATGGCGGCACTCATGGGGTTCCTCCGTCAATCAGGTCAGTAGGGATACAGCCCTGACGCATGACCCAGCCGAATCAGGCTCATTTGCCGGTAACGCCCGCTTTTGCGGTCGAGGCGGTCAAATTGCGGTTGGCTAGCGGCAAAGGACGGGTGGTGGAGTCAGCCAGGAGGATGCCGAAAGAATTTTTTGGACGGCGGTACGATCGCCAGGCGAGCCTTTCCGAACGCGGCGTACGCCGCGCTCGAGAGGATGTTTCGGGTACGCCTGTGTGAGGTCACTCAAGTTGAAGCAGGAATGGAGCGGCGAGGAGCGCGCGGATTCGTGCTGGGTCGAGCCAGGGGGCGGCGCAGGAGCTTCGGATGAAGGCGATGGCACCGCGCACGCCGAGTTGCTGATAGAGATCGCGTAGCTGTCGGGTGAAGCGTGCCAGGGTATTGAACACATGCGCCAGGCGCATGAGGAGGTGATAGCCTTTCATGGCATTCCAGTCGAGGGCAAAGGCATGCTCGTAGTGGTAGCCCTGATGTTTTTCGACGAGGAAGCCCGCTTCGATGCCCCAGCGGTGGCGGGCCCCGAGGTTGCAGCGCTCATGGACATTGTCTTGGCTGAGCGGTTGGCTGGAGAGCCAGGCGTGGCGCGATGTTTCGGTGACGGTCCTGGCCTGTTCATCGATCTTCTCCCAGCTTTCCTCACAGACCACCAGATTCAGCTTGAGACGCTGACGCCCGTTGGCAGCGAAGGCGTAGTCGATGTCGTTGACCCAGCTGAAGTGTTGTCGGCGTCTTCCCCAACCGCGCTGCACAACTTGTGGCTTCAGGGCGTGGAGCGCGCGGAACTCCTGCCAGACCGTGGACAAATCCTTGTCCTTGAGCACGATCATGAACTGCCAGTGGGCGCGCAAGCAGCGCCGCATCACCGGCCCGTTGGCGTAAAGGCCGTCGAGCAGGAGCAGGATCGGCAGGCGGGGGAACAGCGTCTTGAGCCGGTCGCTCAAGCGCACAAAGCCGCGCAGCTCGCAGTCCTGCTTTTGCGCTTCGGGTTCGCCCAGCGCGTGTTCGAGGAACTCGCTGAGCAGCGGGATGACCAGGCCGTTGTGGAAAGCAAAGCTGGCCTCGAGGACGTAGACGAAGTACTGGGTGTGGCGGGTTTCCTCCTTGCCGACGGTGCGCTGCAGGAGTTCCTCCGCCCAGAGGGTGTCGCCGGCGACCTTCTGCGAGCCGTCTATGGCGATGGGGTAGCAGTGGTTGATCAGATAGCGGCGAAAGTTCTTGCCGCGAATCAGCCGCCTCACCAGATCGACGTGGGCCTGCTCAAGGTGGTCAAGGTCGATGTCGCGCAGCAGCCGAAACAGGGTGTCGGCGTGTGGCAGGGTATCGATCTCCGGGAACAGCAGGTGGAGGTTGGCCATGAACTGGGGACGGGATATTTCGCGGTTGGTCTCGCGCCGGGAGGAGAACTGAAAGACGAACATCAGCAAGCCGTAGAGCAGAAGCACGGTCAGCTTGTGCCGGCGCTTTTTGGGATCTCTCGGGTCGGGAATTTGTTCCAGTTGAGCGAGCAAGGCGGGCAGCTCTTTGCGCAGGAGACGCATCTGTTTGCTCACGGCGTCCTCGCGGTGTTCCTCGTCGACGGTCGCGAAGGCCGAGCTTCTGTTGGGCAATGGAGCGGCTGAGTGGGGGACTTGTCCCGTTGCGCGCAGCTTCGCGTTCAGTACCTTCTCCTGCCGTTTCTTTTCCGAGCGCAGTTTCTTGATGGCAACGCGTGTCGGGCGACGGCAAGGTTTGCTCATGACCGCGGGCTCCCCGGCGCGGCGCACAGCGAGGCGCAAGCATCCGAGGTCAGCGCTTTGACCCACACCTGGCGGGGCGTGCTGTGATAGGACTGGCCAGGGCGGGCCAGCCCGCGCCCGCTGCTTGCCCCAAGCAACTGCCAACCGGCGGCACGGTAGCAGGTCCCGGCATAGTGACGCGGATCGACGAAGGTCTCCAGCAGCAGGGGCTCGAAGCCCCAGTGCTCGAGCCAGTCCGCGCGTGCGCGGCGCGCGAGTTGCCCGAGCACATGGCTGGCCAGATGCGCTACGCGGACGTGCGGAAAGATCAGGAAGCGGCTGTTGTTCACCACCCGCGCCATGTTCTCGCGGCGGGCCTGGGCCGTCCAGCCGATCCACTGATCGCGCACGGCCACCGCGCGGGCAGCACCGGACAGAGCAGGACGCAGCCCAGCCGCCGGTCGCCCGCCGTGATGAAGTAGCGCAGCCGGTAGCCGAAGGCCCCCTGGAAACCCAGCGGATGCCAACGCGCCACCAGCGCATCCCACTGCGCCACCCGGGTCGCGTCGCGAACCACTGCCAGGGACACCGGCGCGAGCGCCGACAGGGCGCAGTGCACCGCCGGCTCGGCAACGGGGGCGACTGGGGCGGCGGATGCCGATGGCGGCGCGCAACGGCGCGGCGGCGAGGGCCTCAACGCAGTCAGTACCAGCAACCCGGCCGCCTGCAAACGCTCCAGGAAGTCCAGGCAGGCGCTGATCTTCGCCGTCCCCGTCAGTGTGGTCCAGCCCAGGTGCTCACACACTGTCGCCGCCAACTCCTTGCGTGCCAATCCCGGCAGCCACGCGACCGTCGCGCAGAGCTCGGCAATCTCCGTCGCGCTGAACACGCGACCACAGTGCACCCATTCCCCCGCACTCGTTGCAAGCATCGCAAAACCTCCGACTGAAGCGCAGATTGATTACGCTCCACCTATCCTGCCAGAAGTCCGCCCGGCTGTCTAGCCCTCTTGTGCGAAGGTTTTTTTTGCCTGCCCACCGCAACGCCTTGCCACTACTGGGCCGGCGTCGTCATGCTTCAGCGCTGGTAGGGATACGACATTTTGCGCGATGCGGGCTTGCAGCTCCAGTGCCTGGGCGTTCAGCGATTCCAGTTCCTCGTTCAGGGTTTCGAGCTGTCCCTTGACGTCCTCGTCGCTCACGTCCTCGCCCGGCGCGACGCCGACGTAGCGGCCGGGGTTTAGCGACCAGCCCTGGGCTTCGATTTCGGCCAGGGTCGCGGCTTTGCACAGGCCGGGGACGTCGCGATAGCGGAGTTCCCCCTCTCCCCGGCCCTCTCCCTTGAGGGGAGAGGGAGAGAAGGTTTCCCTGAGCTTGGTGGCCGTCTCACGGTCGCCGACTGTCAGGTCGAGCGCTTCGCCGCGATAGAGGCGTACCAGGTTGGCGATGAAGCCGATTTGTGCCGGGGTCCAGTCGCGGTGGGCGCGATCGACTTGGCGGTAGATGTGGCGGGCGTCGATGAAGAGCACGCTGTCGGCGCGTGCTGTCTTGGCCTTGCCCTTGTCGAAGAACCACAGCGTGCAGGGCAGGGTGACGGTGTAGAACATGTTGGGGCCGACGGCGCCCATGACGTCGACCGCGCGCTTCGATCAGCTTCTGGCGCAGTTCCTGCTCGGAGGAGCGGGCGTCCGACGCCGAGTTGGCCATGACGAAGCCGGCGTGACCGTGGCTGTTCAAGGCCGAGTAGAAGAGCTGAATCCACAGGTAGTTGGCCTTGTCGGTGCGCGGCAGGCCGAAGGGGAAGCGGCGGCCGGCGCCCACCATGTCCTTGAGCCGCTCCTTGTCGACCGCGTTGACGTTGAAGGGCGGATTGGCGAGGACGAAATCGAACTCGCCGGTGGCAGTGTGCGGGTCGTCGTAATAGCTGTTGACGTTGCCGCCATGGCGAATGTCGCCTTCCAGTCCGTGCACGGCGAGGTTGAGGCGGCACAGGCGGCCGGTTTCGTCGGTCTTTTCGACGCCGCAGATGGCCAATTCGGCAGCCGGATTCTTCTGATGCTCGGCGACAAAGCGCGCCGATTGCACGAACATGCCGCCGGAGCCGCAGGCGGGGTCGAGAATGCGGCCATGGAAGGGTTCGATGATTTCGCCGAGCAGCCTGACGATGCTGCTCGGCGTGTAGAACTCGCCGCCGCCCTGGCCCTCGCTCATGGCGAAGGCGCCGAGGAAGTATTCGTAGATGCGGCCGAAAGCGTCGTAGTCGAGCGTCGCCGGAATCTCGGAGACTTTCTTCAGCAGCTCCTTGAGCAGGGTGTTGGTGAACAGGTTGTAGGTCTTCGGCAGCACGCCGGCGAGCGGCCGGTTGTGCTTCGCAGACGACAAAAAGCCCGACCTTGTGAGCCGGGCTATCTGCTTGATTTTCTTTGGTGGGTCGGGTGAGGCTCGAACTCACGACCAATGGATTAAAAGTCCAGTGCTCTACCGACTGAGCTACCGACCCCCGAGGAGGGCCGAATTATAGGCAAGGGGCAGATGCCTGTCAATGCCATGGTTGCTTGAAAAGCGCAGCGGATGCTGCTGCCTCGGGGCAGGCAAGAAAAGACCATGGGATGCCGATCGGGCGGGGGCTCGGATGCGTTCGCTGCTTCGCGCGATAATGGCGGCTTGCCAGCGCATCGCCCGCAATCCGGAGCACTGAATTTTGAATGTCCGGGGTGGGTTGGCGTGCGCCAGGCACGCCGCTGACTGAAACCGATTCTCTCCTGCCGGGTCTATCCCGGCTTCTGCGCCAAAACCTGACTACCCCCTGGAAGCCCGATGGATCCCTTGACTCATGCCCTGCTCGGCGCGACGGCCGCACAACTTGCCCTTGGCCCGCGCCTCGGCCGCCAAGCGTGGCTGCTCGGCGCCGTCGGTGGCGTGCTGCCCGACGCCGACATCCTGATCCGCAGTTCGGCCGACCCCTTGCTGGCGATTCAGTACCATCGCCATTTCACGCACGCGCTGGCCTTCATTCCGGTGGGTGGCATCGTCGCCGCCTTGCCCTGGCTGGCACGAGCGCGGCATCGTCCGAACTGGCGGCCGATTGTGGCGGCCACGACCATCGGCTACGCAACCCATGCCGTGCTCGACGCCTGTACCAACTACGGAACGCACCTGCTGTGGCCGTTTTCGCCGCTGCGCGTCGCCTGGCACTGGGTCACGACCATCGGCCCGCTGCTGACGCTGATGCTGCTGATCGGCCTGGTCTTCGCCGTCCGCCGTGGCGCGCGATTTCCGGCGGCTGTGGCGCTGGTGCTCAGCGTCGCCTACGTCGGGACGGCGGCCTGGCAGCGCGAGCGCGCGCTCGACATGCAGGTCCGCATCGCTGCCGCCCGCGGCCATCCGCTCGATCGTGCCGAGATGTTTCCGACGGTCGGCAATCCGCTGCTCTGGCGATCGGTCTATCAATCGGGCGACACGCTGTACACCGACCGCTTGCGCGTCGTGAGCCGCGCGGCGACGAGCTGGAAGCAAGGCAGCACGGTCGAACTGCTGCTGGAGAAGGACCTGCCGCCGCAGGCGCTGGCCGATGAACGCGTTCGCCGCGACTATGCGCGCTTCAGCTATTTTTCCGCCGGCTGGGTGGCGCGTGCCACGGCCGACCCGAGCGTTATCGGCGACGCGCGCTACTCGCTGCGTACAGACGCCTTCGAGCCGATCTGGGGCGTCCGTTTCCACCCCGGCACGGCAAGGCCCACCGAGTGGGTCGACCGGACGATCAAGAACCGCGTGCCGATCAGCGAGCTGTGGCGTGAGTTAAACGGTACGGCCGTCGGTTACGGCCCACTTCCGGGGTGACGCCTGGAGGGGGGGAGGCCTGGCCGCAGATGCTTCGTGCCGTAGCGAAGATTGCCGCTGCGTCGGGCGCGAAGGCCTGCTGCAGAGGGAAGCTGGCGGCGACTGCTGCGTCCGGGCCGCCGAGGCGATGCCGGCGAGTTTGGCTTTCATCTGTTTTGGATAAGCGCCTCAAACGGCGCTTGCAGGCGCCAGTTTGTCTTCGGTCTTCAGATCGAAATCCGAAGCCTCATGGCGTTCGTGCAGCTGTTCTGACGGTTCGCCCCAAGTGCGGTTAACCTTGCGTCCACGCTGACGGCGGGGCGTTCAAGGATCTCCGCGCTCCAGCGGCACAGATTCTTGTAGCTTTCAACCTGCAGAAACTCGCCCGCGTCATAGGCCTCGCCCAGCACCAGATTGCCGTACCACGGCCAGGTGGCGATGTCGGCGATGGAGTATTCGTCGCCGCCCAGGTAAGGGTGCTCGGCCAATTCGCGGTCCAGCACGTCCATCTGGCGTTTCACCTCCATGGTGAAACGGTTGATCGAGTATTCGAATTTCTCGGGCGCGTAGGCATAGAAATGCCCGAAGCCACCACCCAGATAGGGTGCCGAGCCCTGCAGCCAGAAGAGCCAGTTCAAGACCTCCGTGCGTGCCGCGGCTTCCCTGGGCAGGAAGTGCCCGAACTTCTCGGCCAAATAGAGAAGGATCGCGCCGCTTTCAAAAACACGACTGCCGCTCCCGGTATCAAAGAGTGCCGGGATTTTGGAGTTTGGATTGACTTCGACGAAGCCCGTCGAGAACTGGTCGCCCGCACCGATGCGGATCAGGTGGGCGTCATATTCCGCGCCGGGCTCACCGAGCGCGAGCAACTCTTCGAGCAGGATGGTGACCTTCTGGCCATTGGGCGTGCCCATCGAATAGAGCTGCAAAGGATGCTTTCCACGCGGCAGCGTGGCCGCGTGCGTGGGCCCGGCGATGGGTCGGTTGATCTTGGCCCATTTCCCGCCATTTTCGGCGTCCCAGGTCCACACTTTGGGTGCTTGGTAATTGTTGGTGTCGGACATGATGCTGATTTGTTCCTTTCATGTTCGGGACAGGCCCGGGGTTCGGGTTCTCCCAAATTTCGGACAAGTGTTCCAGGATGCGCGTGTAGTTCTCCACCTCTTGTGCTCCGGTCAACAGGTGGCGACGCTTGAAGATTATCGCCGGGACGGCGCGAACGCAATTGCTGTGCCAGGAGTTTTCGGCATTGTGCACGTCTGTGGCAAAGCGCTGATCGTCAAGGACGGCGAGGGCCTCGGCCGGTTCCAGCCCGACTTCTGCGGCCACCGCCGCCAGCACGGTGTCGTCAGACAGGTTCCGGCGATCTGTGAAGTGAGCCGCAAAGACGGTTGGTTTAAGCTCGTGCAAGCGCTCGCGCTGTCTAAATCGCGCGGTTTGACCATGGGCTGCGTAAAGCGATCGGTCAGCACAATCTTTTCTCGACCGCGAGCTGAGCGACTACCGGGACAGGTCAGCGCAACAAGCGTTGTGCCTGGGCGGCGATTGTCTTGAGCGAAGCCGCGTTAAGCATGCCGCGGCCGAGGACCCGGATGGCGACGTACCGCAGCAAAGATAGCGAAAGCCCTCTGGCCAGCGAGCCCTCTCAAGCGAAGTTTCGCACCGGGACTGGAAGCAACCGTTCAAAAAATTCTGGCATCGACAGGCCTGGCTGGAACTGACTTCGATTCATTGGCATGGTGCGCTCCTCTGGGTAGTGACTGTACGTGCGTACAGGCATGGCCTGCTTCAGGCTCTGGGAGCACGCACGGCTGAGGTTCATTGCTAATCAGGTAAGATTAACGATCTTCTCGTCAATGAAAGCCAGGTTCCCATGTCCATGCAGCTCTTTATCGGCAACAAAAACTACTCGTCCTGGTCGATGCGCCCTTGGGTTCTGCTACGCCAGGCCGAAATTCCTTTCGCGGAGGTGATGCTGCGCTTCGATGCCTTCACGCCCGACTCGAAGTTCAAGACCGATCTCGCCCGGTACAGCCCGGCCGGCCGCGTGCCGGTGTTGGTGGATGATGGTTTTGCGGTTTGGGACACGCTGGCGATTGCCGAGTACCTGGCCGAGAAATACCCTGATCGGCAGTTGTGGCCCGTCGAGCGGCAAGCGCGCGCCCGGGCGCGCAGCGTCTGTGCCGAGATGCACGCCGGTTTCGGCGCCTTGCGCAGTCACTTTCCGATGAACATCGAAGCCGCCTTGCCGGACGTGGGGCAACGCGTCTTGCGCGAACAGGCGCCGGTACGTGCAGACGTCGATCGGCTGGTGCAGATGTGGAGCGAGTTGCTGGTCGCGCACGGCGGGCCGTTGCTGTTCGGCGAGTTCTCCATCGCTGACGCTTTTTTCGCGCCAGTGGTCAAGCGCCTGGTGAGCTACGCGGTGCCAGTGCCGGCGGCCATCGCCGCCTATATCGAGCGCGTGCAGGCGCTGCCGGGAGTCCTTGCCTGGAGCGAGGGCGCGCTGGCCGAGCACGACTTCCTGGACTTCGAGGAGCCGTATCGAACGTGCGCCTGAAACGGTGTGCCGCGATTAATTGTGGAGTATCTGCCCTGCCGCCGACCGGAGAATGGCGATGCCTACTTGCAGGAAACCCTTGGCAGACAATGAAATGAGCTGGTTGTCAAGTTTCTGTCGTTCATCTTCCGTTCGCCAGGTGCTGGCCGGAATGCTGCTGCTTGGCGTGCTGGCTGCTTGCACCAGTTCGCCTGACCGCCCCCCCGTTTACCAGCGGGAAGGCTTCGCGGCCGACGAAACTTTTTCGCGTCTCTTCGACGCCGGCGTCGAGGAGACCTGCGAAGCGGCACGCCGCGCCTTGCTCAGCCAGGGTTACCGAATGACTGCCGAGGTGCACGATTTCCTCAGCGCTAGCAAGAGCTTCCAGCCCGAGGGTGAGGTGCACGTGCAGATCGTTTTCAATGTCGTCTGCGCTCCGGTGGGTACGGAGGGCAAGTTGGCGATGGCTTATGTCAGCGCAGTCCAGGACCGCTACGCGCTCAAGAAGAACCCGAACTCGGCGAGCGTCGGCGTTGCAGCGCTCGGTTCCTTGTCGATACCGCTCTCGGCGACCGAGGATTCGCTGGTCAAGGTGGCTAGCGAAACGATCCCGGCCGGGCTTTTCTACGATCGTTTCTTCGTGCTTATGCAGCACAATCTGCCGGCGCTGGAGGACAAGCGCTAGGGTTGGACAATCTGGAGCCGGGCCTCGCAGTTGCGGCTAGAACCCGAGCATCGGCTAGTTGCGCAAGAATGAGAAGCTGCGCGTCGTCGGCGCAGTGGGGTCACCAACTGCTGCGGCTGGATTAGCTATCCTTATTCTACGCCGCCAGAAATTTGGCCAGCCATTGCATTCCCGACTCGAAGCTGGTCAAAACGGTCTTTCCGGTCCTCTCCATAAGCTCTGGCGCGAGCCGGGCCATGGTTGCCTGTGCGAAGACGATCACGTCTCGAGGCGGAAAACCGGCGCGTCAAACATCGTCGCGACATCAACTTTTGCCTCTACCGGGTCACGCAAAACGGCGTGAAAGCAATGTGGGCCTCCGTCCGTTGTCGCCATATCGACTTTCCAGCCGCTTTCAACATTTCAGAATCATTGGCGCGATAGAGACAAGTCCCGCGGGGGAATTTCATAGCATAGCGCCGCCCTGGACTGTCTGCGCGAGGGCGGAAGCAGCCCTCCCTCCCTGCCCGATTAAGTCGCTTGAGTCGGGGATGCGTCGAAAAATTTTACACCTTGCTTTCAGACGCCCCTCTGGGGTGCAGTAACTTAGCTAAGTTATTGTTATAAAACAGTCAACTAGAGAAGTGCTTGGTATTTTGGCACAATTCGTGCTTGTTTCTTGCCTGCGGCAAAAATACCGTGCGTTCTAATGGTTGTGCAGTTTTTTTTCTTTCCCTGGATACCGAGGATCGTCTCGGTTGTTTCTACGGCGTATGGCGTAAAGTGGAATTGGAGAAACAGGATGAAAACGACTAGAGTAACGGGCCTTAGTGTATTGGGCGGCGCGCTGTCGGTGCTTTTGGCGGCGTCGCCGGCCTGGGCCGGGCCATTTGTGACGCAGGGGCCGTTTGTGCTCGGGGTGCCGGGCGAAGCGATTCCAACTCCTCGCGAGGTGCCGGGCAAGGAGTACACGGACCTCGTCGATAAAGACGACGGTGCCCCGCCGGCGGCCACTCCCCTGCAGAATCTGGCGTGGGATGGCGCGGGCGGGAGGGCGAACAGCTTCAACTGGAGCGGTACTTTCGTATTCGGCGGGGTCCCGATCGCAGACCCCGGGAACGAAGTGGACGCGATGGCGCATGAGCTCGACTTGCTGTTTCATGAAGTCATTGCCAACACCTCGGCGCTCCTTGTGTCGGCGCAGGGCGATCCCGGCGATGCCGGTGCTGCCTCCACGGTGCCTATCCGTGTCGAACCGATCAGCGGCTGTGGTGCCGGACCCTGCCCCGTCTGGGCAACCGTGCCGGACGTTGACCAGGAGGGCGTCAGGGACCTGAATTCCCTCGAGGTCTGGGGACCCGATGGTCCGGGTGGCGACGACACCAACCGGATTTCGCTGCTCGGTGACCCACTCGGTGTCGCGGTGTGGGCTTGTGGCGCTCCTGGCCCTTGTAGCCCCTTTGTCACGAGCATCGATATTGCCGGGGCAATCGGTTTGCCCACCGGCCTGTTGAACGAGCTGGACCTTGACGCACTGATGACCTTCGGCGGCGAGCTGTTGTTCAGCATTCGGCCGGTCGGGCCCTTCGACGGCGGCGAGATCTGGCACTGGACAGGTGGCGGAGCGGCCAGCTTCCTGGTGCATGGCGGGCACGTGTGGGATACCCTCAACGACGTCACGGCCCTTATCGGCCACGAAAACGTCGACGCACTGGAGGCTGTTTCGACAGCAGTTCCGGAACCCGCCAGTCTGGCCCTGTTGGCAACCGGTTTGCTGGGAGTCTTTCCCTTCGCAAGGCGGCGGAAGGTGTAGTTGTCATATGGGCTGCAGGGCAGGAGCCCTGCAGCAACCAAACGATAGCATGACACTCCCCCCGGTCCCCGTGCCGCGATGGCGCCACGGGGTTTTCGCGGTGCGCCCAGGTTTCGGCCCGGTCGGCCCGGTCGGCCCGGATGGCCTGAGGGCGGGTAGAGCCGCAAGGAGCTTCTCGTCGGTCGATCCGTGAAACAAAAAAGCCCGCCGGGAGGCGGGCTTGGACTGCTGTCGCGGCGACCGCCGCGACGCTCGGCCTATTCAGACTATTCGAACTCGATGATCACCTGATCGACCGCCAGGCTCTCGCCTGGCTCGGTAAGGATCTTCTTGACCTTGCAGTCAAGCTCAGCCCGGAGAACGTTCTCCATCTTCATCGCTTCGATGACCGCCAGTTTTTCGCCGGCGCTGACCTGCTGGCCGACGGTAACCGAAACTTCACGCAGCAAGCCCGGCATCGGCGAGAGCAGGAACTTGGAGAGATCCGGCGGCACCTTCTTCGGCATCAGCGCCAGCATGCGGGCAGCATTGGCAGTCATTACCGTTGCCTTGACCTGCTTGCCGAAGTGGACAACGCGATAGAGCAGGCCGATGCGCTCAAGTTGCAGGCACAGCGGTTCGCCGTTACAGGTGCCGTGAAAAACCTGTTCGCCGAACCGCCAGTCGGAAACGAGATCGTAGCGATCCGCGCCGTAGGTGACCGAGTAGCCGCCGGGGATCGGCGTGACCACCACCGGATAGTCCTTGCCTTCCATCTGCACCACCCAACCGCTGCCGACCTTGCGCTCGTGCCCGGGCATCTGACCACTGACCTGGACTGCCCGGTCGATGTAGCGACGACGCCCGAAGGCGGCGACGGCAGCGAGCAGGCCCGGATCCTGGTGCACCACGTCGCTGGCGACGAAGCCGCTCGGGTACTCGTCGGCCAGGAAGGAAGTGGTGAAGATCCCCGACAGGAAACGCTTGTTCTGCATCAGCGCGGCCTGGAATGGAATGTTCGAACTGATACCGCGGATCACGAAGGCGTTCAGCGCGTCGCGCATGCGAGTGACTGCCTGTTCGCGGGTCGAGCCGTGGCAGATCAGCTTGGCGATCATCGAGTCGTAATGCATCGAAATCTCGCCACCTTCGAAGACACCGGTATCGACCCGGACCTGTCCCTCGATGGTTTCCGGCGGCCGATACTTGACCAGTCGGCCAATCGACGGCAGGAAGCCGCGGAAGGGGTCTTCGGCGTTGATCCGGCACTCGATGGCCCAGCCATTGGCCTTGATGTCGTCCTGCACGAAAGGCAGTTTCTCGCCAGCGGCGACGCGGATCATCAACTCGACGAGATCGACGCCGGTGATCATTTCGGTGACCGGATGCTCGACCTGCAGGCGAGTATTCATTTCCAGAAAGTAGAAGGACTTGTCGGAACCGACGACGAACTCGACGGTACCGGCGCTCTGATACTTCACCGCCTTGGCCAGCGCCACGGCCTGCTCACCCATGGCTTTGCGGATGCTGTCGTCGATAAAGGGCGACGGGGCTTCCTCGATGACTTTCTGGTGCCGTCGCTGAATCGAACACTCGCGCTCGAGCAGATAGACGGTGTTGCCAAAGGAGTCGGCAATGAGCTGGATTTCGATATGGTGCGGTCCCTCGACAAACTTCTCGATGAACACGCGGTCGTCGCCAAAGCTGTTGCGCGCCTCGTTGCGGCAGGCGTCAAAGCCTTCGCCGGCCTCCTTGTCGTTGTAGGCGACACGCAGTCCCTTGCCGCCACCACCGGCAGAGGCCTTGATCATGACCGGGTAACCGATATCCTTGGCGATGCCGACGGCGGTAGCGGAATCCTCGATGGCCGCGTTGTAGCCGGGGATGGTGTTGACCTTGGCTTCTTCGGCCAGCTTCTTCGAGGCGATCTTGTCGCCCATGGCGGCGATCGAGTGGTGCTTCGGGCCGATGAAGATGATGCCGCTTTCTTCGAGACGACGCGAGAACTCCTCGTTCTCGGAGAGGAAACCGTAGCCCGGGTGTACCGCCTCGGCGCCGGTCTGTTTGCAGGCGGCGATGATCTTGTCCATCACCAGATACGATTCCTTGGACGCTGCCGGGCCGATGCACACGGCTTCGTCGGCCATCAGGACGTGCATCGAGTCCTTGTCGGCTTCCGAATAGACGGCGACCGTCTGGATACCCATCTGCTTGGCGGTCTTCATCACCCGGCAGGCAATTTCGCCGCGGTTGGCGATCAGTATTTTCTTGAACATCTCTATTTCTCCCCGTGGATCAAAGCGGAATGTTGCCGTGCTTGCGCCACGGGTTTTCCAGTTTTTTGTCGCGCAGCATGGCCAGCGAGCGGCAAATGCGCTTGCGGGTCTCGTGCGGCATGATCACGTCGTCGATGAAGCCGCGAGCTCCAGCGACGAAGGGGTTGGCGAACTTGGCCTTGTATTCCGCTTCGCGTGCGGCCAGTTTCTCCGGGTCATTCTTCTCCTCGCGGAAAATGATCTCGACCGCGCCTTTCGGACCCATGACGGCGATTTCGGCCGATGGCCAGGCGAAGTTGACGTCGCCGCGCAAGTGCTTGGAAGCCATCACGTCGTAGGCACCGCCGTAGGCCTTGCGGGTGATCACGGTGATTTTTGGCACGGTGCACTCGGCGTAGGCGTAGAGCAGCTTGGCGCCGTGCTTGATGATGCCGCCGTACTCCTGCGCGGTGCCGGGCATGAAACCGGGAACGTCGACGAAAGTCACCACCGGGATGTTGAACGCGTCACAGTAGCGCACGAAGCGCGCCGCCTTGATCGAGCTCTTGATGTCCAGGCAGCCGGCGAGGACCAGTGGCTGGTTGGCGACGATACCAACGGTCGAGCCGTCCATGCGCGCAAAGCCGATGACGATGTTCTTGGCGTACTCGCGCTGCAGTTCGAAGAAGTCGCCGTCATCGGCAACCTTGATGATCAGTTCCTTGATGTTGTACGGCTTGTTGGTATTGTCCGGCACCAGGGTGTCGAGCGAGAAATCAAGACGCTCGGCGGGATCCTGCGAGGGCAGGCGTGGTGGCTTTTCACGGTTGTTCGAAGGCAGGAAGCTGATGAAGCGGCGCAGCATCATCAGCGCCTCGACATCATTTTCAAAAGCCAGGTCGGCAACCCCGGACTTGCTGGTATGGGTGACTGCGCCGCCAAGTTCTTCGGCGGTGACGTCTTCGTGGGTCACCGTCTTGACCACTTCCGGGCCGGTGACGAACATGTACGACGAGTCCTTGACCATGAAGATGAAGTCGGTCATCGACGGGCTATAGACGGCGCCGCCGGCACAAGGCCCCATGATCAGCGAGATCTGCGGCACGACGCCCGAGGCGAGAACGTTGCGCTGGAAAACGTCGGCATAACCGGCCAGCGAAGCGACCCCTTCCTGGATGCGCGCGCCGCCCGAGTCGTTGAGGCCGATCACCGGTGCACCGACCTTGATCGCGTGATCCATGACCTTGCAGATCTTTTCGGCATGCGCTTCGGACAGCGAACCGCCGAAGACGGTGAAGTCCTGCGAGAAGACGAACATCAAGCGACCGTTGATGGTACCGCAGCCAATCACCACCCCGTCGCCGGGGACCGACTGTTCGGCCATGCCGAAGTCGTGACAACGGTGTTCCTTGAACATGTCCCATTCTTCGAAAGAGCCACTGTCGAGCAAGAGCTCGATGCGCTCGCGGGCGGACAGTTTGCCCTTGCTGTGCTGGTTATCGATGCGTTTCTGGCCACCACCCAGACACGCCGCCGCACGCTTTTCTGCAAGCTGGCGAATAATGTCGTGCATAAGGTTTACTCCCTAACGGTCGGGTCAATCACAACTACTCAAACATCAGAACTACGCTTGCGAGTCGGACTATCCCCTGATCCGACTCAAGAAATCATTCCTTCATCAGCGTCAGCAGCCGCGAGGCGGCCGCGCCGGGCGTCGTCCGCCCCTCGGCGACGTCGCTGGAAAGCTCGGGCAGCGCCGCTCGTACGGCCGGATGGGCGCGGAAGTAGCGGCGCAGACCGGAATCGATCAGGCTCCACATCCAGTCCACCGCCTGCCGGCGGCGCTTTTGTTCGAATTCGCCGCTGGCCTTCATGAGCCCCTGGTAGCGCTCGATTTCGGCCCAGAACTCGGCGATGCCACGCTTGCCCAGCGCGCTGCAGGTGAGCACCGGCGGCCGCCAGTTGGGGCTGGCGCTGCGCAGCATGGTCAGCGCGGTACGCATCTGACTGCGCGCGGCGGCCGCGGCGCGTTCGTCGATATCGGCCTTGTTGAAGATGATCAGGTCGGCAATTTCGACAATTCCCTTCTTGATGGCCTGCAGGTCATCGCCCTGGCTGGGTAACTGCAGCAGGACGAACGCATCGACCATGCCGGCGACCGTCGTTTCGGATTGACCGACGCCGACGGTCTCGACGATGATTACGTCAAAGCCGCCGGCTTCGCAGAGCAGCATCGCTTCGCGCGTCTTGTCGGCGACTCCGCCCAGCGAACCCGAGGACGGGCTGGGGCGGATGAAGGCTTCGTCGCGCTGGCAGAGCAGTTCCATGCGCGTCTTGTCGCCGAGAATCGAACCGCCGGAGACCGACGACGAGGGGTCGACAGCGAGCACGGCGACGCGCTTGCCGGCGCCGATCAGGAACAGGCCAAGCGATTCGATAAAAGTTGATTTGCCGGCACCAGGTGCGCCAGAGATGCCGACGCGGATGGTTCGTCCGGTGTGCGGGAGCAGCGCCGTGAGCACCTGTCGGGCACGACGCTGATGATCGCTGCGCGTCGATTCGACGAGGGTGATGGCTTTGGCCAAGGCCCGTCGACGGCAGGCGAGGACGCCGTCGACGAGATGCTGGTCAGCCGTGGCCATACTGGTGGTTGAAGAGTGGGTCATATCCATGGCTGACAGCAGTGGGTGGCTCAGGCAGAGGCGGCGGCGCGAGCTTTGCGGATCTCGCTGACGATGGTCATCGCCGAATCCTCGATGCGCGTTCCCGGTCCGAAAATGGCCTTGGCGCCAGACTTGTACAGGAAGTCATAGTCCTGCGCCGGGATCACCCCGCCCGCGAAAACGATGATGTCGTCTGCTCCCTGATCCTTGAGCGCCTTGACCAGCGCCGGCAACAGCGTCTTGTGTCCGGCCGCGAGCGACGATACACCGATTGCATGCACGTCGTTCTCGATGGCCAGCCGCGCCGCTTCTTCCGGGGTCTGGAAAAGCGGGCCGACGTCGATGTCGAAGCCGAGGTCGGCAAAGGCCGTGGCCACCACCTTGGCACCACGGTCGTGGCCATCCTGCCCGAGTTTGGCGACCATGATCCGCGGCCGCCGGCCTTCGTCTTCGTTGAACTTGGCGATTTCGGCTTTCAGCGCTTCCCAGCTGGCGATCCCTTCGACGACCGCACCGTACACGCCGGAAACGGTCTGCTGTGTGGCGCGGAAACGTCCGTAAACTGCTTCCAGAGCGTCGGAAACTTCGCCGACCGAGGCGCGCAGGCGCATCGCCTTGACCGCCAGGTCGAGCAGGTTGCCTTCCTGGGTCTCGGCGCAGCGCGTCAGGTCGGCAAGCGCAGCATTGACCTTTTCGGTATCGCGGCTGGCGCGGATCTTGTTCAGGCGGACGATCTGCGAGTCGCGGACGGCGGCGTTGTCGATGTCACGGATTTCGAGGTCGTCTTCCTTGGCCAGCTTGTACTTGTTGACGCCGACGATGACGTCCTTGGCGGAGTCGATGCGCGCCTGCTTGTCGGCTGCGCAGCCCTCGATCTTCATTTTTGCCCAGCCGGATTCGACGGCGTGCGTCATGCCGCCCATGCTGTCGACTTCCTCGATGATCTTCCACGCCTCGTCGGCGAGATCCTGGGTCAGCCTCTCCATCATGTAGGAACCGGCCCAGGGGTCGATGACGTTGGTGATGTGCGTCTCTTCCTGGATCACCAGCTGCGTGTTGCGGGCGATGCGCGAAGAGAACTCGGTCGGCAGGGCGATGGCTTCGTCAAGGGCGTTGGTGTGCAGCGACTGCGTGCCACCAAAGACCGCGGCCATCGCTTCGATGGTCGTGCGCACGACGTTGTTGTAGGGATCCTGCTCGGTCAGCGACCAGCCCGAGGTCTGGCAGTGGGTGCGCAGCATCATCGACTTTGCATTCTTCGGTTCGAACTCCTGCATCGCTTTCCACCACAACAGGCGGGCCGCGCGCAGCTTGGCCACTTCCAGGTAGAAGTTCATGCCGATGGCGAAGAAAAACGAGAGCCGGCCGGCGAAGGCGTCGACGTCCAGGCCGGAAGCAATCGCCGTGCGCACGTAGTCGCGACCGTCGGCAATGGTGAAGGCCAGTTCGAGAGCCTGCGTGGCGCCGGCTTCCTGCATGTGGTAACCCGAAATCGAGATCGAGTTGAACTTCGGCATGTGCTGCGCGGTGTAGCCGATGATGTCGGAGATGATCTTCATCGACGGCTGCGGCGGATAGATGTAGGTGTTGCGGACCATGAACTCCTTGAGGATGTCGTTCTGGATGGTCCCCGAGAGCTTGTCCTGCGGCACGCCCTGTTCTTCGGCGGCGACGATGTAGCCGGCAAGAATTGGCAGTACCGCACCGTTCATGGTCATCGACACCGAGATTTTCTCGAGCGGGATGCCGTCGAACAGAATCTTCATGTCTTCGACCGAGTCGATCGCCACGCCTGCCTTGCCGACGTCGCCGGTGACGCGCGCATGGTCGGAGTCGTAGCCGCGGTGGGTGGCCAGGTCGAAAGCTACCGAGACGCCCTGACCGCCGGCCGCCAGCGCCTTGCGATAGAAGGCATTCGATGCTTCAGCGGTGGAGAAGCCGGCGTATTGGCGGATGGTCCATGGCCGGCCGGTGTACATCGTTGCCTGCGGGCCGCGGACGAAGGGGGCCAAGCCTGGCAGGGTATCGGTGTACGGCAGGCCTTCCAGATCCTTCCTGGTATAGAGGGGCTTGACGACCACGCCTTCGGGCGTCACCCAGTTCAGTGTTTCGAGTTCGGCACCGCGCAGTGCTTTGGCGGCGGCCTTCTTCCAGTCATCGAGGTTTGATGAATCAGCTAGTGCAGGATTGTTCGCGTTGGACATGACGGAACCTTTCACGAAATCAGTGGATTGGGGTGGGGTGGGGAATTCGCCCCGACGAGTCAAGGAATTATACCGACCAAGCGAGCCGCTATGGCATACAAAGATCGCTAGCACTTGACACCCCGCTCGACGAATAATACTGTATCCATAATTATGAAAGCAAGGTCTCGTCTGAGACCCTGAACGAGTCAGTAGAAAAAAGAGATCGATGGATCCCAGTCAAATCGCCCAGACGGCCCTCTACCAGGAGGTCGCTGAAAGACTACGGCAGAGAATTTTCGCGCATCAGTTAGCCCCGGGAGCCAGGATCGACGAACAGGCTCTGGCCATCGATTACGGGATCAGCCGCACGCCGCTGCGCGAAGCGCTGAAGGTACTTGCCGCCGAAGGCCTGGTGACCTTGCGGCCACGCCGCGGCTGCTTCGTCACCGAGATCTCGGAGCAGGACCTGGATGACATTTTTCCCTTGATGGCCATGCTCGAAGGGCGTTGCGCACTCGAGGCGACGACCCGGGCACAGCCCGAAGACCTGGCCAGGCTCGATGCGCTGCACGCGGAACTACAGCGCTTTGCCGAGAGTAACGAGATCGAGCGCTTTTTCGAGGTCAATCAGGCGTTTCACTACCAGATCCAGGAAATGTCGGGAAACCGCAGGTTGCGCCAGGTGATCCAGGACCTGCGCAAGGTGCTCAAACTGACGCGCCTGTTTTCGCTGAGCATCGACGGTCGTGTGCAGCAGTCGCTCGCCGAACACGCGATCATCCTGGCGGCGATCAAGGCCGGCGACGCGGCGGGCGCGCAAGTCGCGATGCACGATCACATTCTTGCCGGACGCCAGGCGCTGGCCAGGAGCAACGCCATTCAAGAACTGCCGACATGAGCGGGCGTATTCTATGCACGCGCGCCGAAAGGGTGGCCACCGTCACCCTTGCGAATCCGGGCAAACTCAATGCCATCGACTTTGCCATGTGGCAGAGCCTGGCCGAGATCGTTGCTGAACTGTCGGGCGACGAAGAGTTACGCTGCGTAGTGGTCCGTGGCGACGGTGATCAAGCATTCGCCGCCGGTGGCGACATCGACGAGTTTCTCGGCAGGCGCGACACAGTGGAGCGGGCAATGGCCTACCATGCGCAGGCGGGCGCCGCTCTGCAGGCCCTGGCCGACTGTCGTCAGCCGACGATCGCGTTGCTGCAGGGGGCATGCATCGGTGGCGGGCTGGAGATTGCCGCGCAGTGCGACCTGCGCATCGCGGCGCAGTCGTCGCGTTTCGGCGCACCCATCAACAAGCTCGGTTTTTCGATGTATCCCGCGGAGATGGCCAGTCTGCTGCGTCTGGCCGGGCCGGCATGCCTGCTGGAAATCCTGCTCGAAGGGCGCATTCTCGGTGCGCAGGAGGCGCTCGGCAAAGGCCTCCTTACCCGGGTTGTGACGGATGACGAAGTGGTTAACGAGGCTTACGCCAGTGCTCGCCGCATTTGCGCTGGCGCGCCGCTGGTTGCCCGCTGGCACAAGCAATGGCTGCGCCGGCTGCAGCAGGGTGCGCCGCTGAGTGAAGAGGAGCTGCGTGCTTCCTTTGCTTTCCTCGCTACCGAGGACTACCGCGAAGGCCTGTCGGCATTCATCGAGAAGCGCAAGCCGGAATTCAGAGGCCGCTGACCACCACCATGACCGTGGAAGTCGGCTACCCGACTTGCACATCAAACGGACAAACCCCACATCATCTTGGCTGCCAGCAGGATCAGGATGGCGGCGAAAAGACGCTTCAGGGTGGCCACCGGCAAGCGGTGTGCCAGGCGGGCGCCGAGGGGGGCGATGAGCATGCTCGATGGCACCAGCCAGAGCAGCGCTGGCAGGTACACGTAGCCGACGCTCCACGGTGGCAGGCCGGGGTGCTCCCAGCCGTTGAAAATGTAACCCAGCGAACCGCCGATGGCGATCGGGAAGCCGACCGCCGCCGACGTTCCGATTGCATGCTGCACGCGCACGTTGCACCAGGTCAGGAAAGGTACCGTGAGGGACCCTCCGCCGATGGCGACCAGTGCCGACAGCGCGCCGATGCCGGTGCCGACGCCAAAGACGCCGAGCGCGCCGGGCAACTCGCGCGAGGCCTTGGGTTTCAGGTCAAGGATCATCTGCACCGCGACCAGGCAGACGAAGACCATGAAGAAGAGTGCCAGAGGTCTGGACGGCACGCTGCCGGCGAACAGTGTGCCGATCAGCGTGCCCGCGAGAATCCCGGGGGTGATCTGGCCAACCACCTTCCACAGCACGGCCTGATGGTCGTGGTGGGCGCGCAGGCTGGCAAGGGACGTAAACAGGATCGCGGCCATCGACGTGCCGAGCGCCAGATGCAGGACCTCGGTCGCCGGAAATCCCGCCTGCGCGGCGAACATCATGGTCAAGGTGGGAACCATGACCAGTCCGCCGCCGATGCCGAGCATGCCGGCGAACAAGCCGGTAAACAGACCCAGCGCGATATATGCCAGCCACCAGAGCAACGCGGACTCCCTTCAGGATCGGTGCAACGAGGGCTCCATCATCCCACGATTCGTCGCCTCACCGCCGGTCAACGCCAGCAGCGCCGTCGGGGTGCTCATTGCCCGAGAACTTCGACGAGCATGCGGTCCACACCGACCTGCCAGTCGGGCAGGCGCAGATCGAAAGCCGCCTGCAGCTTGCGCGTGTCCAGGCGGGAGTTGTGCGGGCGTGGGGCGGGCAAGGGGTAGGCGCTGCTTGGCACCGCCTCGATGGCTGCAGGTGCGACGCGGATGGCTTTGCCGGCTTGCCGGGCGAAGTCGATGACGTGCCGGGCGTAGCCGTGCCAGCTGGTCTCGCCGCCAGCCACCAGATGGTAAAGGCCGGCCAGAGCAGGTTGTTGCCGTGCGCTGCGAATGGCGTGCGCAGTGACGTCGGCGATCAGATCGGCGCCAGTGGGCGCACCGATCTGATCGCCGATCACCGTGAGCTGATCGCGTTCGCTCGCCAGGCGCAGCATGGTGCGCGCAAAGTTGTTGCCGCGCGCGGCGTACACCCAACTGGTGCGAAAAATCAGGTGTTTGGCGCAGGCGGCGGCGACCGCCTGTTCGCCGGCGAGCTTGCTTTGACCGTAGACGCTCAGCGGCGCGGTGGCGTCGCTTTCCAGCCAGGGCTTCTCGCCGCTGCCTGCGAATACGTAGTCGGTCGAGTAGTGCACCAGCCAGGCGCCGAGGCGGTTGGCTTCCTCGGCGAGCACGCCGGGAGCCAGGGCGTTGAGCGTTCTCGCCAGTTCGGGTTCAGACTCGGCCTTGTCGACCGCCGTGTGGGCGGCGGCATTGACGATCACGTCCGGTGCGACGGCGCGCACGCAGGCTGCCAGGCCGGCGAGGTCAGTGAAGCTGCCGCACAGTTCGCCATCGCCTTCGTAATCCAGGGCGATCACGGTTCCGAGCGGAGCCAGACTGCGTTGCAACTCCCAGCCCACCTGTCCGCGCTTGCCGAAGAGCAGGATTCTCATGCCTCGCGCCCGCCATAGTTCTTTTCGACCCAATCGCGGTAGGCGCCGGACTGCACCTGCTCTACCCACTGCTGATTGTCGAGATACCAGAGTACGGTCTTGCGAATGCCGGTGGCGAAAGTCTCTGCCGGCTTCCAGCCCAGCTCGCTTTCAATCTTGCGCGCGTCGATGGCGTAGCGCCGGTCGTGGCCGGGGCGGTCGGCAACCGTGGTGATCTGCTCGCGGTAGGGTCGGCCGTCCGAACGTGGGCGAAGTTCGTCGAGCAGGTCGCAGACGGTGCGCACGATATCGAGGTTGGGCTGCTCGTTCCAGCCGCCGACGTTGTAGGTTTCGCCCGGACGACCGGCTTCGAGCACGCGCCGGATCGCCGTGCAGTGGTCCTTCACATACAGCCAGTCGCGAATCTGCTGGCCGTCGCCATACACCGGCAGGGCCTTGCCGGCGAGGGCATTGACGATCATCAACGGAATCAGTTTTTCCGGGAAATGATAGGGACCGTAGTTGTTCGAGCAGTTGGTGGTCAGCACCGGCAGCCCGTAAGTGTGGTGGTAGGCGCGCACCAGATGGTCGCTGGCGGCCTTGCTCGCCGAGTAGGGGCTGTTCGGTTCATAGGCGTGCGTTTCGCTGAAAGCCGGCTCATCGCTGGCCAGGGAACCATAGACCTCGTCCGTCGACACGTGCAGAAAGCGGAAGCGCTTTTTGGCCTCGCCAGCCAGCGTCCCCCAATAGGCGCGCGTCGCTTCGAGAAGATGGAAGCTGCCGACAATGTTGGTCTGGATAAAGTCCTCGGGACCATGAATCGAGCGATCGACGTGCGATTCGGCGGCAAAGTTGACGATCGCCCGCGGCTGGTATTGCGCCAGGAGGCTGGTGGTGAGCTGGCTGTCGCCGATGTCGCCGTGCACGAAGATATGCCGCGGGTCCTCGGCCAGCGACGCAAGGCTCTGGCGATTGCCGGCATAGGTCAGTTTGTCGAGGTTGATCAGCGCCTCGTCACTTTGGGCCAGCCAGTCGAGCACGAAATTTGCGCCGATGAAGCCGGCGCCGCCGGTGACCAGAATCATGTGCAGACCTTTTCAGAGGGAGAGTGGCGAGGGATAGGGCGCTCGGCGTAGTCAGGCGTCAGGCGTCAGGCGTCAGGTATCGGGCAGTATGCACAGCCGGCAAGTCGGGACGCGCGGTCGACGCTCTTCGGGTCAGCGGCCGTAGCTGTCCTGCAGGCGGACGATGTCATCTTCGCCAAGATAGCTGCCGGACTGGACCTCGATCATTTCGAGGTCGATCTTGCCCGGGTTTTCGAGACGATGGACGACGCCGAGCGGAATATAGGTCGATTGGTTTTCGGAGAGCAACAGCGTTTCGTCGCCGCGGACGATCAGCGCCGTGCCCTTGACGACGACCCAGTGTTCGGCACGGTGATGGTGCTTTTGCAGACTGAGGCTGGCACCGGCTTTTACCAGAATGCGCTTGACCTGATAGCGCGGCGCATGCGCCAGCCCTTCGTAGCTTCCCCAGGGGCGATGGACGATGTGCCTCAGTTCGGTTTCGCTGCGCGCCGAACGCTTCAAAGCCTCGACCAGCGCCTTGACTTCCTGCGCCTTCGATTTGTCTGCTACCAGGATCGCATCTGGCGTGGCAACGACGATCAGTCCGCTGACGCCGACGGTGGCCAGCAATTGCCCGTCAGCGAGAAGGATCGAATCGTGGGTGTCGATACTCAGTACGTCACCGCGCTGCGTGTTGCCGTTGTCGTCGGCCTGACCAAGCGCAGCCATTGCATCCCAGGCGCCGATGTCGTTCCAGCCCGCATCGAGCGGAATGACGACACCATGGTCGGTTTTCTCCATGACTGCATAGTCGATCGATTTTGACGGGCTGGCGAGAAAAGCCGCGTGATCGAGGCGCACGAAGTCCAGGTCGCAGCGTTCGCTGGCGACGGCCGCAGTCACGCACTCGCGGATTCCCGGCGCATAGCGGTCGAGGGCTTCGAGGTAGGTGTCGGCGCCGAAGAGAAACATGCCGCTGTTCCAGTAGTAGTCGCCGGAATCAAGGTAGCGTTGCGCGGTTTCCGCGTCGGGCTTCTCGACGAAACGGTCGAGCGCATAGCCACCCTCGACGACCTCACCGCGACGGATGTAACCGTAGCCGGTTTCGGCACGATCGGGGACGACGCCAAAGGTGACCAGGGCGCCGGCGCGGGCGTGTGGAATTGCCGCACTTATCGCCTCTTGAAATGCGGCTACATTGGCGATGACATGATCCGATGGCAATACCAGGAGGAGCGGTGGCTCTTGCCGAATGCCTGTGCGGATGGCGTGCACCGCGGCTGCGGCGACCGCGGGTGCGGTGTTGCGGGCCGCTGGTTCGAGGAGGATGTCGGCCTTCTGGCCGATCTCGTGAAGTTGTTCGGCGACCAGGAAGCGGTGGTTTTCGTTGCCGACGGCAATGGCTTCACCGAGCCCAACGACCCCGTCGAGGCGGCGCAGCGTGTTCTGCAGCAGCGAAAAATCGTCGACCAGGCGAAGAAACTGCTTCGGATAGTGCGTTCTCGACAGCGGCCACAAACGGGTGCCCGAACCTCCACAGAGAATTACCGGGCGAATGACAGAGGCGTTCATTTACAAGGACTCCAGTTGGTGCAGGCTTGCCGCCATGGGGCTTTGAGAGGCGGCATTATACCGCCGCCGTGGCTTGCCGGTAGGCGCTGACGCCGGCAGTGGGCGGCGGCGAGCGGTCAGCGCTCGCCAAAGGCCTGCCGTTTGCCGAGCCAGGCAAGGCGGGTGGCTGTGCGCGCCATCTTCTATAATGCCCTCTTCCTGCTTGCCGCCCATCTTCCCCGGAACTGGCCTACCGATGCGCATCCTATTGGTAAAAACCTCGTCGCTCGGTGACGTAATCCACAATCTGCCGGTGCTCAGTGATTTGCGCCAGTGCTTTCCGGAAGCGGCAATCGACTGGTGTGTCGAGGAAGCGTTTGCCGATATCCCGCGGCTGCATCCGGCCGTCGACCAGGTCATTCCGGTGGCCACCAGGCGCTGGCGAAAAACACTTGGCAGTCTGGCGACGTGGCGCGAAGTGCGCAACTTCCGCGCCCGCATCCGTGCCCGGAGCTACGACGCAGTGCTCGACACGCAGGGCTTGCTGAAGAGCGCGCTGATTGCCCGGCAAGCCCAAGGCAGGCGCTATGGCTACGCCGCCGAATCGGCGCGTGAGCCGGTCGCGGCGCGCTTTTATGAGGAGACTTTCGTCATCCCGCGCAATGCGCACGCCGTCGAACGCAACCGCTGGCTGGCCGCTGCAGCCTTCGACTATCCGGTCGACCTGGCCCTCGATTACGGTATTTCGGCACCGGCAATCGACGACGCTTGCCGGTCGCCAGGGCGGCAGGTCATTCTGCTGACGGCGACCAGTCGCGACGACAAGCTGTGGGATGAGGCGAATTGGTGCGTGCTTGGTCGAGCCCTGCTGGAACGCGGCCTGACGCCGGTCCTTCCGGCCGGCAATGCGCTTGAGCGGCAGCGTGCCGAGCGTATCGCTGCCGCCTTGCCAGGGGCCATTGTGCCGCCGCCGCTGTCGCTAGCGCAGGTCGCCGCCCTGATCGCACGGGCAGATTTGGTGGTCGGCGTC
Organism: Candidatus Accumulibacter meliphilus; assembly: GCF_036625345.1. Lineage (NCBI taxonomy): Bacteria > Pseudomonadati > Pseudomonadota > Betaproteobacteria > Candidatus Accumulibacter > Candidatus Accumulibacter meliphilus. The sequence continues at coordinate 243,158 of NZ_JAZKTZ010000005.1, read as the reverse complement.
GATACCGGCCTGGCGCACCTCGCGGCTGCTTTGCGGGTGCCGGTGATCGCCCTTTACGTAGCGACCGATCCCGCTTTGACCGGCGTTTATGGCACGGGCTTCGTGCGCAATCTCGGCCGCTGCGGCGCGCCGCCGTCGACCGCCGAGGTGCTGACCGTTGCCGAGCAGGCGCTGCGGTGATGGCGCGTCTGGCTCTTCTGGCCTATTCGCTGCTCTTCTATCTGGCAATGCCCCTGGTCTGGTTGCGGCTGCTCTGGCGAGGACGTCGGCAGCCGGCGTATCGACAACATTTTGGCGAGCGCCACGCGTTCTATTCACAAGCTCTGCGCTGTGGGCAGCGGCCGTTGATCTGGTTGCATGCCGTTTCGGTGGGTGAGACACGCGCGGCCGTGCCGCTGATCGATGCGCTGCTGGAGGCCTATCCGGACCATGACCTGTTGCTGACCCATATGACGCCGACCGGCCGCGAAACGGGCAGCGAGCTGCTGGCGGCTCGTCCGGAACGCCTGACGCAGGCTTACCTGCCTTATGACCTGCCCGATGCCTGCGGACGTTTTCTCGATCACTTTCGGCCGCGGATCGGGCTGCTGATGGAAACCGAGCTGTGGCCAAACCTGATCGCTGCGGCGGGAAGACGGCAGCTGCCCATAGCGCTGATCAACGGCCGCTTGTCGGCGCGCTCCCTGGCTGGCTATATGCGCCTGCGCAGCCTGATCCGACCCGCGCTGGCGTCGCTGAGTGCCGTTGCCGCGCAAACGACAGCCGACGCCGAGCGCCTGCAGCAGCTTGGCGCCCGCCAGCCAACGGTATGCGGGAATCTGAAATTCGACGTCATGCCGGCCGCGGACAAGTTGCAGCTCGGCGCAGACTGGCGGCAAGCCATTGGGCAGCGGCCGGTGTGCTTGTTGGCCAGTAGCCGGGAAGGAGAAGAGGCGCTGCTGCTCGATGCCTTGGCCACGGTCGCTGTTGCCGAACTGCTGCTGGTCCTGGTTCCTCGTCACCCGCAACGATTTGCCGAGGTCGCCGCCCTGATTGCCAGTCGCGGCCTGACTTTTTGCCGGCGCAGCTCGGCTGACCTGCCGGGTAGCCAGACCCAGGTCTGGCTGGGCGACAGCATGGGCGAAATGGCAGCCTACTATGCGCTGGCGGATCTGGTTCTGATGGGCGGTAGCTTGCTGCCGTTTGGCGGCCAGAACCTGATCGAGGCGGCGGCCTGTGGCTGTCCGCTGCTCCTTGGTCCGCACACTTTCAACTTCGCCCAGGCCAGTGCAGATGCGATCGCCTGTGGTGCTGGCCGGCGGGTGCCTGACGCCCGTCAGGCAGCGCTGGCGGCGCGTGCGCTCTTCGCGCAGCCGGCGGACCTGCTCGTCATGCGCGCTGCGGCGACTGCCTTCAGCCAGGCACACCGCGGCGCCACGGCGCGTACCGTGGCCGTGATCGAAGGGCTCATGGCGCCTCGAAAAGGCTGTTGATCTGCTCCAGGTCGGTTTCAGCGAGCGCGCCGACGGCGGCTTTCAGTTTGAGTTGGGAAAGCAGGGTGTCGAAACGCGCTTTGGCCAGGTCGCGGCGGGTCACGAAGACCTGATTCTCGGCGTTGAGCACGTCGATGTTGATGCGTACGCCGACCTCGTAACCGAGCCGGTTGGATTCCAGCGAACTGCGGCCGGAAACCAGTGCCGCTTCCAGCGCTCGCACGCCGGAGAGGCCATTGACGACCCCCAGATAGGACTGACGTGCGTTGAGCGTCGACGTGCGCCGGGCATTGGCGAGCGCAGCTTTTTCGGCGTCGAGCCTGGCGAGCGCTTCGCGAGTCTTCGAGTTCACCGAACCACCCTGAAAAATCGGGATGTTGAGCTGCAGACCAATCTGATTGGTGCGGTTATCGATCGAGCCGACGCCAAACTGGCCCGGACCGTTGTTCTGGTTGACGTTGGCCACCATGTCCAGAGTCGGATAGTGCCCCGCCCTGCTCACCTCTACCGCCTTGGCGGCCGCTTCGGCAGCCGCCTTCTGCGCCTGGACGACAAAGCTGTCCTCTTCGGCAGCCGTCACCCATTGCTCCATGTTTGCCGGCTGCGGCGGTTGCATCACGGCTTGCGGCTTGAGCCGGTGCAGCTCGCCGGTTTCCTTGCCGACGACCACGCTCAGCGCATAATGCTTGACGGCAAGCTCGCTTTCGGCGGCAACCTCCTGCGCCGTTGCCAGGTCGAAGCGCGACTGCGATTCATAGGTATCGGTGACCGTGGCGATACCGACCTCGAAGTTCTTCTTGGCCTGTGCCAGTTGTTGTGCAATCGCCGTCTTGTTGGCTTGCACCGCGCGCAGGTTCTCGATGGCGAAGAGGACATCGAAGTAGGCTTGCGCGACGCGCAGGATCAGATCCTGGCCGGCCTGGGCGAAATTGGCCTCGCTCTGCATGACCAGCAGCTTCGACTGGTCGTACTGAACGAAATTTTGCCAGCGGAACAGCGGCTGCGTCAGGTTCACCCCATAGGTGTTGCTGTTGTACTTGTTGCTATACGATTGCCTGCTTGAGTCGACCCTGACCCTGTAGTCGGTGTCGTTCCAGAAGGTGTTGCCCGTCGCCGCAATGCTTGGCAGCAAACCGGCCAGTGCTTGCGGCTCTTTCTCGCGTCCGGCCGCCGCGGTGGCGCGTGCCGCGGCGTACTGCGCGTCGTAGCTCAGGGCATCACGATACAGCTGCAGCAGGTCGGTGGCGTATCCGGGAGCTGCCGAGAGGAGAGCCGCCAGCAGGAGGCCGAGCTTGAGGGGGCAGGGTTTTACAGGCATCTTTTGTTGAACTCGCTTTCAATATTTGTGCATCGCCGGATCGACGTCATTCGCCCAGGCGTCGACGCCACCGCTGAGGTTGTAGATTGAACTGAAGCCCTGTCGCTCCAGAAAACCGCCGACCTGGCGACTACGCACGCCGTGATGGCAGATGACGACGATATCGGCATCTGCCGGCAGTTCATCGATGCGCGCGGCCAGGCTCTGCATTGGCAGCAGGCGAGAGCCGTCCAGGTGGCAGAGCTCGAACTCCCAGGGTTCCCGGACATCGAGCAACAGCGGTCGTTGTCGCCAGCCGCCAGCACCACTTTCCGAGGCCGAACTGCTGGCCGCCAACCAATCTGCCAACTGCGTCGCCGAGAGCTGCTGCATCGCGTCGTCGCCTGGAAGTCAGAAAACGAAGCGCTGGCGCGGCTTTGCCGTTCGTAATGGTGCGACGACGGTCTCGAAAAGATTGATAGTGTTGAAGGCATTCTCGTCGCTATGCGTCGTCAAGCGGGCCTGCATCGCCGGTGGTTCACCGATGAACGCCGTCAAACGGCCACCGATCTTCAATTGCTGCAGGAAAGCTTCGGGCAACTCGGACAAGGAGCCGGAGATGACAATCACGTCATAGGGGCCGTGCGCAGACCAGCCCTCGGAAGCATCACCGGTTTCGACGCTGACGTTGGCGACGCCCGCCTGTTGCAGATTTCGCTTGGCGGTCTCGGCCAGGAGCGGATCGATCTCGACGCTATAAACGTACTCCGCCTTGGTCGCCAGAAGGGCGGCCATGTGGCCGCTACCGGTACCGACCTCAAGCACGATATCGGTGTTCTTGACAGCCAGTTCCTGGAGCATGCGTGCCTCGATCTTCGGTTGCAGCATGGTCTGGCCATTGCCGATGGGCATTTCGATGTCGGCAAACGCCAGCATCTGGTAGGCCGTCGGCACGAAGTGTTCACGCTTGACCGCATCAAGAACCGCCAGCACCTCCGGATCCAGCACCTCCCAGGGGCGGATCTGCTGCTCGATCATGTTGAAGCGAGCCTGTTCCATATCCATCTTCACCGCTGTCATAGCATTCCCCATCACAATAGCAATATTAGCGCGATCTAATGTTCGATCTGCAGCGAGATTATACCCCGGTATCTGCCGAGGGTCGTGGCGAAGCCCTTGCCGCGCACGACCGGGCGCCAGTGTAGTGTTGCAGTCCGTATGGAAGCTATAAGTTCCGCCTGCCGCGTGGCTTTCGCGCCGCTGTCAGGCTTCCTGAAAGCCTAACGGACTCGCAGGCGAAAAAAAACGGCACCCTGAGGCGCCGCTTTCGCTGTTTCTGCCGCCCTGCCGCTGGACTCTGGTCTACGCGGCCAGGCCCTTGATCTGAGCCGAGAGGCGGCTTTTCTGCCGTGCGGCTTTATTCTTGTGAATGATTTTCTTGTCGGCGATGCGGTCAATCACCGCGACTGACTCCCGGAAAATACTCTGGGCCGCCGTTTTGTCGCCAGCGATGATCGCTTTCTGAACGCGCTTCACGGCGGTCCGCAGCGTCGAGCGCAGGCCGGCGTTGTGGATGCGTTGTTTGACGCCTTGGCGGGCTCGCTTGCGAGCTTGTGCGCTATTGGCCATGAATGTTTGTCCCTATGAAAAAGCTGATGAAGAACTTGAAAGGCGAGGATTGTACAGAGTCGGGCAAAGTGACGCAAGCGGTCGAGCCCTGGCTGTCAGGATCCTGACAAGGAGGCGTACCCGGGAAGCAAAAAAACGGGCGCCAGGCGCCCGTTCCTTCTGCGACCTAAACAAGCTAGAAGCTGTGCGTCATGCCCGCACCAATGGCGTAGTTGCTCTCGCCAACCGCGCCAATACCTGTTTGGGGATTGGACCAGCTGGCAGGAGTCGTGACTGGTGCCAATTGCGTCTGCATGGGCAACGAGTAGTTGTCGTTGCTGAAGTAGCTGTATGCGGCATATACCGAGGTCCGCTTCGACAGCGGGTAGCTATACATGGTGCCCGCGCCCCAGCTGCTGCCGTCCTTCATCTTCGTGTTATCCAATGACAGTTCGCCGTAACTCAGGGAGGCCGTGCCGGCACCGATCGGTGCATTGATGCCCACCGTCCAGAGGTCGCTACCTTTGAAGGTTTGCGTTGCTGTGGTCGTCTGGCTGTACAGCTCCTGATAGCTGGCGAAGAGCTTGACGACTTTGAAGTCGTAGCTGCCGCCGAGATACCACTCGTTGATGTCCTTGCCGGTATAGACGGTGGTAGCTGTAATCGGATCCCCTACAACGACGTTCTGACGGCCCTGGTATACCAGGTCGACGTTGATCGGGCCATTGGCGTAGTTGGCACCAAGTCCATACTTACCACCGTCGCTCGTGCTGTTGTTGACACCCTCTTCGCCGAATCCGTAGATCGCGCTGAAGTTGAAGCCGGAGTAGTTGTTGCTGGTATAGGTAATAGAGTTGTTGAAGCGAGCGGGGCTGTTCGGGGTGATCGACATGCCGGACAGAACGCTGAGGTTCGACTGGATGGCCAGGTCGGTTGCATCAAGTGCCGAGTTGCGTGCCGAAGCGTTGAAGCCCGGGGCATATTGACGACCGAGAGCGACGGTGCCGAGCTTGTCGCTGGCTAGGCCGACGAATTGCTGGCGGGCGTTGAGGCCGCCTTCGCCGTTGTTGCCGACGCCGTGGTTGACGTCGATGTCCAGGCCGTACTCAAGCGTGAACACGGCTTTCAGACCATTGCCCAGCGCTTCGGAGCCCTTGAAGCCAATACGGTTGCCGGCGCTGATGCCGGAAGAAATGCCGCTGAAAGTGTTGGTGCCGCCACCCGGCTGGTTGCCCGAGGAGTAAAGGTAGCCGGCATCGACGATGCCGTACATGGTGACGTTGGTCTGGGCGAGGGCAGCGCCCGAAGCCAGGCTGGCAACGGCCAGTGCGATAATTTTCTTTTGCATATTGGATCTCCTTATTTGCTGAAACACCAAAATTAAATCTGCTCCGCCAAGTCGACTCGTTGGCAAGAGAATCCTGTAAGGCATTGGTAAGGATTCTCGCAAAGGCTTTGAACGCTAGCAAGCTTGAGAGTGGTCATTTCCGGCAATTGACGATAGTCGTTGTTTTTTTGTCACACGCGCTTCCGGGATGCCACGGTTTTCTGCGCGGTTTGTTCGCTGCACGGCGGCGAACTGGGCGGCGGGCCGTGCTTCTATCGGCGATGGGTTTGCTGCTTCAACGACGCGCCTGGTGTGCGGAGGGGTTGCAGCAGGGGAGGAATCGTGAAAAAAAAACGGGCGCCGAAGCGCCCGTTGCTTGAAGCGTTTGACCGTGGTCAAATTAGAAGGTGTGACGCATACCTGCCAGGAAGGTATTGTTCGTTTCGCCAACGACACCGGTCTGGGTGGTCGGCGCGTTGCCCGTGCTGTGGTTGTCGTTCTTCACCCAGACGTAGCCAGCGTAAAGCGTCGTCCGCTTGGACATGTTGGTCGTCCAGCCCAGGGCGGCCGACTGGCTGCTGTTATCTAGGGTATTGCCGTCGCTGAAATAGTAGTCGCGGCCTGCGTTGTCCCACAACAGTTGGCCGTAGCTGAAGTGGATATTGCTGGCAGCCATGACCGGAACCACCGCGCCGAGCGACCACACAGAGTTGTCGAGGTTGGCGAGGTTCTTGTCATTCTGCTGCTGCCACGAGCCCATGATCTTGACCATCTTGAAGTCGTAGCTGCCACCAACGTAGTACTCGTTGACGGAGTCTCCGGTGCCCGGAACTGCCAACGACGTGGATCCGGCCACCGGCAGGGTGGCGTAGTTTCCATAGAGACTCGTACGCTGCTGGTAGAGAAGGTCGAGGTTCAGGCCGCTATTGGCGTAATTGAAGCCCACACCTGCCTTGCCGTTGTCGCTGACGCTGTTCTCAACACCTGACTCACCGAAGCCGTAGATCAATTTGCCGGTAAAGCCGCTCCAGTTCGGCGAGGTGTAGGTGACAGAATTGTCCCAACGGGCCGCGCTGTTCGGGGTGATGCTGTTGCCTGCTTGATTGGACAGGAAGGACTGTGGTCCGAAGACGGCGCCACCGAAAGCGTCGTTGTTGATCGAAGCTAGGTAGCCCGGGGCATACTGACGACCGAGGGCGACGGTACCGAGCTTGTCGCTCTGCAGGCCGACGAACTGTTGCCGAGCGTTGAGGCTGCCGGTGTTGCCGACGCCGCTGTTGTTGTCGATGTCCAGCGAGTACTCAAGGGTGAACACGGCGTTGAGGCCGTTGCCCAGCGCTTCCGTGCCCTTGAAGCCGATACGCGAGCCGCTCAGCAGGCCGGACTTGATGCCGCTGAAGGTCGGGTCGTTGTTGTTGTTGTTTCTCCCAAAATCCCGGACACTGAGGTCGCCGCCTGAGCTGTAGACGTAGCCGGCGTCAGCAATTCCGTAAATGGTGACGTTGGTCTGGGCAAGAGCGGTGCCCGAGGCCAGGCTGGCAACGGCCAGCGCGATGATTTTCTTTTGCATGGTGAATCTCCTCTAAGTTTGCGATCAATGAATCCAACTGGTGCTTCATCAAACTGGGCCTCTCGGTAAAGACGAGAAGTTGGAGTGATTGTGGCAAACACCGATAAGCGCGGCAAGTTCGCCGAGTGCTTTAGTGGCTTGTTGGGAAAAGAGTGTTGGGTTTTTGCAACAATCCTGCTAATTCCTTGTGTGCAGCACTTCGAGGCCGGCTCGGTTGCGCGTTTCGGCTGGTGATGGCTGATATTCGCAGGTTCGACTCTGCCGGAAAACCACAGCAGCGTCCGGCTCGTGGAATTATCTGGGCATTCCCAGATGAACCAGAATGGCAGCCTCGACGGCCAGCATGTCTGCCTTCGCCAATCTGGCCAAGCGGCTCTTCAGTCGGGCTTTGTCCGCAGTCATGATCTGGTCGGCCATGGCCTTGCTTTGCTGTCCTCCGATACTGACCAGCGCCTCGCCCGGATACTGGCGGCCGGTGCTGCTCGCCAGCGGCACCACAACGACCCGTGCAAGGTTGCGATTCGCTGCGTCATTGCTGACGATCACGGCCGGCCGGGTCTTGCGGATTTCGCTGCCAACGGACGGGTCGAATTCCACCCACCAGACGTCACCGCGCTTCATCGGCACTATCTCCCGCAAGCGCGTTGCTCCATTCCAGCGCTTCGGCCTCGCGCTTCTTGTCGGCGGCCATTGCCCGGTAGCCGGCATCAAGGGCGGAATCCAGCAAGCATGGCCGCACCAGGTCTTCGATGAACTGGCTGATCTTTCCTCTGCCGACGATGCGGTGGAGTCCGTCGTAAACTGTCTCGTCAATGGAGAGTGTCAATTTTTTTTGCAATTTCTGGCCCCTGGCGTATTACGTGATACGTATCATATCCGGGGCGCTGCATGGCGGGCAAGCCTCGGCTCAGGAGACTTCCCCGGTCGCCGGGAGAGGTCAGGAAAAAAGCTTGCGCAAGGCTTCGCCGGGTTCGCTGGCGCGCATGAAAGCTTCGCCGACGAGGAAGGCGTGGACCCCGTGGTCGCGCATCAAGGCGACGTCGCTGTTGGCGAGAATGCCGCTTTCAGTGACCACGAGGCGGTCTTCCGGGATCGATGGCAGAAGGTCGAGAGTCGTCTGCAGACTGACTTCGAAGCTGCGCAGATTGCGATTGTTGATACCGATCAAGGGTGTGGCGAGTTGCAGCGCGACGTCGAGTTCCTGGCTATTGTGTACTTCGACGAGCGCGGCCATCCCCAGGCTGTCGGCGATGGCCTCGAAGTCGCGCATGGTGGGCAGATCAAGCGCGGCAGCGATCAGCAGGATCGCGTCGGCGCCCATCGCGCGCGCTTCGAAGACCTGATACGCATCGACGAGAAAGTCCTTGCGCAATACGGGCAGCGTGCAGGCTGAACGTGCCGCTTGCAGATAGGCGGGCGAGCCCTGGAAAAACTGGCTGTCAGTGAGCACTGAGAGACAGGCCGCGCCGTGGCGTTGATAACCGGCGGCGATCTCGGCGGGGTGGAAATCGGCACGCAGGACGCCGCGGGAGGGGCTGGCTTTCTTTATTTCGGCGATCACCGCCGGCTGCGCGGCGGCAATTCTGCTGCGCAGGCTGGCGACGAAGTCGCGTGTTGGGGCCTGTTTCTCGGCGGCGGCACGCAGCTCGAGCAGAGGCGTGGCCGCCTGCGCCGTAGCGACCTCGTCATGCTTGACGGCAAGAATTCGCTTCAGGATGTCGCTCATCGCGGTGCGCTCTCCGTGCTCTGTGGTGCGCCTTCTTCGGCGGTGTCTTCGAGTATCTGTTCAAGCGGCAGCTGCAGCGCCAGCGAAGCCAGTTCGACCGTTTCGCCAGGGCCATAGTCATGCAGCACCCAGTGATTCTCTGCATCGCGCCGGAAGACTTCGATGCGTTGCGCTGCGAGGTCGATCAGGACGTAGTCCTGCAGGCTGTCGAGTTTGCGATAGGCGGCGAACTTGCCTCCGCGGTCGAAGGCCGCGGTCGACTCGGAAAGGACTTCGGCGACCAGCAGGGGATGGCTGACGTAGTCGGGCGTCAAGCGGTCGCGCGGGTCGCAGGTGACCAGTACGTCGGGATAAAAGAAGCAATTGGCGGCTTCGACGCGGGCCTTGACCGCTTCGACGAAGACGCGACACGGACCGCCTTTGAGTGCCTGGCGCAAGGCGGTGGCCAGGTTCAGCGTGGCGACATTGTGCGACTGGCGCACGCCGACCATGGCGAACACTTCGCCGGCGACGTATTCGTGGCGTTCTGCCTGCGCCTCTTCCCAGAGCAGGTAGGCGGCCGCGTCGAAGCGCGTTTCAGTTTGCGGGATGGCCATGGCTTGCCTCCTTCGTCGAGCCGCCGGTCAGGCCGAGGCCGAGAAGTCGCGCGTGAAGGCGACAAACTCGTCCAGCCTGGCGAGGGCGGCGCCCGCGGCGATGGCTTCGAAAGCGCGCTCGACGCCCTCGGCCAGCGTATCGCTGAGGCCGGCGACGTAGATGCTCGCGCCGGCATTCAGGGCGACGATGTCACGCGCCGCGCCTCTCTTGTTCTGCAGGGTGGCGAGCAACATCGCTTTCGATTCTTCGACGTTGGCGACACGCAAGACGCCGGGATCCTGCACCGACAGATTGAACTGCTCCGGGTGGATGCTGTACTCGTCGATGCGGCCGTCTTTCAGTTCGCCGACCAATGTTTCACCGGCGATCGAGATCTCGTCGAGACCTTCGCGGCCAAAAACGGTCAGCGCGCGCGAACTGCCAAGTCGTTCCAGGACACGCACCTGGATTCCCACCAGGTCGGGATGAAAAACACCGAGTACCTGATTGTCGGCGCCGGCCGGGTTGGTCAGCGGGCCGAGAATGTTGAACAGGGTGCGCACGCCCAGCTCGCGGCGGACCGGCGCCGCGTACTTCATCGCGCTGTGGTGATTGGGCGCGAACATGAAACCGATGCCGACTTCGTCGATGCACTGTCCGACCTGCGCCGGGCTGAGGTTGATATTGACGCCAAGCGCTTCGAGAACGTCGGCGCTGCCCGACTGCGATGACACGGAGCGCCCGCCGTGCTTGGCGACCCGGGCTCCGGCCGCTGCGGCGACGAACATCGCTGCCGTCGAAATGTTGAAAGTCTGCGCGCCGTCGCCGCCGGTGCCGCAAGTATCGACCAGGTGCGCGCGATTGCCGAGCACGACCTTGGTCGACAATTCCCGCATCACCTGCGCCGCGGCCGAGATTTCGCCGATGGTTTCCTTCTTGACGCGTAGACCGGTAATGATCGCCGCGATCATTACCGGCGTCACTTCGCCACTCATGATCTGGCGCATCAGGGAGACCATTTCGTCGTGAAAGATCTCGCGGTGTTCGACGACTCGCGCCAGTGCTTCCTGTGCTTTCATTTGCTGTGCTCCTCGAGGAAGTTTTTCAACAGGTCGTGACCGCGCTCGGTCAGGATCGATTCCGGATGGAACTGAACGCCTTCGACGGCCAGACTACGGTGACGCAAGCCCATGATCTCGCCGTCATCGGTCCAGGCGGTAATCTCCAGGCAGTCCGGCAGGGAGTGGCGCTCGACGGCCAGCGAGTGGTAGCGCGTACAGGTCAGCGGGTTCGGCAGCCCGCGAAATACACCCTGATTGGTGTGCTCGACCGGCGAGACCTTGCCATGCATCAACTTGTGCGCGTGCACCACGCGACCGCCGAAGGCTTCACCGATCGCCTGGTGACCGAGGCATACGCCGAGCAGTGGAATCCTGCCGGCAAACTCGCGAATCGCCGCCAGCGAGATACCGGCTTGTGCTGGCGTGCACGGACCCGGAGAAATGACCAGTAGCGCCGGGTCGAGACGGGCAATTTCGGGGACTGAAATGGCATCGTTTCGGAACACCCTGACCTCCTGCCCCAACTCGCCAAAATACTGGACGAGGTTGTAGGTAAAGGAATCGTAGTTGTCGATCATGAGCAGCATTTGCGGCCTATCCTGTTGATTGCGTTGAGCGCGCTCGGCGATGCTGCATATCGAACCCCGCTAGCCGCTGCTTGCGGTGTGTGAGCATCGATCGCTCTGGCCGGTCACGGAGAGATTGTCGCACATCTATTTTTCCTGAGCGCCGTTGCTGCTGGCACGGTTCAATTCACGTCCGGCGCGCTCTGGCTGCGGCGCCGTTGGGATGTCAGTGGCGTGTTCGAGCCCTGTTGGCGCGCGCATGCGCCCTATTCACAAGCGAGTGTCGAGGCCGTGTTCGGCGAGTTCAGCAGCGCGCAGCACGGCCTGTGCCTTGTTCTGGGTTTCCTGCCATTCGGAAGCCGGGTCGGAATCGGCGACGATGCCGGCACCGGCCTGCACGTGCAGCTGGCCGTCCTTGACGATGGCGGTACGGATGGCGATGGCCAGATCCATGTCGCCGTTGAAACCCATGTGCCCGACGGCGCCGGCATAGATGCCGCGCTTGACCGGTTCCAGCTCGTCGATGATTTCCATCGCTCTGACTTTCGCCGCGCCGGAGACGGTTCCTGCCGGGAAAGTGGCCTTGAGGACATCGAAGGCGTTCAGCTCGGGACGCAGTCTGGCTTCCACATTCGAGACGATATGCATTACGTGCGAGTAGCGCTCGACAATCATCTTTTCGGTGAGCTTGATGCTGCCGACACGGGCGACGCGACCGGCGTCGTTGCGGCCGAGGTCGAGGAGCTGCACGTGTTCGGCACGTTCCTTTTCGTCGGCCAGCAACTCGTCGGCGAGGGCCTGATCTTCCGCGAAGGAAACGCCGCGCCGGCGGGTGCCGGCGATCGGCCGCACGGTTACCGTGTCGCCCTCGAGGCGAACCAGGATCTCCGGCGAGGCGCCAACGACGTGGAAGTCCTCGAAGTCGAAATAGAACATGTACGGCGAGGGATTGAGCGAGCGCAGCGAGCGATACAGGGCCATCGGGCTGGCGGTGAGCGGTTTGCTCATGCGTTGCGAGAGAACGACCTGCATGATGTCGCCTTCGGTGATATAGCGCTTGGCTTTGAGCACCGCCTTCTTGAACTGCGCTTCACCGAACATCGAGGTCGCTGGTTGCGAGGGCTGCGGCTTTTCAGCGGGAATGCGCACCGGCTCGCGCAGCTTGGCAAGCAGCTCCCGCAGTCTTGCCTGGGCCTTCTGGTAAGCGCCGGGAACGCCCGGTTCGGCGTAGACCACCAGCGTCAGCTTGCCCGAGACATTGTCGACCACGGCAATTTCTTCGGAGAGCAGGAGGACGATGTCGGGAATGCCGAGGTCGTCGGGCTTCTGCGAGCGCGTCAGGCGAGTCTCGATATAGCGCACGGTATCGTAGCCGAAGCAACCGACCAGGCCACCGCAGAAGCGTGGCAGGCCGGTGGTCGGCGCGGCGCGAAAGCGCTGCATGTATTTGGCGATGAAGTCGAGCGGGTTGGTGTCGTCTTCGCGTTCGGCGATGCGATTGCCGTTGAGCACCAGTACCTGATGCGCGTTGACCACGATTCGCGTCGGACTGGCCAGGCCGATGATCGAGTAACGGCCGAAGCGCTCGCCGCCTTGCACCGATTCCAGCAGGTAGGTGTAGGGCTGATTGGCCAGCTTGAGGTAGATCGACAAGGGGGTGTCGAGATCGGCAAAAGTTTCCAGCGTCACCGGGATACGGTTGTAGCCTTCGGCGGCCAGCCGATTGAAATACGCTGCAGTCATGGGAGCTCCACAAGAAAACACTGCTGGAAGAGGTGTGCACCAGGCTTGATGCACGCCGCGCGGCGGGGCAGCGGCGACGCTGCTGGCCTGCCTACCGACGCCAGGGGCGCCAGGGCCAGGCCTCTGCCCGGCTGGCAGGCGGCGAATGCAATTTGTGGTCGAGGCTGTTCATGCGTGACTGACGCGCTGGGCCGCTTCGGCGAGGGTCGAGACTATAGCATCGCAAGCGAGATCGCTCACCCCGCGCCCTTCGTTGTAGCCGTAGGGCACCAGAAAAACGTGGCAGCCAGCCGAGCGTCCGGCGTGAAAATCGTGCACCGAATCGCCGATCATCAACACCTCGGCGGGTGAGGCGCCGAGGCGGCCGCTGGCCCAGACCAGAGGCATTGGGTCGGGTTTCGCCCGCGGCAGAACGTCACCGCTGACGACTACCTGGAAAAAAGGTGCCAGACCGACCTGTTCGAGCAGCGGCAAGGAAAAAGCTTCGGCCTTGTTGGTGATCACTCCGAGCGGCAGGCCCAGGGCCTGGAAAGCTTCAAGGCCGTCACGGACGCCTGGGAAAAGGAGCGCGTGGCGTCCGTTGGCAATGGCGTAGTGGTGCCGAAAGCTGTCCAGCGCTGCCTTGGGCGGTGGCGTCGGGTCGTCGGCGGCAAGCATGCTGCCGGCGAGAACGCGCTTGACGAGATTGGGAATGCCGCGCCCGACGTAGCTGCGAACCGCTGCTACGGCAATTTCCGGGCGACCGAGGTCGCTGAGCATGGCGTTGGCTGCGGCGTGCAGGTCGAGGACGGTATCGATCAGCGTGCCGTCCAGATCGAAGAGCACGGCGCGCACGGCGAGTGGTCCTGAGATCATGCGGCCGCCAGTTGCGCGCGCAGCGCCGCGATCACCGTGTCGTACCGATTGGCGTCGCTGTCGCTGCCAGCGCTGAAGACCGCCGAACCGGCGACGAAAGCGTCGGCGCCGGCGGCGGCAATCTCGGCAATATTGTCCACCTTCACCCCGCCATCGACCTCGAGGCGGATGCGGCGCCCACTTTCGCGTCCGTAGGCGTCAATGCGCGCGCGTGCGGCGCGCAGTTTGGCCAGCGTCGAGGGGATGAACTGCTGTCCGCCGAAGCCGGGATTGACGCTCATCAGCAGGACGATATCCAGCTTGTCCATGACGTAGTCCATGACCTCCAGCGGCGTCGCCGGATTGAACACCAGGCCGGCCTGGCAGCCGCATTCACGAATCAGCGCCAGCGAGCGGTCGACATGCTCGCTGGCTTCGGGGTGAAAAGTGATGAGGTTGGCGCCGGCCTTCGCGAAGTCGGGAATGATGCGGTCGACGGGTTTGACCATCAGATGCACGTCAATGGGTGCCCTCGTTAGCGGGCGGATCGCCGCGCAGACCAGCGGGCCGATGGTCAGGTTGGGTACGTAGTGGTTGTCCATGACATCGAAGTGAATCCAGTCGGCGCCGGCGGCAAGGACGTTGACCACTTCCTCGCCAAGCCTGGCGAAATCGGCGGAAAGAATGCTGGGCGCTATGACGTGCATGGACAATAAACCCGTTAGAAAAAGCAGGTCATATTTTACCGCGAAACGGTTTCCTGCAGCCTCGCGTGCTGTCGCGCTTGCTCGCCGGGCTTGTCAGCATGCGCACTTTGGTGTGCAATGCCACTTCTGATCGTCCCAACATTGAGCAAACATGGCCGAAAGCAGGAAATACGAGGTCGCAGTCAGCGCGGTCCCGAAATATATCGCCGAGCAGTCGGATCCCGCCAACGACAGCTACGTCTTTGCCTACGCAATTACCATCGAGAACGTTGGAACCGTGGCTGCACAATTGATTTCGCGGCACTGGATCATCACCGATGCCGCCGGCGAGGTGCAGGAGGTGCGCGGCCTCGGCGTCGTCGGCCGGCAACCGCTGCTGCAGCCGGGCGAGAAGTTCGAATATACCAGCGGTTGCCAACTCGAGACGCCTGTCGGCACGATGCGCGGCAGTTACCAGTTAACGGCCGTAGACGGCACGCAGTTCGACGCCGAAATCCGCGAGTTCACCCTCGCCGTGCCGCGCGTTTTGCACTGACTAACTGCGGTAGTCGGCGTTGATTCGCACGTATTCGTAGGAAAGGTCGCAGGTATACACCGCGGCACGCGCGCTGCCGCGTCCCAGGTCGATGCGGACGCTGATTTCGGTCTCGCCCATGATGCGTGCACCGTCCTCTTCGCGATACGAAGCGGCACGGCCGCCTTTTTCGGCCACCAGAATCTCGCTGCCGCCACTCGCCAGCCAGACTCTGATCCGGTCGACGTCGAGTGGGTCGAGCGCGTCGATTTCGGCGTAACCGATAGCGGCCAGGATGCGCCCCAGATTGGGATCGGAAGCGAAGAAAGCCGTCTTGACCAGCGGTGAATGGGCGACGGCGTAGCCGACGCGCTTGCATTCCTGACGGTCGCGGCCACTTTCGACGGCGACGGTGATGAATTTACTGGCTCCTTCGCCGTCGCGAATGATCGCTTGCGCCAGTTCCATGGCGACGGCGATCAGCGCTTCGCGCAGTTGCGCGTAGGCCGTTGTCGACGCGTCCGCGATTTCGATGCCGCTCTGACCGGTGGTGATCAGGATGAAGGAGTCATTGGTCGAGGTGTCGCCGTCGACGCTGATACAGTTGAATGACTCGTCGGCCGCTTCACGCAGCAGTTGCTGTAGCAGCGGCGCGGCGACGCCGGCATCGGTGGCGATGAAGCCGAGCATGGTCGCCATGTTTGGCCGGATCATGCCGGCGCCCTTGCTGATGCCGGTGATGGTGATGCGCTTGCCGTCGATCGCGAAGCGCCGCGAGGCGGCTTTGGCGACGGTGTCGGTGGTCATGATGGCGTGTGCGGCAGCATGCCAGTGGTCGGCGCGCAGGTCGGCGATACAGGCTGGCAGGCCGGCAATCAGGCGCTCGACCGGCAGCGGTTCGAGGATCACGCCGGTCGAAAAAGGCAGCACCTGGCGGTCATCGATAGCCAGCAGTTGGCCGAGGGCAGCGCAGGTTTCGGCCGCCGCCCGCAAGCCTTGCTCGCCGGTGCCGGCGTTGGCGACGCCGGTATTGATGAGCAACGCGCGCGCGTCGCTGCCGAGTTCCAGATGGCGGCGGCAGACGTGCACCGGTGCGGCGCAAAAGCGGTTGCTGGTAAACACGCCGGCGACGCGACAGCCGGGGTCGAGAGCCAGCACGGTCAGGTCATGCCGATCAGGCTTGCGGATGGCCGCCGCGGCGACGCCGAGACGAACGCCGGCAACCGGCCAGAGCTCTGCGGCGGCGGGGGTACGATAATTGACGGGCATTGCAACCTCGCGAACGGGGTAGGGCAGAGGCAGTGCGGCGGCAAGCGCAGGCTACGGCTTCGGCAGCGGGCGCCTGCGCAAGTGGCTATTCACCCCCCTGCCACGGGGTACTGTGCTGGCAGCGGCGCTTACGACAACTTGCCGTGACAGAGTTTGTACTTCTTGCCAGAGCCGCAGGGGCAGGGGTCGTTACGGCCGACTTTTGGCCCGGCGTGCAGCGGTTTCATGGTTTCCGCCGGAGGTGCGTGATCGTCGCTCCCCAGCACTTCGTCGTAGCCCAGGTGCTGATACTGGACATTCTGTACTTCGGCATGCGGAGCGCTTTCTTCGACATCCTGCGGGCGAATCTGAACGGTCATCAAGATTCGTGTCACGTCGGCGCGTACGCTGTCGAGCAAGCTCTCGAAAAGTTCGAAGGCTTCGCGCTTGTACTCCTGCTTGGGGTTCTTCTGTGCGTAGCCACGCAGATGAATTCCCTGGCGCAGGTGATCAAGGGCTGCCAGATGCTCGCGCCAGTGTGTGTCCAGGCTCTGCAGCATGACGTTGCGTTCGAACTGGTGAAACATCTCCGCGCCGACCAGCTCGACCTTGGCGGAATAGCTCGCCGTCGCCGCGTCGACCATCCGCTCGAGCATTTCTTCGTCGCGCAAATTGGGTTCGTCGCTTGACCAGGCGACAATCGGCAGCGCTAACTGCAGGTCGGCGACGAGCGTGTTTTCCAGCCCTGGCAGGTCCCATTGCTCTTCGACGCTGTCGGTCGGTACGTGCCGCCGGAAATTCTCCTGCAACACCGCCGCGCGCATCGCGGTGACCGTTTCCGAGATGTCTTCGCTCTCGAGCAAGTCGTTGCGCTGCGCGTAGATGACCTTGCGCTGATCGTTGGAGACGTCGTCGTACTCGAGCAGCTGTTTGCGAATGTCGAAGTTGCGCGCTTCGACCTTGCGTTGTGCCGATTCCAGTGAGCGTGAGACCAGCGGATGCTCGATCGGCTCGCCTTCGGGCATTTTCAGGCGCTCCATGATCGCTTTCAGACGATCACCGGCAAAGATGCGCAGCAAGGAATCGTCAAGCGCCAGGTAAAAGCGTGAGGAGCCCGGGTCGCCCTGGCGGCCCGAACGGCCGCGCAGCTGGTTGTCGATGCGGCGCGACTCGTGTCGTTCCGAGCCGATGATGTGCAATCCTCCGGACGCCACCACCTGGTCGTGCAGCACCTGCCACTCGCTACGGATTTCAGCGATGCGCTGATCGCGCTCGTCGGCAGCCAGGTTTTCGCCGTCGCGGATCGCGCTGATCTGCTTTTCGATGCTGCCACCGAGAACGATGTCGGTGCCGCGACCAGCCATGTTGGTGGCGATGGTGATGATGCCCGGGCGGCCCGCCTGGATGACGATCTCCGCCTCACGCGCGTGTTGCTTGGCGTTGAGAACCTGGTGCGGCAGCTTCTCGTGGTCGAGCAGCGCCGAGAGCAGCTCGGAATTCTCGATCGACGTCGTGCCGACCAGTACCGGCTGTCCGCGCTCGCGACAGCTGCGGATATCGGCGACGATGGCCGCGTGTTTCTCCTGCGCGGTACGGAAGACCTGATCGTTGTTGTCGGTCCGCCGCATGGGCTTGTTGGGCGGAATAACCACCGTTTCCAGGCCATAGATCTGCTGAAACTCATAGGCCTCGGTATCGGCTGTGCCGGTCATCCCCGACAGCTTGCTGTACATCCGGAAGTAGTTCTGGAAGGTAATCGACGCCAGCGTCTGATTCTCGTTCTGGATCTTCACGCCTTCCTTGGCCTCGACCGCCTGGTGCAGGCCTTCGGACCAGCGGCGGCCGGACATCAGGCGACCGGTGAACTCGTCGACGATGATCACCTCGCCGTTCTGCACCACGTACTGCTGATCCCTGAGGAACAGGTTGTGCGCGCGCAAGGCGGCGTAGAGGTGGTGAATCATCAGGATATTGCTGGCGTCGTAGAGACTGCCGCCGTCGGGAAGCAGGCCGGCAGCAGCGAGCATCTCTTCGGCGTGCTCGTGACCGGCCTCGGTCATCAGGATCTGATGACCTTTCTCGTCCACCCAGTAGTCGCCGGGACCATTTTCTTCCTGGCAGCGCTCGAGCATCGGCGCGATCGCGTTCATGCGTACGTAGAGATCGGTGTGGTCTTCGGCTTGTCCCGAGATGATCAGCGGCGTGCGTGCTTCATCGATCAGGATCGAGTCGACTTCGTCGACAATCGCGAAGCTGAGCTTGCGCTGTACCCGTTCGCCGGTCGTGTAGACCATGTTGTCGCGCAGGTAGTCGAAGCCGAACTCGTTGTTGGTGCCGTAGGTGATGTCCGCAGCGTAGGCGGCCTGTTTGTCTTCGTGCTGCATTTGCGACAGGTTGACGCCGACCGAAAGACCGAGAAAGCGATGCAGGCGTCCCATCCATTCCGCGTCGCGGTTGGCCAGATAGTCGTTGACCGTCACGATGTGCACGCCCTTGCCGGCCAGGGCATTCAGGTAGGCGGCCAGCGTGGCGACCAGAGTCTTGCCTTCGCCGGTGCGCATTTCGGCAATCTTGCCGTCGTGCAGGACCATGCCGCCGATCAGTTGCACGTCGAAGTGGCGCATGCCGAGGGCCCGTTTGCCGGCTTCTCGCACGACCGCGAAGGCTTCCGGAAGGAGGGCGTCCAGCGTCTCGCCCTTGACCACACGTTCCTTGAATTCGACCGTCTTGCCGCGCAGCTCTTCATCGGACAGCGCGCTGATCCCTTCCTCGAGCGCGTTGATCTTGCGGACAGCCCGCGAGTACTGTTTTATCAGCCGATCGTTGCGGCTGCCGAAAATCTTTTTGAGTAGGCCGGGAATCATTCTGGGAACGGTAAAGGAAGCTGCGAAGTTAGTGTAAAGGCCCCTGCCAGGCAGCGGTGGCGGTGCATTGCCACGCCAGAAATGGCGAGCGATGGAGAGCCAGGCGGGAGCAACCGGGCTTGCCGCGCCGAAAAATCGGGCTGACAGGACCAAGGTAAGCATATGGCGTGCGGCATGGATACTACCTTCAAGACTCGCTGGACGCAATTCTGGCTTCGTCTGGCGTCGCTCCGTTACGTCATTGGGAGGGGGGGCGTCCGACGCTAGCGTTGGCGCCGGCCCCTGCTGCGTCCGCCGTGGCGCTCGATGTCGGCCCGCGACCGAGGCAGCCGAATTGCGCTTGCCAGAAAGGAATGCCAGGTGCTTTAATTCTCCTACCGTCACCCAATGGGAGTCACGAAATGTCCGATAGTCACTTCAAGCCTCTACCCTGGACCCGGCTCAGGAGAGGTGTTCCGTGTTACCTGCCGAAGGCTGTCGTGGGTGCCCGGGTTGGCGCGGATTCCCCGGCTCTGGCCGTGATGACCGATTTTCGTCGCTTTGCGCCGGCCACCATTGCGCGCGACGCCGCACTGGACGAGGCCAACCGGCTGATGACGCTGTGCGACGTGCACTATTTGCTGGTCGGCGACGAGCAGCGGCAGTTGCTGGGCATTGTCACCGAAGCCTGCACCAAGGGACACCGGCCGCTGGCGACAGCGCATGCGATGGGAATTCGCCCTGGCGAACTGGTCGTCGGCAATGTGATGATCAACAAGCACGACGACGCCGAGGTCGTGCATCTGCGGGACCTCGAAGGGGCAAAGGTCGGTCATGTCGTGGCCACGCTCAAGCAACTGGGGGCATCCAGCTGTCTGGTTGTCGAGCACGACGAAAGCGACAACCACATCCTCTGCGGTGCCTTCTTCCTGCCTCAGATCGAGCGTCAGCTGGGCGGCGAGTCGACCACGGAAGAAGTCGCACACACTTTTTCGCAAGTGGTGAACTCGCTGGGGCGCTGAGCGGGCTCAGTTCTCGCAGGCTCGCAGTCGACAGGGCGGGCCAGGGCTGCTCGCCGGATACTCTTTCACCGCATGGTGCCCGTCCGTGTGTTCCGGCACCTTGGTTTTGTCCACGCAGCTGACGTGGCCCTTGGCCGGATTGGCGGCAAGGCGCTGACGGTTGTTTTTCCGGGTACAGACGACCGTCACAGACCTCCCGACTGCTCCTTTTCCTGGCAATGGCAACAGAATATGACAAACCCTTCTTTACAGAGTGACCCAGAGCATGAGCAGCGCTAAGGCAGCCCCGGAAATTTCCTTCGATGACCCGGGACGGTACGCGCTGACCCAACGCTGCACGTGGATCAGCGTGGCGGTAAACGTCCTGCTGACGGCGGCGCAGGTTGTCGCCGGTATCGTCGCCAACTCGCAAGCGCTGGTCGCCGATGGCATGCATTCGCTGTCCGATCTCGTTTGTGACTTTCTGGTGCTCTTTGCCGCCCATCACAGCAAGGATCCGGCTGACGAGAGTCACCCTTACGGTCACGCGCGCATCGAGACCGCGGCATCGTTTGGCCTGGGGGCGATTCTCGCGGCCACCGGTGGTGCCATCATCTGGAGCGCCGGCGTCAAGTTGCAGGACCTGGGCAGCCTGCCGCCGGTGGCGCCGCTGGCGCTGTGGACGGCGCTTCTCGCCTTGGTCGCCAAAGAAGGCTTGTTTCGCTACATGTTGCACGTCGGTCAACGCCTGCGCTCGCCGATGCTGATCGCCAACGCCTGGCACGCGCGTTCGGACGCCGCCTCCTCGCTGGTGGTGGCGGTGGGGATCGGCGGCAATCTGATGGGTTTCGTGTTTGCCGATTCCGTGGCCGCGGTGATCGTCGGTTTCATGATCGTGCGCATGGGAGTGGTGTTTTCCTGGGAGGCGCTGCAGGAACTGATCGACACCGGTCTGTCGGTCGAGGAGGTAGCCAGTATTCGCCAGGTGATCATCGATACCCAGGGAGTGGGCAGCCTGCACGAATTGCGCACTCGGCGCATGGCGCACCGCTCGCTGGTCGATGCGCATGTCTGCGTTAGTCCGAGGATCAGCGTCTCGGAGGGGCATCGCATTGCCGAGGTGACGCGCAAGCGGGTGCTCGATAGCCACCCCACGGTTTCCGATGTGCTGGTACATGTCGATGTCGAAGACGACGAGGATCACGACGGCAAGAGCCAGCGCATGCCCGACCGCAGCGAGTTGATGGGTTTCCTGGCGCCGGTGCTGGCGACCCTGCCGAAACCGCAGCGCGTGGTCCTGCACTACCTCAATGGCCGTGTCGAAGCCGAGGTCTTCCTGCCCTGCGAGGTGCTCGCCGACGCGGCCGTGGTGAGCGCGGCGGAGCGTGAGTTCGCCGAGCGTCTGCGCGAGCATCCCTTGCTCGGCGCGCTGTCGATCAACTACCGCCAGCGCGTTTCCCCCCCCGCCGCGGCTGATTTCCGGCTGCGGGTCGCCTTGGGGCGCATGCTATAATCCCCTTCTTTTTCAAGGCTTGCGAGGCGTACGATGTTTTCGGCTAACGACACACTGGCGAAAGTGGATCCCGAGATCTGGCAGGCGATCGAAAACGAGAATCGGCGTCAGGAAGCGCATATCGAGTTGATCGCTTCGGAGAACTATGTCAGTCACGCGGTGATGGCTGCGCAGGGTTCGCAGTTGACCAACAAATACGCCGAAGGCTATCCGGGCAAGCGCTACTACGGTGGCTGCGAGCATGTCGATGTCGCCGAGCAACTGGCGATCGCGCGCCTGAAAAAGCTGTTTTCGGCCGAAGCGGCGAACGTCCAGCCGAATTCCGGGTCGCAGGCCAATCAGGCGGTTCTGATGGCTTTCGCCAAGCCGGGCGACACGATCATGGGCATGAGCCTCGCCGAAGGTGGCCACCTGACGCACGGCATGCCGCTGAACATGTCCGGCAAGTGGTTCAACGTCGTGGCCTACGGTCTCGACAAGCATGAAGCCATTGATTACGCGAAAATGGAAGCGTTGGCCCGCGAGCACAAGCCGCGGATCCTGATCGCCGGCGCTTCGGCCTACTCGCTGCGCATCGACTTCGAGCGCTTTGCCCGCGTAGCCAGGGAAATCGGTGCCATCTTCATGGTCGATATGGCGCACTACGCCGGTCTGATCGCCGGCGACTGCTACCCGAACCCGGTTCCGCACGCCGATGTGGTCACTTCGACGACGCACAAAACCTTGCGTGGTCCGCGCGGCGGCGTCATCCTGATGAAGGCCGAGCACGAAAAAGCGATCAACTCGGCAGTCTTTCCGGGCTTGCAGGGCGGGCCGCTGATGCATGTGATCGCTGCCAAGGCGGTGGCTTTCAAAGAGGCGCTGAAGCCCAGCTTTGCCAAATACCAGGAGCAGGTGCTGGCCAACGCGCGTGTTCTGTCGCGGGTACTGTCGGAAGAGCGCGGCATGCGTATTGTCTCGGGCCGTACCGAGTCGCATGTCTTCCTGGTCGACCTGCGAGCCAAGAACATCACCGGCAAGGAAGCCGAGGCAGCCTTGGGCGCGGCGCACATCACGGTCAACAAGAATGCCATCCCGAACGATCCGCAGAAGCCTTTCGTCACTTCCGGTGTTCGCATCGGTTCGCCGGCGATGACCACGCGTGGTTTCACCGAGATCGAATCCGAGCTGGTTGGCCACATGATCGCCGACGTGCTCGATGCGCCTGGTGACGAAAAAGTGCTGGCCAGAGTACGCGCCGACGGTGCGGCGCTGTGCAAGAAGTTCCCGGTCTATGGCGGGACGGCCGGATGAAGTGCCCGTTCTGCGGCGCTGACGAAACAACCGTCGCTGATACCCGTATCAATGACGATGGTGACCTCGTCCGCCGCCGCCGGCGTTGTCTGAAATGCGACAAGCGGTTTACGACTTACGAGCGTGCCGAGTTGCGCATGCCGCAGGTGATCAAGAAGAATGGCTCGCGAGTCAATTTCGACCCCGAGAAGCTGGCCGCCAGTCTCCGCCTGGCTTTGCGCAAGAGGCCGGTCGGCACCGAGGCAGTCGAGGCGGCGATTGCCCGCATCGAAGGAAAACTGCTGGCCCT
Organism: Candidatus Accumulibacter meliphilus; assembly: GCF_036625345.1. Classification (NCBI taxonomy): domain Bacteria; kingdom Pseudomonadati; phylum Pseudomonadota; class Betaproteobacteria; genus Candidatus Accumulibacter; species Candidatus Accumulibacter meliphilus. Next base: position 219,970 of record NZ_JAZKTZ010000005.1, on the reverse strand, counting down.
CGGCGAGCGCGAACTGGCCTCTGAGAAAGTCGGCGAGATGGTCATGTTCGAGTTGAAGAAGCTCGACAAGGTGGCCTACGTGCGCTTTGCTTCGGTCTATCGTAATTTCGAGGACGTCGACGAGTTCTCCAAGCTGATTCGCGAAGTTTCTCGCTCGCCACAGAAAATCGGTCGTTGATGGCGCAGGGTTTCAGCGCCGCTGATCACGAAATGATGGCGCGGGCGCTGCGCCTGGCCGAGTTGGGTCTGCAGTCCACCACTCCCAATCCGCGTGTCGGTTGCGTCATCGTCAACAATGGCCAGATCGTCGGCGAAGGCTGGCATCTGCGTGCCGGTGGCGAGCACGCCGAAGTGCATGCTCTGTGCGCCGCCGCTGAACGTGCGCGCGGAGCGACCGTCTACGTGACGCTTGAGCCCTGCAGTCATCATGGCCGCACGCCGCCGTGCACCGACGCGCTGTTGGCGGCGGGTGTGCGCCGCGTCGTTGCCGCCATGCGCGATCCCAATCCACTGGTCGCCGGGCAGGGCCTGGCTGGCCTGCGCGCTGCCGGGGTACTTGCCGAGGAGGGCTTGCTGGCGACCGAAGCTCGGGAACTCAACATTGGTTTCGTCGCTCGCATGACGCGTGCGCGACCCTGGCTGCGCATGAAGGTCGCCGCCAGTCTCGACGGCAAGACCGCACTGCGCAACGGTGCCAGCCAGTGGCTGACCAGTGCGGATGCACGTCAGGACGGGCATCGCTGGCGCGCGCGCGCCTGCGCCATGCTGACCGGCATCGGCACGGTCCGTCACGACGACCCGCAGCTCAATGTGCGTGGGGTGGAAGGGCTTCGCAGCGATTCTCGCCAGCCGCTGAAAGTGGTCGTCGATAGCCGGCTTGAACTGCCGCTTGACGCCAGACTGCTACGCGGTGGTGCTGTCCTGGTCGTTGCGGCCATTGGCGATGCCGCGCGGATCGCCGCTCTCCGCCAAGTCGGTGCCGAAGTGCTGTTGCTGCCAGGGCCGGACGGGCAGGTCGATCTGCTCGCCTTGCTCACTGAACTTGCCCGCCGCGGCATCAACGAAGTGCACGCCGAGGCGGGTTTTCGCCTCAGCGGCTCGCTACTCGGCGCCGGCTTGGTCGATGAACTACTGCTCTACCTGGCCCCGTGTCTGGTCGGCGACGCGGCGCGTGGCATGTTCGATCTGCCGGCGCTGGAGTCGCTGGCCGGCAAGCGCAGGCTGCTCATTCGCGACCTGCGCCTGGTCGGCCCGGACCTGCGCCTGCTGGCACGCCTTGCCTGATGCCCGGGAAGAGGGGGACGGCCATGACCGTCGTCACGCACAGACCGAACACTGGGGATCCTTGCTGAAGTTCACGCTGCGCCATTCCATGGACAGGCCGTCGAGCAGCCACAGACGGCCAAGGACGACTTCGCCGGCACCGGCGATCAGTTTCAGTGCTTCGGCGGCCTGCATGGCCCCGATGATGCCAGTGAGCGGTGCGAAGACGCCCATCACCGCGCAGCGCTCCTCCTCGACATCGTCGCCTTCCGGGAACAGGCAGCTATAGCAGGGCGTGTCCTTGTGGCGACTGTCGAATACCGCCAGCTGGCCGGCGAAACGGATCGCCGCACCGGAAACCAGTGGCGTGCGCTGTCGGACGCACTCCCGATTGACGGCGTGGCGGGTGGCGAAGTTGTCGCAGCAATCGAGCACCACGTCGGCGTCGGCGACCTGCGCCGCCAGTGCTTCGCCGGCGAGACGGCTGTTGATCGCCTCGACCTGCACTTCGGGATTGATGTGCGCCAGTGCGACCTGTCCTGAGCAGGCCTTGGGCTGGCCGATGCGCTCCTGCGTATGCAGGATCTGGCGCTGCAGATTGGTGAGGTCAACCTGATCGCCGTCGGCGAGGCTAATGTGTCCCAGGCCGGCGGCGGCGAGATAGAGGGCGGCCGGAGAGCCCAGGCCGCCGGCACCGACAACTAGCGCCTTGGCGTTGACCAGGCGCTGCTGTCCTTCGATGCCGATCTCGTCGAGCAGGATGTGGCGGCTATAGCGAAGCAACTGCTCGTCGTTCATCGGGCGGGCCCTGGCCTTTTCCTGCAGATGCGGCGCATGTTCCGACTGCTCTGAGCGTTCGGAATGCGGCGATTACTTGTACTCGCGCCACTCGGGCGGCGTGTCGTCATGATCGCCATGTGGGTGGCGTTCCCAGGCGTGTGTGTAGGCTTCCGACTGCGAGCGTTTCAATGGTCGCTCAGGCGCTTCGAGGTTATGCAGCTGCGTTTCCTCGACGTAGTAGATCAGCGCCCGCATCATTTTGCTCATCAAGGTATTGTCGAGGTGGTAGCCCTTGTCCTCAAGGCTGGCTTCGAGCTCTTCCAGAGAGTGCTGGTGAAGATCATAGGCGACGCCGACAGCGCGCTGCTGCTCACGTCGCTCGACCTCCAGCTGCTCGATCTGGGCGAGGAATTCTGAGGCTTCAGGCACCTGGTCCGGGGGAAACTTGGCAAACAGGATATTGCGTTCCTTGCGGATCGGTGCTGTCTTGTAGCTCGTCGCGGCCGGTCGTTTCACGTGCCTTCCCCCGAGAGAAAGGTTCAGGGTTTGCTGCGGATGATCTGCAGGCCCTTGAGTAAATTCAGCGCCTGGGTCAGCTGGTAGTCCTTTTTCGAAGCCAGCTCGCGGTTCGGCAGCTCGGCCGTCTCGTCGCCTTCGTCCTGGTCGCTGTCCTTCGCTTCGTCGGGCTTCGGCTGCGCGGGTAGCGGCTCCTTGCTTGACGGTTTGGCGGGCACTTCCGGCTTCGCGGCCTCGGTCGCCGGCTGGGTGTTGTTTTCGAGGTGGTGATCAAGGTTCGCTTCGCGCAAGCGTTGCCGCGAGCCGCCATTGGCCGTTTCCTCAACGACAATGTCGGGGCTGATGCCTTTGGCCTGGATCGAACGCCCCAAAGGCGTGAAGTAGCGTGCCGTCGTCAGCTTGATGGCGGTGTTTCCGGGCAGGGGCAGAACGGTCTGCACCGAGCCCTTGCCGAAGCTGGTCGTTCCCATGACGATGGCACGTTTGTAATCCTGCAGCGCGCCGGCGACGATTTCCGACGCCGAAGCCGAGCCACCATTGACCAGCACCACCATCGGTACTGTGCGCGCCTCGGCAGGCAAGCGCTTGATGTAATCGTCGCGGCTGCCACGCAGATAGTCTGCCGGCGAAGCGTGGAACTCGTGCTTGGCGTCGGGGGCGCGCCCATCGGTCGAGGTAATCAAGGAATCCGGCGGCAGGAAGGCCGCCGATACGCCTACGGCACTATTCAACAGGCCGCCCGGATCGTTGCGCAGGTCGAGAACCAGCCCCTGCAGGGGTCCAGGTTTGGTCAGGTCCTGGAGGTGCTTGACCACCGCCGCACCGGTATTTTCCTGGAAAGAGGTGACGCGTAGATAGCCGTAGCCGTCGTCAAGCCGTTTCGACTTGACGCTCTGCACCTTGATCACTTCGCGGGTCAGCGCGATTTCTATCGGTTTGCTCTCGCCCTTGCGCAGGATCGACAGTCTGATCTGCGACTGCGGCTTGCCGCGCATGCGCTTGACCGCTTCGGTCAGGGTCAGCCCTTTGACCAGCGTATCGTCGATCTTGAAAATTAGGTCTCCCGGTTTGACGCCAGCGCGATCTGCGGGAGTGTCCTCGATCGGTGACACCACCTTGACCAGGCCATCTTCCATGCCGACTTCGATACCGATGCCGCCGAACTCGCCTTGCGTACCGACCTGCAAGTCCTTGAAGGCGTCGGCATCGAGGTAAGTCGAGTGCGGGTCCAGGTTGGAGAGCATGCCGCTGATCGCGTGCGTGATCAGGGCCTTGTCGCCGACCGGTTCGACATAGCCCTTCTTGATGGCATTGAAGACCTCCGCGAAAGTGCGCAACTCTTCCACAGGCAGACTCGTGCGAGTCTCCTTTTCGGCCAGCGCCGAAAACTGCAGGCTGATCAGAACGCCACCAAGAACTCCGGCGCAAAGCAGCCCGGCCTGTTTCCACTTACTCATTTCTCTCACTCCGTGCGGCCTCATCTGCGCTTGACCCATGCCAGCGGGTCAAGCGGCTTCCCGTCATGGCGGATTTCAAAGTATAAACCGGATTCCGGGTTGCCACCGGTGTTGCCGACGGTGGCGATGGTCTCGCCACCGCGGACATCGTCGCCGACCTGTTTCAGCAGGGAATCGTTGTTGGCGTAGACCGACAGGTAATCGCTGCCGTGGTCGACGATCAGCAGATTGCCGAAACCGCGCATCCATTCGGCAAAGACGACGCGGCCAGTCGCGATACTGCGCACTTCGCTGCCGGTCCCCGCACGGATGAACAATCCCTTCCAGGTACTGCCTTCCTGGCGTGCGCTACCAAAGCGATTGGTCACCGAGCCCCTGGTTGGCAGGTGCAGGGAGCCTTTCATTTGTGCCAGGTTGCCGACGAAAGCTTCAGCCGGCGAGGCTTCGCGTGGCGCCTGCTGGCGCGTTGGCGGGGGAGCTGTCCGGGCAGGCGCCGGAGAAGGCGCCGGAGGAGTCGTCGGGGCAACTTCCCGGGGTGTTTCCGGGCGCGGCGGTTTGCTTGCCAAGGCTTGTTCCCTGCCCGCGCCAGCGTCCGGCTGGGCCGGCTGCTGCTGCCGGGCTGCGCGCTGCGCTTCCTGGCGGGCGAGTTCCTGCTGCGCCAGGGCTCGTTCGCGTCGTTCGGCTGCCTCGCGCTCGGCTTCTCGTCTTTCCGCGTCGCGGCGCTCTGCTTGCCGGCGTTGCTCTTCCCTGCGCTGCGCTTCCCGGCGCGCTTCGGCCGCTTTGGCGGCGATGATTTTCGACAAGCGATCGATGAGCTTTGTGAGGCCCTTCTCGTCACCCTGGAGCTTGCCAATTTCCTGCCGCTGCGCCGCGATCTGTTCCGCCAGTGCGTCCAGCGTCGCCTGGCGTTGCGCCCGCTGCGCCAGCAGTTTGGCGTGTTCTTCGCCCTGTTTGTCTTGCGCGGCGGCGAGTTGTGCTGCCTGTTCCCGGGTATCGGCGACGAGCGTTTTCTGACGCTGCAGGCTGGACTCGATCTCCAGCAGGAGTTGGCTGCGTGCTCGCCCAATCGCTTCCAGATAGTACAGATCGCGCGCCAGCTGATAGGGGTCGTCGCCATTTAGAAACAGCTGCAGCGCATCCGGGTTGCCCCGCAGGTACTGCCGGTAGAGCAGCTTTTCGAGCTGTTGCTGCTGCAGGCTGAGGCCCTGTTCGAGCGCTTTCGACTGTCCGTCAAGGTCCTTGAGGGTGCTCTGCCGCGCGGCGATTTGCTCCTTCAGCAGGTGCAGATCGCGCTGGGTCGATGAAATCGACCGCTCGACGTCCTTGAGCTGATCCGCCGATTCCTTGCGTGAACCTTCGGCAGCGACCATCTCCCGGCGCAGGGCTTCGATCTGGCTGCGCAAGGACTTCAGGTCACCCTGTTTTTCGGCGACGGCGCTTGTTGAGGCCGTATCCGAATCCCCCACGTCCTTGTCGCTGGCAGCGGCGGAAGTTGCTGCCAGCAGTGCGCTGGCGAGCAAAACCATGGCCAGCCGGCGCCCGAGTTCCCCGCGTGCCGCGCGAGCTGCTGCTGCCGGAAGCTGTGTGTGGGCACGCTCCCCCAGCCGCAGCACGGCAAGGCACGCCTTGGCCGCAGTGTGGTCCGGCGTTGCGGCGTTGAAAGTTATGGCGGTGGTTTCGGTCAATGAACGGCGCACGCCTGGCAGAAACGTGATTTGGCTGGAGAGAGCTGGAAGGGTGAGATGGTGAGATCGCTAGACCGCTGGACCAGCACTTCGAGAGGCCGGCAAGCACGGTATTCTACGCTCACGTGCAAGGCGTGCGGAGCACCCCTTGGCGGGTGGTTTTGTTCTATAATCGCCGATTATATGATAAAAGGCGACTCTGCCGTAACGTGCCTATCCGGACCAGCATCATCGACAAGCAGGAGCATATCGAACAGGCGGCACGTGCGCTCAAATCGATATCGCATCCCTTGCGCCTCAAGATCCTTTGTGTGATCGGCGATCAGGATGCCTGTGTACAAGAGATCGTCGACGCCGTGGGTACTTCGCAAAGCAACATTTCCCAGCATCTTGCCATACTGCGCGAAAAGGGCGTTCTGCTGGCGCGCAAGGACGCCAACCGAGTTTACTATCGCGTTGGCGACGCGCGCACCCTGCAGTTGATTGGCATGATGCGCGAGGTGTTCTGCGGCGATTAGGCAAGCGCCTTAAGGGTGCGCGCGCGCGCTGCGCGTCGGTCCTGGCGAGTGGGTGGGCTAGGGTCTCGTTGCGGGTACGGTTTGGTCTTTCGCCATTTTTCGCGTCAATTTCTGGAGTTTCGATTGGAATTCATTCAGCAGAACCTTCTTCTGGTGGCTGTCGCTGTGGTCAGCGGCACGCTGCTACTCGTACTTACGGTGTATCGACCCGGCGGCTCGCGAGCGGTGACCACAAGCCAGGCAACGATGTTGATCAACCGCGAGAATGCGCAGTTGCTGGATATCCGTGAAGCGAGTGAGTACGTTACCGGACACCCGGTCGACGCGCGCAATATTCCTGTCGGATCGCTCGATGAACGTGTCGACGAACTGGCACAGTTCAAGGACACGCCGGTGATTCTGATCTGTCAATCTGGCGCCCGCTCATCTGCCGCCTGCGCCAAGCTGGCCAAGCTCGGTTTCTCCAGGCTGCATTCCCTGGAGGGGGGCGTTGCCGCGTGGGCCGAAGCCGGCCTGCCGCTGAAAAAGGGTTCGCGGAAGTGAGCGGGTTGCAGCGGGTGTCGATGTACGCCACGGGCGTTTGCCCTTTCTGTGTTCGCGCCGAGCAACTGTTGCTGGCCAGAGGCGTCGCCACGATCGACAAGATCCGCATCGATCTCGATCCTCGGCGCCGTAGCGAAATGCTCGAGCGGACCGCCAGGCGTACCGTTCCGCAGATCTACATCGGTGAGACGCACGTCGGCGGTTTCGACGATCTCCTTGCTTTCGATCGAGCGGGCAAGTTGTTACCCCTGCTGGCGGGTGACGCTGCCTGACAGCGGCTCACCGAGTGAGCGTGAACTTCCCCACAATTGTTTTCAATCCCCAACCATAGGCGCAAAAGAACCATGAGCGAACAAGAAACCCCGAACCCCGTCTTTGCCATTGAGAAGATCTACGTCAAGGATCTCTCGGTCGAAGTGCCGAATGCGCCTCAGATCTATCTCGACCGCGAGACGCCGACGATCAACATCCAGTTGCAGACCAAGGCGCAGGGTATCGGCGAAGGGCTCTTTGAGGTCGCTTTGACGGCCACAGTGACGTCCAAGATCGGCGAGAAGACTGTTTTTCTCGTCGAAGTCGGTCAGGCGGGAATCTTCCGTGTTCAGAACGTGCCGAGCGAAAATATGGAGCCCTTGCTGTCGATTGCCTGCCCCAATATTCTCTACCCCTATGCTCGCGAAGTCGTTTCCGACGCCGTGACCCGCGCCGGTTTCGCACCGGTCATGCTGCAGCCGGTCAATTTCGAAGCGCTTTACATGTCTCGCCTCCAGAGCCAGCAGGAGGAGGCGGCGAAAAATGCGCCTCAGACTGAGCCTGGCGACGCGACCATTCAGTAAGGGGCAAGCCGTCGCCAGAAGCGAGAAAGCCTCGGCGATGAAGCAATCGCTGACCGTGTTGCTCGCGGCAGGCCTTGCCGTGCCGGCCCTGGCGATCGAGTTTCGCACCGTCGCCACGGCAGCGGTACTCTACGATGCTCCTTCGCCAAGAGGCAAAAAGCTCTTCGTCATCAAGCGTGATACACCGGTCGAACTGGTCGTCCACCTCGAAGGCTGGGCGAAGGTGCGCGACTCGGAGGGCAGCATGGCCTGGATCGAGAGCAAGCACCTCGCGATGCGACATTCGGTGGTCGTAACCGCGCCACGTGCGCAAATCCGACAAAGCGCGGACGAAGCCGCGGCCATGGTCTTCGAAGCCGAGAAGAATGTCGCCCTCGATTACCTCGAAGGCGTCGCCGGTGGCGGCTGGGTCAGGGTTCGCCATCGCGATGGAGCGTCGGGCTACGTCCGCGTCGATCAGATCTGGGGTCAGTGAACACATGAAGTTGACGGTACTGGGCGCTGGCGCCTGGGGTAGCGCCTTGGCTGCTGCTTTCAGTGATCAGCATGCCGTGACGCTGTGGGCGCGCGAGCTGGAAGTGCGGCGCAGCCTGCGCAACAAGCGCGAAAACACGCGCTATCTTCCAGGCCACCGCTTTCCCGAGGCCTTGTGTATTGGCGAGGATTTTGGGGCGGCCGTGGGCGATGCCGATCTATTGTTGATTGCGACGCCGATCGCTGGTCTGCGAGCAACGCTTTGTCGCTTGCGTGATGCCGCTGTGGCGAGCCCGCTGATCTGGGCGTGCAAGGGCCTGGAGGCCGAAACGGCCCTGCTGCCGCACCAGATCGTCGCCGAAGTGCTCGGCGCGCAGCGCTTGTGCGGAGCCTTGTCGGGCCCGAGCTTTGCCGACGAGGTGGTGCGCGGCCTGCCGACAGCGGTGACCCTGGCGGCAAACGACATCGTTTTCGGCCAGCAGACGGCTTTGGCCTTGCATAGCTCCCGCTTTCGCATCTATGCCAACGACGATTTGCCCGGTGTTGAAATCGGCGGAGCGGTGAAAAACATCATGGCCATTGCCACCGGCGTCTGCGATGGTCTCGGCCTCGGTCTCAATGCCCGTGCGGCGCTGATTACACGTGGACTCGCGGAAATGGCGCGCTTTGGCGTGGCGCTCGGCGGACAGGCGGAGACTTTCATGGGGCTGGCCGGGATGGGTGACCTGATCCTTACCTGTACCGGCGCTTTGTCGCGCAATCGGCGGGTGGGTCTGGAACTCGCCGCCGGCAAGACGCTGTCGCAGATACTCCGCGACCTCGGGCATGTGGCCGAGGGCGTCGGCACGACGCGCGAAGTGGCTCAGCTGGCGAGCCGACTGGCGATAGAGATGCCGATTACGCAGGCGGTCGACGCCATCCTCTATCGTGATGAACCGGCCGCATCGGCGGTCGACAAACTGCTCAACCGCGATCCGAAGTGCGAGGGGAGCTAGCCGGCTGCTCGCGTCGCCAGCGTCGCGCGGCCGGAAGCGGCGTCAAAAGTTCTCGGAGTTCGTGAAACTTTCTCCGTGGTCGCGTGCCTTAAGGCGCTCTTGAAGTTTGGTCGTGTCGTTCTGCTGCCACAAATACGGAACCTGTAGCCCCTATGCTGCGCTCGCCGCCGCGGCGAACCAGCCCTGCTGGCGCATCACCCTGAATAATTTGTAGTAGAAATGATGGATGACGGCACGAGAATTGCTTTGTTGCCGATATGCCCAGCCATCAACGGAGGTAGGCAAACGATGTTTAGGAAACTGTTTTCTCGTCATTCGCTCGGCGGGCAGCTGCTGCCGAACCGCGTCGTCATGGCGCCAATGAACCGCAACCGTGCGACCGACTGGCAGCTCGCGCCGCCAGCGATGACCGCCAGATACTATGCGCAGCGCGCCTCCGCCGGCTTGATCATTGCCGAGGGCACGCCGGTTTCGCCGCAGGCTCGTGGTTGCGCCCGCACGCCTGGAATCTACAGCGGCGCGCAGGTTGCCGGTTGGCGCAAGGTGACCAAAGCGGTGCATCATGCCGGTGGCCGCATCTATCTGCAGCTCTGGCACGTCGGGCGCGTTGGCCACAGCAGCTTGCGCGCGGACCGCTCTCCGCCTGTTGGGCCGACCGGAATCGGCCTGCACAGTGACCGGGTGCCGATTCTCAACGGCGGCGCCGAGCCGGTGATGGTGCCCTGCGAGGCGCCGCGCGGACTGGCGACCGAGGAGGTGCGGCTGATCATCGCCGATTTCGTTCGCGCCGCCCACAATGCCGTCGCAGCGGGCTTCGACGGCGTCGAGATTCACGCCGCGAACGGCTATTTGTTCGACCAGTTCCGTTGCCCGTACGTAAACGACCGTGGCGACGAGTACGGTGGCTCACTGTCCAATCGCTGGCGCTTTTTGCTGGAAACGGTGCACGCCGTCGCGGCGGCGATCGGCAGCGCACGCGTCGGTGTGCGAATCTCGCCACTGGGTACCGCGCACGAGATGCAGCCAGATCCGGATCCCCTGGTCAGCTATGGCTATCTCGCAACGCGGCTGAAGCTCTTGCGGATCGGCCATCTGCACGTCTATGACCAGGAAGGGAGCTGGATCCACGATCGTCAGGGCGAGCTTCTGCCGCACCTTCGCGCCTGCTTTCCGGGCACGATGATTCTCTGCGGAGGCTTCGATCGCGAACGCGCAGAAGCGGCGCTGCGTGCCGGGAGTGGCGATCTGATCGCCTTTGGCAGGCACTTCATCGCCAACCCCGATCTCGTCCAGCGTTTGCGCATCGGGGCGCCGCTGGCGCCCTGGAACTCGACGACGATCTACAAAGGAGGGGCGAAAGGCTACATCGACTACCCGTCACTCGACGCTGCCGCTGTTACGGCGGCGTGAGCGTCGGCGGTCGGCGGTTAATGTGAAAGTCGCGCAAGCAACTCACGAAGCGCCCTTCTCCCCTCGCGGGAGAAGGGTCTGGGTAAGAGGGAAACGGTCATGACTTTCATGATTCGGGGTATCTCGACATGTCATGACCGTTAGTCGGGGCCGTGTTCTCCAAGCGCAGAACTCTTGATTGCAGCTTATGGCCTTTTTTGAGCACTATTGCACCCTATCAGCGCGGCGCCTCTTCGGCTTGGCGAGCGGCGATATTGTAGGCTGCGATCAGCGCTAGCGGGATCCAGGTCAGGAACCAGTGCTCTTTCGGTCTGGACAGGATCCAGCCACCTTCCGCCAGTCCAGCGCCAGCACCATAGATCAGCAGCGCGCCGCCAACCAGGAAGCCCTGGCGGTGTCTATTGCGCCAGCAAAGACTGAGAGCCACCGCGTTGAGGGCCAGCCATAGAGACAGACCGACGATGCCCGTGTAGTACAGAACGCCAAGGGCAAAACTGTGGGGTTCGCTGAATGGCACAGCAAAATCCTTAATGTCAATGGCCAGGGAGGCTCCGACCCCAAAGCCCAGCCAAGGGTGCTGGCTGATCTTTGCCAGTGCCTGATGCCAGATTTCAAGGCGATAGGAAGCGCCGCGCCCGAGGAGCGCATCGGGATGCAGCAGGAGCAAAGCCACCAAGGCTGATATGCCCGCCGCGACGAGTATGATCGAACGTTTATTCCAGCAGGCGATGGCTAGCCAAACGCAAACCAAAGCCGTAGCGACGAGCGGTGAGCGCGAGCCGGTCGCTAGCAGAGCGCCTCCGAAAATTACGGCCGGAGCGAATGCCAGGCAGGCTTGGCGTCGCGGCAAGGTGATGCCCACAGCGAGCCAAAGAGTACAAAAGAAACCGAAAATATGTGAGCTAAGCAGGGGATTGTCCAATGCGCCTGGACCAACGAGTCTCTCGCCAGGGGCCCAGGCAATGGCGAATGTGCCCAGCGAGTACATCGTCAGCGGAATCATCAGCAAGGCGCCAACAAGTGTGCTCTGTTCGAGCCGCTTACTGGCTTGAAGGCTTAGCAAAGAGCAAGCGGCAAATAGCAGTAAGACGTACAGAGGCTTTTTCAGCATGCTGCCGATAGAGGTGTCGGAGTCTGACCAGCTGCCGCTGAGCAGCGACCAAGTAGCGAAGGCCAGGAAAAGAATGACGATGGGCTCGCGCAACAGCACCCTTAGTGTTGCGGGTCGCAAGAGCATCGCTATCGCGGCGGGAGCTGCGATCAGGAGGTAGAAAAACTTGTGGTAGATGCTGCGATCAGGCAGCACGACCAAGCCGACCAGCAAGGTCACGTAACCTAGGGGGAGCAGCCAATTGCAGATGAAAGAAAAGGCTTGTTGTGAGCGTGTCAGCACCAAGGGTGGCATCTTTCTATATCCTCAACAACGATTGGGTTGAATTCTTCCACGAGTCGGCTGGTGTCGGTTGCAGGCCGCGTGTAATTTATGAATTCCAGCCACAGACAGGGTTTTGCGATGCTTTCAGGCCTGCTCGAAAGCTTTTCACGAATGCGGCTCTGCGCCAGAGAAACGCTGGTCCAGCCCGACATATACCTATGGTATAGTTCGGCTGGCAAGCTCGAGCGAGCCCCGATGAAACAGGTCAGTTCTCTCCAGCTGTGGTTTGAACGCAGGCAGCAGCGCACACGGGGTAAGCGGTTTCTTGCCGAGAGTGAAGGATCATACGGTGGGTGGACCGGTTCGCGGTGATTGAATCGTACTCGTCGTTGCGAACAGGAACACGAGGCGCTGCCCGACCTCCGGGCATGGCAATGTTTCGGCAATTCCGCTTTCTCCTGGAGGACCATGGGCCAAGGAAATCGACGTCTGGAGCCGGCTTGATCACGCGCCATGGCGCCATGGCGCACGAGGCGATCATCGCCGTATCGAGGTCGTTCCGGAACGAAGTCAAGGCACGCGAGTCCGAGAGGCCCCAAACTGCGGTTTGCGAGTTTCCAGATGTCCACTTTATGGTCTGAAAGACATCCTAATGGGAAAAGCTTCCGGTCGATCGGCTGCAGGCAGCTACCAGGTTTGCCGGGATCTCCGCTGGCGCCGTCAGGGACCAAGCTTTCGAGTGTGAAGAATGACAAATAGGCGAATCAAGGTCTTGCAGCTGCAGCCCGACTACAACGTCAAGGCGCACGATTTCGCCGACCTCGCCGAACAGATCGTCAAGGCCTTGCCGGCTGAGCGCTACGAGATCGTGGCCGCGTTCCTCCGCGGTAAGCCGCAGCAGGACGAGCCAGTAAGTCGGGCAGATCGCTCGGTCTATTTCGAGTTTTCCGATGCGCAACTGAAGGGCTTGCGCTTGCAGGCCATGTGGCAGCTCTATCGTTTCTGCCGGGCAGAAAGCTTCGATGTGGTGATCTGCAACCGCTTCAAGCCGGTCAATATGCTCTTGCAGTTGAACCGCTGGCTGCGAGTGCCGTTGTGCATCGGAATTTCCCATGGCTTTGGCGAGTACGGGCGCTACTACCGGCGCCTGCAGGCCAAGTCTCTAATCGACCACGCCTGGCGCTTCGTTGGCGTCTCGCCGGCAGTCAAGCAATACTTGCTCGACTGCAAATGCGGCTTTACCCAGCAGAATACTGTGGCCATCACCAATGCCATTGATATCGCGCAGGCAGAGGGTCTGCAGCTTCCTCGCGATGAGGCGCGCCGCTTGTTGGGGATCGATCTACAGGTGCGTCTGCTGGGTACCTGCGGCCGTCTGGTTCCCGTCAAGGGGCATGTTTACCTACTCCAGGCTTTCGCCCGGTTGAAGGATGTCTCATCCGCGAGCGACGCTCGCGATCATCGGAAGAGGGCGCGAAGAGCCGCGATTGCTGGCTGAGGTTGACAGGCTCGGCTTGCAGGGGCGAGTTCACCTGCTCGGCTTTCGCGCCGATGCCTTGCAATATATTCGTGCCTTCGATATCTGGACGATGCCTTCCCTGGCCGAAGGCCTGGGGCTGGCCTTGCTCGAAGGCATGAGCGGGCACCTGCCGGTGATTGCCTCCAGTGTGCCTGCCATGCTGCCGTTGATCCAGGGAGCAGGTGGTCTTGCCGTGCCGCCAGGAGACGTCAATGCGTTGACCACCGCATTGGCAGATTACCTTCAGCTGAGCGATCAGGAGCTTCAGGAAAGGGGCGAGCGAGCCTACGCCTATTTGTGCGCCAGCCACGATATCGAAAGCTTCCGTCAACAGTACCTGCGACTCGTCGAAGAGTCGCTGGCCCAGCTTGGCCGTTCGTCATGAACAGAGATCACGAACTAGTCACCGTCATCATCGCCTCCTATAACCATGGGCCCTATATCGAGGCGAGCATCCGCAGCGTGCTGGAACAGACCTATCCCTATGTGGAGCTACTGGTCATCGATGATGGCTCCACTGATGATAGTGTCGAGCGCATCCGGCGTTTGCAGGCTGAGCATGGCTTTTTCTTTATGGAGCAAGCGAACCAGGGCTTGACGCACACCCTCAACGCGGCCATCAAGCAAGCCCAGGGCAGTCTGATCGTGTCCTTCGGTTCGGATGACATCATGCTTGCCGAGCGCTTGGCCAAGCAGGTCGCCTATTTGCGGGACAAGCCGGAAGTGGGGATCTGTGCGGGCAATATCGAACTGATCGATGCCGCTGGACGAGCGTTCCCGGAAAAGCGACAGCGTCGCGACGTGCCTTTTCGCCGGCTGGATTTCGAGGATGTGTTCATGGAGCGCAAACCCTACCCGCCAGCGCCTACTTTGATGTTCCGCAAGGAGGCCTTGCTGAAAGTCGGCGGTTTCGACCCTGAAATTCGGCTGGAAGATCTCTTGATCGAGTTGAAGATCACCCATGCGGGCTACTACATTGATTGCCTGGGCGAAGTGCTTGCGCGTTATCGCAAGCACGCCAGCAACTCGTACAAGAATCATCGCTTCATGGTCGATAGCATTCTCAAGACCTATGCCGTGTTTGGCGAGCATCCGCAATACGATTGGGTCCGCTACCGTTTTCTCAACTCGATGTTTCTCAAGTGCTCCAATCGTGATCGTGGCTTGGCCCGTGAACTGTTGGCGCAGATTCCCTTCAAGCGCTGGTCGAAGAAAACCTGGCGGGGCCTGATGAGGCTTTACCTATTGCCATTGGAGAAGGGCTGAATCGAAATGGGCTTTTGGGCAAGATTCCTGAAGCGACGCGCCAACAAGCCAACAAGCCGATACGCCGCTTAGCCAAGTTCTATCGTGGACCAGCGAAGTTCCTGGCGCGCTATCCGCAGTATCAGATTGGTCTGGGAACCTACGGTATTCCCATCGTCCATGACTGGCAAGAAGGCGCGACGCTCAAGCTGGGCAGCTACACGTCGATAGCCGAGAATGTGGAAATCTTCCTGGGCGGCCATCATCGTACCGACTGGGTCAGTCTCTACCCGTTTCCGGCGATGATCCCCGAGGCCGCCGGGATTCGCGGATACGCGATAACGCGTGGCGATGTGCTTATCGGTAGCGACGTCTGGTTGTGCAGTAACGCCGTCATCCTGTCCGGGGTCACCATCGGCCATGGCGCGGTGGTCGCTGCTGGTGCGGTGGTTAGCCAGGACGTGGCGCCTTATTCAGTGGTGGCGGGAAACCCGGCGCGGCAGATTCGCTGGCGCTTTCCCGAGGCGACGCGGCAGGCGTTGCTGGCGGCAGCGTGGTGGGATTGGCCCGAGCAGGAAGTACGCAGCCTTAGCTGCTTGCTGTGTAGCGAGCAGATCGAGGCCTTTCTGGACTACGCTCGGCAACGTGAGCTGCGGCAGGCAGTTGACTGACTGCGGCGTCTTCGGTCAGCCGGAAAACTGGCTGCCGAGCTGCTTTGCGGCCGGCTTTCAGAGCCTGGCATCGTGTTCGCTCCAGGTCTGCATGCAGCCGTGCGCCCAGAACTGGCGCCGCGCCGCGGCCAGCGAGAAATGGGCTTCGAGGTGCGCCAGTTGTGCCCTGACGAGGTCCGTCCGGGCGCCATCGTGCAAGGCACGGACGGCATGCATGCGGGAGCACAGAGTGTCGGTGTCGCCGAGCGGAAAGCGCCACTCGGCAGCAGCGACCACTTCGCGGGCGCCGCCACAGTCGCTGGCGACGACTGGAATCTCGGCGGCCATGGCCTCGAGTAGCACCATCCCGAAGGGCTCGTGGTCCGAGCTCAGGACAAAGCTGTCGAAGGCACGGAAGTAGCGGTCCATGCCCGGCACCTGGCCGAGAAAGCGCACGCGGTCGGCGACGCCCAGTTCGGCGGCCAGCGCCTTCAGCGAATCGTCCAGGCGACCGTGTCCGGCGATGGCCAGCAGCGCGTCGGCGGGTTGCAGGCCGGCGAAGGCGCGGATCAGCGTTGCCTGGTCCTTGTCCGGGTGCAGGCGGCCGACATTGCCGAAGACGTAGGCGTGGTGTGGCAGGTCGAGCGCGCGCCGCGCCTCGTCCCGGGGCTGCTGCCGAGCCTGTAGCGGGGCCCGTTCGACGTGGTTGTACTGCGTCCCTATGCGCTCTGCCGGCCAGCGCGGCAGGCAGGAGCGAAGATCGTTGCGCACCGCATCGGAGACTCCCAGCAAGGCCAGTCGGGTGGCGAAGGCTCCGGCAAACAGGCGCCTTCCCAGGCGCTGGTAGTCGCCATAGGCGTGATGGACGCCGATGACCGGGAGGTCCAGCGCCAGGCAGCAGGCGTAGATGGGCTTGAAGCGATGGGCGATGGCCAGCGAGAAACCCTGTGCTTGCTGTAGCTGGCGCAGTTTCCAGAGGGCTGCCAGCTTCAGGCCGCGCACCTGCCGCGAGTCGAAGCCGAGAAAGAGGACCTCGTCGCCGCCGGATCTGCGCACCACCGCGGCGTCGGCTTCGCCGGTGAGGTAGACGGTCGTCATTCGCCAGCCACGGCCCGCGAACAGCCTGGCCCACTGGCAGGTGACATCCGTGAACGGCGCGCCATAGCTGTGGCAAAGCTGCAGCACGTGGCGCGGTTCAGCCGACATCCTAGTAATCCTCCATGTTGATCACGAGCGGCTCCTTGCCGCCGAGCTGGGGGCGCGCTCCAGGCTGACAAGTATATCGTGCCAGCCATAGCCTGCGCTTATCGCCAACGCCGGGCATACGGCGCCGTAATTGGTTTATCCTTCCAGCCGTGGCTGTGGCTCGCTTGCACAGTTCAACGACACCCCACCACGAGCGTTCGGAGATTCCTCCGGGCGCTGCCAACCGCGAGGATTCCGGCCGTCATGACCCGCTTCTGCACACGCTCCGCCGGCGCATGTTGAATCGCCTGCGAGTCTGGCGCGAGCGCGGCTGGACAGAAATCGATGCCGCCGCTTATGCCGCCGCCTGGCAGCGCTGCGGCGGCAGCGTGTTCACCCATCCGGCTGGTCGTCGAGCGACTCTCGGCGCTGGCGGGAATCCCGGTGCGCTACCTCGGCTATTTCTCCGGCGAGCAGTTGCTGGCGGCGATTCCCTGCTGGGGGCGCTACCTCGCGTTGGCGAAGGAGGTGCTGAAAAAACGCGGTCAGCGCGGGCTGTTCGATCTGGGCAATGCCGAAGTGATCTTGCCGATCGACGCGCAAGCCTGTGTGCCGGTACGCCAGCGCATGCGTTACGTCTCCGAGCTAAACGCCGGACGGATCAGCGAACTCAAGGCGCAGCCGGAAGGCCTGGCGCTGGCGCGTGCGCCCGAGGACTACTCGAAGAAGTTTCGCTACAACCAGCGGCGCGAACTGCGCCTGCTCGAAGAGGCCGGCGGGCAGGTACGCCAGATGCTCGACTTCTCGCCGTCCGAGCAGGCCAGCATGTATGCCGATCTCTTCCGGCGCCGCTGGGGTTTTGCGGCCAGGGGGCACGCGCATCTGGCTGAAGTGTTCGCGCTGCTGCGCGAATTCATGGCCGGGGCCATCCTTTTCCGTCAGGAGCAGCCGATTGCCGTGCAGATTCTCTATCGCGTCGAGGCCCCGGCGTGGATTTCGCTCGAATACATCAATGGCGGTGTCGATCCCGAAACGCGTGACTTCAGTCCCGGAAGCGTGCTCAGTTTCATCAATACGCAGAGCGCCTGGGCAGACGCGCGCGCGCTCGGCAAACCTTTGCGCTTTTCCTTTGGTCGTGCCGATCGCGAGTACAAGGATCGCTGGTGCCACCGCGTGCCGGCCTATCGAATCTAGGATGCAGCAGGCCCATGACGTCAAGAAAACAGCAACTGCTGAAGCGCTATCGCCAGCGCAAGCGCCTCTTGCTGCTGGCAGCCCTGATAGTGCTCGTCGCCCTCGGCTTCTTCCTTGCCTGGTGGCTGCTGCCGCTGTTGTTGCTGTGCGCCTGGGTGGCGCACGAAGCCTGGTTCGCCGACCACCTGTTCTATTCTCCACAGGACGACTACCAATATGCTTTCCCGGCCGAAACGGCGCAGCAGACCGTCTCGTTGAGCGACGGCCGAGTGCAGTTGAGCGTACCGCTGGCGGCCGGCGAGACGCTGCTTCTCGAGCTGCACTTACGCAGCACCCTGCTCGGTCACTGTCTGGACCCACGGGTCGTCCTCGGTGACGACCGACAGGATTTCGAGCGCGGCGTCAGAGGGCGGCGCTATCTGAACCTCTCCGGGCAAGCGGCCGCATTGGCCAACGGCGACTTGTCGATCAGCGGTCGTTTCTGCCGGCTGCCGGCGACCGCCACCCTCTACGTGCTGGGCAACCCCGACTACGCGCAACGGCGAATGATGATCATCGCGCCACACGCCGACGACGCCGAGCTGGCGGCTTTTGGCCTCTATAGCCGTGCTGCCGCGGCCGCTGAGGCTGGCGAAGCCCCGGATCTGACCATTGTGACCCTGACGCAGGGTGAGATAGAAGCCGAGCGTTATCGCTGCCTGGGCCTGGAAGCGACTGCCGCGGCGCGCCTGAAAGGGCGCTTGCGGACCTGGGACAGCCTGGCCGTGCCCCTCTGGGGAGGTGTCCCGCAGAGCCGATGCGTGCAGTTGGGCTACTACTGCCTGCAACTGCGGGCGATGCTTTCCGAACCCGAGCGCGCGTGGGCTTCACGCGAGTCGGCTGAAGCCGATGTGCGCTCGGCGCGAGCGCATAATCCGTTTCCTCTGCCGGCCGATGCCGACGGTGTACCGTGCGGGAACAACCTGCTGGCCGATCTGGTCGCCTTGCTCGAGCACTTCCGCCCCGAATTCGTCGTCATGCCGCACCCCGAGCTGGATCCGCACGCCGACCACGTGGCCGGCGCGCAGGCGCTGCTGCTGGCGGTCGAGCGCTCGTCCTGGAAGCCCGCAACCAGCCTCCTCTACGCCAATCACCTGCACGACAACGACCGCTGGCCAATGGGTCCGGCGGGGCAGGGCATCGCCCTGCCGCCGGTGCTGGCGCCGCTGCCGCCCGATGCCCTGTGGAGCCCCTGCCTGAGCGCCGCCACGCAACTCGACAAGGCCATGGCACTGGCCATGCAGCACGACCTGCAAGGATTGCTACCGTTCAAGAAACGCTTGCGGCGCGCGATCCAGAAACTGCTCGCCGCTCGTCAATGGCCGGCCAGCGGTGAGAACGAGTTCTTTCGCAAGGCCGTTCGGCGCCATGAGCTGTTCTGGGTTCGCCCCTTCGCTCAGCAGCGTTTGGCGGGCGCTGATCATCTGGGCGTCGCTGACAGTCCACCGGCAGCCAGCGTATAATCCCTGACTTGACGATGTCGCTGATTAAAGCTGTTTTTTGATGGGGAGTAGGGCAGATGGCCTTGTACGAATCCGAGCACACCAAGTTCATGCGCGAGATGCTGGCCCGGCACCCGGAGTGGCTTGAAGACCAAAGCCGTGGTCGGGCGATCTTCTGGGACAGGAAGACCGATCTCGAGGAGCAGAAAGCCTACCGGGAAGCCAGCGAGCCGCCTCGCCCCTATCCCTACGACGTCAATTTCGAACAGCAGTAGGCGGCTTCGTCAGGGAGTTTGCGACAAAAAGCGACCAGGCCCGCACAGGGCCTGGTCGCTTTTTGCGCTGCTCCGACTTGACCGGTGGGGCCGGGACGGTAGCGCTGCCCGCTTACCGAGAAGCGGACATGCCTCGCCTTAGGCGATCTCTACGAATATTAATACCATTCAAGCGGGTCGGATTGAGATGTCCCACTTGGGTAGGAGTGGGTTTCGTTCCCGCCTGGACTTGACAGATTGCATGGCATCCTTGACCACGGTGATTCCTTTTTGATAGACCGTGCCGCTCAGTTCGACGACGGGATGAACGCCTTTCCAGGTCATGCTCTTGGCCCACTCCAGCATCGTTTGGGCGTCGGTGAGCTTGGCACCGTTTCAGTGCTTTTCCAGGATTCCCCGGCAACGCTCCACCGGATTGTATTTGCTGTGATAGGGCGGGATAGTACAAGAGGCGGATGCATTTGCCGATGTGATCGGCAAACTCGACGATTCGCTTGAGAAATTGCGTACGCCGACCATTGCTCTGCGGTCCGTTATCCGCCTTGATTTGGTCTTGTTGGGCATGTCTTTCCGCCAGTTCCCAGCGGGCTTGCGCTACCTCCGGGTGTTTCTCCTCCCACAATTTCGCACCGCAGCAGAATGCGTGGAGTCCCAGACAAACAATCCCGGTACGTTTCTCATGTAGGCCAAGTTGCACCGCCTGCCGACTCCATCCGAAAACGTCCTCTGCACGCCGCGCACGACCACCGCACTATTTCAGCGTCATCTCCGCCTGAAACGCCCTACGGTCCGCCCCCGTCATCTTGCTCGAAGCAAGCTGGATATCGTCAACGTGACCGGCTTCAAAAGAAATCTTGCTGTCAGCTCCCGTGGCGACCCCCATCAGCAATACCTCCAACCTGATAATCTACTGAAAGTATCGCATGCAACGGTATGAACATTAGAGGATATCGCCTTAGGCGGCTTCGGCTGGTGGTCACTCGCCGTCGACCAGATCACCTGCCGCTGTGTGGCCACGGGCGGGTTCGACGCCCAGAAGCTTATCGGTTCTGTGTCGGGGTGAACACGGAGGCGATGTCCGGCGCGGTAATGGCGGCATCGAACCAGGTTTCGATCTGTTCGAGGTCGGCCGCGCCTATTCGCTCGACAATATCCATCGGGATCGCGCCAAAGCGCCGGGAAAGCAGGTGTTGCAGGGCGCGAGCCTCGCCTTCGAGCTTCCCTTCGAGTTTGCCTTCGAGTTTTCCTTCGACCTTGCCTTCGAGTTTTCCTTCTAGTTTCCCTTCGATCCTGCCAATCTGCAGGCCTTCGGCCACCGCCTTGGCTTTCCATTGATCAATATTCGTTTCCAGCATTTCGGTTCCTTTCAGCATGTCATCGAGTTCCGGCAGTGGCAGTCCGGGCATCTTGCGACTGAGACGGTACTGCATCCACTGCATTACCGCACGGTCTATCGTCTGCTTGAATGGCGATTGGGCGACGGCCTGGCCAAGATAGCGGATCGCCCGTTTGGCGTCGTCCGTGTCGTGAGTGTGCTCCATCCGGAATATTGCCGCCATGACCCGTTGCAAGCCTTCGAGATATTCCGCACTGAAGCGCCCCTCATCGAGCAACCAGAATCTCAGTTTTGGCTGAAACTCGGTCAGCACCGCCGGGTGCGGCTGGATCAGGTCGAAGATCTCGGGGCTGTGCTTCCAGCGCGTGTCGCCGTTGTAGATCACGATCGGCAGGACCGGCGGCAGTCCGTCTGCCGGATCGACGGTCTTGCTGCGCACCAGATGGTCGTAGAGCGCTGCAACGTACTGCATCATCCGCACCGGCATGCCCTTGTCGATCGACGCCTGGAACTCGAGCAGCAGGTACAGGTAGATGCGTTGTCCTTGCAGTTCGATCGACCAGACGACGTCGTCTTCGCGCTTTTTCATCGCCGGCGTGATGAAGTTGCCGGCCTCCGGGCGCAGCGTGCCATAGTCCAGCAGTTCGCTTAGGCCGGGAGGGGCAAACACCTCCAGCAGCTCGCGCACCAGGTCGGCGTGCGAGAACAGGTATTTGTAGCCCGCGTCGTGAAGATGAACCATGGCGATGATTGTAGTTCTTCGACGGGGCGTGAACAAGGCGAACGGACAGCGGCTGGCGGGTGGGCACGCGCCGAGCCGGCCGGCGACTCTATTTGGGCTTGCCAAACAGCGCCAGCAGTCCTTCGGCGAGGCTGTGCACGGTCTGCGGGTCCGGTACCGGCAGTCTGAGGTAGCGCTGGCCGGTCGCCGGGTCGGTGTGCACCAAGGTCGATCGACGCTCGCCTTGCGACGCTGCGGCCAGTTCGCCGAGCAGCTGGGCGCCGGCTGCCAGCAGCGGCGCCCAGGGATCGGCGCCGCCCGGTGCGGCCGTTTCGCCGGCGGCTGGCGCTGTTTGCGCCGTGGTGCCGGGCGAGGTGTCCGGTTGCTCATCGCCCACCCCGGTGCCTGGCTGCGTCGCGGCGGCTCTCATCGCCTCGGTCACGCGATCGTCGGCATCGGCGTGTGCCGCCTCGCCGGTAGCGTCCAGCGGCGGCGTGTCCAGGCCGGCGTCTTCGCTGGCGGCCTGGCCTTCGACGGCGCTGGTGGCTTTTTCGACCGCTTCCATGAATTTCGACAGCCGCGTCCCTTGCAGGACAACTTCGCTTTCGCCGCCGTCGAGCACGCCGGCAAACAGCGATTGCTTGAAGGCCAGCACCGACAGCATGCCTTCCTCGATCGTGCCGCGGGCGACGAAGTTGATGACCTGCACGCCGCGCGTCTGGCCGAGGCGGTGCACGCGGCCGATGCGTTGTTCGAGCACCGCCGGATTCCACGGCAGATCCATGTTGACGATCACCGCTGCGGCGTGTTGCAGGTTGAGGCCGACGCCGCCGGCGTCGGTACTGAGAAAAACCCGGCAGTCGGGGTCGTTGTTGAAGCGGTCGATCAGCGCGCCGCGCTTTTCGCTGGGCACGCCGCCGTGGAACAGTACGTGTTGCCAGCCGCGCTCGCTGAGGCGGCGGACGATCAGCTCGTGGGTGCGCAACCACTGGCTGAAGACGACGACCTTGGCTTGCGGGTCGTCGAGGATGTCGTCGAGCAGCGCCGCCAGTTCGTCGGCCTTGTAGCCATGGTCTGTTTCGTGGTCGATCAGGAAAGTGCTGTTGCACGACATGCGCATGTTCTGCAGCGCGCAGCGCATGCGCAGCTGGTCTTTCTCGGAGAGAAAGCCGGTGTGGCGCCAGCGCTGTACGATGCGCGCCACCTGCGCGCGGTTTTCCTCGTGATGGTCGGCCTGCTGCGGGGTCATCGGTACGAACAGGGTGTTGTCGACGCGCTCGGGCAGTTGTTCGAGCACTGCCGCCTTGCGCCGCCGCAACATGATCGGAGCCAGGGTCTCGCCAATTTTATGCAGCTTGCGGTAGCCGATGACGCGGCCGCGCTCGTCGCGCTCCTGGTGTTCGTCGAGCAGGCGCCAGGTCGGGCCGAGGCGGTGCTGATCGACGAACTGGACGATCGAGATCAGCTCCTCGAGGCGGTTTTCCAGCGGCGTGCCGGTGAGTACCAGGGCGTAGGGGCTGTCGACGCGCTTCAGTGCGCGCGCGGCGATGATGTTCCAGTTCTTGATGCGCTGTGCTTCGTCGACGATCACCAGGTCCGGCGCCCAGGCCTGGATCAGGTCGAGGTCGCGGCCCAGGGTTTCGTAGTTGGTGATCTTGCAGAAATCGTCTTGCGCGTAGCGCGCCTGGCGGATCGCACGCAGACCGCCGATGACCGTCGCCTGACGATCGCTGAAGCGCGCGATCTCGCGTTCCCACTGATGCTTGAGCGAGGTCGGGCAGACCACCAGCACGCGTTCGGCGGCGAAGTGCCGAGCAAAAATCTCCATCGCCGCGATCGCCTGTACGGTTTTGCCGAGGCCCATTTCGTCGCCGATCAGGGCGCGCCCGGCGCGCGCGGCGAATAGCGCGCCTTCGCGCTGGTAGGGATACATCCCAACCTTGAGCAGCTGCTGCAGCGCGGGGGTGTCGGCGCCGAGCGGATAGATCAGGGCGAGTGCCTTGCGGCGTGCTTCGCCATCGCGGACTTCGGCGACGTAGGCCAGGGCGTCGTCCTGGCAGCGCAGGTCGTGACCGGTGTTGCGTACCTGGTCGATGAAGTCGGGGAGGTCGGCAAAGCGCTGCGGCGACAGTTGCCAGCCGCTGCTGGTGTCGAAGAGGGTGTTTGTCTGCGCCTGCAGCTCGGCGGGGAAGTCGCTGCCGAGACGCAGGCGGACGCGTCGCTGGCCGGTGTAGTCGAGAAACAGCTCGCTGAACGATTCGCGGAAGCCTTGTTCGAGGGCGTGCTTGTCCGCTCCGTTGGCGCTGATCCGGGCAAGGGTGAATTCGATGTGCTTGCAGGTGCCGAGATCGTTGGTCGCGTAATCAGGGCACGAGCAGCGGTTGTCGCCGGCTTGTGCGCCGCGGATGACGACCCGGTAGCGGCGCCGGCTTTCGGGGTTGAAGACCGCGAAATCGGAAAAAACGCGTTCGTCACCGAGGTTCTCCAGATCGAAAGCCTGCTCGCGGCCGAATTGGCGGCGCAGTCCCCTTTGCCAGGCGTCGACCGGCAGGTCCGCCGGTTTGCGCTGGCGCGAGAGGCGCGGCTCGGTCGTGCCGCGGGAGGCGGCCTTGCGGCCTTTTGGGGTGCTTTTTTCGGAGGGTTTGGTCATGGTGTCGGCGGGCGTGGCTGGGTGGAGTCCAGGAGAGGCGCGTTGGCAGTGTTGGGCTGCTGCTGATTATAGTGGGTTCGCGCAGTCTTGCAGACTGGCGCAAGGCTGCTGATCAGCGTGCACTTTTTTCCTGGCTGAGGAAAGTGGCGAGCTCGCGCGGCGTGCTGAAGCGAAGCCGGTCTGCGTCCGGGAACTCGCCGTAGCCCCAACTCACGGCTGCAAAGAGCAGGCCGTTGGCACGCGCCGCGGCTTCGTCCTCCGGCGTGTCCCCGATATAAATGCAGTTCTGGGCATCCAGCGCCTGCTCGGCGAGGAGGCGGGCGAGCATGGTGCTCTTGTCGGGCAGGCGCGGCGTTTCGCGATCGAGCGCGTACACCTCGGCGAAGTACGGCTCCCATTGCAGGTGCTGCAAAATCAGGCGCGTCGGCGCAAGGCGTTTGTTGGTGGCCAAAAAGCAGCGCGCGCCGTTTGTTGCCAGGGCTTCGAGCAGTTCCGGGATGTCGGCGAAGACTTCGCTGGCACGGTAGCCACTGCTGTCGTAGTGCGCCTTGAAGTGCGCGGCGAGCGCATCGAGGAGGGCCTCGTCGTCGCTGCCGCTGAGCTCGCGCAAGGTTTCGGCAAGCGGCGGGCCGATGCGTACGGCGGCGAGGGCGATCTGCGGCACGATGCCTTTTTCAGCCAGGGCCTTGCCGAAAGCATCCAGGATGGCGGCGCGTGAGTCGATCAGCGTGCCGTCGAGGTCGAAAATGATTGCCTGGAACATGGTGTGATCCGATCGTCGAGGCCATGAAATCTCGGAGTGCAAATCCGAGCTTTCATGGTGTTCAGGTTTGGCGAGAGTGGATGGAGCCGCTTGTCGTTGCGCGGTCAGCGCTTCAGTCGGGCAAACGCACTGGCCATCGCGCCGCTTGCTTGGGGCTGGTTTTGCTGGCGTCGGCGGGCCTTGGCCGAGACTGGCGCCGGCGCCGCGGGTGAGCCTGTGCCGCCCTTCGCGGTGCTCGGCAGCTCATCGGCAAGGCGCATGCTGAGCGCGATGCGTTGGCGCGGCAGGTCGACCTCGAGCACCTTGACCTTGACCACGTCGCCGGCCTTGACGACGCTGCGCGGATCCTTGACGAACTGGTTGGCGATCGCCGAGATATGCACCAGGCCGTCCTGATGGACGCCGATGTCCACGAAGGCGCCGAAGTTGGCGACGTTGGTGACCACGCCTTCGAGGATCATTCCCGGCTGCAGGTCCTTGACCGTCTCGACGCCTTCCCTGAAAGCGGCGGTCTTGAACTCCGGGCGCGGGTCGCGGCCGGGCTTTTCGAGTTCCTTGAGAATGTCGCGGACGGTCGGCAGGCCGAATTTCTCGTCGGTGTATTTCTCGGGGACCAGCGCCTTGAGCAGGCGGCTGTCGCCGATGCACTCACGGATTCCCTTCTTGATGTCGGCGAGCATGCGCTCGACGAGTGGGTAGGCTTCCGGGTGTACCGCCGAACTGTCGAGCGGGTTGTCGCTGTCGTTGATGCGCAGGAAGCCGGCGGCGAGCTCGAATGTTTTCTCGCCGAGGCGCGGCACTTCTCTGAGCGCTTGCCGGTTGGCGAAGGCGCCGTGCCGGTCGCGGTGGGCAACGATGTTCGCGGCCAGGGTCGCGCTCAGTCCGGAGACGCGGGTCAGCAGCGGCACCGAGGCGGTGTTGACGTCCACGCCGACGGCATTGACGCAGTCCTCGACGACGGCGTTGAGCGCCTTTGCCAGGCGGGTCTGGCTGACGTCGTGCTGATACTGGCCGACGCCGATCGACTTGGGGTCGATCTTGACCAGTTCGGCCAGCGGATCCTGCAGGCGGCGGGCGATAGATACCGCGCCGCGCAGGCTGACGTCGACGTCCGGAAACTCGCGCGAGGCGTATTCGGACGCCGAATAGACCGAAGCGCCGGCTTCGGAGACGACGATCTTGCGCAGGCGCAGCTCGGGATGGCGGCCGATCAGCTCGCCGGCCAGGCGGTCGGTTTCGCGCGATGCCGTGCCGTTGCCGATGCTGATCAGGTCGACCTGGTGTTTGCCGGCCAGCAAGGCCAGTTGGTGCAGCGCCCCGTCCCAGTCGCGGCGCGGTTCGTGCGGGTAGATGGTGGTCGTGTCGAGCAGCTTGCCGGTGGCGTCTACGACGGCCACCTTGACGCCGGTGCGCAGGCCGGGATCGAGGCCCATGGTGGCGTGCTTGCCGGCTGGCGCAGCGAGCAGCAGGTCGTGCAGATTGGCGCCAAAAACGCGGATCGCTTCGGCTTCGGCGCGCTCGCGCAGGGCGTTCATCAGTTCCAGTTCGAGGTGCAGCGAAACCTTGATCCGCCAGGTCCAGCGCACGGTGTCGGCGAGCCACTTGTCGGCCGGGCGGCCACGGTCGACGATGGCGAAGCGTCCGGCGATGCGTGCTTCGCAAGGGTTGCTGCCGCTGGCCTGGTCCTGCTCTTCGCTGTCGAGTACCAGCGCCAGTTGCAGCATTCCTTCGTTGCGGCCGCGCAACAGCGCCAGCGCACGGTGCGAGGGGATGGCCAGGATCGCTTCCGAGTAGGCGAAATAGTCGCGGAATTTGGCGGCGTCGTTCTCCCTGCCGGCGACCACGCTGGCGCGCAACACCCCGTGCTCTTCAAGGTGACTGCGTAGATGGCCGAGTAGCGCGGCGTCTTCGGAGAAGCGCTCCATGAGGATCTGGCGGGCGCCGTCGAGGACGCTCCTGACGTCGGCGAAGCCGGCTTCGGCGTTGATATAGCGCTCGGCTTCGCTTTCGGGGGACAGCATCGGCTCGGCAAACAAGGCGTCGGCGAGCGCTTCGAGGCCTGCTTCGCGGGCGATCTGCGCCTTGCTGCGCCGCTTCGGCTTGTACGGCAGATAGAGGTCTTCGAGACGCTGCTTGGTTTCGGCAGTCCTGATTTCCTTGCTCAGCTCGGCAGTCAGCTTGCCCTGTTCGTCGATCGACGCGAGGACTGCGCTGCGGCGCTCTTCCAGCTCGCGCAAATAGATCAGGCGCTCGTCGAGCAGGCGCAACTGGATGTCGTCGAGACCTCCGGTCACTTCCTTGCGGTAGCGGGCGATGAAGGGCACGGTTGCGCCTTCGTCGAGCAGCGCGGTGGTGGCCTGGACCTGCGGTGGGCGGCAGCCGATTTCTTCGGCAATTTTTTCGGCAATACGTCGTTCGGTGGCTGTTGATGGCATCGTTGATTTGTTGGCAGCGTGGCTGACGGAAAAGACGCGCACTATGCAGAATCAAGCGTCAGAACTCAAGGAGGGCGACGCTACGGCGACGGCGACTGGCCCTGCCGTCCGCTCGGCGAGGTGTGCGTGCATGGCCGCAAGGCGCCGCGGGCTATCCACGAAGCGCTTGCCCACCGAAGGAATCCTGCTGCTTGGCGATATCTTTGGCTGCTTTTTCGCGGAGGAGCCTAAAGAAGGCTTAAGTCATGCCGTAGTTGTCTCTATATAGCTAGAAAATCGCCAATAACCGGGAGGAGCAAGAAATGGCTGGAGTTGCTTGGAAGATCCGCGCCGTAATGCTGCTTCAGGTGGCTGCGGCGGCGCTGACTGTGTGGCTGGCGAACAGCGTTCTCGGGGGCGACCTCAAGGCCTGGCTGATGGCTTTCGGCTTTCTGACGCTGGTCGCGCTGCTGCTCGGCGTGGCCCTTGAGAAAAGCCTCGTCAGCCGTCTGAACGCCTTGAGTGCGGTGATCGCCGGCATGTACGCCGATGGCGACCTGAGCCGCCGCGCCGTGGTTCAGGGGAAAGACGAAATAGCCGCCGTGGCGGAGGATTTCAACCGCCTGATCGGCAGCTTTGCGACGATCGTCGGCAAGGTGTTATTCAACTCGGTCGAAGTGGTCAATGCGTCCAAACAACTGCTGGGCGACGCCAACCGTGTTGCCGCGGGCTCCAACCAGCAGCGTGACGCGGCCCTGGCCACGGCCGGTGCGATGAGCGAGCTGACCGAGAACATGAACCAGGTCAGCAAGAGCGCGAGCGAAACGGCCGACATTTCGGAAACCTCGAGCGCGCTTTCTACCGAGGGCATGAGAATCGTCCACAGCGCTTCGGCCGAAATGGAGCAGATCGCCGCGTCGGTCACCGAGTCGGCGCGGGTGGTTTGCGCTCTCGGCGAGCGCTCGAAGGCGATCAGCGGCATTGTTCAGACGATTCGCGAAATCGCCGACCAGACCAATCTGCTGGCGCTCAATGCGGCCATCGAGGCGGCTCGCGCCGGCGACCAGGGGCGCGGTTTCGCGGTCGTCGCCGACGAGGTACGCAAGCTCGCCGAGCGGACCTCACAAGCCACCGGCGAAATCAGCCAGATGATCGCCGCGATTCAGGGCGAGACGCAGAGCGCGATTGCCAGCATCGAAGCCGGCAGCGGGCAGGCTCGCAACGGCGCCGAACTGGCCCGGCAGGCGGCGCAATCGCTGGAGCGCATCAACAGCGGCGCGCGGGCAACGATGGAAAAAGTCGATTCGATCGCCGCTGCCGTGGCCCAGCAGAGTCGCACCGGGCAGAGCATCGCCGATCATGTACGGCGCATCAAGGACATGGCCGACGCCAACAACGCGGTCGCCGCGGAGACGCTGGTGGCTGTCGATCATGTCGAATGCCTGGCCGAGAATCTCCGCGAAATCAGCAACGTCTTCAAGCTTGGCCCGGCCGGCGAGCAGGCGTTGAGCACGCACGCCCGCATGCCGGCGCTGGTCAGGCAGGCGGCGCTGAGCATTGCGCAGCTCTTCGACAAGGCGCTCGATGCGGGCAGGATCAAGCTCGACGATCTGTTTGACGACCGCTACCAGCCGATCGCCAATACGCGGCCACAGAAGTACAAGACGCGTTTCGACGACTTTACCGATCAGCACCTGCCGCCTTTGCAGGAGAGCCTGCTCGAGCAATGCAAGGCGGCGGTGTACGCAATCAGCATCGACCGCAACGCCTATGTGCCGACGCACAACCGGAAATTCTCGCAGCCGCTGACCGGCAACGAGAAGATCGACTTCGTGAACAGCCGCAGCAAGCGCCTGTTCGATGACCCGGTGGGCAAGCGCTGCGGGGCGCACCAGCAACCCTTCCTGCTGCAAACCTATCGTCGTGACACCGGGGAGGTGATGCATGACATCTCGGCGCCGATCTACGTCAAGGGCCGCCATTGGGGCGGTTTTCGGATTGGTTACAAGACCGAAGTTTGAGCGGGCTGGCGGCTTTCTGCGGGCGGCCGCCCGCGCATGACGTCACGGCGTCGCTTGATTTAAGATGCTCGTCGCCATGCAAAGGAAATGAACCATGTCGGATCTACTGAAGAACATTGACGCGCGCACCAAGCTGGCAGGGACCAACAAGCTGGAGATTCTCTTGTTCTCGCTGGGAACCGACGTGCGCACCGGGCGCCAGGAGACTTTCGGCATCAATGTCTTCAAGGTCCGTGAAGTGATGCGTACGCCGCCGATCACGGCGGCACCGGAAATGCCGGCAGCGGTCGAGGGCATGGTCAGTCTGCGCGGGGCACTGGTACCGGTGGTCGATCTGGCGCGTTATGCGCGGGTGGATACGCAGGCGCCGCGTTCGATCATGATCGTTACCGAGTACGCCGGCCATACGCAGGGTTTTCTCGTCGCGGCGGTGGACACCATTCTGCGTCTTGACTGGAGTCAAATGCGGGTGCCGCCGGCGATGCTGCTGGCCGAGCTGGGCGGGTTGGTGACGGCGGTCACCGAGTTGCCGGACGGTCGCCTGGTGATGCTGATGGACGTCGAGAAGATCCTCTCGGAAACCACCCGCTACGATGACGAGATCGTCTATCGCAATATCAAGCCGCTCGACAATCCCGAGCTGACGGTTTTCTTTGCCGACGACTCGGCCGTGGCGCGCAAGCAGATCGAGCGCACGCTGGACGCGATGGGTGTCAAATACGTCGCTGCGATCAATGGTCGCGAAGCCTGGAATGAGCTGGAGAAAGTGGCCGCGTCGGCGCAGACGGCTGGTCAGAAAGTGAGTGAGCTGATCAGTCTGGTATTGACCGACATCGAGATGCCGGAGATGGACGGCTACATTCTCACCAGGAAGATCAAGTCGGACCCACGCTTCGCGGGCGTGCCGGTGATCATGCATTCGTCCCTCTCCGGGATGTCGAACCAGCAACTCGGGAAGTCGGTCGGCGTCGACGAGTACGTGCCCAAATTCGAACCGCAGCGCTTGTCGGAGACGCTGACGCGCCGGCTGCTGGGTGATCTTCCGGCGGCGCAGTTGAGCGCGTATTCGTGACCCGATCCCGCGACCTCTGGAGCGATCATAAATGATGGATTTGGCCGAACGAAAAGAGCTGCTCGAGGGCATGGACGCGCGGACGGGCCTGGCCGGTTCCAACAAGATGGAGATTCTCCTGTTCTCCCTGGGAACGCGCGAGACTTTCGGGATCAACGTCTTCAAAGTGCGCGAAGTCGGGCGAACGCCACACATTACCAGGACCCCGAACATGCCGCACGGCGTCGAAGGCCTGATTTCCCTGCGCGGCAACGTGATTCCGGTGTTGTCACTGATTTCCTTTCTCGAACACAAGGAGCAAGCGCGGGAGCACGGCAAGACGATGATGGTCGCCGAGTATTCGAAGCGCACCCTGGGCTTCCTGGTGCACGAAGTCGATCGCATCATCCGTGTCGACTGGGAAAGAGTGAAGGCGCCAGAAAGCGTGCTGTCGAGCAATCAGGGCCTGATCACGGCGATCACCGAACTCGATGATGGCAAGTTGGTGTCGATTCTCGACGTCGAGCAGATCCTGGCCAATGCCTTTGGCGAGGCGTTGATCGTCGACATCCAGCGCGCCAACGTTGCCGACGACGTGGGGATGTTCTTCGCCGACGATTCGATCGTCGCCCGGCGCAAGATCGTCGAGGTGCTCGACAGACTGGGCGTGAAACACAAACATGCCACCAACGGGGCCGAAGCATGGAGTCGCTTGCAGGCCATCGCCGCGCACGCCAGCCAGAGCGGGACCAGCGTGCGCGAAGAAATACGCCTGATCCTGGTGGATGCCGAAATGCCGGAAATGGACGGTTATGTCCTCACCAAGAACATCAAGGGTGATGCACGTTTTGCAGGTATTCCGGTGGTGATGCACTCGTCACTGTCGTCCGAGGCCAATCATGCGCTGGGCAAGGCGGTGGGCGTCGACGCCTATGTTGCCAAGTTTGACGCGGAGGTGCTTGCCGACACCTTGCGCCCCCTGCTTGAACGTTAATCTGGAAGTCGCGCAAGCGGCTCGCGAATCTCCTTTCTCCACGCGCGGGAGAAAGGCCGGGAAAGAGGGAAACGGTCATGACTTTCATGATTTGCGGCGCCTCGAAATGTCATGACCGTTGAAAGAAGAATCAGGAAAGAACCAGGAGTAGAGAATGGCCGATCCAAAAATGAGAATTCTGGTGGTGGACGATTTCTCGACGATGCGCCGCATCGTCAGAAATCTTCTCAAGGAGCTGGGCTTCGCCAACGTCGACGAGGCCGAGGATGGCGTCATCGCACTGCAGAAGCTGCATGCCGGCGGCTTCGAATTCGTCGTCACCGACTGGAACATGCCGAACATGGATGGCCTGCAACTTCTCAAGGCGATTCGCGGCGCGCCGACCCTCAAGCATCTGCCGGTGATGATGATCACCGCTGAAGCCAAAAAGGAGAACATTATCGCCGCGGCGCAGGCGGGGGCCAGTGGCTACATCGTCAAGCCTTTCACCGCAGCAACCCTCGCCGAGAAGCTGCAGAAAATTTTTGACAAGATGGGTGGCTGAGATGAGCGACTTCGATCGCGCGGGTGATTCGATAGAACTCGAAGCCCTGTTTGACAGCATTGCCGCAGCGGTCACCCCGACCGGCACGGCCGCGGGGCCGGCGGCAGCAGCCAAACCGTCGCTCCTGCAGCAATTGCGCGAAGTCGAAGCCAAGGAAGCCGAGGAAGCCGATAGCGACGACTTGCAGGCCTTGTTCGAAGCCGTGCTTGCCGCGCAAGCGCCGGCCGTTGCGACCGCGGCCAAGGAGAGCGGCGAAGGTGGCGAACAGGAAAGTGGCAACGAGAAAGTGTTCCGACGGGTGGGTCAAATGGCCCGGCAGTTGCACGACACACTCGGCGCACTCGGCTATCACGAGCTTCTCGGCACGGCCGCTGCCGCCATCCCCGATACCCGGGACCGCCTCAACTACGTCGCCAGCTTGACGGAAAAGGCCGCTTGCCGCGTTTTGAACGCCACCGACATCGCCAATCCGCTGCAGGACCAGCTCGAAGCGAGTTCTGCAGCCCTGGCCGCGAAATGGGATGCGCTGTATGCCAACCAGATGGGGGTCGAAGAGTTCAAGAAGCTGGCCGACGACACGCGCGCCTTCCTGACGCAGGGTTTGCCGCAGCACACGGGCGCGACCAAGGCACAATTGCTCGAAATCATGATGGCCCAGGATTTTCAGGACCTCACCGGGCAGGTGATCAAGAAGACCATCGCCGTGGCGCAGGAACTGGAGGCGCAACTGATGGACGTGCTGATCGAAACCATGCCGGGAGAGCGGCGCACCGAATCGGTGATGAGTCTGCTCAACGGCCCGGTGATCAACGTCGAAGGGCGCAGTGACGTCGTCGCCACGCAGCAGCAAGTCGACGATCTACTCGGCAGCCTGGGCTTCTAGGAGATGCGAAATGAGTGATTTTGCCGGGATGGAAGACCTGCTGCAGGATTTCCTGCAGGAAGCCGGTGACCTGCTGTCGGATGTGGACAACAAGCTCGTCGATCTCGAGAGAAGTCCTGACGACAGTCGTTTGCTCAACGACATCTTTCGTGGCTTTCACACCATCAAGGGCGGCGCCGGCTTTCTCAACGCCGGCGAACTGGTGAAGCTGTGCCACTTGACCGAAAACCTTTTCGACAAACTCCGAAACGGCGAGCAGACGCTGACGCCCGAGCTGATGGACACCATCATGGCGGCGACGCAGGGGGTGCGCAACATGTTTGGCGAGATCGGGCAGGGGAGGCAACCTGAACCGGCGCCCGCCCCAGTAAGCGCTCACTTGCGCGCTGC
Source organism: Candidatus Accumulibacter meliphilus (assembly GCF_036625345.1). Classification (NCBI taxonomy): domain Bacteria; kingdom Pseudomonadati; phylum Pseudomonadota; class Betaproteobacteria; genus Candidatus Accumulibacter; species Candidatus Accumulibacter meliphilus. Next base: position 186,802 of record NZ_JAZKTZ010000005.1, on the reverse strand, counting down.
ACTGGCAGGGCCGGTCGCCGCACAGGAGGTCGACACGCCCGTGTCTGCGCTCATGGCAGGCAAGGTGCCGACGGCGCCAATTCCGGCCGAGGCTGCTGCTGCCGGCCCCGACTGGCAGCTACTGCACCAGGCTCTGGTCGGCCGGCAAGCGGTGCCGTCGGTCGCGATGCCGCCGTCGGCGTCGGCCACTGTTTCGCCGTCGCCTGCCGCGTCGGCGGTCAGCGCGCCGCGACCGCGGACAAGGACGGCAGTGGACGCGGCCCGGATGCGGCCACATTTCCCGCCGGAAGGCCGGCGCAGCACCGATAATCCAGGCGCTGTCGCCCGTGCGGCGCCTGCGGGCCGGCGTGGCGACGAAAAGGCAGCCGTTCGCGAAACCACCATTCGTGTCGATACGGCGCGTCTCGACCAGGTGCTCAACCTGTCGGGAGAGATCGGCCTGACCAAGAACCGGCTGACCAGCCTGCGTGCCGACATCATCGCCGGCAGAACCGATTCCGAAACGCTGCAGGCGCTCGACCAGGCGGTCAGCCAGCTCGACCTGCTGGTCTCCGACCTGCAAAACTCGGTGATGAAGACGCGCATGCAGCCGATTGGCCGCCTGTTCCAGAAATACCCGCGCATTGCCCGCGATCTGGCGCGGCAGTTGGGCAAGGACATCGAGCTGGAACTGCTGGGCGAAGAGACCGAAGTCGACAAGACGATGATCGAGGATCTGGCCGATCCTTTGGTCCACCTCATTCGTAACGCCGTCGATCACGGCGTCGAGACGGCCGCGCAGCGGCAGGCGGCCGGCAAGCCGGTGAAGAGCGTCGTGCGCCTCGAAGCGCGTCAGGAGGGCGATCACATCGTGCTGATCATTGCCGACGACGGACGCGGCATGAGCCCGGAGAAAATTCGCGCCAAGGCGATCGAAAAAAAAATCATCAGTGAAGAAGAAGCCAATACGCTCGATGATCGGCAGAGCCTGAATCTGATCTTTCTGCCCGGTTTTTCGACCATGGCGCAGGCCTCGGCGGTATCCGGCCGCGGCGTCGGAATGGATGTGGTCAAGACCAATATCCAGAAGCTCAACGGCTCGATCGAGATTCGCTCCGAGCCTGGCAAGGGATCGGTGTTCAGTATTTCGCTGCCCCTGACCCTGGCCATCCTGCCGGTGCTGCTGGTGCTCCTGGGTGAGCAGCCGTTCGCCCTGCCGCTGTCCATGGTCCGGGAGATTCTGCCGATCGACCACGAGCGAATGCAAGAAGTGGGCGGCAAGGAGACGGTTGTCGTCCGCGGTGAGATCCTGCCGGTGATCGCACTGTCGCGCCTGCTCGGCTGGCCGCAGCTGCAACGCCCCGAGTATGGCGTCTTGATGCAGACCGCCGAGCGCAGCTTCATTCTCGCGGTCGACAACTTTGCCGGTCGCGACGATGCGGTGATCAAGGCGCTTGACGACTTCCGTCCGCGCGGGGTAGCCGGCGTGACGACGCTGTCGAATGGGCAGATCGTGTTGATCCTCGAGATGAAGGAACTGCTCAGCGATTTGTCGGCCAACAACGACCGCGAGGCGCGCAGCGCACCGACCAGAGCGCTCGAATTTTTTGCGTAAACATGTGCATTGGCAGTTTTTTTTGAGGGGGGGCTACGGCCCCCCCATTTTTTTTTGCGCGCCAGCAACAAGTGTTGCTGGCGCGCCACTATTCGAGAATTTGCCTAAATAAGGCGTCTTATATGTTTATTTAATATAGTTTTTTCCTATAATAGCCTCGGGACCACTGGGAGCTCGAAATGGCTGAGGAAAGCGACCTCGAAAAAACCGAAGCAGCATCGTCAAGGCGCTTGGAGCAGGCGCGCGAGGAGGGACAGGTTCCGCGTTCGCGGGAGATTGGCACCTTCCTCGTTCTGATGGTTGGCGCGGCGGCGTTCTGGCTGATGGGGCCGTGGATGGTTGAGCGGGTGTCCGGGTTTTTTCGCCGCGGTCTGGTGCTCGATCACGGTCTGGCCACTGAGCCGACACAGATGCTGGTCCGCCTGGCCGATATTTCGCTCGACGCCTTGCTTTCTTTCGCACCGCTGTTCGCGGCGCTGATCGTGGCCGCGCTGCTGTCGCCGTTTTTCCTGGGTAGCTGGAACTTCTCTGCGAAAGCGCTGCAACCTGACCTGAGCCGTCTCAATCTGCTCAAGGGTCTGGGGCGCGTGATCTCGTGGAACGGCCTGGTGGAACTGGTCAAGGCCGTGGTCAAGTCGTCGCTGGTCGGCGGAGTTGCCGTTCTGGTCCTGTGGAACGAGAGTGGCGATCTGCTGGCGATGTTCGCGCAATCGATCGAGCTTGCTCTGGCCAGCGCGGGCCATTTGCTCAGTTTCAATTTTCTGGTCATCGTTTCGGTCATGCTCTTGATCGTTGCGGTGGACGTGCCGTTTCAGATCTGGCAATACCACGACAAGCTGAAGATGACGCGTGCGGAAGTCAAGAAGGAAGGCAAGGAACTGGAAGGCAATCCAGAAGTCAAGAGCCGCATTCGTCAGCTGCAGCGCGAGGCCGCCCGCAAGCGGATGATGTCGGCGGTGCCGGCGGCCGACGTGATTGTCACCAACCCCAGTCACTATGCGGTGGCGCTGGCCTACAAGGCAGGCATGGGAGCGCCGAAGCTGCTGGCCAAGGGAATGGGCGAGGTGGCGCTCAAAATCCGCCAGATCGGCGCCGAGAATACTGTTCCGACGGTCGAGGCTGCGCCCCTGGCGCGCGCACTTTATCGTCACGGCGAACTCGACCAGGAGATACCTGCCGCCCTTTACGCGGCGGTCGCCGAGGTGCTGGCCTACGTCTACCAGCTGAGCAGCTGGCGCGCGGTGGGCGGCACCTATCCGTTGCCGCCGCGAGAAATCGCTGTTCCGGTCGAACTCGTCCCGGAGGCCGCGCATGGCTAACGCCGGCGCCATCGTGCTGCAGGATCTCGTCGCCCGCTTCGGGCAGCGGCAGATCGCCGGTCCGCTGCTGATCCTGGCGATCCTGGCGATGATGGTCTTGCCTCTGCCACCGTTTGTGCTGGATCTCTTTTTTACTTTCAATATCGCCATTTCGGTGATCGTCATGCTGGTTGCAATGAGCGTGATGAAGCCGCTGGATTTCTCCGTTTTCCCGACCGTGCTGCTGGTCACCACCCTCCTGCGCCTGTCACTAAACGTTGCCTCGACGCGCATTGTGTTGCTTGAAGGGCATACCGGGCCGGGCGCCGCGGGGCAGGTCATCGAAGCCTTCGGGCATTTCCTGGTCGGCGGCAACTATGCCGTCGGTTTGGTGGTGTTTACGATTCTGGTGATCATCAACTTCGTGGTCATCACCAAAGGTGCCGGTCGGGTCGCCGAAGTGGCGGCGCGCTTCACGCTGGATGCCATGCCCGGCAAGCAGATGGCCATCGACGCCGATCTCAATGCCGGCTTGATCGGTGAGGACGAGGCGCGCAAGCGCCGCGCAACGATTGCTGAAGAAGCGGACTTCTTCGGTTCCATGGACGGGGCCTCCAAGTTCGTCCGTGGCGATGCGGTCGCCGGCATCCTGATCATGTTGATCAACGTCGTCGGCGGCCTCTTCGTCGGCGTCCTGCAGCACGACATGGACATCGCGGCGGCGGCCAGGACCTACACCCTGTTGACCATTGGCGATGGCCTGGTGGCGCAGATCCCGGCCTTGATCATATCGATCGCAGCCGGCATGGTCGTGACCCGCGTCGGTGACGGCCAGGATGTCTCGCAACAGTTCATCGCGCAGCTTTTCAAGAACCCCCGGCTGATCTTTCTGAGCGCCGGGATCATTGGTCTGCTGGGCCTGATTCCCGGCATGCCGAACTTCGTTTTTCTGCTCCTGGCCGGTGTTCTGGGCGCCATCGCCTGGCGAATCGAGAAAGGCGAGCGGGTCGCCGCACCGCTACCGGTTGCCGCGGCGCCGGTCGCTGCCCGAGAAACCCAGGAGGCAAGCTGGGCTGACGTAACGGCGCTCGACATCCTCGGTCTGGAGGTCGGCTACCGACTGATTCCGCTGGTCGACAAGGCGCAGGACGGTGAGTTGCTGCGCCGCATCCGCGGCATTCGCAAAAAGTTTGCCCAGGAAGTGGGCTTCCTGGTTTCCCCGGTGCACATTCGCGACAACCTGGAACTGAAACCGAATGCCTACAAGATCTTGCTCAAGGGCGTCGAAATCGGCGACGGAGAAGCTTTCCCCGGGAATCTGCTGGCCATCAACCCCGGTCGCGTTGCCGGCGAGGTACCGGGCACGGTGACCAGGGATCCTGCCTACGGCCTGCCGGCGGTGTGGATCGAGATGGCTATGCGGGAGCAGGCGCAGGCCTATGGATACACCGTCGTCGATGCCAGCACGGTGACCGCGACGCACCTCAATCAGCTGATCCTGTCGCACGCCGCCGAGCTACTCGGGCGCCAGGAGACGCAGGCCCTGCTCGATCACCTGGCCAAGGAGATGCCCAAGCTGGTCGAGGACGTGGTGCCCAAGCTGTTGACCCTTGGCGTTTTCCAGAAAGTCTTGCGCAACCTCCTCGAAGAGGGGGTGTCCTTGCGCGACATGCGCACGATCATCGAAACCCTGGCCGAAGCGGCGCCGCGCTCGCAGGACGCGGAGGTGCTGACCGCACAGCTGCGCATTGCCCTGGGTCGTTCGATTGCTCAGGAGCTGTTCCCGGGAGGGGCTGAAATGCAGGTGATGTCGCTGGATCCGCAGCTCGAGCGGATTCTTCTCCAGGCGCTTGGCGGTGGCGGCGACGGTGCCAGTATCGAACCAGGTCTGGCTGATACCCTGCTACGCGAGGCGGTCGCCGCGGCGCAGCGGCAGGAAGAGGTCGGCTTGCCGACCGTGCTGCTGGTTCCCGGAAATCTCCGCACGCTGCTGTCCCGCTTTCTGCGTCGGAGCATCCCGCATTTGAAAGTACTGGCGCACGGCGAAGTGCCTGAAAACAGAACCATCAAAGTTACCTCGATTATTGGAGGCAAGGTATGAACGTCAGGAAATTCATCGCCGCGACCGCGCGTGACGCACTGCGCAAGGTCAAGGAGACGCTGGGGCCCGACGCGATCATTCTCTCCAATCGTGGGATTCCCGGAGGTGTCGAGATCATGGCGGTTGCCGCCCGCGACATGGAGATGATCGTTCCGACCGCCGAGCGCGAGCCAGGGCCACGTCGCAAGGAGGCTGCACCAGGTCCTTCGCTCGAGCCGCACGGCGAGCGCCCGGCGGCCCCGCGACAGGCGCCGGCGTCGGCCGCGTCAACCACCAGCGCACCGCAGAGGGCACGCCTGGGACAGCCGCCGCCGTTGTCGGTGCGCGCCAGGCCGCAGGTCGATCTGCCGCGAGCAGTGCCGCCGCATGCGCCGCCGGTGAAAGCAGAAGTCGTTCCGGCGGCCGTGATCGACGAGATTCGCTCCTTGCGAAAAATTGTCGAGCAGCATCTGGCCGGTTTCGCCTGGGGCGAGTCGGCGCGCGCCGAGCCGGTGAAGACCGAGATTCTTCGCCAGTTGCTCGACGCCGGCTTTTCGCCAAAGTTCGCCCGCGATTTGCTTGCCGATCTGCCGCGCGATCTCGATGCCGCACAGGCGCTGGCCTGGGTCAAGGGAGGTGCCGATCGAGGCCTGCTGACGAGTGACAGCGAGAGCGATATTGTCGACCGAGGTGGCGTCTACGCGCTGGTCGGGCCGACCGGTGTCGGCAAGACCACCACCACCGCCAAACTCGCCGCCCGCTGCGTGCTGCGGCACGGCGCCAGGAAGCTGGCGCTGGTGACCACCGACGGCTATCGGATCGGCGCGCACGAACAGCTGCGCATCTATGGGCGGATTCTCGGCGTCTCGGTTCATCTGGCCCGGGATGCCGCCGACCTGCGTGCGACGCTGCAGGATTTGCAGCACACGCATATGGTGCTGATCGATACCATGGGCATGAGTCAGCGCGATCGGCTGGTCAGCGAGCAGGTGGCGATGTTCGGTGATAACGACGTCAAGTCGCTGCTGCTGTTGTCGGCCACCAGTCGTGGCGATACGCTCGACGACGTGATCAGGGCGTATAACGGACTGCAGAACCTCGCCGGTTGCATTCTGACCAAGGTCGACGAAGCCGCGAGTCTGGCGTCGTCGCTCGATGTCATCATCCGTCATCGCCTGCGCCTGTATTACGTTTCGAACGGGCAGCGCGTACCGGAAGACCTGCACCTGCCCAATCGCCCTTATCTGGTGCACCGTGCTTTCAAGGATTTGCCGGACAGCTCGCCGCATCGTCTCGCCGGCCTCGAACCAGGCCTGATGATGGCCAGCGCCGCCGCCAACGCGGCCCACACGACCAAGGTCGTCTCTGCCGGCGGAGGTCAGCGTGCTTAATCTTCGCGGCGATCAGGCGGCTGGGCTGAGGCGTCTCTTCGGCCGCCCGCGGCTGCGTATCGTCAGCTTCGCCGCCGGCAGCGTCGGCGTTGGCAAGAGCGTTTCGGTGGCCAACCTGGCGGCGTGCCTGGCCCGTCAGGGCAAGGAAGTGCTGGTGGTCGATGAGAACAGCGACGACAGTGTTGCCGCCTACTACGGCGTGCTCGTGCGCCACGATCTGCAGCAGGTGGTGCGTTGCGAGAAGCCCTTGTCCGAGGTGATTCTTTCGGTGGCGCCGGGGGTCCGCGTCCTGCCCGCCGCGAAGGTGGTCCAACGGCTGGCGACTCTGAGTGCTGCCGAGCAGCGCATCCTGCTCGATAGTTTTGGCCAGATTGGCCGACCGGCGGACATCGTTCTCGTCGATACCTCGCTTGATCATCCGCTCGGCTTTTCGCCACTCGCCCTGGCGGCACACGATACGGTCATCGTCGTCTCGCCGAATGGGGCGTCGATTACGGACGCCTACGCGCTGATCAAGAAAGTCAGCCTGGGCTATGCGCGCAAGCATTTTCGCATTCTGGTGAACAAGGCGCGGAGCGCGAGCGATGCGCAGGCGGTCCATGACAACATTGCCGCGGTGGCGCACAGTCGCCAGCTCGCCCGTCTTGATTATGCCGGTTACGTGCCGCTCGACGAGTCTTTGCGGCAGGCGTCCCGGCTCTGCCAACCGGTCGCCGCGCTGTTTCCGGAGGCGCCGTCAGCAATGGCCTATCAGAACGTGGTCCGCGAACTGCTCAACTGGCCCGGCGGTGACGCCGACGCCCGCGGTCTGGAACATTTCGTGCAACAACTGCTACACTTGAGCCAACGTATCGACCCCACAGCTATCTACGCCTGATCGCTCTCTGCCAAACGGTCATGCCTTGTAGCCCCCCTGATGATGAACGTCATGACCACTCCCCTTACTTGCAGTGTGCACTCCGGCTTGCCCACCGGAATCGCCCGACGGGCAGGAAACATGTTCCTCGAATTCCCCATCTCACGCCCCGTTCCTTTTCGCGCACGACGGAGAACGGCGAGTCGTGAGTCGCGGACGCGACTTTCACGCTAGCTGCATGTATAACGCCGCTGGTCAGATCAACAGGGAGCAGCTGGTCCAGCGCTTCGCGCCAATGGTCAAGCGCATCGCTTGCCATCTGATGGCACGTCTGCCGGCCAGCGTTCTGCTCGACGATCTGGTCCAGAACGGGATGCTCGGCCTGCTCGACGCGATTGGCCGTTTCGAGGTCGGTGTGGGAGCACAGTTCGAAGCCTACGCCGCGCAGCGGGTACGTGGCGCGATGCTCGACAGCCTGCGCGAGAACGACTGGTTGCCGCGCAGCTTGCGACGCAGCTGTCGCCTAATCGAGGCGGCCATCGCGCAGCTGCAACAGCAAACGGGTCGCGCGCCGACCGAAAAAGAGCTCGCCGACGCTCTCGACATGACGCTGGCGGACTATCAGAAGATGCTGCAGAGCGCTCGCGGGCACCAGTTGGTTTATCTCGAAGACCTGATCAGCGAGGAGGGTGAGGATTTTCTGGAGCGTCATCAGGTTGAGGAGAATTGCGATCCGGCGCAGCTCTTCGAGGACGAGAGCACCCGTCAGGCGCTGGTCAGGGCGATTGCCGATCTGCCCGAGCGTGAAAAGCTGATGATGGCGCTCTACTATGAGCGGGATCTCAATCTGCGTGAAATCGGGGAAGTGATGGGCGTCAGCGAATCACGCGTTTGTCAGCTGCACAGTCAGGCCGTGATGCGCTTGCGCACGCGCCTGGCTGGCGCGGTGGACAAGAAGCGAAAGAAAATCGAAAAGAATGGATAGGACCAGTGTTCTCGGTCTGCTGATCGGCGTGCTGGCGATTGTCGGCGGGCAAATTCTCGAAGGTGGCCACGTCGGCTCCTTGTCGCAGCCGACAGCGCTGCTCATCGTCGTTGGCGGCACCCTGGGGGCGGTCATGTTGCAGAGTCCGTATGCGACCTTCGTGCGCGGCATCCGCATGGTGAAGTGGGTTTTTCGCCCGCCAGTGTCGGATCCGCAGCAACTGATCCAGCAAATTGCCCACTGGAGCCAGGTGTCGCGGCGTGAGGGCTTGCTGGCGCTCGATGCGCTGGTCAATGAGCTGGCGGACGAGTTCACCCGCAAGGGATTGCAGTTGCTCGTCGATGGCGCCGAACCGGAGCGCCTGCGTGAGGTTCTGGAGGTCGAAATAAACACTTTCGACCAGGAAATGAAACTCTCGGCCAGAATCTGGGAGGCGGCTGGCGGTTACTCGCCGACGATCGGCATCCTCGGCGCGGTGATGGGTCTGATTCACGTGATGGAGAACCTGTCCGATCCGTCCAAACTTGGCGCCGGCATCGCCGTGGCCTTCGTGGCCACGATCTATGGCGTCGGCCTGGCCAACCTGGTCTATCTACCGATCGCCGGCAAGTTGAAGGCGCACATCAATCGCATGATCACACGGCGCGAAATGATCGTCGACGGGCTGGTCGGTATCGCCAATGGTGATAATCCACGCATCATTGAAAGCCGTCTGCGCGGCTATATTTTCTAGACTGTGGCACGTCGAAAACGCGCCGAGGAAGGGCACGAAAACCACGACCGTTGGCTGGTTTCGTACGCGGATTTCATTACCCTGCTGTTCGCTTTCTTTGTTGTGATGTACGCCCTTTCCTCCGTCAATGAGGGAAAGTACCGAATCCTGAGCGATTCGATGATCAGCGCTTTTCGCAATGTACCGGCCAACAGCACCGGCCAGTTGGCGCTGATCGTGCCGACACCGGCACCGGTGGCGAAGCCCGGTCTGGCCAGCAAGACGCAGGAGGCCGTCAAACAGAAACAGCGCGAGAGTATGCGCAGTATTGCCAAGGACATTCTTGAGGTGATGGCGCCCCTGGTCGCGCAGGGGAAGGTGCGGGTCCTTGAAACCAGCCGCGGAGTGACCATAGAAATTAACGACAGCATCCTGTTCTCGCCAGGGCAGGCCTTGATTCAGCCGCCACTGGCACGCGCCATGGAGGCGGTGGCCGAGGTGCTGGTGGGGACCGATTTCCCGATTACCATCGAGGGGCACACCGACGATGTGCCGATCAGCAATACACAGTTCCCGTCCAACTGGGAGCTGTCGGCGGTGCGCGCTACCACCGTTCTGCGTCTCTTCGCGACAGCCGGTATCGCGGCGCCGCGGCTGACCGCGATCGGCTATGCCGATACGCGCCCGGTCGAGCCGAATGCACTGGCGGACGGGCGGGCGCGCAATCGTCGGGTCTCGATTCTGATCGACTCGGCGATCCCGGAAAAAGGCACTGAGGTCGATCTGCAGGGGCAGGGCGAGAGCGCTGAGTCGGCCGCCGATCCGGCGACAGTGGTAGCGCCCGCACCACCCGCAAGCACGGTAACTCCGCCGCCGCTGCCAGCACGCTAGGCACTATCGCTGATGCGCCGGCCGCTGGGTGGTGCGCTTTGTCCGTCCGGGCCATACAGATTGCCGGTCGCGTTGCTTCCCAGGAGCACTTCGAGCGCCTGCGCATTGTTCTGCATACGTTCCTGGATCAGTTCGCCATTGACGCGATTCAGTTCGCGCGCCTGACCGGCGACGGCCAGCAAGGCTGACCAGATGCTGTGAACACTTGTTTCGACGGGGTGCGCAGCAAACCAGGCGGCCATGCCCTGGCGATCATTGAGCAGGCCGCTGGCGGCCAGCAAGCGTTTGCGTTGGGCGGCGAGCCTTGCCAGTTCGGCGGCGACATTGTTCTTCTGGCGCACCAGATCGAGAAGGTCGTCGACTTCGCCTTTGACCAGCATTTGCTGTTCGCGCTCGAGCAGGGCGACAAAGCTCCGTGCTGCGGCGATCTCGTTGTCGACGGTCTGCGCGAACTCGGCACTAGCGCTGAGCTCGCTGAGTGCGCTGACCTCGCTTCCCTCTGGTTTCGCGGCCATTGGTTTGCCGGCGATCAGGTCTGCCGTTGCGAAGCGATCAGTTCGCTGGCCGACTCGATGAGGCGGTCGGCAATGGCTTCGGCGTTGATCGTGAAGCGACCTTCGGCGATGGCCTGTTTGATCTCGGCCACGCGGGTGGCATCAAAGGCCGGGGCCTCTCCCGACGAATGCAGATGGGTTGCCAATTCACTGAGATGCACTTCGGCAGCCGCATTGCTGGTCGGTTTGCTGATGTTGCCGCGCGTGCGGGTGTCACTGCTGACGGTGGCGCTGGCCGTCGTGCTGGTGCTGTCGATCTTCACGGTGTTGCCCCTTGAGCGGTTGTTCTCAATTCATCTATCGGCGCAGAACGACAAAACTTTAACATTATTTTCAGCAACATCCTGCAGATAGCTCAATAGCTCACTTCAACGATGCCGCCGGGACGTGCGACTCCGCTGACGACCTGCCCGGAAGCGGTGCTTACCCGGACGATCTCGCCGTCGCTGGCGTTGTTGAGGGCCTTGCCTTCGTTGCTGACCGAGAAACCCGCGCCTTTCGACTGCAGCTTTACGCTTTGTCCCTGCTGCACTGCCAAGGGTGCGGTGAGCAGGTCGTTGCGCAGGGGTTGGCCGGCCGCGACGCCGTTCTTGACCGTTTTGCCGATGGCCTGCGCCGGATCGGTCACGATACTGGCCGGCAGACTGCCGAGATCGCCCTGCTGAGCAAAGACGTCTGCGGCGCTGATCACCTGGCCACGATTGAGCTGGCGCGCCGTGACCAGGTAGCTTCCGGAGATTCTGATCTGCACCGGCACATAAATCGTCCATGTCTCGGGTGCCAGGCAACGTACGCCGATGGTGGTTCTTCCCCAGAGCCGACTACCCTGCGGCAGGAAAGGTTCGTAAGCGCTGCATGGCGCCTCCTGCGCGTGCTGGTCGAGACGGCCGATGCTGTAGCTTGCCTTGCCCGGCAAGCCCTGGGTCTGAATGCGCAGATAGTTGTCGAGAGCGGCGCTCAGTGACTCCTGGGCGCTGACCCCGCTGCTCGCGGCGGCGAGAAGAAGAGCGAGCAGCGATTTGGCAAGGCGGGTGGCGCGATGGCGGACGAGCTTGGAGATAGGCATCACGTCATTCTGCCTGATTCCGGCCGCCTCGCGAAGCGGCCCGGAGATGAATGCCCGGCGAGGAGGGCGGCAAATTTTGCCGTGGGGCCGGCAAATGCCGGTCGGCGGTTACAGCAGAGCTCCGGCAAATGCCTGCCGGCTCGCCGCTGACGGATATGGCACGGCTATTGCTTGTTGACTGTCCATGAGAACAGAGCACGGAGGGGCACGCTGATGGTCGGCAAAATCCAGGAGGCGCTTTCCTTCCAGCTGCAGGCATTGACTCTGCGTGCCGAGCGGCAGCAGGTGCTGGCCGCCAATATTGCCAACGCCGATACGCCGCATTACCAGGCCCGCGACTTTGATTTCGCAAGCACGCTGCAGCAGGCGGTCAGTGGTCGCGAGCAGGCGGGTCTGCGTCTGGCGACCCTGGGCTTGGCCTCCTTGGCCACCTTGGCCAACACTTCCCCGCAGCATTTGCCGGGCACGGCGGCGGCAGCCGATCCACTGCAGCTGCTCTATCGGCAGCCGACGCAGGCCAGTGCCGATGGCAACACGGTGGACATGGATGTCGAGCGGGCGCAGTTTGCCGAGAATTCGTTCTTCTACGAAGCGGGCCTGAGCTTTCTGACCGGGCGTATCAATACCTTGCGCTCGGCGATCCAGGGGCAATAAGGAATGAGTGTTTTCAACACCTTCAAAGTGGCCGGTAGCGCCATGACCGCGCAGGCGCTGCGCCTCAACGTGGTGGCCAGCAACCTGGCCAATGCGGATAGCGTGATCAGCTCTGACGGCCAGCCGTATCGCGCCAAGCAGGTGGTGTTCGCGGCGACGCCGATGGGCAGTGCGGCGGCGCAGGGCGTTCGGGTGACGCAGGTCGTCGAGGACAGCAGCCCTGGGCGCCTGCTCTATGACCCGCGTAATCCGGCGGCCGACGAAAGTGGCTACGTGACCATGCCCAATGTGAGCGTCGTCGACGAGATGACCAACATGATCTCGGCGTCGCGCGCCTACCAGACCAACGCCGAAGTCATGAATACCGCCAAACAATTGCTGCTCAAGACCCTGGCGCTTGGCCAGTAGTCACGACGACACCCTGGAGAAAGAAACGATGGAAAGCGTGCAATCGAGCACTTCAAGCAGCGACATCCTGGCGTCGCTCAACGCTCAGACCAAGTCCGGCACCAATCAGCTCTTGTCGACGACCGAGGAGGTCCAGAATCGCTTCCTCAAGCTGCTGGTAACGCAGTTGAAGAATCAGGATCCGCTCAATCCGCTCGACAACGCGGCAGTCACCAGCCAGATTTCACAGATAAATACGGTCACCGGCATAGAGCGGCTGAATACGACGCTCGAGACTTTGCTCAGCACCTTCAACGAGGGACAGGCAGTGCAGGCCGCCGGGCTTATCGGCAAGAACGTCCTGGTCGGCGGTTCCGGGCTGGCTCTGGTCAATGGTCAGGCGAATGGGGGAGTCAATCTTGCCACGCCTGCCGACAACGTGACCCTGACGATTTTCGGTGCTGGCGACAACGTCATTCAGAGCGAGCGCCTCGGCGCCCACGACGCCGGCAGCTTTGCGTTCACCTGGGATGGGATGACTGCTCAGGGCATCCCTGCGCCAGATGGTACTTATCGTTTCACGGTGAACGCGGTGCGCGGTAGTGAAACGGTGGCCGCTGAGGCTCTGCAGATTGGCACGGTAAATGCTTTGGTTAGAGAAAAAGGCAGCTACCAGCTCGACCTGGGTGGGCTGGGACGGGTCGCTTTCGACAAGGTTCAACAGATTCTCTAGGCGTAGGAGGCAAGAATGAGTTTTCAGCAGGGTTTGAGCGGCCTGAACGCGGCGTCTTCGTCGCTGGACGTGATCGGCAACAATATTGCCAACTCCAGTACGGTTGGTTTCAAGAGCGGCAGCGCGAACTTCTCGGACATCTACGCCGCCTCGCTGGGCATCGTCTCCGGTGCCAAGATCGGTATCGGTGTCGGCGTCGGGGCGGTGCAGCAGCAGTTTACACAGGGCAATCTGACGACCACCAACAATCCGCTCGACCTGGCGCTCAACGGTGGCGGTTTCTTTCGCCTGAGCGACGAAGGCGCGCTCAGCTATACCCGCAACGGTCAGTTTCACATCGACAATGACGGCTATGTGATCAACGATCAGCGCTCTCGCCTGACCGGTTACCCGGTCGCGGCCAGCGGGGCGATAACCCCTTCCAATCCGGTCGAATTGCAGATTTCGGCGGGCCAGATTGCGCCGCTGGCGAGCAGCGACCCACTCGCTGGTGAACTGCGGGCGGTGCTCAATCTCGACTCGCGCGACTCGGCTCCGGCCGTGGGGCCCTTCGACTACAGCAATCCGGAAACCTACAATTTCTCGACGGCATTGACGGTTTTCGACACCCTCGGCGTGGTCCACAATCTGACCACTTTCTACGTTCTCAATGGCACGACGGCTCCCGGCGAGTGGACCGTGCACGCCACTCTCGATGGTGCCGATCCGCAAGTCGTGCCGGGCGGCAATCTGCGCTTCAACACGTCGGGTGCCCTCGACCCGGGCTCGGCGGTGCACGATCTGCCCTCGTGGAACCTGACCACCGGTGCCGCGTCGCCGTGGCGGCCGGGGGTCATGGATTTCACCGGCACTACCCAGTACGGCAGCGGCTCGAACGTCGATCGCCTGACGCAGGGAGGTTTCACTTCCGGCAGTCTTGTCGGGGTCGGTGTGAACGCCGATGGCATCGTCCAGGGGCGTTACAGCAATGGCCAGACGCGCAACATGGGGCAGGTGGTGCTGGCCACTTTTGCCGATCCGAATGGACTCTTGAGTCTGGGCAACAACCAGTGGAGCCTGACTTCGCTGTCCGGGCCGGAGCTGATTGGTGCGCCGGCGTCGGGCAGTCGCGGGGTGATTCAGTCGGCGGCCGTCGAGGATTCGAACGTTGATCTGACCAAGGAGCTGGTGGACATGATTACCGCCCAGCGCAACTACCAGGCCAATGCACAGACCATCAAGACCCAGGATCAGATCATGCAGACGCTGGTCAATCTGCGCTAGTGATCGACACTGAGCGAAGGACTGCGGAGGAGCCATGGATCGCCTGATCTACACCGCGATGAGTGGTGCCAAGCAGGTCGTTCTGCAGCAGGCTGGCATCGCCCAGAATCTGGCCAATGCCACGAGCACCGGCTATCGGGCAATGGAGCATCGTTTCCGCGCCGTGCCGGTGCTGGGCGAAGGTGCGCCGACCCGGGCTTTCGTCGCTGACGCCTCGGTGGCCGACGTTTTCGAACAGGGGCCGATCGTGGTCACCGGTCGGCCGCTCGACGTCGCGGTAGACGGCAATGGCTGGATTGCCGTGCAGGCTGCGGACGGTCGTGAGGCCTACACGCGTGCCGGCAATCTCAAGACCGACGCCAATGGCATGCTGAAGACCAGCAGTGGCTTGAATGTCGTCGGTGAGGGGGGACCGATCTCGCTACCGCCCGACAACAACATTGTCATCGCTACTGACGGGACGGTGTCGAGCATTCCGCGCCTGGGTGCCGGGGCCATCAACAGTGTCAACGTGGTCGGCCGGATCAAGCTGGTCAATCCACCGGAAAACGATCTGCTGCGCGGCGATGACGGACTCTTCCGGACGCGCAACGGCTTCGGCGCCCCTGCCGACGAGGACGTCAAACTGGTGCCCGAGGCGCTCGAGGGAAGCAACGTCAACTCGGTTGAAGCAATGGTCAGAATGATCAGTCTCGCTCGCCAGTTCGAGATGCAGATCAAGATGTTGCAGACGGCCGACACCAATGCCCAGGCGGCCAGCCAGATTCTCTCCATGAACCGCTGATAGGACAGGACAAGCATGATCCGCTCACTGTGGACCGCCAGTACCGGCCTTACTGCCCAACAGGTGCAGATTGACGTCATTGCCAACAACCTGGCCAACGTCAGCACCAATGGCTTCAAGCAGGCACGCGGGATTTTCGCCGATCTGCTCTATCAGACCCTGCGTCAGCCAGGTGCCCAGTCGTCGCAGACGACGCAGATTCCGGACGGTCTGCAGATCGGCCTGGGCGTGACCCCCGTTTCCACGGGGCGGATTTTCACCCAGGGTGCTCTGCAGCAAACCGGTAACAGTCTCGACATGGCCATCGACGGGGCGGGCTTCTTTCAGGTCCTGCTGCCCGACGGGACCACTGCCTACACGCGTGATGGTTCGTTTCAGAAGGACAACCAGGGCCAGATCGTCACCACCAGCGGCTATCCGCTGCAACCGGCGATCACCATCCCCGAGAATGCCTTGACGGTGACCGTCGGTACCGATGGCGTGGTCAGCATCACCCAGCCGGGGACCCCCGCGACGGTGCAGATCGGCGTCATTCAGGTGGCGACCTTCATCAACAATGGCGGCCTGCAGAGCGTTGGCGACAATCTCTACCTGGAGACTGCATCGAGCGGCACGCCAACGCCGAATACCCCGGGCAACAATGGCTCGGGGGTCGTGGTACAGAACTATGTCGAAGCCTCCAACGTCAATGCCGCGCAGGAGCTGGTACTGATGATTCAGACCCAACGGGCGTACGAACTGAACTCGAAAGTGGTGGCGGTCTCGGATCAGATGCTGGCGCGTCTGACGCAGCTGTAAGGGCCTGATGATGAGTACTGGCCGGGAGAACAAGAGAGCGCTGTTGCTGCTTCCCGTGGCCCTGCTGATGGCCGCGTGCACCACTGTGCCGCCGACCAATATCCACCAGCCGATGACCGCGCGCCCGCAGTATCGAAGCGATGCCCTGGCGGCCAATCTGGCAGCTACCGGCAGCATTTATCAGGCGGGGGCCTCGAGAACCCTGTTCGAAGATCGCCGTGCGCGTTATGTCGGCGACACGATCACGGTGACCATCAGCGAGAACAACAACGCGGCGACCAAATCGAACACCAACGTCAGCAAGACCGGCAGCATCAGCGCCACCGCCGGGCCGTTCGCGGGTTCGCCGGCCAACTGGTTCCGGCCCGGGGAGCTGAACGCCAGCAGCAGCAATGTCGCCGCCGGCAAAGGCGATTCGGCGGCCAACAACGTGTTCACCGGGACGATTACGGTGACCGTCATCGAGGTCTTGCCGAACGGCAATCTGCTGGTTTCCGGCGAGAAGCAGGTGGCCATTGGTCAGGGGCAGGAATACATCCGGCTTTCGGGAATCGTCAATCCGTATTTCGTCAACGCCGCCAATACCATTCCCTCGTCACAGATTGCCGATGCTCGCATCGAATACAAGGAGAGCGGGGCGATCAGCGAAGCGCAGGTGATGGGCTGGCTGGCACGATTCTTCCTTACCGTCCTGCCATTCTAAGGAGAACACAGTGGTCCCGACTATCGTCAGGCAAACCGGCAAAATGCAGGGTCGTGCGGCGGTTTTTGCCGCTCTTGCCGGTTTGCTCGCCCTTTCATCGCTGAGTTTTCCGGTAGCGGCCGAACGGATCAAGGATCTGGCCTCGGTGCAGGGCGTGCGTAGCAACCAGTTGGTCGGCTACGGGCTGGTCGTCGGCCTGGACGGTAGCGGAGACCAGACCACGCAAACGCCTTTTACCACCCAGAGCATCATCAACATGCTGGCGCAGCTGGGTACCACCCTGCCGACGACGCAATCCCTGCAACTGAAGAATGTTGCCGCGGTAATGGTGACCGCCAATCTGCCGTCATTTGCCAGGATCGGGCAGGTCATCGACATTACCGTATCGTCGATGGGCAACGCCAAGAGTCTGCGTGGTGGGACGCTGGTGATGACGCCGCTGAAAGGCGCCGATGGTCAGATCTACGCGCAAGCCCAGGGCAATGTGCTGGTTCCCGGGGTCGGCGCGGGCTCCGCCGGCAGTCGGGTGACGATCAATCACCTGCTTGCCGGCCGTATCGTCGGCGGCGCAACCGTCGAGCGTGAAGTGCCGACGGCCTTGGGGCAGGGCCCCTTTGTTCACTACGAGATGCGGACGACCGACTTCGGAACGACGCAGCGGGTGGTCGAGGTGATCAACCGCGCCATCGGTCCCGGCACCGCGCAGGCGCTCGACGGTCGGCGGGTGCAGGTGATCGCCCCCGAAGACGCGAACAGTCGGGTCGCTTTCCTGGGGCATCTGGAGAGTCTCGAAGTACGGCCGACCAAAGGAATCGCCAAGGTGATCATCAACCCGCGTACCGGCTCGGTGGTGATGAACCAGATGGTGACCATCGAATCCTGCGCCGTCGCGCACGGCAATCTTTCGGTGGTCATCAATACCGAACAGCAAGTCAGCCAGCCGAATGCGCTGGCGGCGGGGCAGACGGTGACCACCACGCAGAGCGAGATCGAGATCAAGCAGGGGGGCGGTAGCTTGATGTCGCTGAAGGCGGGTGTCAATCTCGCTGATGTCGTCAAGGCCATCAATGCGCTCGGTGCCGGACCACAGGATCTGCTTTCCATCCTGCAGTCCATGAAAGCGGCCGGCGCCTTGCGTGCCGAGCTGGAGATCATCTGAGTCCGCGTTCAAGACCCCATCCCACCAGCGCATCCGCCCATGCAATCAATCACGCTTGCCAGCGATACTGCCAACACTCGCCTTGCCATCGATCCCGCCGCGGTCGCCGATCTGCGCGCCCGGCTCGCTCAGGATTCGCAAGGCGGCATGAAGCAGGTAGCACAGCAGTTCGAAGGCATGCTCCTGCAGTTGCTGCTAAAAAGCATGCGTGATGCGACGATCAGTGGCGGCATGCTGGACAGCCAACAAAGCAGCTTCTTTACCGCCCTTGGCGATCAGCAAATGGCCCTGAACCTGGCCACCCAAATGCCCATGGGCCTGGCAGAATTGATCGAACAACAGCAGTCGGGGCGAGCGGCCAAGGCCGGCCAAGCCGAGGTCACGCATTCAACCAGTGCAAACGTCGCAACCAGCGCAAACCTCGCAAGCAGCGCAACCCGCACAACTCTCGACGCCTTGCAGCAGTCGTTGAGTTCCCTGTCGCCGGCAACTGCGGCGGGCTATCTCGGTGGCGCTCGCCACCGGGCGGGCCTGCTGGCGAGCACGGCGGGCAGCAGTCGCGCAGCAGCGCTGGCCGTGGAATCGCCTTCGGCGCCACGTGACTTTGTCGATCGTGTCTGGCCACACGCCCAGGCCGCGGCCGCGGCCACCGGTGTCCCGGCACGTTTCCTGGTCGCCCACTCGGCGCTGGAGAGCGGCTGGGGACGGCGCGAGATCAGCCTTGCCGATGGTTCTCCGAGCTTCAACGTCTTCGGGATCAAGGCCGGGCGCAACTGGTCGGGAGCGACGGTCGAGGTCGACACGACGGAGTTTGTCAATGGCGTGGCGCAGTCCGAACGCGCGACGTTTCGCGCCTATGCTTCCTACGCCGAGGCGTTTCGCGACTACGCCGAGCTGCTCTCCAGCAAGCCACGCTATGCGGGCGTGCTTGGCCAGCAGGATGCCGTACAGTTCGCCCGTTCATTGCAGGAGGCGGGCTACGCGACGGACCCGATGTACGCCGACAAGCTGGCGCGCATCATTGCCGGCAACACCCTGCGCCAGGCCCTGGCCGGCTAGGCGCTCGATGGCGCGCGTCGGCAATCGCCTAAACATTCGCGCGGCCCTGCCGTTAACAGAACAATCAAACAGGAGTTCACCGCATGGGCTCAGGAATCATCAATACCGCAGTGACCGGTCTGCACGTCGCTCAGTATGGGCTGCTGACCACCGAACACAATATTGCCAACGTCAACACGCCGGGCTTTTCACGCCAGCGGAGCATCCAGGCGAGCAATGCCGGCTTGCTGACCGGCGCCGGCTATGTTGGGCAGGGTGCGCACGTGGCAACGGTCGAGCGCATGTACAGCCGTTTTCTGACCGAGCAGGTGGACCGTTCGCAGAGCAGCGCCAGTGAACTGGAGACCTACCACGCCCAAATCAGCCGGATCGATGATTTGCTCGCCGACCCGGGCACCGGGCTGTCGTCAGCGCTGCAGGGGTTCTTCTCCAGCGTTCAGGACCTTGCCACCAATCCTTCGGGCTTGGAGAGCCGCCAGGCGATGGTCTCGGCGGCGCAGTCACTGAGCGCCCGCTATCAGTCCTTGAGCGATCAACTGGCCGAGATGTACGATGGCATCAACAATGGAATCACGGCTGCCGTCGCCAGCGTCAATTCCTACGGCGAACAGATCGCCTCGCTGAACGGTCGCATTGCGGTTGCCGAAGCTTCGACCGGGCAACCGCCGAATGACTTGCTCGATACGCGCGACCAGATGGTGCTCGAACTGAACCAATTGATCCGTACCCGCACGACGACCAACACGGATGGCAGCTACAACGTCTTCGTCGGCAGCGGCCAGCAACTGGTTGTCGGCTCGCAGCTGGTCGGCATGGCGACCATGGCGTCGAGCGCCGATTCCTCTCGCCTGGTGGTCGGTTTGCGGACCGCGGCCGGGGTCCAGGAGATGCCGGAGTCCTTGATCAGCGGTGGCAGTTTGAGCGGCTTGCTGGCTTTCCGCAGCGAGTCCCTGGATAGGGCGAGCAACGATCTGGGCAGCAACGCGGCTTCGCTGGCCTTGACCTTCAATGCGCAACACGCGCTCGGTCAGGATTTCTTCGGTCAGTCGCAGCTCGCTTCGTCGCCGCCGACCAGCTTCACGCCGCAGTTCTTTGCGGTTTCTCCGCCAGTGGTGATCGGCAACACCCGGAATCCGCCGGGTAGCCCCCTGGTCAGCGCTGCTTTCGTCAGCCCGCAGCCCTTCAATGGCAATTTCTACGCCGATCTGGGCAACAGTGACTACCGACTCAATGCCGACGGCGCTGGCCTCACCCTGACCCGCTTGACGGACAACAAGCAATGGACGGGGGCCGACCTGGCGGCGGTGAACGCACAGCTGAGCAGTGATCCGCAGGGTTTTGAGCTGGCTTCACCGGGGGCCCTGGTGGCGGGTTCCAGCTATCTGATTCAGCCGACGCGGGGAGCGGCGCGCGGCATCGTGGTGAATCCTGCGCTGATCGCCGACTCGCGTCTGGTCGCCGCGGCCGGACCGCTGCGGGCCGCCGTCGGCACGGCAAATACCGGTACGGCCACCATTTCATCGGGCCAGGCCGGACCCGGCTATGCGGACGCCGTGGCCGGATTGCCGATCAGTCTGGAATACAACGCGGGCGAACTGCGCAACTTCCCGGTCGGTACGCGGGTGTCGATCGACGGTGCAGCGCCGGTGGACATCACCGCACTCGACCAGAGCATTGCCTACACCAGCGGCGCAACGGTCACCCTGGTGGGTTCGGCCAGCGTCAGCCCGCCCACCGGCTTCAGCTTTGTGATGACCGGCTTGCCAAATAATGGCGACCGCTTCACGGTCGAGATCAACAGCGGGGCCACGGCCGACGGGCGCAACGCGCTGACCCTTGCGCAGCTGCAAACGCAGCACACGATGTCCGGGCAGACGGCTTCCTATCAGGACGCTTATGCGCGCCTGGTGAGCGAAACCGGCAACAAGACACGCCAGTTGCAGGTCAGCTCCGAAGCGCAACAGAACTTGTTGGCGCAGGCACAAGCGAGTCGCGACTCGCTGTCGGCGGTCAATCTGGACGAGGAAGCGGCGAACCTCATTCGCTATCAGCAGGCCTACCAGGCGTCGGCGAAGGCATTTCAGATTGGCGCCTCCCTGTTCGATACCATTCTCGAACTGGCGGCTTAAGGAGACCTAGATGCGGATCAGCAGCAATCAACTTTATGATGCCGGTGTGCGTGGCATGGAGCGCAACCAGAGCCAGCTGCTCAAGCTGCAGGAGCAGATTTCAAGCGGCCGGCGAATTCTCACGCCGGCCGACGATCCGGTCGGGGCGGCGCGAGCGCTCACCGTCACGCAGACCCGTGAGGTTGCCGCCCAGTACGCGCGTAATCAGGGCGCGGCAGCCGATCGCCTGGGGCTGGTCGACAGTCAGCTCGGTGCGGTGACCGGTCTCCTGCAGAGCATTCGCGAGCGCGTGATTCAGGCCGGGAATACGATTCTCAGCGACAGTGACCGTCAGGCCGTGGCCAGCGAACTCGAGGCGCGCTTCGCGGAATTGTTGGGAATTGCCAACAGCAAGAATGCCGACGGTGATTACCTCTTTGCCGGTCACCAGGGCGCGACGACGCCATTCGTGCTCAGTGCGGCGACATCGTCGGCAGCACCGACCTCGGTCAGCTATTTCGGTGACGATGGCGAGCGTCTGATGCAGGTCGGGCCGGCACAGCAGATGCCGAGCAGCGTTGCCGGCAGCGATCTGTTCATGAACATCCGTGAAGGTAATGGCAGCTTCCTGGCCGCCGCTGGCGGTGACGGTGGCACCCTTGCCAACCGGGGTGCCGGGGTGATTGACGGCGGCTCGGTGCTTGACCCGCAGAAGTGGCAGCGTGCGTTGAATTCGGATTTCTGGCAGGGAAGCAGTAATCAGGCGCTGGAAATTAGATTCTCGTCGCTCGCCGGGACCAGTCATTACCAGCTGTTCGACGTCTCGACGCCGCCGCCGCCGGCCGCTGCTTTGCCGGCCCGGTCAGTCAGTGGGCTGCTGCCATTTACTGCCGGACAGGCGATTCCACTGCTGAGCATCGCGCCGGCGGCGGACTTTGGCGCACAGGTGGTAATCAACGGCCTGCCGGCCGATGGCGACAGCTTCAGCGTCACGCCGAGTGGCAACAAGAGCGTTTTCCAGACGATGCAGGAGCTGATCGGCCTGCTCAACTCGCCACTCGCTTCGAGCCAGGCGAGGAGCGAATTCACCGGCCAGCTGGCAGCTCACCTGAACCATCTCGACCAGGCGCAGGCCAACGTCAGTCGCGTGCAGGCATCGGTCGGTGCACGCCTGCAGGCACTGGATGATCTGAGCAGCAACTCGGCGGCGGTCGATATCCTGCATCAACAGAGCCTGTCGGCTCTTCAGGACCTGGATTACGCGCAAGCGCTCTCGGACTTCACGCGTCAGCAGTTGAGTCTCGAAGCCGCCCAGAAGTCCTTTGTCACGATCAGTGGCCTGAGCCTGTTCAGCTATCTTTAAGCGATGAACATGCCCAGGCTCCTCCCTGCCACCCTTTTTCTCGTCACTCTACTGATGACGGGCTGTGGCAGTGTCGACGTGCAGCCGCCGCCGCGGGCAGCGAGCAGCCCCCCCGACAGCCGCTTTGCGCAGTCACCCGATCCGACCGTCAGCGTCGAGCCTGGCAAGGCCGTCGCCATGGTCGGGGCGGTGGGCTATGCCGCCTCCGCCTATACCGGGCCGGCGGCGAATCTCGGCTTGGCCGCTGCTGGCGCGATCATCGCCTACGTGGTCTACGATCCGCTGGCACCGAACTGGACTATCGAAGAGCGGATGATCGGCAGCGACACTTACCTGCTGTCGATGCGCGCCAAGAGTTTCCGCACCGGCGGCGATGGTGAGTCCGGATTGATTCTCCAGCGGCGAGCGCTGCAGTTGCAGCGCAAACATGGCTTCCTGGGCTTCCGGATTCTGGACTATTCCGAGGGTGTCGAATCGAGCACGCCTTTTACGCATCGCTACGCGGAAGGCACTTTCCAGTTGGTCCGAAGTCATCTCGAGACGGTGCATTAGGGCGCGGCCGGGGAGAAATTGCCGAGCATGGCCTGCAGGCCGTACTCAAAAATCTGCTGCATGGGTTGGCTCAGATACGACAGACCGAACACCAATCCAGCGAAGCCGAGAGTGATGGTCAGCGGAAAGCCGATGACGATCAGGTTGAGTTGCGGTGCGGCGCGGCTCAGGATGGCCAGCGCCAGGTTGGTGACTAGCAGCGCGACAAGAATCGGTAGCGCCAGGAGTAGCCCCGACGAGAAGATCAACGCACCGGAACGCGCCAGCTGCCACCAGCTGCCGGTTTCCGGTAGTCCTGCACCGACGGGGATGGCGGTGAAGCTGTGCGCCAAGGTGGCGATGACCATCAGGTGACCATTGATGGCCACGAAAATCAGCAGTGCCAGCAGCCCGAGGAATTCCGAGACCACCCCGGTCTGACCGGCGGTCAGAGGGTCGTAGGCGGTGGCGAAGCCGAGACCCATCTGCAGGCTGATCATGCTGCCCGCCAGGTCGACTGCGGCGAGCACCAGGCGTATGGCGAAACCCATGGCAAAGCCGATGAGCATTTGTTGCGCGAGGATCAGGAGACCTGCACCTGACGCCGGGTCGACCGCGGGCATCGGCGGCAGCGCCGGGGCGATGGCCAGGGTGATCGCCAAGCCGAGGATGAGCCGGATGCGGACGGTCAGGGCGGGGTTGTTGAAAGGCGGCGCGCTGACCAGGACGGCGAGGACGCGTGCCAGCGGGAAGAAGAAGGCGACGATCCAGGCGTTGATCTCGACCGAGGTCAGGCTGATCATCGCCGCCCTAGCCGACCAGTAGAGGAATGCTCTCGAACAGTCGGCGCACGTAGTCGACCATCAGCCCCAGCATCCAGGGGCCGGCCAGGAGGAGGATCAGAAAGACCCCGACGAGCTTGGGAATGAAGGACAGTGTCTGCTCGTTGATCTGCGTCGCGGCCTGAAAAACACTGACGATCAGGCCAATCAGCAGCGCCGCGAGGAGCAGTGGCGCTGCCAGCAGCAAGGTCATCTCGACCGCCTGACGCGCGATATCCATGACCAGTTCGGGCGTCATGTGGCGAAACTGGCGACCAGCGAACCGAGGATCAGATGCCAGCCATCGACGAGCACGAAGAGCATCAGCTTGAAGGGCAGGGCGATCATCACTGGCGACATCATCATCATGCCCATCGACATCAGCACGCTGGCGACGACCATGTCGACGATCAAAAAGGGAATGAAGATGATGAAGCCGATCTGGAAAGCCGTCTTCAGCTCGCTGGTAACGAAGGCCGGGACCAGCAGCCGCATGGGGATGTCGTCGGCAGACTGGAAGCGCGGTGCGTTGGCCATGCGCGCAAAGAGCGCGATATCTGCTTCGCGCGTCTGCTTGAGCATGAACTTGCGCAGGGGCACGGCGCCGCGTTCGATCGCCTGCAGATAGGTGATTCTGTTTTCCGACAGTGGTAGATAGGCTTCGCTATAGACGCTGTCGAGCACTGGCGACATGATGAAAAAAGTCAGGAAAAGCGCCAGACCGAGCAGTACCTGATTGGGCGGCGAGGTTTGCGTCCCGAGCGCATGCCTGAGCAGCGACAGGACAATGATGATCCGGGTGAAGCTGGTCATCATCAGCAGCGCCGCCGGGATGAAGGTCAGTGCCGTCAGTGTCAGCAGGGTCTGCACCGACAGCGTGAAAGTCTGGCTGCCAGCCGCGCCCGGGGTGCTGGTCAGCGCCGGCAGGCCGCCGGCCTGAGCCCAGGCCGCCAGTGGCGCGAGCGAAGCCAGCACCACCGCCAGTACCACGCGCAGCACGCCGCCGCGGCTGCGTCTAGCGGCCTTCATTCCTGCGCTCGGCGACTTGCTTGAGCCATTGCGAGAAAGGTTTTTCGCCGTCGCCGGTCGATGGCAACTCGCCTTTCGGTAGCGTATGCAAGGTTCGGATCTGGCCGGGTACCAGGCCGACAACGAGCCAGGTATCACCAATCTCGACCAGCACGATGCGTTCTCTGCTGCCGATGATCAGACCGCCAACGACGCGCATCGGGCCATTGCTGCCGAAACCACGGCCGCCGTTGAGCCGGCGCAGAAAGTAGGCGGCCAGAAACAGGACAGCGATGACCAGTGCCAGTCCGAGAACGCTTTGCAGCATCGTCGCCAGCGACAGGCCAGGGGGCTCGGGAAGCGCGGTCTGCGCCAGCGTGCTGCCCGAAAACACCGCGCACAGCAGCCAGCACGCATTAAGCGTCGGGTGGTAAACAAAGGGCTTGAGGTGTCGAAGCAAGAGGGGCCGCCGGCTCAGAATGCTGCTCGCTATCTTAAAGCAAGCGTGGCGAAGCGCATACGCCGTGCTTCGCAAAGTTCGTTGGGGAAGGGCCGCTTCGCGAAAGGCTGGCAGTGTGCGGGTGATCTATTTCAGTCGCAGCAGAGAAGCCGGGGTGGTCTTGCTCACGCTCTAGGCGACGGTTCACCGCTCTCTTTCGACGCGCTGCCGCTGGCTTCGGCCGCGCAGGAGAAAGCGGCCGGGGTCGACGGCGTCGACCAGATCATCGGGCAGCGGCAGGGGGGCGGCGGTGATCAGGCAGGCGAGCAGTTCGCCGGCGAGAGCCGACCAGACGATGCCGCGGGCGCCGAAGCCGTTGATCAGGTAGAGACCCGGCAGGCGCGGCATTTCGGAGAGTGCTCGGGAGGGTGCGTCGGGGTCGATCGCTGCGGCGTCGCCAATGGCGCCGATCATCGGCAGGCGATCGGGGGACAGGGGGCGGAAGCCGACGCGTCCGGCGAGGTCGCGTGCCTGAATCCCGTTGCCGTAGCCGGGCAGGATGAAGTCGAGTTTGGCCAGGTTTTCGGCGTGGTCGCTTTCGCGCAGCGCGGCTTCGCCATCATCGACGCTGAAAGTGGCGCCAGCGCAGCGCAGGCCGTCGATGGCTGGAGTCACGTAGCCGAGGCGGCAGACGACGACGTCAGGCGCCGACCCTGCTGTTGCGGCGAGATGCGAAACCTGTCCCCGGGCGGCGCGCAGGGGCAGATGGGCGGTAACGGAGAAATGTCGGGCGGTCGTCGCATTGGCGAGGATCAGTACCGGTGCTGCGGCGATGACGTCGCCGGCGGCGTTGCGGGCGCGCCAGAGATCGGCCGGGCGGTCGATCTGCGCCACCTCCGCGGCGTAGTGGGCAGTGATGGCTGTGGCGTAGCGGGCGAGATTGGCGCGGCACAGCGACCCCGGATCGACCCAGCCTCCGCCGGGGAACCACCAGCCGCCGCTGGCCACCGGCCAGGCGGCGAGTTTCCGCGCCTGCTGACGATCGACGAAGTAGAGTTGGTCGGCTGCCGCCTTCCGGATCTCGACGACCCGCTGCTGGGTGGCAGCGTGCGTTTCGTCGCGAGCCAGATGCAGGACGCCGGTTTGTCCCCAGCGCAGCGGCTCACCGGCGGCGGTCAAGGCCGCGAAATGGCGGCAGGCGTGTTCGAAGCCGGCCCGGGTCAGGCGCGCCAGGCGGTTGTCGTCGAGCGAAGGGAGCGGGCGCAAGACGCCGGCGACGTTGCCCGAGGCGCCCTGGGCGGGCGCGTGGGCGCGCTCGATGAGGTCGATTTTCCAGCCGCGCGCGGCCAGGCGTTCGGCGGCGCTGCTGCCGGCCAGGCCGGCGCCAATGACGATCGCGTGCGCATTCATGGCCGGGCGGTGCGCGGCACTTACTCGGGCCGCATCTGCGGGAAGAGGATCACGTCGCGAATGTTCGCCGAGTCGGTGAGCAACATGATCAGGCGGTCGATGCCGATGCCGCAACCGGCGGTCGGTGGTAGACCGTATTCGAGCGCGCGCACGTAATCGGCGTCGTAGTACATGGCTTCTTCGTCGCCGGCGTCCTTGGCCCTGGCCTGTTCGAGAAAGCGGGCTGCCTGATCCTCGGGGTCGTTCAGCTCCGAGAAGCCGTTGGCGATTTCGCGGCCGGCGATGAACAGCTCGAAGCGCTCGGCGATTTCCGGCTTGCTGTCGCTGCGTCGGGCCAGGGGGCTGACCTCGGCCGGGTAGTCGATGATGAAAGTCGGGTCCCAAAGCTCGGCTTCGGCGGTCTCTTCGAAGAGCAGTAGCTGCAGGGTGCCGAGGCCGGCGGTAGCACTCATCTCGACTTTCATCGCGGACAGCTTCGCGCGCAGCCAGGCGGCGTCATTGAGTTGTTCGACGCGGTAGCCGGGATGGTCCTTGCGGATCGCTTCGATGATCGTCAGGCGCGCAAAAGGCTTGGCGAAGTCGAGGGTCCGGCCCTGGTAGGCGAAGATTTCGCTGCCCAACGCCTCGCGCGCGCTGTGGCGCAACAGCCCTTCGGTGAAGTTCATCAGGCGGCGATACTCGGAGTACGCTTCGTAGAACTCCATCATCGTGAATTCGGGGTTGTGCCGCGGGCTGATGCCTTCGTTGCGGAAGTTGCGATTGATTTCGAAGACTTTTTCGAGGCCGCCGACGACCAGGCGCTTGAGGTATAGCTCCGGCGCGATGCGCAGGAAGAGCTCCATGTCGAGGGCGTTGTGGTGCGTCTTGAAGGGCTTCGCCGAGGCGCCACCGGGGATGGGATGCATCATCGGCGTTTCGACTTCGAGGAAACCGTCGTTGACCATGTAGCTGCGGATCGACTGCACGATGCGACTGCGGACGGCGAAAGTGAAGCGCGAGCGCTCGTTGGTGATCAGGTCGACATAGCGCATGCGGTACTTCTGTTCCTGGTCGGTCAGGCCGTGGAACTTCTCCGGCAGCGGCCGCAGCGACTTGGCCAGTAGCCGTACTTGCGAGCATTCGACGGTCAGTTCGCCGCTGCGGGTGCGAAAGAGGGTGCCGACAGCGCCGACCATATCGCCCATGTCCCAGCGTTTGAATGCCGCGTAGGCTTCTTCGCCGATCAGGTCGCGGCTGACGTAGGCCTGGATACGTCCCGAAAGGTCCTGCAGAGTGATGAACGAGGCCTTGCCCATGACCCGCTTGAGCATGATGCGACCGGCGACGCGCACTTCGACCGGCAAGGCGGCGAGCTCTTCGCGGTCTTTTTCCTCGTACAGTTCGACGATTTTGCCGGCGGTGTTCTCGCGTGCGAAGTCGTTCGGATAGGCGCTGCCGGTCTGCCGCCATTCGGCGAGCTTGGCGCGTCGTTCGGCAATGATGCGGTTCTCGTCGTGCTGCGCGGAGCTGTCCTGCGGGGTATCGGTGTCGGGCATGATGGCGGTCGGTCTCGGGTGATCAGCGGGTTATCACTGCTTTGCGGGGTTGGCCAGGGTCTGCGCATCGGTGGCTGCACGCTCGAGCAGGAAAGCGCCGATGGCCTGGGCCGTGGCCTTGTCGGCAGGCATGCCGTACCAGCGTGAAAACGCGGTACGCGTGTCGCCCGGATCGTCGCTCGCTGGCGGCAGGTAGAAGAGGCCGCTGGCGCGCCCGCTTTGCGGGTCAAAGAGGATGTAGAGGTGTTCGTCGAGGCAGCCCGCGGAGCTGCAGGCCGAAGTCAGGACGTAGGCGGTGCCGTTGATGTCGACGCGCTCGGCTCGCTTGCCGGCGGCGAGTCGCTGCGTCCATGCCGGGAAGTCGAGTTCGCCGACTGCGCTGCGGTAAGCTTTGGCAAACTCCGGCTTCGCCTTGAGCAGTGCTTCCGGCTGCTGGCCGACATAGGCGTCGAGCGAGCTGTCGAGCGCGGCGGCGAAGGTCGGCACGAAAGTTGACACAAGCAGCAGGCCGGCCAGGGCGCTGGTGAGGAAGGCTCGTGGCATGGGTCAGACTCCCTGTTTGAGGCTTGCTTCGATG
Source organism: Candidatus Accumulibacter meliphilus (assembly GCF_036625345.1). Taxonomy (NCBI): domain Bacteria; kingdom Pseudomonadati; phylum Pseudomonadota; class Betaproteobacteria; genus Candidatus Accumulibacter; species Candidatus Accumulibacter meliphilus. The sequence continues at coordinate 158,043 of NZ_JAZKTZ010000005.1, read as the reverse complement.
AACTGATCGAGGTCGCCGTCGAGCACGCTCTGCGTATTGCCGACCTCGACGTTGGTCCGCAGGTCCTTGATTCGCGACTGGTCGAGAACGTAGGAGCGGATCTGGTGGCCCCAGCCGATATCGGACTTGGCGTCTTCGAGTTTCTGCTGCTCCGCCTGGCGATTGCGCATTTCAGCCTCGTAGATGCGCGACTTGAGCATGGCCATCGCTTCGGCGCGGTTGCGGTGCTGCGAGCGGTCGTTCTGGCACTGGACGACGATATTCGTCGGCAGGTGCGTGATGCGTACCGCCGAATCGGTCTTGTTGATGTGCTGGCCGCCGGCGCCGGACGCCCGGTAGGTATCGATGCGCAGGTCGGACGGGTTGATGTCGACCTCGAAGGAGTCGTCGATTTCCGGGTAGGCGCTTACCGAGCAAAAGCTGGTGTGGCGGCGGGCGTTCGAGTCGAAAGGTGACTTGCGCACCAGGCGGTGAATGCCGGTTTCCGAGCGCAGCATGCCGTAGGCGTACTCGCCGTTGAGCTTGATGCTGGCCGTCTTGATGCCGGCAATGTCGCCTTCGGACTCCTCGAGCACTTCGACCGCGTAGCCTTTGCGTTCGCCGTAGCGCACGTACATGCGCAGCAGCATGGCCGCCCAGTCCTGCGCTTCGGTACCGCCGGCGCCGGCCTGGATGTCGACAAAGCAATTGAGCGGGTCGGCGGGGTTGTTGAACATGCGCCGGAACTCAAGGCCGGCGACATCCTTCTCGATGCCGTCGATGTCGGCCGTAATCGCCTGCAGCGTTTCGTCATCATCTTCTTCGCGGGCCATGGCGAAGAGTTCGCCAGCGTCACGGAGGACCTTACCGACCGTATCCAGCGTCAGCACGATATTTTCGAGCGAGCGCTTGTCGCGGCCCAGGTCCTGCGCGCGCTCGGCGTCGTCCCAGACTTTCGGATCTTCGAGTTCTAGAGAGACGGCCTTGAGTTCATCGGCTTTCTGATCGTAGTCAAAGATACCTCCGCAGTTCGGCGGCTCGCTGACCGAGGTCGTCGAGTCGGTTTTCGATGAGGTTGAGCTGTTCGGCTTCCATGTTTTCTCTGATCGCTTGAAGAATGAACCGCACATTATATACGTCCGCTGCCAGCTGCCGGGCGGCAGCTTCGGCGCGCGGACGCTGGGCAGCTTCGCCGCTGTTCACGAGTGATGCTGTGTCAGGGCACCCTCGCCCTGCTTGCCACTTCGCTTGCGTAGGGCAAAGCAAGCCCCCTCTTGTGTCGGGTCTGATTTCGTTTAAGTGCTGATATTAGTGAGATTTCTTGTTATTCTAATGCGCAGGCCGAAGTCGGGAAGTCTCTCTGTGGCCGGCCCCACCACGTTCTTGACCATGCCCTACGAACTGCGTGCTCTGACTTTCAGAGTGGTCAAGAAAAGGAAACTGATCTCGGGAGGAAAGCATGTCAATTTGGCTGATTGTTCTTTCTTGCGTGCTTGGCGTCGTCGCCTGGTCTTTCTGGCGCGCACGCGCGCGACCGACGTCGACCAGGGAAAAGTCAGTGCCCTACTCCCAGCTGCCCTTCCGTGGCGTCGTGATAAGACAGGGGAGCCATTCCTGTGCCGCGGTACGGCAACTTGCGGGGACACGATTTCTCGCCAAAGAGGCGCCGCGTTTTCCGTTGAATGACTGTAACGTGGCAGCTTGTCAATGCCGCTTCGCCCACTTCGACGACCGCCGGGAAGACGATCGCCGACGGACACACGCCTTGCAGCGCGGCTTCGTGGACGCCGTGGGCAAAAGCGAACGTCGCGCCAACACTGACCGCAGAAGCGCCGTGGAGTGCGCCTGAGCTGTGGCTATTGTTGCCCGGTCGGGTCGGGAGGCCAGGGGCAGACTGGGCAAGCGCACCGCTGCGCCGGCTCGTCCGCGGCTGGTTCACGCCGAGGGGTTCTCGATATGCTCGATCATCAACTGTGGCGTCTGCACGCCGTTGTAGTCGTTGATCGCCAGCCGGTAGGCGGCGCGGATGGTGTTTCCCGGGGGGTGGGAAAAGTTGAACTGGATGGCGTCCAGTCTTTGTGCGCCTTTGCGCAGGCGCAGCTTGAGATGCTTGTCCTTGAGGATGCGCTGGCTTTCGACGACGAACTCGTCCTCGAACAGCGGTGCCGGAAAACCCTGGCCCCAGACTTCTGCTTCGAGCAGGCGGGCAGTGGCGATCGAGTAGTAGCCTGATTCGAGGCCGCCGTCGGTTTCCAGGGTGCGCGTGCGATCGGCCGGAGCCAGTAACTCCTCGGCGACCTGCGCGAAGAGTTCGCGAAAACGCGGCAAATCGCACTCCCTGATGGTCACGCCAGCGGCCATGGCGTGGCCGCCGAAGCGCAGCAGCAGGCCGGGTGCGCGTTTGCCGACCAGGTCGAGCGCGTCGCGCAGATGCAGACCGGGGACTGAACGGCCGGAGCCCTTGATTTCGCCACCATCCCCCTCGCCGCGGGCGAAGGCGAAAACCGGGCGGTGCAGCCTTTCCTTGATGCGCGCGGCGACGATGCCGACGACGCCCTGGTGCCAGTCGGCGTCAAAAAGCGAAACGCCGACTGCTGCCGAGTGAGGGTCCGCAGACGGGGTGGCGTCGGCGCCGGCTTTTTCGATCAGCAGCAGCGCCTGTTCCTGCATGCCGGCTTCGATTTCGCGGCGCTCGCGATTGAGGGCGTCGAGTTGCTGGGCGATGTTCATTGCCCGTCCCGGGTCGTCGGTGATCAGGCATTCGATGCCCAGCGACATGTCGGCGAGGCGGCCGGCGGCGTTCAGGCGCGGGCCGATGATGAAACCGAGGTCGCTGCTCGAAGCCTGTGCCGGCGTGCGTCCGGCGGCGCGAAAAATGGCCGCGATGCCGGGCGTCAGGCGACCCTGGCGGATGCGCTGCAGGCCCTGACTGACCAGCACGCGGTTGTTGTGGTCGAGCTTGACGACGTCGGCGACGGTGCCCAGCGCGACCAGGTCGAGCAGGGACGCCAGCTTCGGTTCGCTGCGACCGCTGGCGGCCGAGAAGCAGTCGCGCTGGCGCAACTCGGCGCGTAGCGCCAGCATCACGTAGAACATCACACCGACACCGGCCAGTGCCTTGCTCGGGAAGTCGCAGCCGGGCTGGTTGGGGTTGACGATGCATGCGGCAGCGGGCAGTTCGTCGCCCGGCAGGTGGTGATCGGTGATCAGCGTGGCGATGCCCAGTTCGCGGGCGCGGGCGACGCCGTCGACGCTGGCGATGCCGTTGTCGACGGTGACGATCAGGTCGGGGCTGCTTTTCGCTGCCAGGTCGACAATGTCCGGCGACAGGCCGTAGCCGTAGGTGAAGCGGTTCGGCACCAGGTAATCGACGCGCGCGCCGAAGGCGCGCAGCGCGCGGATGCCGACCGCGCAGGCGGTCGCGCCGTCACAATCGTAGTCGGCGACGATAAGAATTTTCGCTTGCCGGGCGATGGCGTCGGCGAGCAGCACCGCGGCTTCGCCGGCATGCGTCAGGCGCGCGGGTGGCAGCAGCGACGGGAAGTCGTAGTCGAGTTCGTGGCGCATGACGATGCCGCGGGCCGCGTAGATGCGCGCCAACAGGGGGTGCAGGCCCTGTTGTTCGAGTTGCCACTGGATGCGCGGCGAGACGCGACGGCTGTGCAGGGTGGTCATCACTTGCCTCGGGCGAGCGCTTGCGCGGTTGCCGCCAGCGGCTGTGGGCGACGCCACAGTTGCCACTGCTCGCCGCGGCCGCTTTCCCAGGCCAGCGCCGCGTAGGCGGTCGCGGCTTCAAGGCGCAGGCGCTTGATCCTGCCGCTGGCGAGCGCTTTCTGCAGTGGCGCAAACCAGTGTTTGTCGAGCCTGGCCAGTTCTTTGCCGTAGGCGTCGGCGTCTTCGTACTGCACGGGGCGCTGCAGCGTGTCGAGAATTACCAGCTGACGGCCGCCGGCCGGTGCCTGTGCGAGCAGCGCGCCGAGGTCGGCGGGCAGTGGTTGCGTTGGGATGCCGTAAGCGCGGCCCAGGCCGCAGGCCAGTACGTCTGCGCCCCAGATGCCGGCGAAATTGCCGGCGCCGGCGCTGCTGTTCGCTGCGGCTTGCGCGCCAGCGCCCCACAACCACAGGCTGTTGATCGTCGAGCGGCCGGTCTCCTCGCGTTTTTCGTTGGCTGGCTGCCCGTAGAGGACCATTTGGACTTCGTTGAGCAGTTGCCGCAGGTGGCGCGCCTCCGGCGTTTCAGGCAACTGCCGGCCGAGCTTGCGCCCGGCGACGACCGACAGCGGCGGAACGTCGAAATGGCCCAGATTGGTTTCGCCAGCGAGCTGCAGATACCAGCGATCGGCCGTGGCGACATGGAAAGTGCCGACATCCGCGAACTGGCGATTGAGTTCGGCGATGAGCTCCTGCGCCTCGTCGAGGCTGATGTCGAGACTGCTGCCGTCGGCAAGAATGAGCTTGTCCTGGTGCAGGCGCAGATGTACCGGGTCGGCACACAGCCAGCACGGGTCGGCTCCGGCGGCGGGCGGCGCCTGGCTCTCGCCGAGGACCCGGAAAGCCGCCCAGGGGACGCTGCCGTTGAGGCCAAAGGCGTCGCCGAGGCTTGCTTCGAAGGACTGTGGCGCCCGTCGCTGCAGTCGGCAGCGCGCGATCAGCGTGTTCAGTCCGGGGCAGACGAGGGCGTCGAAAGTTGCGCGGTCGTCGGGTTCGGGCCAGACGAGTTCGGGGACGACAAGAGTGAGCTGCATGCGGGCGGGCCGGAGTAAACGAGGCGGTGGAGAAGCGATGGAGAAGCGGTGGACGAGGCGGTGAGCACAAGGGGACATGAAGCGGTGGCGGTGGTGGACGGATGGCTTGCATGTGGCCCGGCGCTGTCCGAGCAAGGCGGAATGGCTGAATGGGGGCAGGCCTTGACTGAAAAAGTGTAGCATAGCGGCTTTGCCGTTTCGGCGCTTCGAAGCACCAACCTGAGATGAGTTCCCGCCGCTGATGGCCCTTCCTTACGAGCTGCTGATCGGCCTGCGCTACACGCGCGCCAAGAAGCACAATCACTTCATTTCCTTCATCTCGCTGATTTCCATGCTCGGTATCGCGCTCGGCGTCGCCGCGCTGATTGTCGTCCTGTCGGTGATGAACGGCTTTCAGACCGAGCTGCGCTCGCGCATTCTGGCCGTCGTCTCGCACGTCCAGATCACTGGCGGCAGCGGCGAAATGGCGGGCTGGCAAGTGGTCGCCGAGCAGGCGGCCGGACAGCCACACGTGCTCGCGACCGCGCCCTTCGTACAGGCGCAGGCGATGCTTACCTCCGGGCAGGCGGTGCGCGGTGCCCTGGTGCGCGGCATTCTGCCCGACCAGGAAGACCGGGTCGCCGATTTTCGCCCGCACATGAAGAGCGGCAAGCTCGACGATCTGACTCCCGACAGCTTCAACATCGTCCTCGGCAGCGAGCTGGCGCGCGCGCTCGACGTCCGCGTTGGCGACCGGGTGACGCTGATCGCCCCGCAGGGCGTGGTGACGCCGGCCGGGGTGATCCCTCGTCTGAAGACTTTCAACGTCGTCGGCCTGTTCGAAGTCGGTATGTACGAGTACGACAGTGGTCTGGCGCTGATTGACCTCGCCGACGCGCAGCGCCTGTATCGCATGGACGATCGTGTTTCCGGCGTGCGCCTGAAGCTCGACGACCTGTTCAAGGCGCCGCAGGTGGCGCGCGCCCTGGCCAGTTCCCTGCCGATCAACGCCTTCATCAGCGACTGGACGCGCAGCCACGCCAATTTCTTTCGCGCCGTACAAATCGAGAAAAACATGATGTTCATCATTCTCTCGCTGATCGTCGCCGTCGCTGCGTTCAACATCGTGTCGACGCTGGTCATGGCGGTGACCGACAAACAGGCCGACATTGCCATCCTGCGCACCCTCGGTGCCAGCCCGATGAGCATTATGCTGGTGTTCATCGTGCAGGGCGCGCTGATCGGCTTCATCGGTCTCGGCCTTGGCGTCGCCGGCGGCGTCGCCCTGGCGCTCAACGTCGATGTCGTGGTGCCCTTCATCGAGCGCCTGCTCGGCACACAGTTTCTCGCCAAGGAGGTTTATTACATCTCGAACCTGCCTTCGGAGCTGCAATGGAGCGATGTGACGACGATCGTCGGCGTTGCTTTCGTGCTCGCGCTGGTGGCGACGATCTATCCGAGCTGGCGTGCGAGCCGGGTCAATCCAGCGGAAGCCCTGCGTTATGAGTGAGCCGGTTCTGGCCTGTCAAGGGCTGAGCAAGATCTATCGCCAGGGCGATAGCGAAGTCGAGGTGCTGCTTGGCGTCGATCTTGAAATCCAGATTGGCGAACGGGTGGCCATCGTCGGCGCCTCGGGTTCGGGCAAGAGCACTTTGCTGCATCTGCTCGGTGGCCTGGACGCGCCGAGCGCCGGCAGCGTGCAGTTGATGGGCAAGGATCTGAACAGCATCAGCGACGCGCAACGGGGGACGCTGCGCAATCACCACCTCGGTTTCGTCTATCAGTTTCATCATCTCCTGGCCGAATTTACTGCCCTCGAGAACGTCGCCATGCCGCTGATCATCCGCCGCCTGGCGAAAGCGGAAGCAGAAGCGCGGGCCGCAGCGATGCTCCGCGAAGTCGGTCTCGGCCACCGCTTGCAGCACACGCCTTCGGAACTGTCAGGAGGTGAGCGGCAGCGGGCGGCGATCGCTCGCGCGCTGGTTACCGAGCCGGCGTGCGTGCTCGCTGACGAGCCGACCGGCAACCTCGATCGGCAAACCGCCGCCGGCGTCTTCGAGCTGATGCTGGCGCTCAACCGCTCGCGGCAGACCAGTTTCGTCGTCGTCACCCACGACCCGGCCCTTGCCGGCCGTGCCGAACGCATCCTGACCCTGAACGACGGTCGCTTGCAGTCGTCGGAGGGCTGAGATTCTGCCTGGCGCGCCAATCGCCTAAAGTTTCGGCGCCTGCTGTCGTTAAGGGTCTTGTGGCACCCTTTGGAGACGGATCATCATGCAGACCCTGTTCGCCCCGGCCATTGCCCTGCTCAACCGCCTTGGCTACACGAAGAAGTTTACGGTCATGGGGATGCTGGCGCTGATCGCGATCGGTCTTCTGGCGGTTAATCTTTACCATGTCACGCAGCAAGTGATCGAGCGTTCGCAGAGCGAGCTGGCCGGTCTCGAAATAATCAAGCCGATCGCCACTCTGGTGCAGCACCTGCAGGTCCATCGTGGCCTCTCGTCAGGGGTTCTGAATGGCGACGAGAAAATGGAATACCGGCGCGCAGCCAGGGAAAAAGACATCCAGCAAGCGCTGCAGGCCGTCGCCGCGAGCCTCCCGCCGCAGCTGGCCGTGGCGGATCCGTGGCCGAAGCTCGTCGCCGCCTGGGCGACGATCGAGAAGGAAGGCCTCAAGCTGCCGGTAGGCGAGAACTTCTCGACGCATACCGCCCTGATCGACGAGCTTGCCCGCTTCCAGCGCGTCATCGCCGATCAGAACTCCCTTACCAACGATCCTGACATCGACTCGAGCTATCTCATTGATACACTGGTTGACGAGTTGCCGCTGGCGCTGGAGAACATGGGCCAGCTGCGCGCGATCGGCACCGGCGCGCTGAGCCGGAAGGAGCCATTGGCGATGGCGCAACAGGTCGAGTTGGCGTCTGCGCTGGGCAGGCTCAATGCAGCGGTGGATGGTCTGCGGCGAAATCTCGCCAAGACCGCGCACTACAATCCGGGCTTGCAGGCGGCGCTCGACGCTGCGGGCAAGGACATGGGCGCGGCGGCGGAAAAGTTCGGCGCCATGGTGAACGAAGACATCCTCAGCGAGCGCTACGAGATGCTGCCGGCGGTCTATTTCGCGGTGACGACGCGGGCGATCGAGAAGGGTTACAAGGAGATGTTCGACAGCCTGTTCCCGACCCTCGAACAGCTGCTGCTGCAGCGGGTACAGCGAGCACAGCGGGAATTGGCCATCAGTATCGCCGTCGCCGCGCTTATTCTGCTGATCTACGCTTACGTGTCGATCGCTTTCTATTTTGCGACGATTGGCAGCATCAAGCGCCTGGCAGCGAATGCGCGAATGATTGCCACCGGCGATCTCAGCGTCAGGGTGGATCTCGGTACCCGTGACGAGTTGAAGCTGGTCGGCGACAGCCTGAACGAAATGAGCGAGGGTTTTCGTGTCCTGATCCAGAAAGTCCAGCGCAGTGCCGGCGAGGTGCTCGGGGCCACCCAGAACCTTGCTGCCTCGGCGGGGAACATTACCAGCAGCAGCACACAGCAGAGGGATGCCGCTTCGGCAATGGCGGCGGCGGTGGAAGAAATGACGGTGGGCATCGAAAACCTCTCGGCCAGCGCCCAGGACGCCAATCAGCTGGCCAGCCGCGCTGGCGAGTTGTCGACCGACGGCAGCCGCGTTGTCGGTGACGTCGTGCACGAGATCGAGCGCATTGCGGAGATCGTGAACCATGCGGCGTCGGTCATCGCCGACTTGGGTGGGCGCTCGGAGAAGATCTCGGCGATCGTCAATGTGATCAAGGAAATTGCCGATCAGACCAACCTGCTGGCGCTCAACGCGGCGATCGAAGCGGCGCGCGCCGGCGAGTCGGGGCGTGGTTTCGCGGTCGTCGCCGACGAGGTACGCAAGCTGGCCGAGCGGACGACGCGCTCGACGAAGGAGATCTCGAGCATGATTGACGCCATTCAGAATGGCTCTCGTGATGCCGTGAGCAGCATGCAGCTGGGCGTCAGCCGGGTCAGCGCGGGCGTCGCGCTGGCCACCCAGGCCGGCGAAGCGATCGGCGAAATTGGCGGCAATGCCAGCAAGGTGGTGGACAGCGTGGCGCGTATCTCGAGCGCACTGCGCGAACAGAGCGTCGTCAGCGCCGAGATTGCCCGCAACGTCGAGCGTGTTGCCCAGATGGCCGGGGAGAACTGCGCGGCAGTGGCCGGCAATGCCGGGACTGCGGCGCAGCTGGAAAGCCTTTCGGAAGGCCTGGACGCCGAAGTCCGCCGCTTCAAACTCGCCTGACTCCCGTTGAAGTGCGCGCGTGACGGCGATTTTCCGTTCTAATGCGGCATGCGCGCCAACATTCTCGCCTTCGCCATGGGGGTCGGGCTTCTCCAGACCTGGGGAAGTTTGCCGCCTTTCGCGCTGGTCGTGGCGATGTTTTTCGGCGCATCCGCCTGGCTGATCCGGGCGGGTGCGCGTCGGCAGCCGGCGCCGCTCGCCTGGCGGAGCATTTCGGTACTGGCCTGCGCCGTGCTGGGCCTGGCGTGGGCAGCGCTGCTCGCCGAGCAGCGTTTGCAGGAGCGCTTGCCGGCCGACTCGGAAGGCCGCGACCTGCAGCTCGTCGGGGTGGTCGCCGGCTTGCCACAGGACTTCGAAAACGGCGAGCGCTTCGCCTTCGTCGTCGAGTCCGTCGAGGCGGTGGAGGCGGTGGAGGCGGTGGAGGCGGTGGAGGCGGTGGAGGCGGTCGATTCGCTTGATTTGCCGCAGGCACGGGTGCCGCCGCGAATCATGCTCTCCTGGTACCACGGCCAGCGCGCCGACGAGCGCTACGAAGCGCTGACCGCAGTGCCCCCGGCAGCGCCCAGGACTCGTCCGGGCGAGCGCTGGCGATTCACCGTGCGTCTGAAAAAACCGCACGGCAATGCCAACCCGCACGGTTTCGACTACGAAGCCTGGCTCTTCGAGCGCGGCCTGCGGGCGACAGGCTATGTGCGCCCGAAAGGCGTGGCGCAGCGCCTCGATGACTTCGTTTTCGGGCCGGGCTATGCGATCGAGCGCCTGCGCAAGCGGATTCGCAGCTCTTTCCGCACCGCCTTGCCGGAGGCGCCCTACGTGGGGATTCTTGCCGCACTGGCGATCGGCGACCAGCAGGCAATTTCGACAGAGCAGTGGCGCGTTTTTCGGCAGACCGGCGTCACTCATCTGATGTCGATATCCGGGCTGCACGTGACTATGGTCGCCGCGCTCTTTGCGGCGCTGGTCGGCTGGCTCTGGCGGCGCAGCGAACGCTTGCTGTTGTGGCTGCCGGCAGCGAAAGCGGCGATCGCCGCCGGCTGGCTGGCCGCTTTCGCCTACGCCCTGCTCGCCGGCTTTGCCGTACCGACGCAGCGCACGCTCTACATGTTGAGCGTGGTGGCGCTGGCGCTATGGTCGGGGCGTAATCTCGGCGCCAGCCGCAGCCTCTTGCTGGCCTTGTTGCTGGTACTGGTGCTTGATCCCTGGGCGGTTCTCGCGCCGGGTTTCTGGCTCTCCTTCGCGGCGGTCGGGGTGCTCTTTTTCGTCGGTACGGCGCGCCTCGGAGTGCGGCCTGGCTGGCGTGCGACACTGGCCCGCTGGGGGACAACGCAGTGGGCGGTGACGGTCGGTACGCTGCCTTTACTGTTGCTTCTCTTTCAGCAGTTTTCGCTGGTCTCGCCGCTGGCCAATGCCCTGGCCATCCCGGTGGTCAGCTTCCTGATCACTCCGCTCGCCCTGCTCTATACCATCGTTCCCTGGACGCCGCTGCTGCAGCTCGACCACTGGCTGTTGTCGCTGCTGATGATCGTCCTGGAATGGCTGGCGCGCTGGCCGCTCTGGCAACAGCCGGCACCGCCGCTGCTGGCCACGCTGCTGGCCCTGCTCGGGGTGCTGTGCCTGCTGCTGCCGCGCGGCTTTCCGGCACGCTGGCTTGGTTTCTGCCTGCTGCTGCCGGCCTTGTTCTGGCCGGCCGCACGCCCTGCGCCGGGCGACGCCTGGGTCGATGTGCTCGACGTCGGCCAGGGGCTGGCGGTCGTCGTGCGCACCGCCGAGCACACACTGCTCTACGATACCGGGCCGCTGTACAGCGCCGACTCCGACTCCGACGCCGGGCAGCGCATCGTCCTCCCTTACCTGCGAGCGATCGGCGTCGACCGGCTCGATGCGCTTATTGTCACGCATCGCGACAAGGATCATTCGGGCGGCCTGGTCGCCATCCGGGAAGCCTTGCCCGTCGGCCGCCTGCTCAGCTCGCTGCCGGAACTGGACGGTGAGCGCTGTGCGGCCGGCCAGAGCTGGGAGTGGGATGGCGTTCGCTTCACGATGCTGCACCCTGACGCCGCCGCTTACCGACTCCAGACCGCCAAAACCAACAACATGAGCTGCGTGCTGCGCCTGGAAAATGCCTCCGGGAGCATGTTGCTCAGCGCGGACATCGAGGCTCGCGACGAGCAGGAACTGCTTGATCGCGCGCCAGCGCTGTTGCGCAGCGAAGTCCTGCTGGTGCCGCATCACGGCAGCGGCACCTCGTCGACGCTGGCGTTCATTGCTGCCGTTGCTGCCCGCGACGTGATCATCCCCGTTGGCTATCGCAACCGCTACCAGCATCCACGGCCGGATGTCGTCGCGCGCTATGCAGGAAGTCGCGTGTGGCGCAGCGATGCCGACGGCGCGGTGCGCATCGAGCTCGCCGGCGGCGTGGCGCTTGCCGCGTATCGCAGCGAACATCGGCGTTACTGGTACGGACAGTGAGCGGAATGGGCAGCGCAAAGCTATCTGACCCACGGCCGCTTGTCGCCGACCTGCTTGCCGAGCCAGAGCACTGACCACGGTAGGGTCTTGGCGGCTACAATGTGGCATGTCTGCGAGATCACCATTGCCCGGGGCGTGCGCGTCTTTTCGCTCACCCCGTAGCGCCGCCCGATGAGGCTGCTGGCGCTCTTGCTGCTCAGCGTCACGGCGCTGCACGCCGACCCCCTGCTTCCTCTCAACCTTGGCAACCCGCTGGCCGAGCCACGCTTCGAGTCGGTGGGGGTCGGCATCATTCCGCGCGATGTCGTTCCGACGATGGTCCAGGACCGGGCGGGGTTCTTGTGGGTTGCGACCGGCGACGGTCTGGTGCGCTTTGACGGTTATCGCTTCCGTGCGCAGGAACGTGAGAGTGCGAACCCGGCGGCGCGCAACCTGGGCTGGATCCGCGCCCTGCTCGCCGGCAGCGATGGTCGTCTGTGGATAGGTACCGAATGGGATGGCCTGGCGGTCTATGACCCGGCGACCGAGCGTGTCACTTCCTGGCGCGGCGACAGCAAGGAGAATGCCGGCGTGCTGCCGACCATCCGCGCCCTGGCCGAGGATCGCGACGGCAGTATCTGGGCGGGTAGCGAGGGCGGCGGGCTGGATCACTTTCAGCCGAGCAACGGCAGTGTCGTCAACTACCGACATTCGCCGCAGGCGGGAAGCCTGCCCGATGATCGTGTGCAGGCACTGCTGATCGACGATCAGGGCTCGCTGTGGGTGGGTAGCTGGGCCGGCTTGAGCCGTCGCAAGGCCGGTAGTGATCGCTTCGAGCCGGTTTTCTCAGGCGACGGGGAGGGCCATGCGAGCCTCGCCGGGCGCATCGTGCAGGCCTTGTTCCAGGCATCGGACGGGCGCATCTGGGTGGGCACGCAGCAGGGCGATGTGGCGATCGTCGACCCGGCGACGGACAAGGGCCTGTTCCTTGACTACGCGCAGGACATTGCCAACCAGGGCGCCGTTTCCAGTCTGATCGAGGCGTCGGGCGAGCAAATGTGGGTCGGTCGATCGACCGGCATCGATCTGCACACGGTCGCCGACGGTCGCCTGGTGCAGCGCTTGCGGCACGATCCGCGCCGGCGCTCGGGCCTGGCGGGCAACGAAGTGACGGCGCTGCTCCGCGATCAGGCCGGCCTGATCTGGGTGGGCGGTTTTGGTGTCGGTCTGCAGCGCAATGATCCGAATAACCAGAGCATCTGGTTGCGCGGCGCCGATGCGCAAATCGGTAGCCCTTTTTCTCAGGCCGACGTGCGCAGCCTGCTGCAAGTCGACAGTGGCGAAATCTGGGCGGCGACCAACAGGGGCGGCGTGGCGGTCATGGACAGCCTGCTGCGCGTCACCGGTGCGCTGTGGCCGCGGACGCCGAAACAGGCGCTGGCGGCCAGCCAGGCAGAAGGGCAGCCGTTGCCGCCGGTACGCGTCGAGGCGATGGCCCAGGCCGGCGATGGCAGCGTCTGGCTGGGCGCTGATTCAATGCTCTATCAGTTCGGCCAGGATCATCGGCAACTGCAAACGCTGCCCCATGCTGGCGGCCTGGTACGCCGTTTGCTCGCCGCCAGAGATGGCTCGCTGTGGGTGGCTACGCAGGATGGCGTTTTCCGCTGGCGGCCCGGTTCGGCCGAAGTCGTGCGTATCAGTCAGCCGCAGGGGCAAGCGTTGCGCGCCGATATCAATGCTCTTGCCGAGGCGTCTGATGGGAGCGTTTGGGTGGGTAGCGGCAAGGGGCTGTTTCGCGTTGCTGCTGGTGGCGACGAGCTGTTGCCGGTCGAAGCGCCCGCCGGCGCCGGCCTTGGCAACCCTAGTGTCATTGGCCTTCTCTTCGACAGCGAGCAGACGCTGTGGGTGGACACGGCCGTGAGTGGTCTGCATCGTATGCGCGGCTGGGATGGCCGGCAGGCAATTTTCGAGCGCGTCAGCGAACGCCATGGCATCATCGGGCGGCCGTTTGGTGGCAATTTGCTGGAAGATGCGCGCGGACGCATCTGGACGCAGATGTATGTTTACGATCCCGCCAACGATCGGCTCGACGAGTTGACTGCCGCCGACGGTGCCGATCTGGGCACCGGTTGGTTTCTCTCACGAGCCAAGACGCTTGATGGGCGACTACTGTTTGGCGGCAGCAAGGGCATTCTGGTGGTCAGGCCCGAGCGCTTCGACGCCTCGGCCTACGCGCCACCGTTGTTGATCGCCGAGCTGACCATCAACGGCCAGCGCCAGCCGGCTGGAGGAATCCTCGACGGTCTCGAACTGGCGCCCGATCAGCGCAGCTTCAGCCTGGCTTTTACGGCGGTCGATTTCAGCGACTCGGGCCGTGTGCGCTATGCCTACCAACTGCAGGGTTTCGACCCTGAATGGATCGAAACCAGCGCCGATTCCAGGGTCGCCAGTTACAGTAATCTGTACCCCGGCGACTACGTTCTGCGCGTGCGCGCCACCAATCGCAGCGGCGCCTGGAGTCCGCATCAACTGGCGATCAAGGTGCATGTGATGCCCGCCTGGTGGCAGAGCTGGTGGTTTCGGCTGCTCATGCTGGCCCTGCTGCTGGCGCTGGTCAACGCGCTGGTGCGCTTGCGAACCCGCCATCTGCGCTTGCACCAGATCGAACTGAAACAGATGGTGCACGAGCGCACGGCCGAACTGGAGGCGCTGGCGCTGGCGTTGCAGGGAAAGTCGGCCGCCCTTGAAGAGTCGAGCTTGACCGACCCCTTGACCGGCCTGCGCAACCGCCGCTTCCTGGCCCAGCACATCGACGCCGATGCCGCCCTGGCGGTACGCGAGTACGAGAGTCACTTCAAGTACGGAGCAAAGCTGCGCGCGGAGGCTGGCTTGATATTCTTTCTGTTCGACATCGATTGCTTCAAGCAGGTCAACGACCGCTATGGCCATGCCGCGGGTGACGCGGTGATCAGGGAAATGAGTGCGCGATTGGTTGCGGCGTTTCGTGACACCGACTATCTGGTTCGCTGGGGTGGCGAGGAATTCCTTGTCGTGGCGCGCGCGACGCCGCGCTCGCACGCGGCGGACCTCGCCGAGCGGGCACGGGCGGCGGTGGCCGATCAGGCTTTCCAACTGGAGGATGGCCGCTTCCTGTCGAAGACCTGCTCGATCGGCTTTTGCTGCTTTCCGCTGTCAATGCAGCATGCCGCCGCTCTGGATTGGGCTGCCGCGGTAAAGATTGCGGATGCAGCGCTCTACGCGGTCAAGGGCGCTGGTCGCAATGGCTGGCTCGGGGCGCTCAGCGCTGGCGGCGAGTCGGCCGAAGCCTTGCTTGCCCGGTCGCGCAGGCCTCTGGCTGAGTGGACGCGCTCGGGTGGCTTGAAGCTCGTCTGCTCGCCGCATCACGACGGTCTGCGGGCAGCCGGTTTTCTGGACCCGGCGTCCTCGCCTGAGATCAGCTCAGCCTCCGCCGTGGAGTGAGCTTGGGCTTGTCGGTGCGCTTGCGCAAGAGGGGATTAGTGGCTGAGATTGGATTGCATCTGGCGTCCGCCGCTTGCCGCCTGCAGGTGCCACTGCTGACGGTACTGCCCGGCGTTGGCCTCGATCCATGCCAGCGCCCGGGAGTCCCTCTCGTTTGCCGGGAAGTGCTCTACATACGCTTCGATTACGGCGTATTGCTGCTGGAGAAATTCCGCCTCCGAGAAATGCGGTTGCGAAAAGTCGCGGACGAGATCGCGAAAGAACTGCAGCACGGTGTCATCTGAAATGTTCATGGGCTTCGCTCCTTGAGGAGAGTACTACTGGCCGCAATGATCTGGCTGATACTTCTGCAACGGCCATCCTGAGTCGTTCTTGAAGCGTTTCTTGGGTCCAGCGTTCGAGTTTCAGAGTCTATGAGGTGATAAGCGACTTTAACTGTGGTCGCTAAGCTTCTGTAAGCTCGGCTTATTGTTTTCCATGGCTGGGGGGGGTTGTCAAGCCTGATCCGACGCTGACAAGCATTTGTCGCCACTAGTGGTAAAAAACTGACACGGGTGCAGATTCGGGCGGGGTAGTTCCGGTACTGACCGCGTCGGGTCCGTGGGCGCGGATTCCAGGCCTGTGCTAGAGTCTCGCCCTTCGCGCCGGGGCAAGCGCTGCCGGCGGCAGGCACGACGCAAGCTCAAGCGGTGGCCAATAGACAGAGACAGGCGGGCGCCGGCACGAGTTTGCCGAGTGGCCGCATAGCCAGGGAAAATGAAACTTGCAGGGAGATTTACCAGATGAATGTCCGCGCTGACCGCTCACCTTGGCTCATTGGGTCGCCGCCGGGAATCCTTGAACGCGAGGTGTGTTGTGCCTCAGCCGCCGGTTTGCATCGCATGGCCTATACCGAGTGGGGTGAGCGCGACAATCCGAAAGTCCTGGTCTGCGCGCATGGCCTGACCCGCAATGGGCGCGATTTCGACGATCTGGCGCGGGCGATGGCTGCCGACTACCGTGTCATTTGCCCCGATGTTGTCGGGCGGGGGCGCAGCGATTGGCTACGCGACTCGGCGCACTACGTTTTTCCGCAGTACGTGGCCGACCTGATGGTGTTGCTCGCGCGCCTCGATGTCGACAGGGTCCATTGGCTGGGTACTTCGATGGGCGGGCTGCTCGGCATGTGGATTGCCAGCCAGGACGACTCGCCGATTTCCCGCCTGGTGCTCAACGATGTCGGCCCACTTATTCCGGTGGCCTCGCTGCAACTGATCGGCGACTACGTCGGTCGGGCACCGAAGTTCGCGACCTACGAAGACGCCGAAAAGTATGTGCGCCTGGTCAGCGAGCCCTTTGGCCACCTGACTGACGCGCAGTGGCGCCATCTTACCGAGTGCAGCCTGCAGCGGGCCGACGATGGCCGCCTCGAGATGCGCTACGACCCGGCAATCGGTGACCCGTTCCGGCGCCAGATCAGCGTTGGCGACGTCGATCTGTGGCCGCTCTACGATGCCATTCGCTGCCCGACGCTGGTCGTTCGTGGCGCTGACTCGACTGTCCTGACGCGCGCGACGCTGCAGGAAATGGCGAGCCGCGGTCCGCGCCCGCAGACTGTCGAGATTCCCGGCGTCGGACACGCGCCGACCTTTCTCGACGCTCAGCAGATCGCAGCGGTGCGCGATTTCCTGCTGCTCGTCTGAGCCAGCTGAACGCGCCCTTCGTCGATCAGCCGCCGATCACGCCACATGCGACACGAGCGCCACCGCCGCCGAGCGGCGCCGGGTGGTCCGAGTGATTGTCGCCGCCAGCGTGCATCATCAGCGAACGATTGCGCACGTCAGAGAGCTTCAGTCTTGGCGCCAGCACCGGGGTGCTGGCCGTTCCGTCGGCGGCAACGTAGAGCGCTGGCAGGTCGCCGAGATGCCCGTCGCCCCACGGTTCGCCGTGCCGCTGCGTTCCCTGTGGGTCGAAATGCCCACCCGCCGCCAGCGCTGCGACTGCCACGCCCTCCTTGTCAGCGGGGGTGCACGCCGGCTTTTCGTGTACGTGGAAGCCATGCAGACCAGGCGGCAAGCCCTTGAGGTCAGGATAGAAAGCGAGGCCGTATGGCGTTTCGACGATGCGTACCGTTCCCACGGCAGAGCCGACGCCCTGGCTGCTCGCCAGGTTC
This sequence comes from Candidatus Accumulibacter meliphilus, assembly GCF_036625345.1. Classification (NCBI taxonomy): domain Bacteria; kingdom Pseudomonadati; phylum Pseudomonadota; class Betaproteobacteria; genus Candidatus Accumulibacter; species Candidatus Accumulibacter meliphilus. The sequence goes on along the minus strand of NZ_JAZKTZ010000005.1, from coordinate 140,964 downwards.
ATAGTGACGCTTGTCTCGGCTGCGAAAACGAGAGCCGGGCACAGCAGGCAGACTACAACGCTAAGGGGAGCTTTCATGGGTGACTCCTTGGGTGGAAGAGCGGTTCACTCGGCGGGCCAGTGCTTGTGAGCAGCCTTGTTGAACGCTGCGCCAGCAGCGGCGGGAAGGGATGGGGACCGGTCACGGTGCGAGAGGCCGCCAGAACGGGTCGTGCGGCCATGATAACGACTTGCTGAAGCCGAGCGCAAGGCCGCTGCCGGGGCAAGTACTTTTTCGGCTGCGCTTAAATCCCACTTAAGCTTGGCGTGGCACTCTCATGCGCCAAGCTTTCTTGTCGAGGTCTTCCGATGACACAAATTCAGCGCGCACTGCGGCGCTTCTACCTGGTGATGTTCGTTGTGCTGTGCCTGCTGCTGGTGCAGTTTTGGCCGTACATCGAGGCCCCCGAGCCGAGCGTTCTTCTCTTCACTGCGCTCTCGTCGCTTGCTTACGCGGCGATCTTTCTGTCGCCGGTCATGCTGACTGGCTGGGTGCTGGAAATGCTCGTTCGCCCCCGCGGCGAAGCCATTCCACGCTGGAAGCTGGCGCTGGTCTATGGGCCTGTCTGCTTGCTCGGCCTGATTGTCGTGTTGCTGGTGTTTATCGATCTACAACTCTTCAAGCTTTACGAATACCACATCAACGCTTTCGTGTGGAATCTGGTGACCACGCCAGGGGGGCTTGCTGCGCTGGGAGCGAGCCAGGAAACCATCTCTACCGTCGTCGCCCTGGTCGCTGTCGCAGCGCTTGTGTTGGCCGTTCTCCTGCTGGTGCTGCATCGCGCGGCGGCGAAACCGCCTTCCGAACCGGGACGTTCCGCGCCGCGCATGGCTGCAAGCCTGGCCGCGCTTCTGTTCCTGACCTTGCTCGTCACCGAAGGAGTCTATGCCTTCAGCGCTTACACCGGCAAGGAGTCGTATTTGCAGGCGGCGTCAGTGCTGCCGTTTCACCTGAATACCAGTGCTAGCAGCTTGTTGGGCCGACTCGGCGTGGCGCCGGCGGAAAAATCGAACACCCTGAAACTGGCCGCGGGAAAGGTCAGCTATCCCTTGCAGCCGATCACCGCGACGGCCCGGGACAAGTACCCGAACATTATCTGGCTGACCGCTGAGTCGTTCCGTTGGGATCTTTTCAGCGCGGAGATTACGCCGAATCTCTGGGCCTTCGCCAAGACGTCGCTGAGCTTCAAACGTCACTACAGTGGCGGCAATCGTACGCGCATGGGGATGTTCTCGATGTTCTACGGCTTGCACGCGCCCTATTGGTACGCTTTCCAGAAGCAGCGGGTGCGGCCGGTGCTGATCGACCTGCTGATCGACAAGGGCTACCTGTTCTCATTGCGTACCAGCCAGAGTTTTACCTATCCGGAGCTGGACGATACCGTTTTTGCCGACATGCCCGCGGGGACCCTGATGCAGGCTTTGAACGAGGGCGAGCCGTGGCGGCGTGACGAGCAGAACATCGATAACATCCTCGCCGAACTGGCGGGCGCCGATGGCACCAGGCCGCGTTTCATGTTCATGTTTTTCGAGGCCACGCACGCCCCGTACACCTTCCCGGAGTCGGCGGTCATTCGGCCAGACTACCTGCACGAGGTGAACTACGCCAAGCTGGATTTGCTGACCAACGTCGATGCCATCCACCAGCGCTATATCAACGCCGCCCACTTCGTCGATGCGCAGGTCGGGCGCATCCTGGACGCCCTGCAGGCCAGCAAGCAGTTGGCCAACACCGTGGTCCTGTTCACCGGTGACCACGGCGAGGAGTTCATGGAGAACGGCCATTGGGGGCATGGCCACGGCAACTATTTTCCCGAAGAGCAGATCCGGGTACCGCTGCTGCTGCACCTTCCCGGTTACCCGGCGCAGTCCTTTGAACATGTCACCTCGCACCTGCAAATCCCGAAGACGCTGATGGACTACCTGGGTGTCTCGACTCCGGCGCAAGCGTATACTCTGGCCGGCGACCTGTTCCAGAGCGAGGACTTCCTGGTTCTTGGCAACTACAACTTCATGGGCATCAAGAACGGTGACAGCAAGCTCGTCTTCCCCTTCACCGGCAGCGAGTTCTTCCGCTACGATGTCTATGATGGGCAGGACAAGAGACTGCGCAGAGATCAGCGCCAGGCGGGAATCGACGCCAGTAGCACCGCCCTCAAGCGGGTTATCGCCGAGAGTCGTCGCTTTGTGCAGTAAAGGCAGAGTTTTTCCGAGGCTGGTATTGACGACGCCTTGGTTTCAAGGAACAAAATGAAAATTGCAGTGATGGGCGCCGGTGCGGTTGGCTGTTACTACGGCGGCATGCTGGCTCGTGCGGGACATGCGGTGCTCTTGATTGGCAGAGCGCCGCATGTGGCTGCGGTGTCTCGCGATGGCCTGTTCATGGATACGCAATCCTTCCAGGAGCAGGTGCCGATGCAGGCCAGTACCGACGCGAGCGCCGTACGCCGTGCGCGGCTGGTGCTCTGTTGCGTCAAGTCGCCCGATACCGAAAGTGCCGCCGCAGAAATGGCCCCACATCTGGACGCCGATGCTTTCGTGCTGAGTCTGCAGAACGGCGTCGACAACGCCGAGCGGCTGCAAGCCGCGCTGCGCCGGGAAGTCGCTCCGGCGGTCGTTTACGTGGCCACCGAAATGGCCGGCCCTGGCTGCGTCAAACATCATGGGCGAGGAGAACTGGTCATCGGAGCGTCGTCATTCAGCGAGGACTTGCTGAAGCTGTTCGCCGACGCCGCCGTGCCGGTCACCATTTCCGACAACGTGGCGGGTGCGCTATGGGCCAAGCTGATCGTTAACTGCGCCTACAATGCCCTGTCCGCGATCACGCAGCTCCCCTATGGTCGTCTGGTGCAAGGGGATGCTGTCGAAGGCGTGCTGCGCGACGTGGTAAGCGAGTGTCTCGCCGTGGCGCAGGCAGAAGGGGTCAGTGTCGCCGGCGACTCCTGGCACGCCGTACAGCAGATCGCGCGCACCATGCCCGGCCAGCTCTCGTCAACGGCCCAGGACCTGGCGCGCAACAAGCCCAGCGAGATCGACCATCTCAACGGCTACGTGCTGCGCAAAGGCGAGGCACTGGGCATCGCGACGCCGGTCAATCGCGCCCTGTACGCCATCGTCAAACTGCTTGAAGCACGATAGGCGCCTTACCGTGAAAGTCGCTTCCGCGACCCACGAATCTCCCTTCTTCTGCCCTGGGATAAGGGTCGGGAAAGAGGGGGATGGTCACGACCGTCATCATCAGGGGTGTCTCTGCCCGTGATGAGCTTTGGGCAGGAAGAAATCGGCCGTCTCGAATACCTGACGCGGAAAGCGATGCCCGTTCCAGACCAGATTGCGTTTCAGCACCAGGTCGAAGAGCAGGGGATTGTGTTTCTGGATCTCCGCGACGACGTCGGCCGTCTGCGCATCAAGCAGCCCAAGTCGCTCCAGTTGATGCAGGGAGAACAAGGGCAGGATGCCGGTCAAGGGATAATCGGAGCCGTTCAACAGACGGTGGTGCAGATCTTCCGCGAGCAGCAGCGTCTGCAGTGCCTCGGGCGCACGGTTGATCTGGGTGACCGCGGATAGATCGCCAAACAGCAGTTTCTCGTGCGCGGGCTCACGCATCATGCCCAGGAAAGCCTGAAAGTTGCGCAGGCCTCGGGATGGATTGCCGCTCTCGCCACCCTTCGTGGTTTCCCCGAGCGATGCGCAATGCGCGACGATGACGCGCACGCCCTGTTCCAGCGGACGCCGCAGTCGCAGTGGATCGCCATAGTCCTGATGTCCGCCGCCCTCTGCCGCCAATTCATGACCACCGTGTGTCAGCAGCGGCAGGTCAAGCCGCTGCAGGGTCTGGTAAAAGCGGTCGCAGCGTGCCGAGGCGGGATCCATTCCCATCGCCGGTGGCAGCCATTTCACCGCCCGCGCGCCGTGTGCGGCGGCCCATTCCAGGGCCTCGAGCGCGTCTTCACGATAGGGATGAACCGAGCAGATCCATTCCCAGTTGCTGCGCGCCGCCGCCACCGACTGGGCGTACTCATTGGCGACGAAAAAAGTGCTCAATTCGGGGCGCCGCCGACCATCCACATCGTGGTTGTAATCGAAGGCGAGCAGCATCAGGCGCATCCCGCTATGCGGGTCGATCAAACTGGCCAGGCGTGCGAGGAAGGACGCGTCGCCGCCGCCCGCGTCATCAACGCAGGCGGCGTTGGTGTACAGCCTTTTTTGCAGGAATTGGGAAGGGTGCCAGATGCTGTCGAGCGCTGGATTGACCCATACCTTTGCCGGATCCGAATCGCCGGTGCCGACCAGATGCACATGGCAATCCCATAGTTTGGCCGGATCGAGACCGGCCAGGACATCCCTGACGACAGGATGCTCGGCCAGTCGGTCGGGCAGAGCCGGCGCCAGGCAGGGGTTGATCAGGCCGCGCAGCGGCAGCCAGTCGCGTCCCCACCATGCTGCACCGGCAGCGAAACTCAGGGCGGCAGCACCAAGAAACAGGCGCCTTCTCATTCGGGATACCATGATTTCCTGTCTATACCCGCCACGAGATCATAGCCGGCAGATGCCGGCAATGTGTGCGGACCCGGGCGCTGGCAATGCTCAAGGAGGGCAAGCAGCGCTGCGCCTTTACTGCAGGCGACTCGCCGTTGGCATGCGGGCTGCCGGGTCCTGGCGGTAGAAAGCCGCGAGCTGTTCGTAGAAGGCCGGATATTGCGCGCGCAGCACTTCCGGCATCTCGAAGAATGCTTCGCTCATGACGGCGAAGAATTCGCTCGGATTCTCTGCCGCGTAGGGATCGAAAACGGTGTCCTGTGCGCTGGCTTCCGCTTCGTCTACCTGCGCGCAGAAGTCTTCGTAACTGGCGAGCAGAATCTGCTGCCAATCGGCTCGCGAGATTTCCGGTGGCAGGGCCGGGACGCCGTTTGCTTCGCCACTGAGCATGTCCAGCTTGTGCGCGAACTCATGGATCACGACGTTGTAACCGGCGCCGGCCATTTGCGCGTCGCGCCAGGAGATCAGCAGCGGCCCACCAGCCCAGGCTTCGCCCGAGGCCAGTTCCTGGTATTCATGGACAACGCCGAATTCGTCCTCGACGCTGCGCGGAATGACGAACTCGTCAGGGTAAACGACGATGCCGACCCAGCCGCGGAAATAGTCGAGGCCAAGTTCGAGGATCGGCAGGCAGCCCTGAGCGGCAATCGAGACGCAGATCTCGTCGCTGAGTTGCAGGCCGCCGGCGACGGTGAACTCCTTCTCGGCGAGAAATTCCTGGGCCAAGGCGCGCAGCCGCTGCTGTTCGTCGGCGTCGAGCGCTCTGAGGAAAGGCAGTGCCGAGACAATTTCCTGCCACAGGGCATCAGGAATCTCGGCGGTCTGCGGCTGTTTTCGCAGCCAGCCGATCAGCTTGCCGATCATGACGTCTTCACCTTTCCCGGCGCGGCGGTGGTCAGGTAAATGCCGGTGAAGATCAGGGCAATGCCGAGGTAGTGGTAGGAGCGCGGAATCTCGGCGAGGAAGATGGCCGCCAGGAGAGTGCCGAAGACCGGCATCAGGTGGATGAACAGGCTGGCCTTGCTGGCACCGACTTCGCCGACGGCGCGGTTGTAGAAGACGTAACCGAGAAAGCCCGGGAAAACGCCGGTATAAGCTATACCGGCCAGCGAGCTGGGCGAAATGTGGATCGTCTTGCCCCGGGAAATCTCCCAGGCATAGGCGGGGGCGAGGGCGATCAGGCCGACGGCGATGAAGGCGGCGAGCAGCAACATCGGGTCGACACCGACTGGCCGCCACTGTAGTCCGATGGTGTATAGCGCCCAGGAGAATACGGCCACCAGCATCCACAGGTCGCCGATGTTCAGACTGAGATTGGCCAGCGTCTGCACTTCGCCACGACAGACGATGATCGTCACGCCGACGAACGAAAGCAGCACCCCGAGCCACTCGATGCCGTGCAGGTGCTTCTTGAGGAAGGCCCATGACAGGGCAATGGTGGCGATCGGGATGAACGAGTTGAGCAGTACGGCGTTGGTCGCCGCCGTGTAGTTCAAGGCCACGTAAGCCAGCGTGTTGTAGGTGGCGACGCCTATCAGGCCAAGCACGACTACCGGCTTCCAGCCGCGCCGCAGCAGTGGCCACTGTGCGCGCAGCTGCGGCAGGGCGAGCGGCAGGACCAGTGCCAGAGCAATCGCCCAGCGCCAGAACGCGAGTGACAGCGGCGGCACCTGGTCGCGGATGGCGCGGCCAAGAACCATGTTTCCGGACCAGAACAGGACGGTCAGCGTGAGCAGCAGGTAGGGGTTTTGCAGGCGGGCGAACATCGGCGGCAAGGGGCGGCAAAGGCGCATTATGCCTGATGCGCCGGCGAGTCCATTATAATTGCCTTATGGTTTCAGTTACTCACTCGGTCGCCGCTCAGGGCGACTTCGAACATTCCCTGCAATCCCTGCTTGACGGAGTGCCGGTCGCTGACGGCGAGCGCATTCGACGCGCGGTGGAGTTTGCCCGGTCGTCCTATGGCGAGCGCCAGTTGGGCAGTGGCGAAAGCGTCTGGGGGCACGCCCTGGGGATGGCCCTGATCGTTGCCGGGCTAAAGCTCGACGCCGATGCGCGGCTGGCGGCGCTGCTCTTCGCGCTGCCGGCGCAGCAGGAGCATGGCCTGGCGCTGATCGAGAAAGAGTTCGGGCGCAGCGTTGCGCATCTGGTGGACGGCATTTCGCGTCTGAACCGCGTGCGACCGATCACTCGTGGTTTCGTCGCTCATTCGTCGGAAAGTGACGACAAGAAGCCGCAGGAAATGAAGGCGCAGGTCGAGGTGCTGCGCAAGATGCTGCTGGCGATGGTCGAAGACATTCGCGTCGTCTTGCTGCGCCTGGCCTCGCGCACGCAGACCCTGCGTTACTACGCCGTCGAGCCCGATCCGCTGCGCGCGGCGGTGGCGCGCGAGACGCTGGAACTGTATTCGCCCTTGGCCAATCGGCTCGGCGTCTGGGAGCTGAAGTGGGAGCTCGAGGATCTCTCCTTCCGTTTCATGCATCCGGCGATCTACAAGGATATTGCGCAACACCTCGACGAGAAGCGGACCGAGCGCGAGCAGTTCATCGTCGACGCGGTCGATCGCCTGAAGCGCGAGTTGGCTGACGCTGCTGTCGGCGATGCCGAGGTCTACGGCCGACCGAAGCACATTTTCAGTATCTGGAACAAGATGCGCAAGAAGGATGTCGCTTTCTCGGAGGTCTACGACATACGTGCGCTGCGGGTCATCGTCAAGGATGTCAAGGACTGCTACACGGCTCTGGGTATCGTGCACCACATCTGGTCGCCGATCGGCAGTGAGTTCGACGACTATATCGCCCACCCGAAAGGCAACGACTACCGTTCGCTGCACACGGCCGTGCATTGCCCGGACGGACGCGCGCTCGAGGTGCAGATCCGGACTCCCGATATGCATAAGCATGCCGAGTTGGGAGTTGCCGCGCACTGGCGGTACAAGGAGGGCAGCCAGGCGACCCCGGAAGACCGCTACGATGAGAAGATCGCCTGGCTTCGGCAACTGCTTACCTGGCGGGACGAGTCCGTCGATTCGTCGGACTGGGTCAGACACTACAAGAAAGCGGCCTTCGACGACACGATCTACATCCTGACCCCACAGGGGCGCGTCGTCGACCTGCCGCGTGGTGCGACGCCGGTGGATTTTGCCTACCGCGTGCACACCGACATCGGCCATCGCTGCCGCGGCGCCAAGGTCGATGGCGCACTGGTGCCGCTGAATACGCAACTGACCACCGGACAGCGCGTCGAAATCGTTCTGGCCAAGCACGGCGGCCCGTCACGCGACTGGCTCAACACCTCGCTGGGCTACGTGTTCACTCATCGCTCGCGCGCCAAGGTCAGGCAGTGGTTTGCCAATCTGGCGCTCGAGGACATGCTCGCCGAGGGGCGGGCGGTGGTGACTCGCGAGCTGCAGCGCATGGGGCAATCGAGCGTCAGTCTCGACGAGCTCTCGGACCGGCTCGGTTTTGCCCGCCCTGACGACCTGTTCATTGCCGTTGCGCGGGCCAAGTTGAACATGCGCCAGTTGCAGCTGGCGGTGCGTGGCGGCGAGGCACCTCCGGACGAAGACGATCTCGCCGAGTTGGCGGTGTCCAGATTGCGGCCAAGCGATGACGCCGAGAAGGGCATTCTGATCGTCGGCATGGGGCGTTTGCTGACGCAGCTGGCGGGTTGCTGCAAGCCGGTGCCACCGGATCCCATTGTCGGCTTCGTCACGCGTGGCAAAGGGGTGTCGGTGCATCGTGCCGATTGCAGCAATTTTTCGAACATGCGTGCGATGAATTCCGAGCGGGTGATCGAAACCACCTGGGGCGGCGGCGAGGAAGGTATTTTTGCGGTCGATATCGTCATCGACGCTCACGATCGTCAAGGCTTGTTGCGCGACGTCTCGGACGTCCTCGCGCGCGAAAAACTCAACGTTATCGCGGTCAATACGCAGTCCAGGCTGGGTAAGGCCTTGATGCGCTTCACTGCCGAAGTGGGCAGCATCCCGCAGCTCAACCGCACGCTGAGCCTGCTGCACGGTGTCGAGGGCGTGGTGGCTGCAAGGCGCGCCTGAGTCGCACCACCGGCCTGGCAGGTTTTGCCAGACCGGCGCTGACCAGTGCTTCAGCTGCTCGTCAGTCCTTCAGCAGTTCAATCAGCTCGGCTTGCGACGAATGCGGAGTGGTCCGTGAGCCGCGCCGCTGATGATAGCTGCCATCCGCTCCGAGTTCCCAGGCCAGGGTATTGTCGGTGAGGTAGATCTGCAGCCCCTCGGTGATTACCCGGCGCTTCAGCTTGCGGTCGAGGATCGGAAAAGCGAGCTCGATGCGGCGGAAGAAATTGCGCTCCATCCAGTCGGCGCTCGATAGATAGACTTTTTCTTCGCCGTCGGCGAAGAAATAGAACACCCGATGATGTTCGAGTTGTCGACCGATGATCGACCAGACGTTGATGTTCTCGGACAGGTCCTTGACGCCGGCACGCAAGCCGCAGACACCGCGGACGATGAGGTCGATCTTGACGCCGGCCTGCGAGGCTTCGTAGAGAGCAGCGATGGTCTCGGGTTCGAGCAGCGAATTCATCTTGGCGATGATTCGTGAACGCTTGCCGGTGCGTGCTGCCTCGGCTTCGGCACGGATCCCGGCAACGACATTCGGTTGCAGCGAGAAAGGCGCCTGCCAGAGGTGCTTCAGGGTCTGCGCGCGGCCGAGGCCGGTAAGCTGCTTGAACACCTCGTTGGCATCGGCACCGATGTCTTCGTTGCAGGTGAGCAGACCAAAATCGGAGTACAGGCGGGCCGTCTTGGGGTGGTAGTTGCCGGTACCGAGGTGCACGTAGCGGCGCAGGACGCTGCCGCCGGCCTTGCTTTCCTCGCGGCGGACGATCATCAGCATCTTGGCGTGCGTCTTGTAGCCAACAACGCCGTAAATGACGTGCGCGCCGACTTCTTCAAGCTTGGTCGCCCAGCCAATGTTCGCTTCCTCGTCAAAGCGCGCCATCAGTTCGACGACCACGGTGACTTCCTTGCCATTCTGTGCCGCGCGCAACAGCGACTGCATCAGCACCGAGTCCGTGCCGGTTCGGTAAACGGTCATCTTGATGGCCACCACCTGCGGGTCGGCGGCTGACTGCTCGAGTAGTTCAATGACTGGATTGAAGCTCTGGTAGGGATGGTGCAGCAGGATGTCGCCGCCGCGGATGGCGTCGAACAGGTTGGCATTCTTCTGCAGCACTTTCGGTGTGCCGGGTTTGAAGGGTTGAAACTTGAGGTTGTCGCGCAGCACCCAGTCGGGAACCTGCATCAGGCGGACCAGATTGACCGGCCCGGCGACCCGAAAGAGGTCGCGCTCGGTGAGGTCGAATTGGCCGAGCAGGAACTCGGCCATCGTTTCCGAGCAGTTGTTGGCGACCTCGAGGCGGACCGCATTACCAAAGTGTCGCTGCGGCAATTCGCCCTGGATCTTGGCGCGCAGATTCTTGACCGCTTCTTCGTCGACGAACAGGTTGCTGTTGCGCGTGACGCGGAACTGGTAGCAGCCAAGGACTTTCATGCCGGCGAACAACTCGTGGACGAACTCATGCAGGATCGACGACAGGAAGATGAAGCAGTATTCGCTGTCGCCGAGTTCGCGTGGCAGCCGGATGACGCGGGGCAGGACACGTGGCGCCTGCACGATGGCCGCGTTCGAGCTGCGCCCGAAAGCATCACGACCTTCGAGTTCGACGGCAAAGTTGAGGCTCTTGTTGAGCACGCGCGGGAAGGGGTGCGAGGGGTCGAGGCCGATCGGGGTGATCACCGGCATCACTTCGCGGAAAAAGAAGGCGCTGATCCATTCGCGCTGGGCGGGGCTCCAGTCGCCGCGTTTGAGGAAGCGAATGCCTTCACTCGCCAGCTGCGGCAGGATCTCTTCATTAAACAGCGCGTACTGTTCCTTGACCAGGGCGTGTGTTTCGTCGCTGACCAGGGCGTAGACTTCGCGCGCCGTCTTGCCGTCGGTGGTGAGCGCTACCGATCCCAGTTTGAGTTGCTCCTTGACGCCGGCAACCCGGATTTCGAAGAACTCGTCGAGGTTGCTGCTGACGATGCACAGGAAACGCAAACGTTCGAGCAGTGGGGTTTTGGGGTTCCTGGCCTGCCACAACACGCGCCGATTGAAAGCCAGCAGCCCCATCTCGCGATTCTGGAAGTAGTCCGACGGGAAGCCGTCAGTGGCCTTGGTGAGAGAGGTTTCGGTGGGCGTGGCGACGGTATTCATGGGTTCCTTCCGCGAAAATTGATGGATCAGGCAGGCTTGCTGAAGACAGCAAACATATTACAACCATCGCTCTATCGCTGGTCGCCAATAGCCCTGTTTTGTTGTCAGAACGGGGCTGTTTGATCAGGTGTCGCGTGCTGGCAGGGCTGTCGGCGGTGGTAACATGCTCATCCTGCAAACCTCTTTCGCCGTGTGGACAGAAGAAGAACGGGCATGAGTTACGAACTGATTGCCGGTGTCGATCTGGGTTCCAACACTTTTCGCCTGCAACTTGGGCGTATCGTTGGCGATCAGATTCACACGCTCGATAGCCTGAAGGAGCCTGTTCGCCTGGCTTCCGGTCTGAGCACGGAGAAAATCCTCGATCACGCCGCACAGCAGCGCGCGCTTGCTGCCCTGCGCCGTTTTGGCGAGCGGCTGCGCGGTTTCGCTCCGGAGCAGGTGCGAGCGGTGGCTACCGACGCGATGCGCGTCGCGCGCAATGCCGCCCTCGTTCTGCCGCAAGCCGAGGCCGCGCTCGGCTTCCCGATCGAAATCATCGCCGGGCGCGAGGAAGCCCGGCTGATCTTCATCGGCGCCGCGAATGCACTGCCGGCCGCGCCGCATCGGCGTCTGGTGGTCGATATCGGCGGTGGCTCGACCGAGTTGATCATTGGCCAGGGGTCCGAACCCTTGCTGATGGAGTCGCTATTCATGGGGGGGATCAATTTCCGTCAGCGTTTCTTCCCGAGCGGGAAGGTAGACCAGAAGCGCTTCAGCGCCGCCGAAGTGGCGGCCGCTCGGCAGATCGAAGCGGTGGTCACCGACTACCGGGGCTGCGGTTGGCACGAGGCCGTCGGCGCCTCGGGTTCGGCGCAGGAACTTGCCGCCGTGCTTGAGTTGAACGGCCTCAACCCTGAGCGCTGCGGCGGCATCAGTCGCCAGGGGCTGACCCGCCTGCGGCAGATGATCATCGCCGCCGGCGCGGCGGAACGGCTGCCGCTCAAAGGCCTGCACCGCGAACGCCTGCAAATCTTCCCCGGTGCCCTGGCCATCATGTCGGCGGTGTTTTCCTCGCTCGAACTTGAACAAATGACCTATTCGGCGGGGGCTTTGCCACTCGGCGTCCTGCACGATCTGCGCAGCCGTTTCGAGCATCATGACACGCGCGACCTGACCGTCGCGCAGTTCATGCGCCGCTATCGGGTCGCCGAGGAGCAGGTTCGGCGCGTCGAGCGTACCGCCCTGGCCGTGCTCGGACAACTGATACAGCTCGATTCTCCTGAGCACGAGAGCGAAGTCCACTTCCTGCGCTGGGCCGTCTCCCTGCACGAGATCGGCCTTTCGGTGGCGCACGGCAGCTTTCACAAGCATGGCGCGTATCTCGTGAGCAACGCCGACATGCCGGGATTTTCGCAGCGCGATCAGTCGCGCCTGGCGCTGCTGCTTCTCGGCCAGCGCGGCAGGCTGCAGAAAATGGCCTCGCTGCCTGCCGGTGATCCGAACTGGCGGTTGCTCTTCTGTCTTCGGCTGGCGGTCTTGCTGCATCGTTCGCGTCACGAGCAGGCACCGCCAGAGCTGGTGATCCGCGAGTCGCCCGTGGGTTTCCAGCTCGCTGTCGCGGCCGCCTGGCTGGACGCTAACCCGCTGGCTCTTGCCGCTTTGCGCGAAGAGTCCCTGCTCTGGGGTGGTATCGGCAGTGAGCTGCAGCTCACTGCCCTGCCGCCTGCAGGGACGTGCCAGTGAGGCTCCGATGAACGTCGCCGCGATCGATCTGGTGCAGCAGCCGGGGGGGCTGCAGTTGCGCCTGTCCGGGGACTGGACGCTGGCGACGATGCCGCAGCCGATTGTCAGCTTCGAGCGGCGCCTGCGCGAGCTGGCAGCCGGCAATCCGGCGTGGGACCTGCAGGCCATCGCGCGTATGGACAGCGCCGGCGGAATTCTGTTGTGGCGCGCCTGGGGCCGACAGTGGCCGCCGTCGCTGATCATTTCGAGCCGGCATCGAGCCTTGATTACGCGTGTTGAGCTCATGCCGCTTGATCTCCCGTCGGCGCGTTCGCGCGACGGCCTGTCGGTGCTGCTCGCCGTCGGTCGGCTGGTCCTCGCCGCGGCCAGTCACTTCACCGGCCTGGTGGCCTTGATCGGCCAGCTTGTCCTGGACCTGTTTTACCTCTGTCGGCACCCAGGGGACATCCCCTGGCGAGAATTTTCGGCAAACCTCTTCAAGAGCGGTGCGCAGGCGCTGCCGGTGACGGCCTTGATCGGTTTCCTGATCGGAGTCGTTCTGGCCTACCTTTCGGCCTTGCAGTTGGCGAGCTTTGGTGCCGACGTCTTCATCGTCAATCTGCTTGGCATCAGTATCGTGCGCGAACTGGGGCCGGTGCTGGTCGCCGTTCTCGTCGCCGGTCGTTCGGGGTCGGCAATGACGGCCCAGATCGGCGTCATGCGGGTCACCGACGAGATCGACGCGCTGGCCACGATGGGCGTTTCGCAAAGCCAGCGCCTGGTCTTGCCGAAGGTCGCTGCGCTTTCGGTGGCGATGCCGCTGCTGGTGATCTGGTGTTCGGCGGCGGGGATTTTCGGCGGCATGGTTTCGGCCAATTTGCAGATGGACCTGTCGTATGGCTTTTTCATTGATACCCTGCCCAAGGTGGTGCCGGTCGCCAATCTGTGGATCGGTATGGGCAAGGGCGTGATTTTCGGCTTTCTGATTGCCTTGATTGCCTGTCACTTCGGCCTCAGAGTCAAGCCGAATACCGAAAGCTTGTCCTCGCAGACGACCGCTTCGGTGGTGACGGCGATCACGGTGGCGATTCTGGTCGACGCCGTGGCTGCAATTCTGACTCGCAATATCGGACTGCCGCTGTGAGCGCAGCAGGAGAGGTGGCCCGAACAACGGTACCGGCCATCGAAATTCGCGGCTTGTGTACGCGCTTCGATGCGGTGGTGATTCATCGCGACATCGATCTCGCGGTCGAAGCCGGGCAGATACTCGGCCTGGTCGGCGGCTCGGGCAGCGGCAAGACGACCTTGTTGCGCGAGATCGTCGGTCTGTTGCGGCCCAGCGCGGGGACGCTTAAACTCTTTGGCCAGACGCTGTTCGACGGCGATCATGAGCAGGGGCGAGCGCTTCGCCGCCGCTTCGGAATGCTTTTTCAGCAAGGCGCACTCTTTTCGGCGTTTTCGGTCTTTGACAATATCGCCTTTCCGCTGCGCGAACTGCGCACCCTTGACGAAGCAATGATTCGTGATCTGGTCCTGCTCAAACTGGCGATGGTCGAACTTGAGCCGCGCCACGCTCAGCTGATGCCTGCGGAATTGTCGGGCGGGATGATCAAGCGCGTGGCGCTGGCGCGTGCCCTGTCCCTGGAACCGGAACTTCTCGTTCTCGACGAACCGACGGCCGGGCTCGACCCCGACCGTAGCGAGAACTTCATCACCTTGCTCAAACTACTGCAGCAGGAGCTCGGCTTTACGGTGGTCATGGTGACGCACGATCTCGATACCCTGCTTGGCCTGGCGACGCGTCTGGCGGTACTCGCGGATCAGGAGATCGTTGCCTGCGGCACGGCGGCAGAAGTGCTGGCCGTCGATCATCCCTTCGTGCGCAACTTCTTTGCTCCGAAGCGCGCCGCGGCAGCGATTCGACAGGAGGCGAGCTAGCCATGGAAAACCGTTCGCACGCGCTGCTGGCCGGATTGTTCACCCTGTTGCTGGGAGTTGCGGTGGTGCTCTCGGTGTGGTGGATCGGCGGCAAGCACGAGACCAGCCGCGACTATATCGTGGTGACGCGGCAGAACGTTACCGGACTGAGCCTGCAAGGACAGGTCCGCTACCGCGGCATTCGCGTCGGCAAAGTGCAGACCATTGAACTCGACCCGGATGATGTGCGCAACATCCTCGTTCGCATCAGCGTAAACGATTCGGTACCGGTGACGCGTGGGACGGTTGCCAAAATGGGCTATCAGGGAGTAACAGGCATTGCGCATGTCCTGCTCGAAGAAACCGGCGCCGATCCGCAGCCACTGCCGGGTAATGCCGGGGAGGCTTCGCGCATTCTCATGCGGCCATCGCTGATCGAGGAACTGTCCGATGCTGGTGGTGCCACCTTGCGCGCGGCCGGAGAGTTTCTTGGCAAGGCCAACAAACTGCTCGACAACGACAACCAGCAACGTTTCGCGGGTATTCTGGCCAATCTCGAAGCGACCACCGCCAACGCCAACGAAACGATCAGCGAGTTTCGTCAGTTGTTGGCGCAAACTCCGGAAAGCCTGCGTCGGCTCAACGCCACGCTGGCTCATGCCGAGCAGGCGGCGGGCCATGCGACACCATTGCTGCTCGAAACACGTGAACTGGTCGTGCGTTTGCAGGCGGTCAGCAAGCGCGTCGATGGTTTGCTTGGCGACCCGTCGCCGAGCGGGGTCGCCGCGCTCGCGCCGCGTCTCAACGAACTCGGTAGCGAGTTGTCGGCCAACTCGCGACAATTGCAGCGGGTGTTGCAGATGCTCGAGGATGCGCCACAAAGTTTCGTTTTTGGCTCGCCAAAGCATTCGCCCGGACCCGGCGAAGCCGGTTTCGTAGCCCCACCAAAGCGTGAAGGATCTCCATGAAGAGACGGTCGATCTGCCTTGCAGCGTGCCTGTTGCTCGCCGCCTGCGCAGGCGGGGCACGCAACAACACCCCCGCCGAGGTCTATGACTTCGGTTTGCCGGCCGCGCGTCTGGCCGAAGGCAGCGGCTGGTCGAAGCTGGCTCTCGAGATTCGCGCAGCGTACTGGTTTGACTCGCCGAGTATCGAATATCGCCTGCTCTACGACGATCCTCTGAAGTTGCGTAGCTACGCCGCCAGCCGCTGGGCTGGTGCGCCCGGACTGCTGCTCGCGCAGCACCTGCGGCAACAACTGGGGCTGCTCGACAGCAGCGGACGTACAGCCGTCAGCTGCCTGCTGCGCCTTGAGCTGCAGGAGTTCTCGCAGGTCTTTGAGACGCCGCTGCTGAGTCGTGGCGTGTTGCAGGGAACGGCGCGTATACTTGACGCCAGGCACCAGATCGTCGCCGAACGTGCGTTCAGCATCGAGCAGCCGGCAGCCGGCGCCGATGCCAGTGGCGGCGTGGGCGCCCTGGTTGTGGCCAGCAACGCCCTCGGGCAGCAACTCGCCGGCTGGTTGCAGGAACTCGAGAAACTTGGCCGGCTGAAGCAGTGCCCGGCGACGATCGCTGACTGAGGGGCTTTGCCCTGGCCCGCGCAGAAGCTTTTTCTATCGACAGAGCAAGGAGGCAAGATGAGCACCGATATGCCAATTCAGGACGACCCCTACGTTGTTCGCAGCGATCACCAGGGCGTCGCCACGCTGACTCTGAACC
The DNA here is from genome assembly GCF_036625345.1 of Candidatus Accumulibacter meliphilus. Classification (NCBI taxonomy): domain Bacteria; kingdom Pseudomonadati; phylum Pseudomonadota; class Betaproteobacteria; genus Candidatus Accumulibacter; species Candidatus Accumulibacter meliphilus. The sequence goes on along the minus strand of NZ_JAZKTZ010000005.1, from coordinate 124,806 downwards.
GCCCGCAGCAGTTCAACTCGCTATCACAGGCGATGATCGCCGCCCTGCAGGCGCAGATTGACGCCATCGCGCCTGATCCAGCCGTGCGCGTGCTGGTCATTGCCGGGGCCGGCAAGGCCTTCTGTGCCGGACACGACCTCAAGGAGATGCGTGCCAATCACGACAAGGCTTTCATGCAGGACCTCTTCCGGCGCTGCGGCCGGATGATGATGGCCCTGACCCAGATGCCACAGCCGGTGATCGCGCGCGTGCATGGCATTGCCACCGCGGCCGGCTGTCAGCTGGTTTCGATGTGCGACCTCGCCGTTGCCGCCGACAGCGCGCGCTTTGCGACCTCGGGAATCAATGTTGGCCTGTTCTGCGCGACGCCGGGTGTCGGCCTGTCGCGCAACCTGGGGCGCAAGCAGGCGCTGGAAATGTTGCTCACCGGCGATTTCATCGATGCACGGGCCGCTCTACAGCAGGGGCTGGTCAATCGCGTGGTGGCTGGCGACGCGCTCGATGCCGAGGTCGACAGGCTTGCCGGCTCGATCATCGCCAAGTCGTCGGTGGCCATTGGCATGGGCAAGCAGATGTTTTACAAACAGCTCGAAATGGGTCTCGAAGGCGCTTACCAGTACGCCTCCGAAGTGATGGCCTGCAACATGATGAGCGAAGACGCGGGCGAGGGAATCGATGCCTTTATCGGCAAACGCAAGGCGGAGTGGAGGGGTCGTTGATGTAGTGTTGCATTCTTGATGAGACTTTCGGCAACCGACTTTCGGCAACCATTTCCCACCCACCGTCATTGCGTGCTGGTTTAATGTGAAAGTCGCGCACGCGACTCACGAAACTCCCGTCTCCCCTCGCGGGAGAAGGGTCGGGGGTGAGACGGGGAATTCTGGGCGCATGCGCCCAGCCCGTCGAACGATTCCGGCGTGCAAGCCGGAATGCGCACTGCCAGTGGAGGGAAACGGTCATGACTTTCATGACTTGGGGTGTCGCCACGTGTCATGACCGTTAGGCGGCCAGCGGCGACTCAGACGACTGCCAGTTGATCGGGGCCGCTGGCTCGGGCAGCGTGCAGTGCCTCGATGGCGCGCTTCAGCACGTCCTCGAACGACTGGTCCGTGGCGCTGGCCTGGCTGGCGCCGACACTGACCGTGAACTGGACGGTGCCGTTCTCGGTCGGGATCGAGATGTCGGCAACCGCCTTGCGGATGCGCTCGGCAACCGCGATCGCTGCGCTGATATCGGTGTCGAGCAGGAGCATGGCAAACTCTCCGGCACCGAGTCGCCCGATCATATCCGCGCCGCGTAGACAGGTGGTGGCGGCCTCGGCAAACGAGATCAGCGCCTGGTCGCCGGTGGCGTGGCCATAACCATCGTTGATGCGCTTGAAGAAATCGATGTCGACTACCAGGATCGATAGCGGTCTCTGCGCACGCTCTGCTTGCTGCAATTGCGCGTGGAACGCTGCGACGAAGTGCTGCCGGCTACTGACGCCGGTCAGCCGATCGGTGGTCGCCAGATGTTGCAGCTCGGCGTCTTGATTGGCCAGCGTGCGCAGCAGCTGCAAGGATCGAAAAGCCACCACGGCCAGTGGCACGGTGACGCAGGTGGCCAGCATGAGGATCCACAGGGTTTGTTTCTGCCACAGCGCGAGTGCCTCGTCGTAGGCTACCGAGACGGCCACCAGCAAGGGGAAATCGGGGACCGACGAGTAGCTGGTGAACTGTCGCCGCTGCTTGTCGCTGCTCTCCTCGAGCACCACCGCCTGTTCCTTCTGTAGGAGCTGCGCGCCGGGAAGCGTGACGCCGGTGATCGCTTGGCCGAGCAGTCGCGGGTCGTCGGGTGCTCGTGCCAGAATTGTGCCGTCAGAGCGGAGGAGGGTGATTACCCCGCCCGGCTTGCGGCGCTGTTTCTCGTACACGGTCGTCAGTTTGCTCAGGTCAATCACCGCGACCAGGATTGGGAAAGCCTGCGTGGGCAGACGGCTGGCGATGGGTAGTTCGGGATTTCCCTCCGGCTTCCTGCGTGTGGGGGCGCCGATGAACAGGCCACCGCCTGCCGGCGTGCTTCTGAAGTAGTCGCTGTCGGCGACGTTTGCCAATGGCTCGGAGGCGTCGGAAAGTGGGGCTACTCGCCGTGCCGTCGGCAGCGAGCAGGCGAATCTCTATGGTGGCGGCCGTGTGGTCGCGAAAGTCCTTGAGCAAGCGCCGAAAACCGGGGGCACTGGCTGGGTCGAGGTCGGGGTCTGCCGCCAGCCAGTTGGCACACGCGGCAAGAATGACCTCGGCCAGACGAAACTGCCGCCGCGTCTGGTCTTCGACGGCGTGGGTCATGCGCTGCAGGGATTCGCGCGTCGTGGCGACGCGTTCATCGCGAGCCGAGACGATCCAGAAGCTCACGGCAGCCCACAAGGCCGCGACAAACAGCAGCGAGAAGACGATGACCGTTCGCGGGCTCGCCCATTCCTCAAGATGCTTGCTGGTGGCCCCCTGACACATGCTGTCTGCAGCGTAGTCCGCTGTCACACACGGAGAGTCATTCTAGCAGCGTAGTCGCGCTAACGCTGCCAGCGCCGCTCGTCGTCGACGTCCCGCTCGTCGTCGCCGACCACCCTGGCGTCCTCGGCCTCAACATCGATGACCCCGGCGAAGAACTCGATCGCCGTGTCGGCAACCTGCGTGGTGTCGTAGTAAGCGTAGGCGCCAGCGCCAAGCGCGCCAAAAACCGGTATCCAGCGGGAAATCCCCTTGCCGATCAGCCTTTGCGCGATGTGCATGCCGATCTTCAGCACTACCGCCTGGACCTGCGGCCGCGAAGCCCGCTGAACGACAAAACGTTGCCCGATCTGGGCGACCAGGTCGCGAACCGCTTGCGCGTCGGTATGCCGGAAAAGACAGTAGATCATTTCCTCGCGGCCCAATTCTGCAGTTTTTCCATAACAAGCGGCGATGTCGGCGACCAGCTGGGTCTGCAGTTGCCACAGCGAGCGCAGTTCCGGAAGCAGGGTCAGCCAGCCGAGCGGGCCGGGCGGCAGGCTGAGTCCGCTGGACGTCACGGCAGCGCGTCGTGCTGCGCTGGCGGCAATCGCGCGCGCGCGAAGTTCCGGTTTGCGTGCTTCAAGTTCCGTACTGAGCGGTGTCTGGCCGACGAAGTCGAGAATCGCCTCGGCGATTCGGGGCCCTGCCTTGAGCTGCGCGTTGCGTTTCGAGAAGCGTTTATCTTGCATGGTCAGAGTGCCATTTAATGTGAAAGTCGCGTCCGCGACTCACGAACAGAAAAGTGCCCGTCTGCCGTCTTGCGGAAGGAAGCGCCATTTTGCTTCATGCGCTGGTCCGACGCCAGACGCTCGCCAGCCAGGGTTGCTGCGCGCACGGCAGGCCGGTCGGACGATAATAGTGTTCGATCTCCAGATAGCCCGCCGCCGCCATGTGTTCGCGCCAGGCGGCGAGGTCGTGGTAGCTGGCGTAGCGGCCACTGCTCCAGCCTTCCTCGTTGTCGCCACGCGGGTTCGAGCAGAACAAGACCCCGGCGGGCTTGAGGGTGGCGCGCAATTGTCGCAGGACGCGTAGCAGTTCCTGGCGTGGGATATGGAACAGCGAGGCATTGGCGTAGACCCCGTCAAAGTGTGCTTCAGGCAGATCGAGCTTGAGGAAGTCCTGCTGCCAGACCGTACAGCCGCTGTCCTGGCGTGCCATGTCGACGAAGTTCCGCGAGCCGTCGAGTCCGATCGCCAGATGGCCGAGCTGGGTAAGCGCTTTGAGGTCGCGGCCCGGCCCACAGCCGAAGTCGAGAACCGTGAAAGGTGCCTGGCCGTGGATATGGCGCAACAGTGCGGCGATGTTTTGCGTCACGTCGTGCTCGCGAGTGCCTGCACGGAAGTCCTCGGCGCGCTGGTCGTAATGGGCCAGGGTCTGGGTGGTGATAAGGTCGAGATCGTCGGGACGTAATGGCATGGCTGGTGTGGGCGGTCGGGTTATGAGCAGCGGGCAAGATGGAATATGGCGGAACGGAGGTGGCCATTGATGGTAAACCATAGGCCCGCCATTTGGCTCGACGAGCTGCGTTTGCTCGCCGACAAGGTCAGCTTGGCGCGACCGGCTGCCGAAAACAGGAAAAGAAATATTCCTGTGCTAATCTACGTGACGGCGTGCGGCTTTGCCGGGCTCGCTGCAGTGGGAGCGATGACGGGCTGACGCCAGGGGAGACGACATAATATGACCCGGGGAAGGCATGCCTTTTCCTCTACGAGGGTTCGCCATGGCCACTGAAACCGAAATGAAGCTATCGCTGTCGGCGCGCGCGGCCAGCCAGTTGAGCCGCCATGTCTTGCTGTCGGGCGTGCCGTCGCAGCGGCAACTGCTGATCAATACCTACTACGATACGCCCGATTGCCGCCTGCGCAGCGAGCGGCTGATCGTGCGCTATCGTCAGCAAGGGGGCGACTGGCTGTTGGGCGTCAAGACTGCTGCTCAACTCAGCGGTGGGCTGGCCCAGCGCCAGGAGTGGGAGTGCCCTGGTCGGCCCGGCGAGTTCGACTTTTCGCATGTCGACCAAAGCGCTGTTCGCGATCTTCTCGAGTCCTTGCGAGATCAGTTGCAGTCGGCGTTTGTCACCCGCTTCCAGCGCCACACCTGGCTGCTGGAACCGCGCGAGGGCGTGCGCATCGAACTGGCGCTCGACCGCGGGACGATCGAGGCCAGCGGTCGTCGCCAGCCAATCCGTGAGGTCGAGCTGGAGCTGCTGTCCGGAGCCATCGGCGATCTTTTCGACCTGGCCGTTGCGCTGCAGGCCAGCCTGCCTTTGCATCCGGAAGCTCGCAGCAAGTCCGATCGCGCCTATCGCCTGATGCTCGACACGCCGATGACCGCGGCCAAAGCGCTGCCGGTTGCGATCGACGCCAGCTTGTCGAGCATCAGCGCATTTCGTCGCATTGCCCTGTCCTGCGTCAACCAGTTGCAGAGCAACGAGCAAGGTATTCTCGCGACCGATGCGCCCGAGTTTGTGCACCAGGCGCGCGTCGCCATTCGCCGCCTGCGGTCGGCCGTACGTGTCTGGCAGCGCCACCTGCCGGCACCATTCGTGGCCCGTTTTGATCCTCTCTGGCAAGAACTCGCCAAACATCTGGGGGGGGTACGCAACTGGGACGTTTTCCTGGCCGATACCGCGCCGCTATTGAGTGCGGCCTTTGCCGACCGGGCAGAAGATCAGACGAAAATAGAGTTGTTGTTCCGCTACGCCCGCCGGCGCTGCACGAACAATCGCCGGGCCGCGCGAGCCGCTTTCAAGTCGGCCACCTATTCGCGTCTGTTGCTCGACTTCTCGGCAGCTCTTCAGGCGTTGCCCGAAGCGAAGCGCGGTTCGCTGGGAGACTTTGTTCCCGCCTGGCTCAACAAGTGTACCCAGCGCGTCAACCAGCGCGCCGCAGAGGCACAGCAGGGCGGCGACGAGGCTCGTCACCGTCTGCGCCTGGCGTTCAAGCAATTGCGCTACGCGCTCGAATTCTTTTCGCCAATTTTCGCCGGGCCCGTGTTGCAGAACTATCATCAGTCGCTTACCGCCCTGCAGGAACAGCTCGGGCAGCAGAACGACTTGGCCGTCGCCATGCAACTGGTCGTTGAGGCGCTGCCGGGGCGCCGAGCCGAAGGTGTTCATGACTGGCTGGCGACGCAAAGCGAGGCACTGCTACCGGAACTGGAAACGCTGTTGGACGCTTTTCGACGTCAAGACGCGCCGTGGTCAGCGCCGTCGCCGTGAACGTGTGGGTTTGCGGCGGGTTGCTTTTTTTTTTTTCAGGTTTACAGCGAGCGCTACTGAGGTCGTCTCAGCTTTCCTTGGTCGTGCTGTCCTTTTGCACCTCGACGTAACCGGTAAGTTGCGACTCGAGCTCGTTGAAAGCTGAAGGCGCTTGCTGGCTCAAACGCGACAGGCGTCGCATCAGGCGCTGCTGCGCAAAAGTCTCCGCAGGGTCGGGCTTGCCCAGTAGATACTCCGAGCCGCGTTTGGTCATCACGACCATCGAATTGGACTCGAATCTGTGGCCAGTGATCGGCGACGTCCTGATGTGCGAGGACGAGGGAAAGCGCGGATTAGTGCCATACACGCGCCCTTCGATGCACACCAGTCTTTCGCCCTCACGGGTGATCAGTTCCAGAGTTTTCCAGTTATTGAGCATATTCATAGTGTTCCCGCCCCCATTTTCAATGCCAAGTAGCCAAGCGACTCACCATTCTAGCCGACAAATCAAGGCTGCGCCGCCTTTCGGAAGTAGGCCGAATGCCGTGATGTGCTTCGTCAATAGTTGTCTTCGCAGATTTGGTCATGTGTTAATTCAGAGATTTGCAAACCAAGCAAGCTTGTTAAGAGTCCTGCCCGAAGGTGGGAAGCTGGCCGGCCACCGCCGTTACTGTCCACAGCGACCCGTCGGGAGACCGTTCCAGCTATCGCAGCAAGCAGACGTATCTTGATAGAAGCAAAAACCTTGCCACTTTGGCATAAATAAGGTGACGCCATTAAAGCAATAGCTTAGAGTTGCTGCGTTTTAACGGCAAGAAATGCCGTGTAAAATTTATCGACACTTGCCGCGCGCGAGTGGGCGAGTGAGCCAGTCGGCGAATGACATTCGGCGTTTCCATTGACGGCTTGCTGGGCCGTTGCCGATGCAGCTTTCAAGCGTCCAGCGCACTCTGCAACAGGCAGTCGCTTTCGTCGGCAGCGAGTGCTTCTATCCTGGCCAGCTGTTGCGTCAGTACGGCCAATGTCGCCTCGGAGGCGTCACGACCTTTGCGCAGGCGGCCGAGGATGCGCGCGCGCAACACCGCTGGCCTGGCCTGTGGCGCGACGATAAAGAAAGCGACTGCCGCCTGCGCGGCCAGGGCTCGGAAGCTGTCGCGCCGGGCGCGTTCGAGAAAGGCGGCGTCGACGATCACCGACCAGTTGGCTGCCAGCAGCTCCTCGGCTAGCTCGTACAGGCGGCGGTAGGTCAGTTCGCTGACGTTCCTGGTGTAGAGGCCGCCGTCTACCGGCGAGCCACTTCGCGCGGCTGCGTCGAGGTCGAACAGGCGCTTGCGCTCGACGTCGGAGCGCAGGCGTAGCGTCGCCGCGGCGGGATCGTGCAGCAAGACTCGGCGTGCGGCGCGACTCTTGCCGCACGCGGAGACTCCGTGGGTGATGATCAGCCGTGCAGGTGGCGGGTTGACCAAGCGTTCGGCGAGCGCCAGGTAATGGTCGGCGTGGCCGCCATCACTGCTCGTCTGCGTGGCCCGCAGCGCCGCCACTTTGGCGCGCACCAGTGCGCGATAGACGGCGTAGAAGCGTAGCACCTGCACGGCATCGTAGTCGCCACTGCAGGACAGCCACTCGTTGACCAGCCAGGCGGCCAGACCGGGCTGATCGTGGTCGAGGAGATCGATGAAGGTGAACGCGATCTCGCTGGCGACGTCAATCCAGCGCAGATCTTCACTGAATTCGATGCAGTCGAAGAGGCGTACGCTGCCGTCGATCACAACCAGGTTGCCCAGATGCAGGTCGCCGTGACACTCGCGTACCCGGCCGGCCGCTTTGCGGGCGGCGAAGCGGGGTGCCAGCCGCTCGAATTCGCGGTGCGTCCACGCGGCGAGCCGTGCCAGCCGGGTCTGTTCTTCCCGGCCTGGCAGCAGCGGCGCCAGCTCGGAGAAATTGGCGAGGGCCGGTGCCAGCACCTGCTCGGGTTCGCCGAAATGCGTGCCGGCCGGTGCCACTGCCGCCCGCTCGTGAAACTCGGCAATCGTGGCGGCCAGGGCGGACATCTGTTTCGCATGCAGTTTTCGGCGCCCGCACAGGCGATCGAGTCGACCCGCTTCGGCGAAGCGGCGCATTTTGACCGCGAACTCGATGGCCTCGCCGCTGCCGCCGATCTGCGGGTCGGCCGCCGTGCCGACAATGGCGACGACTTGCAGGTAGAGGTCCGGCGCGAAGCGACGATTCAGGCGCAGCTCGGCCTCGCAGCAGGCTTGGCGCTTGGCAAGCGTGCTGTAGTCGAGGAAGGGCAGGAGCACCGGCTTCTTGATCTTGTAGGCGAAGGCCCCGGCCAGGAGCAGCCATGAGGCGTGCGTTTCGACGAGTTCGACGCCGGTCGCCGGGTCCGGATAGCGATCGGCTTCGAGCAGGGCGGCGATCAGCGGGGGTAGCACTTGCCGGCGCCGATCAGCGGCCGACTTCGGCCAACAGCGAGGCGATCATCGCTTCTGCCTGGCGCAGGTAGCTGCCGCCGAACAGGTTCAGGTGGTTGAGTACGTGGTAGAGCTGGTACAGCGTTCGCCGCTGTTGGTAGCCGTCGGGCACTGGCCAGGCCTCGCGGTAGGCGGCGTAAAAGCGCTCCGGAAAGCCGCCGAACAGTTCGCTCATTGCCAGGTCGCATTCGCGGTCGCCGAAATGGGCCGCCGGGTCGAACAGCGCCAGCCTGCCCGTTTCGTCGATGGCTGCATTGCCGGACCACAGGTCGCCATGCAGCAGGCTGGCGCTTGGCCGGTGAGCGGCGAAGAAGGCGGCAAGATTCTCCGCCAGCCGCTCACCTTTGGCGATCAGTCTGCCCTGGTAGCCGCGAGCTGCGGCGAGTGCGAGCTGTGGTTGCAATCGCTGCGTGGCAAAGAACGCCGGCCAGCTAGCCCGCCCGGCGTTGTGTTGTGGCGTACTGCCGATGAAGTTGTCGCGATGCCAGCCGTACTGTGGGCCGCTGATGCGATGCAGTGCGGCGAGCGAGCGGCCCGCCGCCGCCACCTGCTTCTCTTCTCGCAGGCCGTGCAGGCGCAGGTGTTCGAGGACCAGGTAGGCCTGCCCGCCGGCGCAGCCGTGGCCGACGACGTGCGGCACGCGCAGCGCCGGGCAGGCCGCCAGCGCCTGCAGGCCGTCCGCTTCGGCGACGAACATGTCGAGCAGGCTGGCGTCATTCAATTTGACGAAGCAGCGCCGTTGGCCGCTCTCGAGCAGCAGCGTGCGCGAGATCGAAGCACCCCCAATCGGTGTGGCGGCGTCGATCGCGGTGGGCTGCTCTTCGCTGTCGCCATCGATCAGCGCACGCAGCGCGTCGCCCAGTGCAGCATTCATGGCCAAGCTCGATTTCATGTGCTTCCCGCCAGGGCCGAGGCTGACGTCAGCTCACTTGTTGACCACTTCAGCCTGCGGGCGCGGTGCCAGATTGACACGATTGCGACCCTCGCCCTTGGCCGCGTAGAGCGCTTGATCGGCGCGTGCGATGAACTCCGCGGCCGACTCGCCAGCGACGTAATCGGCGATACCGATGGAAACGGTAATGTTGCCGATCAAGAGCTGCTTGCTGCCGCTGGTCCTGATACGGCTGGCAGCGACCAATGCGCGCAAGGCCTCGGCCAGGCCGACCGCGCCGCCGCGCGGCGTTCGTGGCAGGATCACGGCAAACTCTTCGCCACCATAACGAGCAGCTGTGTCCTTGCCTTTCACATTGGCCCTGAGCATGTCGCCGACACCGGCCAGCACCTTGTCGCCGAACAGGTGACCGTGGGTATCGTTGAGCCGTTTGAAACGGTCCAGATCGATCATCAGCAGGCATGGTCCGGGGCCGGAAGGGAGGTCTTGTTGCAGGCAGGCGGTCAGGGCCAGATCGAATCCCCGGCGATTGGCCAGCCCGGTCAGGCCGTCGACCAGGGCTTCTTCGCGGGCACGCGCGACCTCCTGTCTGAGCTCCTGCGTTTCACGACTGCTGTTCGCCAGCTGCTCCTGCAGGTCACTGATCGCCTTCTGCATGTCGCGTGTACCGCGCAGGATGTCGGCGAGACCGGGTGGGGATGGCTGTGCCCCCTTGGCATTTGCCGGGTGCTGCAGCGTCTCGCCCCAACGTTCCAGCGAGTCGCTGTAATGTGAGGCCTGATCACCGGCATGGGTTGCCGAGGCGGCTACCTGGTCGACCAGATGGCCGACGCTGTCGCCGATACGCAGCGCGGTGTTCGCGTCCAGGTCGGCGACGTGTTTGTAATACAGCGCGCAGGCGGCGGGGTCGTCGAGCTTGCCTTCGGTCGTGAGGCGCGCGTCGAGTGCTATCTGCAGGTCCCGATTGATGCCCGACACATATTCGTACCAGATCGCGTAGCTGAACGGGTGCAGGCCGGCACCCTGCTGGCTCATGCGTTTCACTGCCTGGCGCAGAAACTCGGCGCTTTGCTCAAAAGTGTGCTCGTACCTCATTGTCGTTCTCTCTTGTCCTGGTGATCAGCAAGCGGTCGTTGCAAATTCTTCACCTGCCGGGCTTGCTTAGGGCGGCGGCTTGATGCTGCCCTGCCGTAGCAGATGCTCGACCCTTCAGGTGGCCGCGGTCGGCTGAACAAATAACCCTGCATCTTCGGGCAGTTGGCCTGGCGCAGGAACTCAAGCTGCGCGCGGGTTTCGACGCCTTCCGCGATCACTTCCAGCCCGAGGCTGTGCGCCATGGCGATGATGGCAGTGGTGATACCGGCATCATCGCCATTGTCCGGCAGGCCGCGGACGAAGCTCTGGTCGATCGAAAAATGGACACCGAGTTTGCGCCGACGATGGAAACCGTCGATCCGTCGTGCCTCCGGCTCCATCAGGATGCTCTCGGTCAGTTCGAGTTCGAGCTGGCTGGCCTCGCTGCCCGTCGCGGCGATGATTGTTGCAACCGAGCCCAGGAAGTCGTGCGTGCGCAACTGTCGCGCCTCCTGCGCCGAACGCAACACGTAGCGCGCCCGGTGACCGAGAAGCGGCCAGTTGATCGGCTTGGAGATGAAGTCGCTGGCACCCGACTCGTAGGCCTGGTTGACCGATTCGATATCATCCATGCCGGTGACCATGATCACCGGCACCTCGCTCATGTCCCAGCGTTGGCGAATGTGTCTACAAACGGCAAAGCCGTCGACTCCCGGTATGTCGACGTCGAGCAGGACCAGCGCGGGAGGTGGCCCAGCCAGCAGTTCGATCGCTTCATCGCCGTCGGCCGCGACGCTGACTTCGAAGTCGAACTGCGCCAGCGTTTCCTGTTCGAGCATGCGCATCACAGGGTCGTCGTCGACGCTTAGGACTCTCGGTCGTGTGGCTGCCTCAGGCAGTTGCATGGTCTGGACTTTCGGCAAGGATGGTCGCCAGCAAGGCGAGTACGCGCGGGAGCTCGAATTCTACTACTTCCAGCAGTGGCTTCGCGCCGTCCACGGCTTCTTTGCGGGCGAGTGTTTCGAGTTCCCTGCATAGCGTTGCCAGTTGTTCGGCGCCGACATTCGAGCTGCTGGATTTCAGCGCATGCGCCGTCTTGCGCAGGGCTTCGGCGTCGCCTGCTGCGGCAGCGGTTTGTGTCGCTGTTGTTGCCAGTGGCAGCCAGCGCTGCAAAGTGGCGAGCAGGCGCTCACGGGAGAAGGGCTTGCTAACGGTCATGACAATCGAGACAGCCCAGATCATGAAAGTCATGACCGTTTTCCCCTCTTCCACGACCCTTCTCCCGCGAGGGGAGAAGGGCGATTCGTGAGTCGCTTGCGCGACTGTCACATTAAGTTAATCGTCTTTTTCTCAAGGCAATAAACCTAACGGCAATCCGCGGCAAGAGCTTTAGCCCGGAGCGTGTGTTTGTCGTCCATCATCACCCGGTCGACATTCGCGTGTGCTGCCCTCGCCGCGAGCTGGCGGACCACCGCCATGAACGGGGAATGGGAGCAGAACCCGGATGGTCGAAAGCGACGCACGGGCCTTGGACGACATGGCGGGGTCGGCAGAGGGCACCATGATGGCCAACCTGCGGCCATCATCCGGCAGTAGCGGCTACGCCTTCACCGCCCGTACGGCGCGGCGCAGCAGGTAGCCGAGCAGAATCGACGCCAGGATCAGACCGAGCAGCGAGGCCAGCCAGAAGCCGGCGGCGCCCATTGCCTGTCGGGCATGAAAGGCGAGCCACCAGCCACCGAACAGGCCGACGCCCCAGAAGCAGACGACGTGTACCAGCATCGGCACGAACGTAATCTTGTAGCCGCGCAGGGCGTGCGCGGCAATCGTCTGTATGGCGTCGAAGACCTGGTACAGGGCGACGTAGCCGATCAGCGCCAGGGCCACCGCCTGTACCGCCGGATCGTCGGTGTAGGCGGCGGTCAGCGGCTTCGCGATCAGCCACAGCAAGAGGCCGAGCAGCGTCGACAGCACACCGGCAAGCAGCAGTCCGGCGCTGATCGACAGTTCGGCCCGCCGCCAGTCGCGTGCGCCGGCGGCATGTCCGACCTGGGCCAGCGTGGCGATGGCCAGCGCCAGGGGCAGCATGTAGCAGATCGCGGCGAGGTTGGCGACGATGCGGTGACCGGCGACGACCGTTGCGCCGAGTTGGGCGATGAACAAGGCCATCAGCGTGAATGAGGAAATCTCGACGAAGCTCGAAAAACCCATCGGCAGGCCGAGACGCAGCAGTTCCGTCAACGGGCGGCGGCGTGGCAACTGCCAGTCGGCGAGCAGTTGGTAAGGCTGCAGCGCCTTGGCGAACAGCAGGTAGCCGGCAGCAGCGAGCATCGAGAACCAGCCGACGACGGCGTTCGAGACGCCGCAGCCAAGGACTCCGAGCGCTTCGCCGCCCCAACGCCCGGTGACCAGCAACCATGCCAGCAGTGCGTGCAGCAGGGTGCTGACGACACTGATGACCAGCAGTGGGCGGGGTTTTCCGAGAGCGTTGCAGAAGGCGTGGAAAGTTCGGTAGAGGAGTACCCCGGGCAGTCCCACGGCGAGCAGGCTAAGGTAGGCGCGGGCTTTCTCTTCGACGCCCGCGTCGATCCTCGAGAGCGCGAACAGCGGCTCGGGGTGGAGCAGGATCTGTACGCCGGGGATGGCCAGCAGCAGCGCCAGCCAGAAGGCCTGCTGCAGCGTGCCGGCGATCTCCTGCTCGCGGCGGGCGCCGCGCAGGTGGGCAACGCTTGGCGCGACGGCCTGCAGGATACCGGCGAAGGCAAAGAGCACCGAGATGTAGATGCCGCCGCCAACGGCCACTGCCGCCAGATCTTCGGTCCCGTAGTGGCCGAGAAGGGCGGTGTCGATGATCATCATGCCCATCGACGTCAGCTGCGCGATCAGCATTGGCGTCGCGTGCGCGACAATCAGGCGGGACTGCTGGGCGAGCATCGGTGGCGGAAGCGAAGAGGGCCGCCAAGGCTACCCGATTTTTCCCGCGCGTGGGTCGGCGGCGGCCACCATGCGGGTTCGTCGCGGCCGTTTTCCCTAACGCTCAGGACATGTCGAGAGAATCCTGATGATGGATGTCATCACCCTCCCCCTTTTCCCAGACCCGTCTCGCGCAGGGAGAAAAGGGCGCTTCGTGAGTCGCTTGCGCGACTTTCACATTAAGGATTGCGGACGGGCAGTTGAAAGATGACCGCAGTTGTACTAGGGTTTCCACTTTTGGCCACCACGGAGAGCAAGGAAATGGTCGCAGCGAGCCAGGGTACCGCTTACGAAGCCATCGAAATCGCCAGCCGCGACGAGATCTCGGCGTTGCAGGTCGAACGCCTGCGTTGGTCGCTGCACCAGGCCTACGACCATGTCGACCACTATCGGCGCAAGTTCGACGAGCACGGCGTCCACCCGGATGACTTGAAGACTCTCGCCGACCTGAGCAGCTTCCCGTTCACCATCAAGGACGATCTGCGCGAGAACTACCCCTTCAAGATGTTTGCCGTGCCACGCGAGAAGGTGCTGCGGGTGCACGCTTCCTCGGGGACGACCGGCCAGCCGACGGTCGTCGGCTACACGCAGAACGATATCGACATGTGGGCGACGCTGATGGCGCGCTCGATTTATGCCGCTGGCGGGCGGCCCGGCGACATGGTGCATGTCGGCTACGGTTACGGACTGTTTACCGGTGGCCTCGGCGCCCATTACGGCGCCGAGCGTCTGGGCTGCACGGTGATCCCGATGTCTGGCGGGCAAACGGAAAAACAGGTGCAGCTGATCGCCGATTTTCAGCCCGACATCATCATGGTGACGCCGTCGTACATGCTCAATCTGGCCGACGAGTTCGGCAGACAAGGCGTCGCCGCCGATTCGACGCGCTTGCGCATCGGGCTCTTCGGTGCCGAGCCGTGGAGCGAGTTGATGCGCCGCGAGATCGAGACCACTTTCGGCATCGACGCGATCGACCTCTATGGACTGTCGGAAGTGATCGGCCCCGGCGTCGCCAGCGAATGCGCCGAAAGCAAGGACGGGCCGGTGATCTGGGAGGATCACTTCTATCCAGAAATCATCGACCCGAGCAGCGGCGAAGTGCTTCCCGACGGCAGTCACGGCGAGCTGGTGTTTACTTCGCTGAGCAAGGAAGCCTTGCCGATCATCCGTTACCGGACGCGCGACCTGACTCGTTTGTTGCCGCCGACGGCGCGCTCGATGCGCCGGATCGACAAGATCACCGGCCGCTCGGACGACATGTTGATCATTCGCGGGGTCAACGTTTTCCCGTCGCAGATCGAGGAATTGATCCTCAAGCAGCCGATGCTGTCGCCGCATTACCTGATCGAAGTCTGGCGTGATGGTCACCTCGACGCCGTCGACGTCAATGTCGAGATCAAGCGGGAGTACCGCTACCGGCTGGCGGTGGACAAGGAACACGTGGCGAACACCCTGCAGCACCACATCAAATCCTTCATCGGCATCACTGCGCAGGTACGCATCATCGACATCGGTGGCATCGAACGCTCGCTTGGCAAGGCGCGTCGGGTGATCGACAAACGACCGCCTGAGTGAACGCGCGAGTGAACGCCTTGGCGAGGCTTTGCCCAGCAGCCGGAAGATAAGCATCGAGCGGCGCCGCGAAGGGCTGGGATGATCTCAGCGCTGAAGCATGACGACGCCGGCCCAGTAGTGGCAAGGCGTTGCGGTGGGCAGGCAAAAAAAACCTTCGCACAAGAGGGCTAGACAGCCGGGCGGACTTCTGGCAGGATAGGTGGAGCGTAATCAATCTGCGCTTCAGTCGGAGGTTTTGCGATGCTTGCAACGAGTGCGGGGGAATGGGTGCACTGTGGTCGCGTGTTCAGCGCGACGGAGATTGCCGAGCTCTGCGCGACGGTCGCGTGGCTGCCGGGATTGGCACGCAAGGAGTTGGCGGCGACGGTCTGCGAGCACCTGGGCTGGACCACCCTGACGGGGACGGCGAAGATCAGCGCCTGCCTGGACTTCCTGGAGCGTTTGCAGGCGGCCGGATTGCTGGTACTGCCTGCGTTGAGGCCCTCGCCGCCGCGCCGTTGCGCGCCGCCCTCGGCATCCGTCGCCCCCGTTGCCGAGCCGGCGGTGCACTGCGCCCTGTCGGCGCTCGCGCCGGTGTCCCTGGAAGTGGTTCGCGACGCGACCCGGGTGGCGCAGTGGGATGCGCTGGTGGCGCGTTGGCACCCGCTGGGTTTCCAGGGGGCCTTCGGCTACCGGCTGCGCTACTTTATCACGGCGGGCGACCGGCGGCTGGGCTGCGTCCTGCTGTCCGGTGCTGCCCGCGCGGTGGCCGTGCGCGATCAGTGGATCGGCTGGACGGCCCAGGCCCGCCGCGAGAACCTGGCGCGGGTGGTGAACAACAGCCGCTTCCTGATCTTTCCGCACGTCCGGGTGCCGCATCTGGCCAGTCATGTGCTCGGGCAACTCGCGCGCCGCACACGCGCGGACTGGCTCGAACACTGGGGCTTCGAGCCCCTGCTGCTGGAGACCTTCGTCGATCCGCGTCACTATGCCGGCACCTGCTACCGTGCCGCCGGTTGGCAGTTGCTTGGGGCAAGCAGCGGGCGCGGGCTGGCCCGCCCTGGCCAGTCCTATCACAGCACGCCCCGCCAGGTGTGGGTCAAAGCGCTGACCTCGGATGCTTGCGCCTCGTTGTGTGCCGCGCCGGGGAGCCCGCGGTCATGAGCAAACCTTGCCGTCGCCCGACACGCGTGGCCATCAAGAAGCTGCGCTCAGAGAAGAAACGGCAGGAGAAGGTACTGAACGCGAAGCTGCGCGCAACGGGACAAGTCCCCCACTCAGCCGCTCCATTGCCCAACAGAAGCTCGGCCTTCGCGACCGTCGACGAGGAACAAAAGGCCCGCGAGGACGCCGTGAGCAAACAGATGCGCCTCCTGCGCAAAGAGCTGCCCGCCTTGCTCGCTCAACTGGAACAAATTCCCGACCCGAGAGATCCCAAAAAGCGCCGGCACAAGCTGACCGTGCTTCTGCTCTACGGCTTGCTGATGTTCGTCTTTCAGTTCTCCTCCCGGCGCGAGACCAACCGCGAAATATCCCGTCCCCAGTTCATGGCCAACCTCCACCTGCTGTTCCCGGAGATCGATACCCTGCCACACGCCGACACCCTGTTTCGGCTGTTGCGCGACATTGACCTTGAACAGCTCGAACAGGCCCACGTCGATCTGGTGAGGCGGCTGATTCGCGGCAAGAACTTTCGCCGCTATCTGATCGACCACTGCTATCCGATCGCCATCGACGGCTCACAGAAGCTCGCTGGCGACACCCTCTGGACGGAGGAACTCCTGCAACGTACCGTCGGCAAGGACGAAACCCGTCACACCCAGTACTTCGTCTACGTCCTCGAGGCCAGCTTTGCCTTCCACAACGGCCTGGTCATCCCACTGCTCAGCGAGTTCCTCGAACACGCGCTGGGCGAACCCGAAGCGCAAAAGCAGGACTGCGAGCTGCGCGGCTTTGTGCGCTTGAGCGACCGGCTCAAGACGCTGTTCCCCCGCCTGCCGATCCTGCTCCTGCTCGACGGCCTCTACGCCAACGGGCCGGTGATGCGGCGCTGCTTGCGCGCCCACTGGCAGTTCATGATCGTGCTCAAGGACAAGGATTTGTCCACGGTCTGGCAGGAGTTCCGCGCGCTCCACGCCCTGAAGCCACAAGTTGGACGAAGCCGCTACGCGGAGGAAACGGCGGCGCTGTAGTCGTGTTGAAGTCAAGATGTCACCTCGCCCCTCATCCGAGGGATGTTCATGATGAATGCGAGGTTACCGCAAGATGGAAGACATATCCGCTGTCGCAACGACGAATTTTGACACGAACTACGAGCTCCACCAGAAGCACCTGACGCTCAAGGGCTTGCAGCCGAAGACGATCGAGGCGTATTCGCGCGCCGTGCGCCGGGTGGGAGACTACTTCGCTCATCAGATCGACGATCTGAGCGAGTCCGACCTGTTGGATTACTTCGCCGACCTGCGTGAGACGCACTCCTGGAGTTCGCTCAAGCTCGATCTGTACGGGCTCAAGTTCTACTACGAGCACGTGCTGAAGAAACCCTGGGTGGCGCCCGGTCTGATCAAACCGCCGCGCTCGCAGCGCCTGCCGGACATCGTCACGGTCGAGGAGACCGAGCGGATTTTTTTGGCCACGCAGGTGCTCAGTTACCGGGTCTTCTTCTTCACCCTCTACAGTCTCGGCCTGCGCCTGGGCGAAGGCTTGCGGCTGACGGTCGCCGACATCGACGGCGCGCGCGGGCGTGTGCATATCCGCGATGCCAAGGGCAACAAGGATCGCCTGGTGCCGCTGCCGACGGCCACCTACCAACTCCTGCGCCGTTTCTGGCAGCGCCACCGTCATCCCGTCCTGCTGTTTCCCAATCGCCGCGGCGGCTCGGCGGGAGCACGCACGGCCAGGACGCCGCTCGACCGCGGCGGCGTTCAGAAAGCACTGAAAGCGGTGGTCGAATCCTGCGGGCTAAAAAAAACATTTCGCCACACAGTTTGCGCCACGCTTATGCCACGCACCTGGTCGAGGCCGGCGTCGAGCTCACCGAGGTGCAGCGCATTCTCGGCCATCACTCGATTCTCACGACCGTTCGCTACACCCATCTGACGGATCAAACCAGGCATCACGCCATCGAGCGCATCAACGCGCTGATGGACGGCTATCGCGTGGGCAAGGGGACGCCGCGATGATCCGCTTCGGCTCTGTCATCGCCCAGTTCGAAGCGGACTTCATGACGCAATTTCGCCACCGGCTGAGCTTCGAGCAGCTTCGGGCGCTCTCGGCGATGCGCGATTGCCGCAGCCCGGCCAGCCCGATGATGCAGGTCCAGTGCGAAGGCTGCGATCACCAAAAACTCGTTCCGCATTCCTGCGGCCATCGCCTTTGCCCGCACTGCCAGCACCACGAGAGCCAGCAATGGCTGGAACGTCAGATGCAGCGCCTCGTCCCGGCCGACTACTTTTTGCTGACCTTCACGCTGCCGGCTGAATTGCGTGGGCTCGCTGCAGCGCACGCCGACGTCGTCTTCGATTTGTTGATGCGCTGTGCCTGGGAAACGGTGCACCGCTTTAGCCAGAACGACCGGCAGTTACAAGGCACGCCGGGGGCGATCGCGGTCCTGCACACGCACTCGCGCCGGCTCGACTTCCACCCGCATGTCCATCTCGTCGTCCCTGCGGCGGCGCTCGATGCAGCGAAGCAGCGCTGGCGACGCAAGCGGCGCGGCAAGAACGGCGTCTATCTGTTCAACGAGAAGGCGATGGCCAAGGTGTTCCGGGCAAAAATGCTGGCGGCGATCGAGGCGGCCGGCATTTGCTTGCCGGCGTGCTATCCGCGGGAATGGGTGGCGCACTGCCAATCGGTGGGCAGCGGCGAGAAGGCGCTGATCTACCTCGGTCGCTACCTCTACCGCGGTGTCATCCGTGAACAGGACATCCTTGCCTGCGAGAATGGCCGGGTGAGCTTCCGCTATCGCAACGCGAAAACCGGCAAGTCGGAAAAGCGCTCGCTCACCGGTGCTGATTTCCTCTGGCTGATTCTCCAGCACGTGCTGCCCAAAGGCTTTCGCCGCGCGCGCAATTTCGGCTTCCTGCACGCCAATTGCAAGCGCCTGATCGGCTTGCTGCATCTCTTGCTGAAGTTCGATCCCAGCCGCTTCACGCCACCGCGCAAGGAGCGGCCAGCGATGCTTTGCTCGTGCTGTGGCGCCGTGATGGTGATCGTCAGGACGCGGATTCGATCGACGTCGTCCGGTGTCGTTGCTGTGCCACCGGTCGTTGCGGTCGCCATCTGATCATGTAATCCGCCTTCACAGCGCTATCTGGCCGCGTTCGGGACTTCAGTTTCCCCAAGCTGATTGATGCGGTCGCCCGGAGTTCGGTGGCCGGGACGCCAAAACGGCCGGATTCGCAAGATCTTCGTTGCCTGTCCAGCAGCGCGCCGGGACTTCTCGCTCCCGGCCCTCCGGCGTTTATGCCTGCGTGGTAAATCCAAAAAAGATATTTGCAGAAGGGGCGCTCAGCCCTCCGGCCCGGGCTCGTCCAACAAACGGATCAGATCGTGGCTGCGCACGATCTATCCTTATTCGTTGTGCAGCGCGGTTGGGGAAGACGCCGACAACACTTCAGCTGGGTCAACGACATCGACTACGCCTTCGCTGCCAACGGGCGTCAGCGTCTCAAGCTGAATCTGGTGGTCTGTGAGGAAAGCTGGGAGAAGATCGATGAACAGGCCAGGACCGTCACCGAAACATCGCGCCACGCCTGGCTCTCCAGCCAACCGCTCAGCCAAGACAATGTCCATGAGCGCTGCAACCTCGGGGCCCGCCACCGCTGGGGCATCGAAGCGGGCTTCCTCGTCGAAAAACATCAGGGCTACCACTACGAGCATGCCTTTGCCCTCGACTGGAATGCCATGAAAGGCTATCACCTCCTCATGCGCCTGGCGCATGTGTTCAATACCCTGGCACGCTTCACCCGACAGCTACGCGATCTCTATCAGCAACTCGGCGTGCGCGGTGCCATCGCCTTCATTCGAAGCTCCTGCGCCGCCCCCTGGCTCGACCCAGCACGAATCCGCGCGCTCCTCGCCGCTCCATTCCTGCTTCAACTTGAGTGACCTCACACAGGCGTACCCGAAACATCCTCTCGAGCGCGGCGTACGCCGCGTTCGGAAAGGCTCGCCTGGCGATCGTACCGCCGTCCAAAAAATTCTTTCGGCATCCTCCTGGCTGACTCCACCACCCGTCCTTTGCCGCTAGCCAACCGCAATTTGACCGCCTCGACCGCAAAAGCGGGCGTTACCGGCAAATGAGCCTGATTCGGCTGGGTCATGCGTCAGGGCTGGGATGATCTTCCGAAAATGGACAGCGGCGCCGTAAATCGGCCATAATCTCGGGATATTTTTGCGGCGTTCCTGATGAAGTTTCTCTTCGACCTTTTCCCGGTCATCCTTTTTTTCGTTGCTTACAAGCTTGCGGACCTTTATGTCGCGACCGGAGTGGCGATCGCCGCCACTTTTGCGCAGATCGCCTGGCTGTTGTTCAGGGGCCGCAAGATCGACACCATGCTCTGGGTCAGCCTGGTGGTGATCACCGTCTTCGGAGGAATGACCCTGCTTCTGCACGATGAAGCTTTCATCAAGTGGAAGCCGACCATCCTCTACTGGGCGTTTGCCGCGACCTTGCTCGGCGGCGTGCTTTTTCGGCGCAAGAACCTGATTCGCATCCTGATGGCCGGGCAGATGGATCTCCCCGATGCTGCATGGGACAAGCTCAACTGGGCCTGGATGGGATTCTTCGTGTTCATGGGAATCATCAATCTGCTGGTTGCTTTCAATTTCTCGACCGACGACTGGGTCAACTTCAAGCTGTTTGGTGCCACTGGCCTGACGCTGGTCTTCGTGCTCGCGCAGGGTTTGCTGCTGTCGAAACATATCGAGGAGAAATAATGATGCTTTACGCCATCGTCGGTGAAGATCGCCCGGACTCGCTCGCCGACCGTCTCGCTGCCCGGCCGGCGCACCTCGACCGTCTCAAGGCGCTGGAGGCAGAAGGCCGCCTCCTCCTGGCCGGTCCCTTTCCAGCGATCGATTCCCCGGATCCCGGGCCGGCTGGCTTCTCGGGCAGCCTGATCGTTGCCGAGTTTTCCTCGCTCGCAGCAGCGCGCAGCTGGGCCGATGCCGACCCCTACGTGGCCAGCGGCGTCTACCAGGCGGTCAGCGTCAAGCCGTTCAAGAAAGCGCTACCGGCGTGAGCGATCAGTACGCAGCCGCTGCGGCTGCCAAGCGGGAAGCAGTCATCCAGGAGCGATTGGCGGTGCTGGTTCCGCAGCGTTGCGAACTGATCGACGACTCGGCTCGACACGCCGGTCACGAAGGTGCCCGTGGCGGCGGCGCCCACTATCGCTTGTTGATTGTTTCGCCGGCTTTTCTCGGTCACAGCCGTGTCGCCAGGCACCGCATGGTTCATGACGCCCTTGGCGATCTGATGCGCAGTGCGATTCACGCCCTGAGCATCAGGGCGATGACTCCCGCGGAAGCGGCCTTGACGTCGGCGATCGATTCCTGATCGCACTTGTTTCACCCCCTCCAAAAAATTCAAAACTCACACCCACAGAAGGAAACAGACATGCACAACCTCTCCAAGCTGGCTAGCGCACTGCTGCTCGGCGCAATGATTTCCTTGCCGGCGGTGGCGGCCAAGAGCGGCACCCTGGTGACCGTAAACGGCGTCGCCATTTCCGACAGCGTCGGCAACGCCTTCCTGGCCGAACAGGAAGCCCAGGGCACCGCCGCGACGCCCGAGCTGAAGAACGCCATCAAGGAAGAACTGATCCGCCGCGAATTGCTGGCTCAGGAAGCCAAGAAAATGGGCCTCGACAAGCAAGCCGATGTCGCTGCCCAGGCCGATCTGGCACGGCAGGCCATTTTTATCCGCGCCTTCATCCAGGACTACATCAAGAAACACCCGATCAGCGACGCGCAGGTCCAGGCCGCGTATGACCGCGTCAAAACCCAGATGGGCGGTACCGAATACAAGGTGCGCCATATTCTGGTCGAGCAGGAAGCGGATGCCAAGCTGATCATCGTCAACCTCAAGAAGGGTGACAAATTCGAAGACCTGGCCAAGCAGTCCAAGGATCCCGGGTCACGCGAGAAAGGCGGCGACCTCGGCTGGAGCAGCCCGGCCAGCTACGTCAAGCCTTTCGGCGAGGCGGTTACCGGCCTGGACAAGGGCAAGTTTACCGAGACGCCGGTGAAAACCGATTTTGGCTATCACGTGATCCTGGTCGAGGACAGCCGTCCGCTGACCCCGCCGCCCTTCGAGCAGATCAAGCAGCAATTGACGCAGCGCCTGCAGCAGGAACAGATCCAGAAACTGGTCATCGATCTGCGCGCCAAGGCGAAGATTCAGTAAGTCGCCTTTGTCGTATGGCGTAGGCAATGCGAAAAAGGCGCCGGCTTTGCCGGCGCCTTTTTCAATGGTGGCGGCCATCTGAAAGCGATGGCGGATTGGGCCGCGCTAGGCAACCCAGCGCCGCGCGTTGCGGAACATGCGCAGCCAAGGTGAATCGTGCCAGCCGCGCGCGTCCCAGTCGGCGGGGCGCCAGGACATCTGGACGCTGCGGAAAACGCGTTCGGGGTGCGGCATCATGATCGTGAAACGGCCGTCCGCGGTGGTGAGGCCGGTGATGCCGGCCGGTGAGCCGTTCGGGTTGTCCGGATAGCGCTCGCTCGGCTGCCCTGTCGGGTCGACGTAACGCATTGCCACCAGCGCGTGCGTCTGCTGCTCTGCCGAGGCGAAAAGCGCGCGTCCCTCGCCGTGCGAGACGACCACCGGCAGCCGGCTGCCGCCCATGCCGGCAAAGAAGACGGATGGCGACGCGGGCACTTCGACCAGCGAAAAACGCGCTTCGAACTGCTCGACACGGTTGCGCTCGAAGGCCGGCCAGGCGTCGGCGCCGGGGATCATTTCCTTGAGCGCACTCATCATCTGACAGCCGTTGCAGACGCCGAGGGCGAAGCTGTCCGGACGAGCGAAGAAAGTCGCGAAGCTGTCGCGCGCACGCGCGTTGAAAAGAATCGTTTTTGCCCAGCCCTGGCCGGCGCCGAGGACGTCACCATAGGAAAAACCACCGCAGGCGACGGCGCCCTTGAAATCGGCGAGGGTGACGCGGCCGGAGAGGACGTCGCTCATGTGTACGTCGATGGCGGCAAAGCCGGCGCGATCGAAAGCCGCGGCCATTTCGACGTGGCCGTTGACGCCCTGTTCGCGCAGGATCGCCACGCGTGGGCGCGCGCCGCTGTTGATCATTGGCGCTGCAATATCGTCGGCGGGGTCGAAGCTCAAGCTCACCGAAAGGCCGCTGTCAGTGGTATCGAGAATCCGGTTGTAAGCCTGCTGCGCGCATTCCGGGTTGTCGCGCAACTGCTGCATGCGGAAACTGGTCTCCGACCAGGCGCGTTGCAGTTCGGCGCGAGGTTCGGCGAGCACCGCTTTGGCATTGCGGATGATGCGCACCTGGCCCCAGGGGTTGGGCGAACCGATGAACTGGCTGCAGGCGCCGAGCCCGGCGGCACGCAGGATTGCCATCACCGGGCTGCGTTCGGCGCGGCGAATCTGTACCACGGCGCCCAATTCCTCGTTGAACAGGGCGCCCATCAGCCGCTCGAAGGAACGGCCGCCGAGCAGATCGGGGCGTTTCTCGTTGCCATCGACGTCATTCATCAGCGGGTCGTAGCAGAGACTGTCGGTGTCGATCGAAACGCCGCAGTGCGCGGCAAAAGCCATTTCGCAGACGGTGGCGAAGAGGCCTCCGTCGGAGCGGTCGTGGTAGGCGAGCAGCAAGTTTTCGGTAGCCAGCTTGCGGATGGCGCCGAAGAAAGCCACCAGGCGGGCCGGATCGTCGACGTCCGGCGTTTCGCTGCCGGTGGCGTTGAACACCTGCGCCAGCGCCGAACCGCCGAGGCGATTGCGACCAGCACCGAGGTCGATCAGCAGCAGGTCGGTTTCGCCGACGTCGAGCACCAGTTGCGGGGTCAGCGTCCGGCGCGCGTCCTGCACGCGTGCGAAACCGGTGACGATCAGCGACAAGGGCGAGACGACCTGCTTCCGCTCGCCGTGTTCTCCGTCGCCTCCTTCCTGCCACGCCGTACGCATCGACAGCGAATCCTTGCCGACCGGGATGGCGACGCCGATCTGCTGGCAGAGGTCGGAGACCGCGCGCACGGTGTCGAACAGGCGCGCGTCTTCGCCGGGGAAACCGGCGGCGGCCATCCAGTTGGCCGACAGCTTGACGTCGCCGAGCGCGGCGATGTCGGCGGCGGCGATGTTGGTGATCGCTTCGCCGACGGCCATGCGCCCGGAAGCGGGAGCATCGAGCACTGCCAGCGGCGTGCGTTCGCCGATCGCGAAAGCTTCGCCGAGAAAGCCTTGAAATGCCATCAGCGTCACCGCCACGTCGGCGCAGGGCACCTGCCACGGTCCGACCATCTGGTCGCGCGCGGTCAGGCCGCCGACGCTGCGGTCGCCGATGCTGATCAGGAAAGTCTTGTCGGCCACCGCCGGCAGGCGCAGCACGCGAGCGGCCGCTTCCCTGAGATCCACTGCGGTGGCGTCGAAAGGCACGCCCAGCGGCGGCAGGTGCGTGGCCGTGCGCGTCATCCGTGGCGGCTTGCCGAGCAGCGCCGCCATGTCCATGTCGACCGGCTGGTTGCCGAAGTGGCTGTCGGCGACGACCAGGCGCTTCTCGCGGGTGGTTTTTCCGACGACCGCGAAGGGGCAGCGCTCGCGCTCGCAGAGCGCCGTGAATTCGGCCAGGCGATCGGGCGCGATGGCCATCACGTAACGTTCCTGCGCTTCGTTGCACCAGATTTCGGCCGGCGACATTCCCGGTTCCTCGATGTTCACCGCGCGCAGCTCGAAGCGCGCGCCGCAGCCGGCGCCGTGCGCCAGTTCGGGCAGGCGTTGGAAATGCCGCCGGCGCCGACGTCATGCACCGAGAGAATCGGATTGCCATCGCCGGCCGCCGAACCGTCGCCAGCGGGGGCGCCCATCTGCCAGCAGCGGTCGATGACTTCCTGCGCGCGGCGCTGGATTTCCGGGTTGCCGCGCTGCACCGAAGCGAAGTCGAGGTCGGCGCTGTTGCTGCCGGTGGTCATCGAGCTGGCCGCTCCGCCGCCGAGGCCGATCAGCATGCCGGGGCCGCCGATCTGGATCAGCAGGTGCCGGCGGGCAGGGTTTCGGACTTGAACGACTGGCTGGCGGCGATGTTGCCGACGCCGCCGGCGAGCATGATCGGCTTGTGGTAGCCGCGCAGCAGGCGCCCTTCGGGACTGTCGGCGCTGCCCCGTGAACTGCTCGTAGGTGCGGAAATAGCCGGCCAGATTCGGGCGGCCGAACTCGTTGTTGAAGGCGGCGGCGCCGATCGGCCCTTCGAGCATGATCGCCAGCGGCGAAGCGATGCGCGCCGGGCGGCCATAGGCGGCGGATTCGGCTTCCCAGGGCTGCAAGGCACCGGGATGTTGAGGTTGGAGACCGAGAAACCGCACAGGCCGGCTTTCGGTTTCGAGCCGCGGCCGGTGGCGCCTTCGTCGCGAATCTCGCCGCCGGAGCCGGTCGCCGCCCCGGAAAAGGCGAAATCGCCGTCGGGTGGTTGTGCGTCTCGACCTTGGCCAGGATGTGCGTCAGTTCCTCGTGCCAGACGTAGCGCCATCGGCCCCGGGGTGGAACAGCGGCACGCGGCGCCTTCGATGACCGAGGAATTGTCCGAGTAGGCAACGACGGTTCCCGCCGGGTGCGCCTGGTGCGTCTCGCGAATCATCCCGAACAGCGTCTCGCTGCGCGCCTGCCCGTCGATCACCCACGAAGCGTTGAAGATCTTGTGCCGGCAGTGCTCCGAATTGGCCTGCGCGAACATCATCAGCTCGACGTCCGTCGGATTGCGCTGCGCTTTCAGGAACAGTTCGACGAGGTAATCGACTTCGTCGTCCGACAGCGCCAGCCCAGGCGCGTGTTCGCTTCGGCCAGCGCGGCATGCCGCCGGCCAGCAGATCGACGCTGGTCAGCGCTTGCGGCGGAAAGTGGCGGAACAGTTCCGCGGTCTGCGCAAAGTCATCGAGCACCGTTTCCAGCATGCGGTCGTGGAGCAGGGCGGCGATCGTCGCGCGCTCGGCTGCCGACAAGCGACGCTTGCCGGCGTCGAGCCGGAAGGCAACACCGCGTTCGATGCGCTCGACGGCGAGCAGGCCGCTATTCGCGGCGATGTCGGTGGCTTTCGACGACCACGGCGAGATGGTGCCGACACGCGGCGTGACCAGGAAGAGTTCACCTCCGCCAGTCGGCCGGGGTCGGCTGTTCGCTCTGCTCTGCCAGCAGCACTGCCAGTTGCCGGCGCTCGCCTGTCGCTCAGCGCGCTGCGCAGGGCGACGAAGTGCCAGTAGTCGGCAGCGGCGAATGCGTATCCCGGGGACGCCGGAACGGCGGCAGCGACGCGCTGCTGCAGACCCTGCAGAGCGGAAAGACGAAAACGCGGCGGCACCGCGAAGAAACAGGATATCGGCCATGGCGGGCGGGCTGCAGAGAAGGGCAGGCAAAGCTGCGTGCGGAAAGGACGCCAGGAAAGATCGGCGAGGAGCCGCGATTATAGCCGACCGCGGGCGGGCTCCGGCGGTCGTGGGCTTGCGGGCGGCGCTGCGGAGGTCTTGCGATGCCTGGCCGATCAGATCAGGACGAGGCGAAGGGGAAGCGCTAAGCCCGGCCGTGTGGAGCTTTCGGTCGTGGAAGTCCCGCGGCGATGTCCGAGCCAGGAAGATTCGTCGCCGGCCTCGGCTGGTAGCCACGTATGCTGCTTTGCCGCCTCCTCCTTGAAGAACTCGACGCGCTTTCTGCTCCGGGCCAGGGTAACTTTCACACCTTCCTCACGAAACGCCCATTCGGGGAAACAGGGGCCCGTCGTCCGAGGGGCCGCCCACCAGCAAACCCATGCCGACCGGGTCGATGCAAGGATCGGAACTTCCCTGACGAGTCGGGATGCTTCCATGAGGCGTCGGGATGCTTCCCGGATGCCTGCGGCCGCCTCCCTGCTCATCCAGTGGCCGATTCGGCAGGAGAGATTGCCGGCACGGATCAAGCTGTGCGCATTTTCAGCGGGCCCGGTGGCCGCTGCGCGCACGCGCGACCACACCACCCCCCACGTCATTGCGAGGAGGCGCAGCCGACGCGGCAATCCAGTTCCATCCTCTCACCGTTTCCCAGCGCATTGACATCGTGACCACGCGAAAAGCCAAACCTCTGGATTGCCGCGTCGGCTGCGCCTCCTCGCAATGACGGCGGGTGGGAGAGGCTTGTCGAAAGTCTCACCAAGAACGCAACACGACGCTAGTCCAAAGCGTCGAGCAGCCTGCGCACCCCTCGCCCGCCCTTGTTGAGTACGTGCGTGTAGATCATCGTCGTCGCTACGTCGGCATGCCCGAGGAGTTTCTGTACCGTGCGCATGTCGTAGCCGCTTTCAAGCAGTAAGCTCGAAGGAAACAGGGGACGCACCACGGTTTTCCGGAGCCAGGATCGCATTCACGACGTCCAAAACTCAGTTCTACAGACCTCCCGGAATTGCGACTCAGACGCCCCGCTAACCGCGTGATTCAAAAGCCTTATCGTCGTTTTTTGGACCTTCGTCACGCCGGGAACGGAAAACGTTTATTGGACAACGATGCTTATATCCTATTGTAAATACGCAATAACAAGTGCAATAAGCATAAATCTCATGCTAGAATCGCGTCAGGCAGCGGGGACCTGGGGGTGAGGGGTGACGCAGAGCGAGTTATTGGAACCAGCGGTTAAGCAGGAAGGCCGTTTCGACTTGGGCAGAGGCTATTGTCTGCACCTTCCGCGTGGCCCTCGCAGCCAGGGTGACCTTTATCATCATGGCAGTCTGAGCAAACGGGTGAATCTTGCCGACAAGGCCGAGCGGCGCCTCCTGGTGGTTGAGTTATTACAGAGGAAGCTGAACCAGACGCGCTTGGCCGAGGTGCTCAATCTCAGTCGCCAGACGCTGCACAACTATCGCGAGTGCTATCGGCTCTTTGGGGTGACCGGCCTGCTGCATGGCTATAGTCCGAGCCACAGCGTGAGCGAAGAACGGCAAGGTCGGCTGCATGTTGACAAACGCCGCCCCGGCTCCAAGGCCCGCGAACTCGAAGCTTTGCGGCGTGCCGAGAAGAGGCTGACCGCGGAAGTAACACAAGAGGAACTCGCGTGGGATGGCGAAGCCGCGGCGCGGTGTGCGCTGGAGGAAGCGCCCCTCGAAGAGGTCGTGCGTGTCGATCAGCCGAGCCGCCAGACAGTCGCGGAGCAGGCCTCACCGGAACAGGTTCCCGCCGCAGTGATCGAGCTTCCCTATGCGGAACACCATGACTGGGAAGCCAGCCGCTATGCCGGCATTTTCCCTGTCTTGCTGGTCCTGATGAGCCAAGGGCAGTGGATGCAACGACTCTCCCAGCTGTTCGGCAACGGTTGGCGCATCTTCCAGGTGTTCGTGCTGATGGCGGTGCGTAACATCCGCTCCATTGAGCAGCTCAAACATGAGCGGCGCGAGGAGGCGGGACGGCTCCTGGGCTTGGGGCGGCTACCCGCTCTCGACACGCTGTGGTCCTGGTTCCATGACGTCGCCGGCAAGTCGCGGGCCGAGGCGCTGTTGAAGGCGTTTTTTGCCGATCAGATCCGCTGCGGCCTGGTCGCCACCCGGCTGTGGTTTACGGACGGTCATCTCTTGCCTTATACCGGACAGGACAAGGTGCATGCGGCCTGGAATACACAGCGGCGGATGCCGATGCCCGGACAGACCAATCTGGTCACTTGTGACGAACAGGGGCGCATCGTCTATTTCGACATTCAGGAGGGCAAGGGAGACCTGCGCGCTCAGATTCTGAAGCTTGGCGAGTATGCGCGACAACAGTCCCTGGGAACCCCGCCGGTACAGGTCTTCGACCGTGAGGGCGATGGGCTGGGCTTTTTCAGCGAACTCGTGCGCCGCCGCACCCCCTTCATCACTTGGGAGAAGAACGCCAATCCTGCGCGGCTCAGGGCCTTGCCGGCCGCAGACTTCACGCACAGCGTGTCGATGAACGGCACGGATTATCGCCTGCTCGAAGAGACCAAGGCGTGCCTCTACCCACCTAAAACCGATCCCGATCCCGATCCCGATCCCGATCCCGACACCGGCATGGCCGAGCTGGCGCATACGTTCGACCTGCGTCGGGTGGTGTTGTGGAATTTGCGTACCAATCACCGCATCAGCGTGCTCTGCTGGGACGCTGACCTTCAGTGGTCGCCGCAAGAGGTGCTGACCGCGATGCTCAGTCGCTGGGGCGCCTCGGAGAACACTTTCAAACACCTCAAGGGGCGTCATCCCTATCATTACCATCCGGGTTTCGGCTTGGCCGAGAGCGACAAACAGGACATCGCCAATCCCCAGATCAAAGGGCTTGCGCAGCAGATTGCGAGCACCCAGGGCCATCTCGCCAAGCTTTACAAGCAACAGGCCAAGACTCAACCCAGCTTCAATCGGGACGGAAGTGAGCGCCACAACAGTCGGCATCGGCGGCTTGCTGCGGCCATCGCCGTGAGCGAAACGCAACTCAAACAACTCCAGGCTGACAAGGCTCGCTTGCCCGAGCGCGTCAATGTCACGGGGCTGTCCGATTACCGCTCCTTCAACGCCATCGATAACGAGGGCAAGAATCTCTTCGACTTCGTCACGAGTTCCGTATGGAACGTGCGCCGCCAGCTTCTCGATTGGCTTGACGACAGCTATGCCAAGGATAGCGATCGGGTGGACCTGCTCTATGCGATTTTCAACTGCCATGGCTGGGTACGCAGTGACGAACACTGGGTGGTCGTTCGCCTGGAGCCGCTACAGCAACCCGCACGCCGTTATGCCCAAGAACAGCTGTGCCGTAAGCTCACTGGTCTCGGCGCCAGGATCCCCGGCGGAAAATGGCTGCGCATCGAGGTCGGCCAGTCTCCGCTATGAGACGGCCTTCGCCGACCTACTGTCCAAAATTAGACCACGTTCCCCGGGGATTCCGGGAGGTCTGGTTCTAAAGCATGTCCCTGCGCTTGCTGGTGAGTCCGGTGGTGTTTGCTTATGTGGATGATTTGTTGCTGTTGCTGAGGCGGGTTGCCGGAAGGCTGCATCGGGCGAATCACGGGGTGGGGGTCAAGGAATCCTGAATGAAGCGTTGCCAACCGGCAAACCGCTCCGACTCGCCTCGCTAGTCCAATGCGTCGAGCGGGCTGCGCACCCCTCGCCCGCCCTTGTTGAGTACGTGCGTGTAGATCATCGTCGTCGCTACGTCGGCATGCCCCAGGAGTTCCTGCACCGTACGAATGTCGTAGCCGCTTTCGAGCAGTGAGGTCGCAAACGAATGTCCCCTATGCCGAGCTCGGCATAGGCGCCACGCTTTCGCCACCCACCTGCTCGAAGCCGGCGTTGATATCCACACCATCCAGCGTCTGCTGGGACACGGCCACGTCAGCACGACGATGCGCTACTTCCATCTGGCGCGCACGCGGCTAACCGGTACCACTTCTCCGCTCGAACTGCTCACGCCCAGCTGACCGGCGCCGGTGAAAGCGGCCGGCCTGGCCGGGGTGTTGGCCACCTTCGGCCAGGCTTACCTCGCCAGTAAGCCTTTGGCGCGCGGGGCAGCCCGCGTCTGGCGTGCGATCCTTGCCTGTCGCACGGCGATCCTCGGCGGTCACGTCGAAACCTGTGACCACTGCGGCACGACCCGGCACGTCTATCACTCGTGCAGGAACCGGCACTGCCCGCAATGCCAGACCCGGGCGAAGTAAGCCTGGGTCGCCGCAAGGCGGCGTGAAGTGCTGCCCGTGCCTTACTTTCACCTGGTGTTCACGCTGCCGCACGACCTCAATGGCCTGATTGCCGCCGCACCACGGCCGCCCTATGAGACGCTGTTCTCCGCGGTGTCGGCAACGCTTACCGAGTTCGCCGCCAACCCGCGACATCTGGGCGGCGTGTCGGCGTTCTCGCTTGTGCTGCACACGTGGAAGCAGGATCTCGGCCGACATGTCCATCTGCATGCGCTGGTAGCCGGCGGGGCGCTGACAGCCAGTGGCGAATGGATCTCGCCGAAGAAAGGTTTCCTATTTCCGGTGCGCGCGCTGTCGCGCGTCTTTCGCGGCAAGTTCGTCGCCGGACTCGAGGCCTTGCGAAGCGCCGAGCGCTTGCCCGGGCTGGTCGCCACGCCGGCCGATTGGCAACGTCTGAGACAACGACTGTACGTTCACGACTGGGTGGTCTATGCCAAGCAGCCGCTCGGCGGCCCGGAAGCGGTTCTCGATTACCTCGACCGCTATACGTACCGGGTGGCTATTTCCAACGAGCGGATCGTCGGTATGGAGGGCAACGACGTGCTTTTCCGGGTCCGCGCCGATTCTGCTAGCGGCAAGAAGCGAACGCTACGCGTGCCGGGCACCGAGTTCATCGACCGCTTTCTGCAACATGTTCTGCCGGCTGGTTTCAAGCGTATCCGGCACTACGGCTTGCTGTCGCCCGCGCGCAAAAAAGTTGCGTTGGCTGCGGCACGTGTCGCGCTCGCTGTACCACCACCGCAGGCGGCGGTGATCGAGTCGGTGGCCGAGTTCATGCAACGCGTGGCGCACATTGAGCACACGCGCTGCCCGCACTGCAGGATTGGGCAGTTTCGTGTCGTCGCGACCCTCTTGCCACAACGTAATCTCCCGAATCCGCGCGGACCGCCGTGATGATCGACGTCGGTTTCTCTCTTCCGGAGCCATCGGGTGGCGCTACCATCCGCAGCGTCGTTCGCCTTGTTGCCGGCCGATCGGTGCCAGGAGTCCCGGGTTTACCGGCTGCGCTTCGGCTTGTCGATCTTCCGCCAGCGTTGCCGGCTATCGTTGGGCAGCTCGCCGCCCGGCAGCCTCATGCCAAACAATTGACTTCGGGCCGTCCGGCCTTACAATCCCCATAACAACCGCCAGCGCGGCGGTTCAGTCCAACAAGGTTTATCTGCCGCGAGCCGCCAGCGGTCGAGCCGGGCGCTTCTGCAGCGGCAGATAAACGCTATTCGTTAGGCTGCTGCGGGCCACCGAGAATGGGTGCAAATGATATGAACAAACAGAAAACGATTAAAGTATTTATGATTCACCAATGGGTGATGCCGGATTTGCAAGAGAGAATCATGAAGTGCCTGCAAAGCTATCCCTGCTATACATTTGTTGATCTATCTATCCCTAAGTCTAATCCGATTCCGCCGGACGATGAGGAATTTATCCAAGACATTGTCTGCGGGAGGATGATGGAATCTGATGTTGTAATTGTTCTGCCTGATACTAAAGAAGGTGTTGAAGATTTTGACGGGGGGGAAGATTACTTGAGTGACCTCTCCGATACTTTCAGACAAAATCGCGGGTTACGTCAGGACAGTGTTTATACTGTTGAGATAAGAACTTTGATGTTTGACGCTTGTGACACAAAGCCGGTCTTAGTATTAGGGTGGACGCAAGACAGCGCTGAGCACCTGGCAAATAAACTTCGGACTCCAAGAGTCGGGGGCCGCAGATATAACCCAGATAGATTTTATGCAATGGGCCTAAGTGAAGCTAAAGGAGTTCACGCCATAGCCAAAAGAATAATCGCGATACTGGGCTATTAGCCATGTAGGGCCACACAGGATGCTTTGTCGAAGCAAGGCTTCTATCTGCGTCCGCAGCCTAACAACGGCATGCACCCGACCCGCAACAGCGCGGCTCTCAAGCTCAATCTTGTGAGCGGGCGGGTGATGCCGGGCGTTGGGCCTCGTGAGGAAGTATGCTTAAACCTAGTAATCGATTTACGATTGAACTGAAGCGCTTGGCGTTTGAGCACTTCGATTCTTGCACGAATTGTGGCCACAAATTTGTGGAAGCCGAGCATTATTGCTCTGGATATTTGGCAAACGATGAGCCCGCGTACCTATGCGATGACTGTTCGGGGGAACTGACAGAGCTAGCTGCCAGAATATATTTCATTCCTCAGCCTTATGAAATACCAACCGCCAACGCAAAACTTTGGCGTTATATGGATTTCACAAAATATGTGAGCCTACTTTCCTCTCGTGGCCTCTACTTCACGCGCACTGACTGCTTTGAAGACATATTCGAAGGTGCGAAGGGACTCAAGAAGAACAAGGCGAAATGGGATTCGCACTACTTGGAGTTCTTCCGCTCAGCAATCAAAAACCCTCCTGAGGGATACAGGTGCGAGTTATCCGACAGCGAAGTGGACGAGCAAGCTCAAAAGCTTCTGAGTGATCTGGAAACGGGCGGCGAAGCTCATAAGAGAAGAACCTTTGTCAGTTGCTGGCATGAAGGCGAACACGAATCTGAGGCGATGTGGCGCCTCTACTCTAGCTTCCTTGCCAACGCTGTA
Organism: Candidatus Accumulibacter meliphilus; assembly: GCF_036625345.1. Lineage (NCBI taxonomy): Bacteria > Pseudomonadati > Pseudomonadota > Betaproteobacteria > Candidatus Accumulibacter > Candidatus Accumulibacter meliphilus. The sequence goes on along the minus strand of NZ_JAZKTZ010000005.1, from coordinate 91,669 downwards.
GCTGTCCGAACTTCATATCAGAACCTATACGTGTCCCTTGGTCGAGACCCATCGATAAAAATTGGCCGCATCAAATATATCGACTTGAAAAAGAACTACGCCGGCGTCAATGATGCATTCTGGCGAAAGCGAAAATCCTTCGAGCACGAAAGAGAAGTTAGAGCGTTGCTTCTGGACTTCAAGTGCCAAGACCTCGGAAAGATTGTGCCGTGCGATCTGGAAGTTCTTATCGAAGAAGTCTTTGTGTCTCCCAAGGCACCGCCTTGGTTTGTCCGCTTGGTTAATGACGTAAACGAAAAATACGGCGTGACGGTTAAGGTCAGTCCGTCCGAACTGGTTGAGGAGCCATTCTTTTGAACGCCCATGGCCCAACCAATCATTCGAGCGGACCTGCGCGAAAAGCCGCGCAGGCCGCTCAATTCAAACGTGTGCGCCGGGCATGGCGCGTTACTTCATAGGTGAAAGTCCTATGGCCAGGTTTTCGCAGAGCCGAAGGCAAGGAGAAGGGCAAGGGCGTCGTCGTGAGGGGGGGTGTGGAGGAAGCCCAATCCAAAGCTGCGGGGCGATGAACAAAAATCGGATATGAGGCGTGATGCATCCGGGGCGAGTGGGCACGTGACCGCGAAGCCCTCCATCTGCGGTTGGGGTGCATTTTGTAAATCCGGCGTCTATGCAGCGAAGGTGGCGCGTCTTACCCCGGGAGATCTCCCCGGTGCTTCGGAACACTGAAGCTGGGCATCTGGAAACGGACGCTGAATACCGTGGAGAAGTCAGCCGAGGGCATAGTAGGTCAATGCTCCCAACCTAACGCGCCGTTGTCATAATTTGATCAGCAAAGCACGAAATGGGTTGCGCGCCGGAGCAGCACCCGGCATGATCTGTATCCCATTGATACGGATGTAAAATTTTATATGCCAAGATCGTTATGTCAACGTCGTTGACTCGTTTTCTAAGTTCCTTTTTTCTCAAGCTTTTTTCCTCAAGTCGCGCCTGACAGAAAAAGCGTTCTCACGAACCGGCATCCTCAGTTTCCCCCGCCTGATCGCCTGCATGCTCGGCGGATACACCTCCAAAGTGCAGTCGGAACTAGACGCGTTCTTTGCCAACCTGGCCAACCGCGCCGATCTGCTGCGAGAAGTCTCGGCGCAGGCCTTTGCCAAAGCCAGGATGCAGGTCTCGAGCGCAGCCTTTGAACTCCTCAACGATCATTTCCTGGCCTTGGTCGATGCGCAGTTCGGTTTTCCCCTCTGGTACGGCCTGCGCGTCGTCGCCGGTGATGCCACAGTCCTGCGCTTGACCCTCTTCGGGAAGACCCGTGACGGCAAGCGATTCGTCCGCCACATAGTCGACGCCATTGGCTTCGCGCTCTATCTGCCCGGTATCGAAATGACCCTGGCTGCCAAGCTCTATTCCCCCAACACCGGCGAGCGTCAGATGCTCTTCGAACACCTCGGCAAGCTCCGTCCCAATGACATCCTGGTACTCGACCGAGGTTACCCGGCCTACTGGCTCTTCGCCGTCTTGTTGCAGCGAGAACGCCATTTCTGCATGCGGGCCGATAGCCTCAATTTCAGCGCTATCCAAGCATTCCGCCGATCGGGCTTGGCCGAGCAGGTTGTGATGCTGCCAGCCCCCTGCAAACAGGACGCGCTCGACTACGAAATCGCCGCCACGCCGAGCGAAGTTCGCCTCATTCGCCAGGTGTTCGGCCACAAGGTGCGCGTCCTCGTCACCTCGCTCCTCGACATGAACGCCTTCCCCGCCGCCGCGTTCGGGGGCCTCTATCACTCTCGGTGGCGAATCGAGGAGGCGTTCAAACGGATCAAGCACCGTCTGGCACTGGAGCAACTCTCGGGCATGTCCTGGCTGGCCGCACAACAAGACTTCAGCGCTAAAATCCTCTGCGACAACATCAATGCTCTGGCCGTCCACGCCGCCAGTGAATCTCTCGATCCCAACATCTGCGCACGTTACTTCATCAACCGCGGCGACGCCTTCTCTCGTATCAAGCGTACCCTCGGACGCTGGCTCCTCCAGGGTCGGGATGCTCTCGAAAATATCACCTCCGTCTTCGACGAACTCATCAAGAACCTCGTCCGCATAAAACCAGACCGGTCATACCCCAGAAACTTCACTCAAAAGCCCCATCTATCCCACGCTTACAAAAATGGAGTATGACTATGTTCTGGTAAGTTGAGAGCATTGCATAGTAGGTGGGCTGCCCCCACTGAAGGCCCGAACGATGAAAGACAAAGGACCATGACGAAGAGAGACGGGAGCGCATCTGACCACCTGCGTACGCAGGCTGCGGCGACGCCGCAGGATGAACTCGTCGCTGGATTGTCAGGGGCACCTGAGTCGATTCGCAACCCAGCGTTGCTGGCCCAGGTCCTTGACCGGGCCAATCTGCAACGCGCCCTGAAGCAAGTGCGCCAGAACAAAGGCGCGCCAGGCATCGACGGCATGAGCGTTGATGCCCTGCCGGAACACCTCCGACACCACTGGCTGGAAATTCGCGCACAACTGGAAGCGGGCAGCTATCGCCCGCAACCAGTCAGGCGTGTGGAAATCCCGAAGGCTGGCGGAAAGACCCGCCCGCTGGGCATCCCGACGGTGTTGGACCGTTTCATTCAGCAAGCCATCGCGCAAGTTGTCTGTGCGCAATGGGAACCACACTTTCATCCACACAGCTACGGATTCCGCCCGCAGCGCTCGGCCCATCAAGCCGTTCGTGAAGTCCAGGCGAATATCCGGGCAGGCTACGGCTGGGTGGTGGATATGGACCTGCAAGCCTTCTTCGACCGGGTCAATCACGACCGCCTGATGGCGCGGCTGAAAAGTCGCTGTCCGGACGCCGATCTGTTGCGACTGGTCAATCGTTTCCTGAAGGCCGGCGTGAGCGTGGGGGGAAAGCTTGAGCCCACGTCCATGGGCGTCCCGCAAGGCGGGCCGCTCTCGCCCGTGCTGGCCAACGTGGTGCTTGATGAACTGGACTGGGAACTGGCTCGGCGCGGCCACCGCTTTGCCCGCTATGCTGACGATTGCAACATCCTCGTCAAAAGCAAACGTGCCGGCGAGCGGGTGATGGCCAGCGTGACACGCTTTGTCAGCGACACACTGCGACTCACAGTGAATCCGCTGAAGAGCGCGGTTGATCGACCCAAGAACCGCAAGTTCCTGGGTTTCAAGGTTAGCCGCAACGGCGCCAAGCTCAAGGTGGCCGATCAGGCCATCGACAAGCTCAAGGACCGCTTGCGGGAACTGACCCGTCGTACGCGAGGCACCAGCATTGGCGCACTCGTCGCGGAGCTTAGAGAAACCCTGCTTGGTTGGAAAGCGTACTTCGGCATTGCCGAGGTGCTGAGTCCTCTGCGCGAGATCGACAAGTGGGTACGACGCAAGTTGCGCTGCTATCTCTGGAAACAGTGGGGGTCGTCTGGCTATCGGCAACTGCGCCAACGTGGCATTTCGGTCCGCGAAGCGTGGAACACCAGCAAGTCGGCCCATGGCCCGTGGCGGCTGTCCAAAACACCGGCTCTGTCCATGGCGCTACCATTGCGCTTCTTCGAAAATCTGGGACTACCGAGCCTTGCGCCACGGTAGGAATTCAATTCATCGAACCGCCGGATACGTGACCCGTACGTCCGGTGGTGTGGGAGGGGGAGGCCGTGAGGCTTTCTCCTATCCCGATTAGGCCTCACAAACTCGCACCTTAGCGCACCTCAGTTTCCGAATACAGCCTCCATCAACAAACAGATTTGATCGACAAAAAATGAAGAATTATCAGGGTGGAACTCAGAAGTACTGTCCGAAATGCAAAGAAGTAAGGGTCTGCGCGGCAGTCAATCCAACACAACTCGGCCTGAAATCTGGGCAGCGTTGGTACAGAACTCAACACTCCGATATACAGTACTTTAGGCGCGGCCTAGTCTGTCAGACTTGTCAGCATCAGTGGCCTTCAGCCGAGATTCCAGAACAGTTTTTGGATGAGCTTGTAGAGTTGAGAAATGCCTTAAAAGACATTAAGCAGAATGCAGAAGCTTATTCCAAAGAATCGGCTAATGCGTCAGCTAGTCTCGCCAAACTCAGTGAGTCGCTTAGTGTGCTCAAGGCACTTAAAGTCTACAAGGAGCAAACGTGAGGCCTAACGAATAAGGATAGATCGTGCGCAGCCACGATCTGATCCGTTTGTTGGACGAGCCCGGGCCGGAGGGCTGAGCGCCCCTTCTGCAAATATCTTTTTTGGATTTACCACGCAGGCATAAACGCCGGAGGGCCGGGAGCGAGAAGTCCCGGCGCGCTGCTGGACAGGCAACGAAGATCTTGCGAATCCGGCCGTTTTGGCGTCCCGGCCACCGAACTCCGGGCGACCGCATCAATCAGCTTGGGGAAACTGAAGTCCCGAACGCGGCCAGATAGCGCTGTGAAGGCGGATTACATGATCAGATGGCGACCGCAACGACCGGTGGCACAGCAACGACACCGGACGACGTCGATCGAATCCGCGTCCTGACGATCACCATCACGGCGCCACAGCACGAGCAAAGCATCGCTGGCCGCTCCTTGCGCGGTGGCGTGAAGCGGCTGGGATCGAACTTCAGCAAGAGATGCAGCAAGCCGATCAGGCGCTTGCAATTGGCGTGCAGGAAGCCGAAATTGCGCGCGCGGCGAAAGCCTTTGGGCAGCACGTGCTGGAGAATCAGCCAGAGGAAATCAGCACCGGTGAGCGAGCGCTTTTCCGACTTGCCGGTTTTCGCGTTGCGATAGCGGAAGCTCACCCGGCCATTCTCGCAGGCAAGGATGTCCTGTTCACGGATGACACCGCGGTAGAGGTAGCGACCGAGGTAGATCAGCGCCTTCTCGCCGCTGCCCACCGATTGGCAGTGCGCCACCCATTCCCGCGGATAGCACGCCGGCAAGCAAATGCCGGCCGCCTCGATCGCCGCCAGCATTTTTGCCCGGAACACCTTGGCCATCGCCTTCTCGTTGAACAGATAGACGCCGTTCTTGCCGCGCCGCTTGCGTCGCCAGCGCTGCTTCGCTGCATCGAGCGCCGCCGCAGGGACGACGAGATGGACATGCGGGTGGAAGTCGAGCCGGCGCGAGTGCGTGTGCAGGACCGCGATCGCCCCCGGCGTGCCTTGTAACTGCCGGTCGTTCTGGCTAAAGCGGTGCACCGTTTCCCAGGCACAGCGCATCAACAAATCGAAGACGACGTCGGCGTGCGCTGCAGCGAGCCCACGCAATTCAGCCGGCAGCGTGAAGGTCAGCAAAAAGTAGTCGGCCGGGACGAGGCGCTGCATCTGACGTTCCAGCCATTGCTGGCTCTCGTGGTGCTGGCAGTGCGGGCAAAGGCGATGGCCGCAGGAATGCGGAACGAGTTTTTGGTGATCGCAGCCTTCGCACTGGACCTGCATCATCGGGCTGGCCGGGCTGCGGCAATCGCGCATCGCCGAGAGCGCCCGAAGCTGCTCGAAGCTCAGCCGGTGGCGAAATTGCGTCATGAAGTCCGCTTCGAACTGGGCGATGACAGAGCCGAAGCGGATCATCGCGGCGTCCCCTTGCCCACGCGATAGCCGTCCATCAGCGCGTTGATGCGCTCGATGGCGTGATGCCTGGTTTGATCCGTCAGATGGGTGTAGCGAACGGTCGTGAGAATCGAGTGATGGCCGAGAATGCGCTGCACCTCGGTGAGCTCGACGCCGGCCTCGACCAGGTGCGTGGCATAAGCGTGGCGCAAACTGTGTGGCGAAATGTTTTTTTTAGCCCGCAGGATTCGACCACCGCTTTCAGTGCTTTCTGAACGCCGCCGCGGTCGAGCGGCGTCCTGGCCGTGCGTGCTCCCGCCGAGCCGCCGCGGCGATTGGGAAACAGCAGGACGGGATGACGGTGGCGCTGCCAGAAACGGCGCAGGAGTTGGTAGGTGGCCGTCGGCAGCGGCACCAGGCGATCCTTGTTGCCCTTGGCATCGCGGATATGCACACGCCCGCGCGCGCCGTCGATGTCGGCGACCGTCAGCCGCAAGCCTTCGCCCAGGCGCAGGCCGAGACTGTAGAGGGTGAAGAAGAAGACCCGGTAACTGAGCACCTGCGTGGCCAAAAAAATCCGCTCGGTCTCCTCGACCGTGACGATGTCCGGCAGGCGCTGCGAGCGCGGCGGTTTGATCAGACCGGGCGCCACCCAGGGTTTCTTCAGCACGTGCTCGTAGTAGAACTTGAGCCCGTACAGATCGAGCTTGAGCGAACTCCAGGAGTGCGTCTCACGCAGGTCGGCGAAGTAATCCAACAGGTCGGACTCGCTCAGATCGTCGATCTGATGAGCGAAGTAGTCTCCCACCCGGCGCACGGCGCGCGAATACGCCTCGATCGTCTTCGGCTGCAAGCCCTTGAGCGTCAGGTGCTTCTGGTGGAGCTCGTAGTTCGTGTCAAAATTCGTCGTTGCGACAGCGGATATGTCTTCCATCTTGCGGTAACCTCGCATTCATCATGAACATCCCTCGGATGAGGGGCGAGGTGACATCTTGACTTCAACACGACTACAGCGCCGCCGTTTCCTCCGCGTAGCGGCTTCGTCCAACCATTCGCTCAACCGGACCCATTGCGGCGTGCCGTCATTTGGGCTAGAAGGCACGGCAAAGAGGCACGGCAAAGGGGCCAGGCTCGATTTAACTGGAAGAACCTGCTATCCTCAACGACATGCTCCGTCGTCCCCGCATTCATCTCCCAGGTTTTCCCCTGCACGTCGTTCAGCGGGGACATAACCGCGACGCCTGCTTCTTCGCGGAGGAAGACTACCTCGCCTACCGCGAATGGCTGGGCGAGGCGTGCCAAGCCACCGGTTGCGCGCTGCACGCCTACGTCCAGATGACCAACCACGTGCACCTCTTGCTGTCTCCGCCGGAATCCGAGGCTGTCCCCCGGCTGATGATTTCGCTGGGCCGGCGCTACGTGCAGTACATCAACAAGTCGTACCGTCGCACCGGCACCTTGTGGGACAGCCGCTACAAGTCTTCCCTGGTGCAGGCCGATTTCTATCTACTCCTTTGTCAGCGCTATATCGAACTCAATTCCGTGCGCGCAGCGATGGTCGATGACCCGGCGCACTATCGCTGGAGTAGTTATCGGACGAACGGACTGGGGCAGAGTGACTCATTGCTGACTCCGCATGCGGTGTATTCCAGTCTGGGCGCAAACGAGGCTGACCGGCTGGTGAACTATCGGTCCTTGTTCCGCCCGGAACTGGATACCGAGGCAATCAGCGACATCCGCATGGCCTTGGATCAGGGACAGCCGCTCGGGGATGCTCGGTTTATCGACAGCATCGAACGGGCCACTGGACAGCGGCGCGAAATTCGCCCGCGGGGTCGGCCGCGGAAGGCAATGCTTGAAGAAACGGGACCACAGGACCAGAAGTCACTTGATATGTGAGCCTGGTCCCTTTTTTCGTTTTTCTATGCTTTTTTCTATGACGTGACTTCCAGATTGGCGCAACTTCTCGAAACCCAGCCGCTCCAACGCCCGAACTGCGGTAGCACCCGAAACACGCGGCAGATTAGGCAGGCGCGGGAACGCTGAACGTTGTTACCAGCGGACGCCCTGGCGCAGGGATGGGAAACTGCGACAGATACAGTTCCGTAGCCTCTTCAACGGTTTCACCTTGCGTAGTGGTACCCGTCTCAGAATTCAGGGCAACGTAACCGCCTTCTTCGGCGGGAGTAAGGACCGCGGTCAGTTCCATGGTTTGACTCCGGTGGGGATAGCGTAATCGTCGCTCATTCCGGGTAGTGGTGCCCAACGTAGAGGTGATCGGCGCTGCGCGGCCTTATCGCGCAGCGTCCTTTGGAGCGCACAGTTGGGCTATTGATTAGCATTTAATCCGACCCTGGCCCCTTTTCCTTCTTTTCCAGGCAAGCAACTGGGCAGTCAAGGCCATGGTCGCACGCAGAAACTGGCGGTTACGGACCATTGCGCGCACCGACCCGATTACTGCGCGGCTTGTGGTGCAACCCTGACGGAGGATGCCGAGTCGCAGGCTTACACGGCCTGGGACGAGATCGACATCGCGCCGCCAGTCGAGGGCCACATCGGGCTGATGTTCAGCGTCACGCGCCACACGCTACTTGAAGTGCGCTGCGCTTGTGGGCACGTCAGCCGTGCCATGCCCTGGCGGGCGCCGCCCGACGCGCAATGGGAAAAGGTTGAGCTGGGCGAATGGCGCCTGGTGGGTCCTCGCCTGGCCGGCGTCATCGTTCTGCTCGCGCTGCGAATGCGCCTGTCACGAGCGAGCATTCGCGAGCTCCTGCGGGAAGTCTTCGAGCTGACGCTGAGCACCGGCGTGATCGATGAGACGATCCGGGAAGCAGGCCGTGCCAGCTTCCCGCTGGAGGATGCCCTGGTCGCCGACATCGTGCAGGCGGCGCAGTTGCACGTCGATGAAACGTCGTGGTCGGAATCAGGCGTGCTGCTGTGGTTGTGGGCGCTGGTCAGCACCTCTACGGTGCTCTACCTCATCGGCCCACGCACCCGCGAGATGCTCGATAACGCCCTGCAAGACGGCTATACCGGCATTCTCATCAGCGACGGTTACGTCGTCTACCGAGCCTGGAAAAACCGCCTGCGCTGTTGGCCGCACCTGATGCGCAAGCTGCGCGGGCTGGCCGAATCGAGTGATGGCCGGGTATCCGGGCTTGGGCAGGAGATGGAAGGTCTCCTGAAAACGCTGATGGCAGCCATTTACGCGGCGCGAATCGATCCGCCGCCGATCGCGTTGCCCGAGCGCTACGCCGCCGAGGTCAAACGGTTGCGGCACCTGTGCGAGGTGCATCAGATGGATGAACATCCGGCCCTGCGCAGTGTCGTGCGCGAATTCCTCCACGACTGGAAAGTCATCCTGCGTCCGCTCGCGGAGCCTCTCCTGCCGCTCTCCAACAACGCCGCCGAACAGGCGTTGCGACACTGGGTCATTTCGTGCTATATCAGTCACGGCACACGTTCCGAAGAGGGATCCCGCGCCTTCGCCCTCTTGGCCAGTGTCATCGAGACCTGTCGTCGCCGTGGCGCTTCAGCTTGGCAGTACCTCGGCACCGTCATTGCTGCCGCTCGCAAAGGCTTAGCGCTCCCCGCGCTCCCGGCTATCCCGGCTGCGGCGTAGGGGAGTGAACGATTACAAAGCGGGTCAGTTCCGCGGAGCGTCAAGGAGTGACCCATACATTGTCGGAGAGACTCATGATTATCCACCGCATTGCTCGTATCGCCACAGTGATTGCCACGCTCGGGAGCTCCCTTCCCTCCTTCGCCGTTAGCATTTCACTCGATTTCGCTACCCTGCCAAGTGCGCAAGGCTGGAGATATCTAACGTTCACTAAGTCGAATGAGGCAGATGTTTTCTCTATCGATGGCTTTGCACTTCACCAAAACAGCATCGGAACATTTGATGAGCCCAGGTATTTTTGGCAGGGAGTAGTACCACATTCTGCATTTGACCTTCGATTTCGAGCCAGACTTGCGGAGGTTGAAGGATTGTTTCAGGGTAATTTTTCATTCGGCGTAAAGTTGCGTGCCGATAACTTCTGGATCGACGTTGGCCTGGGACTGGGCAGGGTTGAAGTCCAAGAGAATTCCCGTAGAAGTGAATATTTTTCGCTGGACACTTCGGAATTTCACAACTACCGAGTTCTCGGCAACCCTGAGGCCGGCAGCTACAGTTTCTTCATCGATGAGATTGAGCTGATTTCATCGCGGTCCATTGGGCATACATCGGTAAATATTAACTTCCTATCCTTCGGAGATCATATTTCTGCGTTTAACGGTTTCCCTATGGGTGCGAGAGCCGATCTCGCGTCGTTCACCTTCGCGCCAATTCCGGAACCCACAATCATTTGGCTTTTCCTGTCCGGGCTAGGTCTCCTTATCGCCCAGTATGCAAGACCAACCATTAAAGAATTAAAGTACACCTTCAAAGAGGCAAAGAGGGGCCAAAGAGGCAAAGAGGGGCCAGGCTCGATTTAACTGGAAGAAGAGGCAAAGAGGGGCCAGGCTCGATTTAACTGGAAGAACCTGCTATCCTCAACGACATGCCCCGTCGTCCCCGCATTCATCTCCCAGGTTTTCCCCTGCACGTCGTTCAGCGGGGACATAACCGCGACGCCTGCTTCTTCGCGGAGGAAGACTACCTCGCCTACCGCGAATGGCTGGGCGAGGCGTGCCAAGCCACCGGTTGCGCGCTGCACGCCTACGTCCAGATGACCAACCACGTGCACCTCTTGCTGTCTCCGCCGGAATCCGAGGCTGTCCCCCGGCTGATGATTTCGCTGGGCCGGCGCTACGTGCAGTACATCAACAAGTCGTACCGTCGCACCGGCACCTTGTGGGACAGCCGCTACAAGTCTTCTCTGGTGCAGGCCGATTGCTATCTACTCCTTTGTCAGCGCTGTATCGAACTCAATCCCGTGCGCGCAGCGATGGTCGATGACCCGGCGCACTATCGCTGGAGTAGTTATCGGACGAACGGACTGGGGCAGAGTGACTCATTGCTGACTCCGCATGCGGTGTATTCCAGTCTGGGCGCAAACGAGGCTGACCGGCTGGTGAACTATCGGTCCTTGTTCCGCCCGGAACTGGATACCGAGGCAATCAGCGACATCCGCATGGCCTTGGATCAGGGACAGCCGCTCGGGGATGCTCGGTTTATCGACAGCATCGAACGGGCCACTGGACAGCGGCGCGAAAGTCGCCCGCGGGGTCGGCCGCGGAAGGCAATGCTTGAAGAAACGGGACCACAGGACCAGAAGTCACTTGATATGTGAGCCTGGTCCCTTTTTTTCTTTTTTTCCTTTTTTTTTCTTTTCTTTTTTTGGGCACCAGCGGCGCCTCTCCCGGTCCGTATTTCCATGAGAAAGTTGCCCGTCCGTTCAACCTTGTGGCACTCTGTTGCCTCAAGGTCAGTTTAGAGGAGACAGCCATGCCAATTACTGTTGAAGTACTAGAGGTCGAGGCTCTGAACCTGTCCGTCGCGGAGCGATCTCGCTTAGTTGAAAAGCTGATTTTGAGCCTCGACACAGAACCAGATGTCGAATCAGCTTGGGCCATGGAAGTCGCGTGGCGTCACGCTGAGATTGAAAGTGGTGCTGTATCGCTTCTTCCAGGTGCCGAGGCGCTTGCCCGCTTGAAGGCTGAGTTTAAGTGATTTACTCGTTGCACTGAGGCTGCAAAGCAGCAAAGCAAAGCAGCAAAGCAAAGCAGCAAAGCAAAGCAGCAAAGCAAAGCAGCAAAGCAAAGCAGCAAAGCAAAGCAGCAAAGCAAAGCAGCAAAGCAAAGCAGCAAAGGGGCCAGGCTCGATTTAAAGCGGGCTCGATTTAAAGCGGCGGCAAAGAAGCGGCGGCAAAGGGGCGGCAAAGGGGCGGCAAAGCGCGGCAAACGCGGCAAAGGGGCCAGGCTCGATTTAACTGGAAGAACCTGCTATCCTCAACGACATGCCCCGTCGTCCCCGCATTCATCTCCCAGGTTTTCCCCTGCACGTCGTTCAGCGGGGACATAACCGCGACGCCTGCTTCTTCGCGGAGGAAGACTACCTCGCCTACCGCGAATGGCTGGGCGAGGCGTGCCAAGCCACCGGTTGCGCGCTGCACGCCTACGTCCAGATGACCAACCACGTGCACCTCTTGCTGTCTCCGCCGGAATCCGAGGCTGTCCCCCGGCTGATGATTTCGCTGGGCCGGCGCTACGTGCAGTACATCAACAAGTCGTACCGTCGCACCGGCACCTTGTGGGACAGCCGCTACAAGTCTTCTCTGGTGCAGGCCGATTGCTATCTACTCCTTTGTCAGCGCTATATCGAACTCAATCCCGTGCGCGCAGCGATGGTCGATGACCCGGCGCACTATCGCTGGAGTAGTTATCGGACGAACGGACTGGGGCAGAGTGACTCATTGCTGACTCCGCATGCGGTGTATTCCAGTCTGGGCGCAAACGAGGCTGACCGGCTGGTGAACTATCGGTCTTTGTTCCGCCCGGAACTGGATACCGAGGCAATCAGCGACATCCGCATGGCCTTGGATCAGGGACAGCCGCTCGGGGATGCTCGGTTTATCGACAGCATCGAACGGGCCACTGGACAGCGGCGCGAAATTCGCCCGCGGGGTCGGCCGCGGAAGGCAATGCTTGAAGAATCGGGACCACAGGACCAGAAGTCATTTGATATGTGAGCCTGGCCCCTTTTTTTTTCTTTTTTTTTTCTTTTTTTTTTTCTTTTCCTCCGTGGCTTTCAGTGGCTTAAGCGCGAATGGTGTAACGATCGATGGATAACACCTCTAACATGGCGGTCGACCTCGCTCCCTTCGGTCGCTGGACGCAGCGCGATAAAGCCGCGCAGCGCCGGTCACCTCTACGTTAGCCGCCTATGAACCAGTTATTCCACGCATGTGCCTTCTCGGCGATCCTGATGACCGTGGGCTGTACAGCTTGGTCAAGCGACAGTTCGCTTACAGTTCCCTTTCCAATTGGCAAGATTGGTGCGACTGTTACTGCGAAGTTTCTAGTTCGCGAACGTCAAACTTATGCTTTTTCTATCCGGTATGAGTACAAGGAAAACGACCAGGTCGATAGAGCACGAGTTTGGAATCTCGCCGGAGGATCTATCCAAGAAAGCCATGGTAAATGGGTGGAGCCCGGCGCACCATTAAAAATTCAGCTGAACGTCTCCCAACAGGTAGATGGCGGGGAACGGCTAGTAACGGAAAAAATCGTTGAAAGACCACGCCTCTCGTCATGGGGTGCCGCGAATCTCGATGCAGAGCTGATCGCAGTCACTCTCGCTCCGGGCAACTACGTTGTCACTGCCGTCAGCCTAGATGAAGCACCTTCATTCATAGGTGCGCGCACCAGCCTATTTATTGGCAGAGCCTATCGTGGGAAATAGCGGACCCGTGAGACTCTTCCACCCGACGGCTAACCCGGCGCTCAACCTCGCTCCCTTCGGTCGCTGGACGGCGCTAAAGCGCCGCCGGTTAGCTCTACGTTGGGCTCAGGTAGCCCTGGAAGAAGGTTGTCGAGAAAACGTTAATTTTTTAGGAGCTTCGCAATGATCACACCACTAAATAAGCGGTTCTGTTTAAAGGTATCTGTAGCTGTTATTACTATCATGGCTGCATCCTCCACGTTCGCAACAATTCTCTCTGTTCAACATGGCGACACACTGGTAGGTGATCGATCCAACAACCTCATTCTCAACGGCAGCTTCGAAAATAGAAATGGCCCGCCTGGCGATGTCTCGTGGACCGGGTTGGCCGGGAGCCGCCTTGTTTATTCTCCAACGATTCCGACCTATCCCATTCCGAACTGGACGGCTACTGGGGATGCCGAGTCTTATGGCGTATGGGGACCATTTTTTGGTTCTCCTCCCGGTCCGTCGGATGGACAATACGAAGTGTATTTCGGCAACTATCTCAATACACCTTCGTCTAGCTACATAGTCAATCCCAACGGTACGGTGACCTTTGCGTCCGCGCCAACTTTCACTAATTTTTCTGCTGGCATTATCAACCCGGTAACACTTAGCCAGACTGTCAACAATCTCACCGTCGGCGCAGACTATTGGCTGGACTTCTACACCACTGGTGAATTTGAAGGAATTTTCAGTGTTCCCGGTATTTTTGGTCTCCAGATTTCAGGAGAACCCTTGCTTTACCTAAGCACAGTTGATGCGATACCGAACTCCGCATTCGGTACATCGGAACGTTACCAAATCGAGTTTACCGCCACAGCATCCAGTCTTACATTTGAATGGCTCAACTGGGGGCACGTGTGTTTCAACAATAATATCAACGACTGTGGTTCGGAACTGATTCTAGACGATGTCATCCTCAATTCCCATATGGTCCCAGAACCAGCAACATCCGCCCTTGTCGGAATAGGAGTTGTCACCCTCGGTTACATTCGCCGCCGCAGAAGCTTAAACCCAGAATGCGGTTAAGACGGGGGGCAAAAGCGAAGCGTTGCAGTGCTTTAGCATAGTCCCGCGCCCAACGAATAAGGATAGATCGTGCGCAGCCACGATCTGATCCGTTTGTTGGACGAGCCCGGGCCGGAGGGCTGAGCGCCCCTTCTGCAAATATCTTTTTTGGATTTACCACGCAGGCATAAACGCCGGAGGGCCGGGAGCGAGAAGTCCCGGCGCGCTGCTGGACAGGCAACGAAGATCTTGCGAATCCGGCCGTTTTGGCGTCCCGGCCACCGAACTCCGGGCGACCGCATCAATCAGCTTGGGGAAACTGAAGTCCCGAACGCGGCCAGATAGCGCTGTGAAGGCGGATTACATGATCAGATGGCGACCGCAACGACCGGTGGCACAGCAACGACACCGGACGACGTCGATCGAATCCGCGTCCTGACGATCACCATCACGGCGCCACAGCACGAGCAAAGCATCGCTGGCCGCTCCTTGCGCGGTGGCGTGAAGCGGCTGGGATCGAACTTCAGCAAGAGATGCAGCAAGCCGATCAGGCGCTTGCAATTGGCGTGCAGGAAGCCGAAATTGCGCGCGCGGCGAAAGCCTTTGGGCAGCACGTGCTGGAGAATCAGCCAGAGGAAATCAGCACCGGTGAGCGAGCGCTTTTCCGACTTGCCGGTTTTCGCGTTGCGATAGCGGAAGCTCACCCGGCCATTCTCGCAGGCAAGGATGTCCTGTTCACGGATGACACCGCGGTAGAGGTAGCGACCGAGGTAGATCAGCGCCTTCTCGCCGCTGCCCACCGATTGGCAGTGCGCCACCCATTCCCGCGGATAGCACGCCGGCAAGCAAATGCCGGCCGCCTCGATCGCCGCCAGCATTTTTGCCCGGAACACCTTGGCCATCGCCTTCTCGTTGAACAGATAGACGCCGTTCTTGCCGCGCCGCTTGCGTCGCCAGCGCTGCTTCGCTGCATCGAGCGCCGCCGCAGGGACGACGAGATGGACATGCGGGTGGAAGTCGAGCCGGCGCGAGTGCGTGTGCAGGACCGCGATCGCCCCCGGCGTGCCTTGTAACTGCCGGTCGTTCTGGCTAAAGCGGTGCACCGTTTCCCAGGCACAGCGCATCAACAAATCGAAGACGACGTCGGCGTGCGCTGCAGCGAGCCCACGCAATTCAGCCGGCAGCGTGAAGGTCAGCAAAAAGTAGTCGGCCGGGACGAGGCGCTGCATCTGACGTTCCAGCCATTGCTGGCTCTCGTGGTGCTGGCAGTGCGGGCAAAGGCGATGGCCGCAGGAATGCGGAACGAGTTTTTGGTGATCGCAGCCTTCGCACTGGACCTGCATCATCGGGCTGGCCGGGCTGCGGCAATCGCGCATCGCCGAGAGCGCCCGAAGCTGCTCGAAGCTCAGCCGGTGGCGAAATTGCGTCATGAAGTCCGCTTCGAACTGGGCGATGACAGAGCCGAAGCGGATCATCGCGGCGTCCCCTTGCCCACGCGATAGCCGTCCATCAGCGCGTTGATGCGCTCGATGGCGTGATGCCTGGTTTGATCCGTCAGATGGGTGTAGCGAACGGTCGTGAGAATCGAGTGATGGCCGAGAATGCGCTGCACCTCGGTGAGCTCGACGCCGGCCTCGACCAGGTGCGTGGCATAAGCGTGGCGCAAACTGTGTGGCGAAATGTTTTTTTTAGCCCGCAGGATTCGACCACCGCTTTCAGTGCTTTCTGAACGCCGCCGCGGTCGAGCGGCGTCCTGGCCGTGCGTGCTCCCGCCGAGCCGCCGCGGCGATTGGGAAACAGCAGGACGGGATGACGGTGGCGCTGCCAGAAACGGCGCAGGAGTTGGTAGGTGGCCGTCGGCAGCGGCACCAGGCGATCCTTGTTGCCCTTGGCATCGCGGATATGCACACGCCCGCGCGCGCCGTCGATGTCGGCGACCGTCAGCCGCAAGCCTTCGCCCAGGCGCAGGCCGAGACTGTAGAGGGTGAAGAAGAAGACCCGGTAACTGAGCACCTGCGTGGCCAGAAAAATCCGCTCGGTCTCCTCGACCGTGACGATGTCCGGCAGGCGCTGCGAGCGCGGCGGTTTGATCAGACCGGGCGCCACCCAGGGTTTCTTCAGCACGTGCTCGTAGTAGAACTTGAGCCCGTACAGATCGAGCTTGAGCGAACTCCAGGAGTGCGTCTCACGCAGGTCGGCGAAGTAATCCAACAGGTCGGACTCGCTCAGATCGTCGATCTGATGAGCGAAGTAGTCTCCCACCCGGCGCACGGCGCGCGAATACGCCTCGATCGTCTTCGGCTGCAAGCCCTTGAGCGTCAGGTGCTTCTGGTGGAGCTCGTAGTTCGTGTCAAAATTCGTCGTTGCGACAGCGGATATGTCTTCCATCTTGCGGTAACCTCGCATTCATCATGAACATCCCTCGGATGAGGGGCGAGGTGACATCTTGACTTCAACACGACTACAGCGCCGCCGTTTCCTCCGCGTAGCGGCTTCGTCCAACCCGGCAGTCAACCGGACCTGCGCGAAAAGCCGCGCAGGCCGCTCAATTCAAACGTTGGGCCTCACAAAATCATTCGGAATGACTACGCGCATCAATTACCGAAAATTGGCATTCGAGGCATACGATCAGCTGTGTGCTCACTGCGGTTTTGGCATCCCTGCCGTGTTAGAAGTTGCTCATATTGATGGCCAGCGATCAAACAACGAAATCGGCAATCTTGTTATTCTTTGTCCGAACTGTCACAAGATGCTTGATCTTGATTTGATTTCGAATGAAACCATCATTCAAATGCGAGATCGCCCGAAAATCGTCACATGGTCAAAGCGAATGAAAGATGCCGGCCAAAAAGCTGCGCTTACTCGTAAGCGTAATCAGAGTGAGCAGTCATGATGCCCAACGAATAAGGATAGATCGTGCGCAGCCACGATCTGATCCGTTTGTTGGACGAGCCCGGGCCGGAGGGCTGAGCGCCCCTTCTGCAAATATCTTTTTTGGATTTACCACGCAGGCATAAACGCCGGAGGGCCGGGAGCGAGAAGTCCCGGCGCGCTGCTGGACAGGCAACGAAGATCTTGCGAATCCGGCCGTTTTGGCGTCCCGGCCACCGAACTCCGGGCGACCGCATCAATCAGCTTGGGGAAACTGAAGTCCCGAACGCGGCCAGATAGCGCTGTGAAGGCGGATTACATGATCAGATGGCGACCGCAACGACCGGTGGCACAGCAACGACACCGGACGACGTCGATCGAATCCGCGTCCTGACGATCACCATCACGGCGCCACAGCACGAGCAAAGCATCGCTGGCCGCTCCTTGCGCGGTGGCGTGAAGCGGCTGGGATCGAACTTCAGCAAGAGATGCAGCAAGCCGATCAGGCGCTTGCAATTGGCGTGCAGGAAGCCGAAATTGCGCGCGCGGCGAAAGCCTTTGGGCAGCACGTGCTGGAGAATCAGCCAGAGGAAATCAGCACCGGTGAGCGAGCGCTTTTCCGACTTGCCGGTTTTCGCGTTGCGATAGCGGAAGCTCACCCGGCCATTCTCGCAGGCAAGGATGTCCTGTTCACGGATGACACCGCGGTAGAGGTAGCGACCGAGGTAGATCAGCGCCTTCTCGCCGCTGCCCACCGATTGGCAGTGCGCCACCCATTCCCGCGGATAGCACGCCGGCAAGCAAATGCCGGCCGCCTCGATCGCCGCCAGCATTTTTGCCCGGAACACCTTGGCCATCGCCTTCTCGTTGAACAGATAGACGCCGTTCTTGCCGCGCCGCTTGCGTCGCCAGCGCTGCTTCGCTGCATCGAGCGCCGCCGCAGGGACGACGAGATGGACATGCGGGTGGAAGTCGAGCCGGCGCGAGTGCGTGTGCAGGACCGCGATCGCCCCCGGCGTGCCTTGTAACTGCCGGTCGTTCTGGCTAAAGCGGTGCACCGTTTCCCAGGCACAGCGCATCAACAAATCGAAGACGACGTCGGCGTGCGCTGCAGCGAGCCCACGCAATTCAGCCGGCAGCGTGAAGGTCAGCAAAAAGTAGTCGGCCGGGACGAGGCGCTGCATCTGACGTTCCAGCCATTGCTGGCTCTCGTGGTGCTGGCAGTGCGGGCAAAGGCGATGGCCGCAGGAATGCGGAACGAGTTTTTGGTGATCGCAGCCTTCGCACTGGACCTGCATCATCGGGCTGGCCGGGCTGCGGCAATCGCGCATCGCCGAGAGCGCCCGAAGCTGCTCGAAGCTCAGCCGGTGGCGAAATTGCGTCATGAAGTCCGCTTCGAACTGGGCGATGACAGAGCCGAAGCGGATCATCGCGGCGTCCCCTTGCCCACGCGATAGCCGTCCATCAGCGCGTTGATGCGCTCGATGGCGTGATGCCTGGTTTGATCCGTCAGATGGGTGTAGCGAACGGTCGTGAGAATCGAGTGATGGCCGAGAATGCGCTGCACCTCGGTGAGCTCGACGCCGGCCTCGACCAGGTGCGTGGCATAAGCGTGGCGCAAACTGTGTGGCGAAATGTTTTTTTTAGCCCGCAGGATTCGACCACCGCTTTCAGTGCTTTCTGAACGCCGCCGCGGTCGAGCGGCGTCCTGGCCGTGCGTGCTCCCGCCGAGCCGCCGCGGCGATTGGGAAACAGCAGGACGGGATGACGGTGGCGCTGCCAGAAACGGCGCAGGAGTTGGTAGGTGGCCGTCGGCAGCGGCACCAGGCGATCCTTGTTGCCCTTGGCATCGCGGATATGCACACGCCCGCGCGCGCCGTCGATGTCGGCGACCGTCAGCCGCAAGCCTTCGCCCAGGCGCAGGCCGAGACTGTAGAGGGTGAAGAAGAAGACCCGGTAACTGAGCACCTGCGTGGCCAAAAAAATCCGCTCGGTCTCCTCGACCGTGACGATGTCCGGCAGGCGCTGCGAGCGCGGCGGTTTGATCAGACCGGGCGCCACCCAGGGTTTCTTCAGCACGTGCTCGTAGTAGAACTTGAGCCCGTACAGATCGAGCTTGAGCGAACTCCAGGAGTGCGTCTCACGCAGGTCGGCGAAGTAATCCAACAGGTCGGACTCGCTCAGATCGTCGATCTGATGAGCGAAGTAGTCTCCCACCCGGCGCACGGCGCGCGAATACGCCTCGATCGTCTTCGGCTGCAAGCCCTTGAGCGTCAGGTGCTTCTGGTGGAGCTCGTAGTTCGTGTCAAAATTCGTCGTTGCGACAGCGGATATGTCTTCCATCTTGCGGTAACCTCGCATTCATCATGAACATCCCTCGGATGAGGGGCGAGGTGACATCTTGACTTCAACACGACTACAGCGCCGCCGTTTCCTCCGCGTAGCGGCTTCGTCCAACATGGCGGTTAAGTTCGCTCCCTTCGGTCGCTGGGACGCGCCGCGAGCGGCGCGTCCCTTGCCTTTACGTTGGGCGTGCGAGGCCAAATCATGACCCCAGGCAGCCGTGGCCGAAAGCCTTGCCCGCAAGCTGGCGGGTTGCCGGGCGCGGCGCTCGCCGGTCGCCGCCCCGTCGCGGCTGGCGCAGCGGCTTGCTGGGAGGCCGTTGCTGCGCTGCGGCCTCATCGGCTGCCGCGCTTATGGCGCCGCGTGCTCCGCTGGCATGCTGACCCGTGGCCGTGGCTAGCAATCCGGGACAGACCACGGTTTCAACAAAAGGACTGAATTCATGAAGCGCAGAATCTACGTCGAAACTTCCGTCATCAGCTATCTGACGGCGCGCCCAAGCAAAACCATTATTGGTGCCGCTCATCAGCAGATAACGCTGGCTTGGTGGGAACTGCGCTCGGACTATGAACTTCTTGTTTCTCAGTTGGTCTGGCAAGAGTGCGCCGCTGGCGATTCTTTGGCTGCGCAGAAAAGGCTTGCGGCACTTGAGGGGATATCCGTACTCGCGGTTACGCAAGACATGATTCGCTTGGCCAAATCGCTTATTGAACAAGCGATCATTCCCGCCAAGGCGATTGAGGATGCGCTTCATATTGCGGTTTCGACACTGCATCACGTTGATTTTCTAGTGACTTGGAACTGCCGTCACATTGCCAATCCAGTGATTCAGGAAAAGATTGCCGTGTATCTTGAGACAATCGGATTGTTCCTCCCGATCATATGTACTCCCGAGGAGCTTCTTGGAGGAGATAACGATGACTGACGAAATCATGATGGAAATTCATGCGATCAAGGACGCGATTGGCGTCAAGTATGGCAACAATCTGGATGCACTGTTCAAAGAGATACAGCTTGGCGAAGCCAGACTTAAGGAGACTGGCGCCCGGGTTTTGGCTCCCCCGGTCAATCCAGAAAATTTGCCTAACACTGCATTGCAACGGACTCGCTTCGCTCGCCGCTGAGTTTCGACGTTATGCCGCACAAACGCTACTGGGGGGAGATTTCACATGCTTCAAGTACTCATAGCGCTCGTTCTCACCGTCGTCGGCGTCCTAATGAAAGGGCTTCTTAATCTCTCACTGGCCGAGGTTGCTTTACTCCTCGCGGCCCCGTGCGTATTTCTCGACCACGGAATCGGGGACAGACCACCGCTCTTTTGAAAATCATGCGCCGACTCGGCTGACAAGAGAAAACCTTTCCGGATGGCGAAGCGACTCAAAGGCGAAATCAATATCAAGTTCGGGCCAGTATAGATGCTTTGCAGAGGGGAGTTCGACGTGCAGGATCTTGCCGACCGGAAGCTCTCGAAACCAGGGGAACTCCGAGAACGGGAGGAACAGCTCGGCGTCTTCCAGCAAGAGCCGGAAGCCATGTTTGGAGAGCTTGGTCACCTCAACCGGGAAAGTGCTTATGCCAGGCGCTGCGAATGTCATCTTGGTGCTCCCGAACTAATCGAAGGGCCTGGTTGGTTTCGCGCGGTGCGAGGCCGATGTGCTGGGCCAGTTCAATCGTGGGTTCGAGCCAGAACTTGGCCTCGCCATTTTGGCCTTGAACATGGAGACGAATTCTCGATTCTTCTCGTGAAAAGAACCGGAAGCCACTTTCTTGAAATACAGTCGGACTGCGTGAGCAGAATGATGGGCGCAGCAGTGGCCTGTGGCGATCCCGGCGAAAGAGTACCCTCCAAGTTCCCGAGTGACTGCGTAGGAAGAGTTTGACCTGTCGAGCACTCTGCTGACCAACAGAACGTCCGGAAGGGGGCGGAGAAATTCTCGGCTACACAAGGGTACACGTGCTCGCACCAACGCAGGTCGGCTAGAATCAGCCTGCTCCGCTCGTTGGCCTCCTCCGTGAAACTCTTCTACACCGACGTTTTCGTCCTGCCGCTGCCCGCCGGCCATCGTTTTCCGATGGAGAAGTACGCGCGTCTGCGCAAGCGCTTGCGTGCGTCCGGAGCCTTCGGCGAGGGCGATTTCCAGACCCCGGCGGCCGCGACCAGCGAACAGCTCTGCCGTGCGCATGATGCGGCTTACGTTGCGCGTGTGAGCGCTGGCGAACTGAGCACCGCCGAGATCCGGCGCATCGGTTTCCCCTGGAGCCGGCGATGGTCGAACGTTCGCGGCGTTCGGCGGGGGCGACGATTGCCGCCTGCCGCGCGGCGCTGCGCACGGGTTGCTCGGTCAATCTGGCGGGTGGGACGCACCATGCGCATGCCGCCCACGGCGAGGGTTTCTGCGTCTTCAACGACACGGTGGTGGCTGCTCGTGTGCTGCGCGCCGAGGGTCTGCTGCAGCGCACCGCGGTGATCGACCTCGATGTCCATCAGGGTAACGGCACGGCGAGCATCTGCGCCGATGACGAGGCGATCTTCACTTTTTCGATGCACGGGGCGCGCAATTTTCCTGTCCGCAAAGCCCGCAGCGACTTCGACATCGAGTTGCCCGACGCGACCGGCGATGCGCCGTATCTGCAGCAACTGGCAGTGGCGCTCGAACGCGTCTTCACGCTTGCCCGCCCAGAGCTGGTGATCTACCTGGCGGGCGCCGATCCCTACCACGACGACCGTCTCGGGCGCCTGGCACTGAGTTTCGATGGCCTCGCGGCGCGCGACGAGATGGTGCTCGCCGCCTGCCGCCAGCGGACCGTCCCGGTGGCGATCAGTATGGCCGGCGGCTACGCGCGCGACATCGACGACACGGTCAGCATCCACTGCCGAACGGTGCTTACGGCGCGGCAAATTTTCAATCCTCTTCTGGGCTAGTATCCGGCAATGACGACTCCGATCCGATCCGAACCGCTTTATCGCGCCGCCGACTTGCGGCGCATCGAGGCGGCTGCCGCGGCGCAACCGCTGATGGAGCGTGCCGGCGAGGCCGCCGCCGACCTGGCTATTTCGCTCTCGCGTCTCGAAGGTGGCGCGGTGCTGGTGCTCGCCGGACCAGGCAACAATGGCGGCGATGCTTTCGTCGCTGCTCGACATCTGCGCCTGCGCGGCTTCGCGGTGAGCGTTGTTTTGTCGGTGAGATCAGTCGCTTACCGCAAGATGCGGCCGCGGCGTATCGGCATTTCGACGCCGATGGCGGCAGTTTGCTGCAGGCCATTCCCTCCGGCTCGCGCTGGTCGCTGATCATCGATGGCCTGTTCGGCATCGGCCTGCAGCGAGCGATCAGCTGGTCGCTATCGCCGAGTTGGTGCAGGCCGCCAATACCCTGGCGCTGCGCCACCATTGTCCCTTGCTGGCGCTCGATTGTCCGAGCGGCCTCGACGCCGATACCGGCAAGCGCTGCGGCGAGACGATTCGTGCCAGCCACACGATCACCTTCATCGCCGGGAAACCGGGTCTGCTCAGCGGCGACGGCCCGGAATACTGCGGCAGCATTACCCATGCCGCGCTCGACCTGCATGCCGAGCGCCTGGCGCCGCCCAGCGCGCGCACCATCGGCAGCGACCTGTTTGCGGCCTGGTTGCGGCCACGCGCCAAGAACACCCACAAGGGCAGCTTCGGCAGCCTGGCGTGCTCGGCGGTGCGAGCAGCATGGTCGGCGCGGTTTTTCTCGCCGGACGCGCGGCGCTGAAGCTGGGCAGCGGTCGCGTTTATCTCGGCCTGCTCGATGCGCAGGCGCCGACTTTCGATCCGCTGCAGCCGGAGCTGATGTTGCGCCGTCCCGAGGCGTTGCTGACCACGGCGCTGAGCGCGCTCGCCTGCGGCCCGGGAATGGGCGGCAGCGAGGAAGCGCGCGAGCTGCTGCTGCGCGCCTGCGCCCTGGAGCTGCCGCTGCTGCTCGACGCCGACGCGCTGAACCTGTTGGCCAGCGACGAGCGCCTGCAGGAAGCGCTGAGCGAGCGGGCGCAGCGCGGCGTCGCGACGCTGCTCACGCCGCATCCGACCGAGGCCGCGCGCCTGCTCGCCCGCGACACGGCGCAGGTGCAGGCCGACCGCGCCGGCGCGGCGCTCGAACTCGCCAGCCGTTACCACGCCGTGGTGGTCTTGAAAGGTTGCGGGACCATTGTTGCCGCGCCTGGCGGGCGCTGGTTCGTCAACACCACCGGTCATCCGGCCCTGGCCACGGCGGGCACCGGTGACGTTCTCAGCGGCATGATCGTCGCGCTGCTCGCGCAGGGCTGGCCGGCGCTGGAGGCTTCGCTGGCTGGCGTACACCTGCACGGCGCCGCCGCCGAGGAAAGGGTTGCCAGTGGCTGCGGACCGGTTGGGCTGACGGCCAGCGAGATCATCGACAGCGCCCGCCTGTGTCTCAACCACTGGATCGCGCATGGCCGTTAGCCAGGATGTTCAGCTTGACCAGGCCAGCCTGGCCAACTCGGACGGCGCGCCGCTCCGCCTGCACGCCGCCCTGCTGTTCCTGACCGCATTACTCCTTTTCGCCGCGCTCGACGCGACCGCCAAACATCTCAGTGCCCTTTTCGCCGTGCCGCTGCTGGTCTGGGCGCGCTATCTGGTGCACCTGGTGATCATGCTGCTCGCCGTTGCGCCGAGCATGGGGCGCCGCCTGATCGTCACCGAGCGGCCGTGGCTGATGAGCTTGCGTGGCTTGACGCTGGTCGCCGTCACGCTGCTCGGTCAACTGGCGCTGAAGACACTGCCTCTGGCCGAAACGACGGCCCTGATCTTCGTCGCGCCGCTGCTGGTGGCTTTGCTCGCCGCGCCGCTGCTCGGCGAGACGGTGCGCTTGCGAACCTGGCTGGCGACCATCGCCGGCTTCGTTGGCGTGCTGCTGATTGCCCGGCCCGGCGGCAGCCTGTTCGGCCCCGGTGTGGCTTACGCGCTCGGTGCGGCGCTGAGCTACGCCGCTTACCAGATTTTGACCCGCAAGCTCGCCGCCAGCGAGCATCCGATGCGTCTGCTGTTCTACACCGCCTTGCTCGGTACGCTGGCCATGCTGCCCGTTCTCCCGGTCTACTGGGATGGAATCTGGCCGACGCCGACACAGAGCCTGCTGATCATCTCGCTCGGCCTCTATGGCGGCATCGGGCACTTCCTGCTGATCCGCGCCTTTCCACGAGACTTCGGCCTCGCTGCTCGCGCCCTTGATCTATACCCAGCTGGTCTGGGCGACGCTGCTCGGCTGGCTGGTTTTCGACCACTTTCCGGACCTGTTGACCGTCGTCGGGATGATGGTCATTGGCGCGTCGGGACTCAGCCTGGCGATTCGCTGGCGGCGCTGAGTGTGCTCAGCCTGTCAGCCCGAAAACAGCGTCGCCGCTTCCTCCTGGCCGAGCTCGAAATAGCGCTTCTGGGCGCTGCTGTCCTTCAGCGAAATGGTCATGCTTTCGAGGTCTTTCGGGCGCAGCACGTGCAGGGGTTTGGCGTAATAGCGCTTGCCGTCGATGTCCACACTCTTCTTGCCCATCGCCTTGAGCATGTCATTGACCAGCCTGGCCTGCGTGAATACCCGCGTGTTGGGTAGCGAGAGTTGCATGTCGCTGACCAGCAGGTGGGTGTCGATGCTGGTGAACGGCAGGCTGAAAGTGCTCGAGTTGTAAAGCTTGTCGAGTTCGCGGTGGTAGTCGTAGTCGGTGAAATCGACGGCGATGATTTCGTCGACCTGATCGTCTTCGAACAGCGTGCGTAGCGGCGTGTTGTCCAGGTAACCGCCTTCGATGAAGTAGTCGCCGTCGATGCTGATCGCCTTGAAGTAGGGGATGGTGGTGATGCCGGCGAGGAAGGCATCCATGAAGACATCCAGACTGGCGTCGTCGACGGTTTTGAGGATCTCGTTGACCTTGAAGAAATGCCCCTGCCGCTTGCTGAGGTTGGTCGCGCGGATGTCCCAGCGCACGCTTTCGAGATGTTCGGCGAGGAGCGCCCGGCGCTCAGGCTCGTCGAGGAGCAGCGATTTTCGGCACTTGTCCTTGTTGACCGTGAACAGGTGCGTGCCGGTGGGCAACAGCTGCGGACGCAGGCCGAGGAAGTTGGAAAAAATATGGAAAATGTCGGTCGCGCTCATTCGCGTCGTGCGCGTCAGCACCGGTGGCAGTTCCTCGCTTTGCACGTTCCAGAGCAGGTAGTCGACGACGATGTTGTTGCCCGAGCTGGTCGAGGTGATGTGTACCACCGGCACCTCGTTCCTCTTCAGCCATACCAGCACGCCTTCGGTGTAGAAGCTCCGATAGCCGCCGCCCGAGGCGACAAAACCATATCTGGTCATCGTTTTACCCCCTGTAGTTGTGGCGTGCCGGCGAGTGCCAGCCGCGTGGTCGACTGTGCCATAGTTGTGCAGACGCGAGGAGGGGCGGGCCCGTTCGTTGCCTGGTTTTTTGTGCTACCGTCCGCACAGCACGGCGCTGGTAGGGGCCGAGGGCAAGGGTAGCGAAGCCAGCTGGCGGTGGACTTACGGGCACTTTTCGTTTCGACTTTCGTGGGAGAAAAAAGATGGACGTGGATGAAGTGCAGCTACTTGCCGATTTTCGAGCCAAGTTTCGCGTTGACGAACTGCTGATCGCGAGTACGCCGGCCTGGTCGTGGTCGCTCAGGCCGGCGCAGGCGACGGTGGGCGCCGGAGTCTTGTCCTTGAATCGCTACGCGGCCGCTTTTGCGGAGGTCAGTGGTGCGGAAATGGCCGAGTTGGCGGTCCTCGTCGCACAGCTGGAAAGAGCGCTCAAGAGTGTTTTCGACTACGACGTCGTCAATTACCTGATGTTGATGATGGTCGACAAGCACGTCCACTTCCACGTCATCCCCAGATACCAGGGAGTACGCCAGTTTGCCGGACTGGAATGGGTCGACAGCGCCTGGCCGGCGGTGCCGGCCTTGTCCGTCGGCCAGCACTCCGGGCAGGAGGACGTCCTGTCGGCTATCCGGGGAGCGGTCGGCCTGGCATGCGCCAGCTAGCCGGTCAGCGGATCGCTCCGCAGAGCGGGGCCGGGCGCGATCGATGCTGGCTGCGCTTGTTCGACGGCCCCGTCGACCAGCCTGCCGCGCCGCGAGCCTTGTGCTCAGGGATCCGCTGATGCGAGCGCTCGATGTCCTGAAGCTGCCGCTGCACGAGCTGGCCCTTGCGGGCAAAACCAAGTCCTTCGTTGCCAATCCGCTTATCGGCTCGCATTGGCTCAACGAACGGGGACTGCACCGGCAGCGTGTGGCCTTGGCCGACCGTAGCGCCTGGGCGCGGCGCCGACAGCTGGGAAAAGTGCTGGCCGCCGAGGAGCGCGATGCCTACGCGCGTGACGGTTTCGTGGTCAAGCGCGACTTCCTGCCGGCCGATCTGTTTGCGCGACTACAGGCCGAGGCGCCGGCGCATGTCGCCGCTGCGCGCGAGATGCGCCAGGGGCCTGCGGTCACCCGCCGGGTCGCACTCGATCGGGTCGATGCCGCGCATTTGCCCAATGCTGTGGCGGCAGCCAACGATCCGCGCATCGATCAACTGATGCGCTATGTCGGCGCTCACGACGCGGTTGCGCTGATGTATCTGCAGACGATCATCGTCGATCCGGCGCGCGGCGTACAGGATCCGCAGACCGTGCTGCACCGCGATACTTTCCATTCCATCGCCAAGGCCTGGCTCTTCCTGCAGGATGTTGGCGAAGATGACGGCCCTTTTTCCTACGTGCCCGGATCGCATCGTCTGACCGATGCGATGCGTGCCTGGGAGTACGAGGAGTCGCTAACAGCGGCGTCTTCGGAGAACCTTTTGTCACGCCCGCGGTTCGTTTCGCATGCCGCGTGAAGACCTCGGCCGGCTCGGCCTGGGGGCAGCGCTGAAGGTGGTCGTACCGGCCAATACGCTGGTCGTTGCCGATACCCATGGCTTCCATGCGCGCACGCCGTCGCTGCGCCCGACGGTGCGCATGGAGATTTACGGGACTTTGCGCGGCAATCCCTATGGGCTCGGCTTCGGGCTTGACCCGCTGGCCTGGCCGGGAATCCGTTCGCGGCGGGCGAAGCTGGTCGATCAGGCGGAGGAGCTCGCGGGGCGCCTCAAGCTGGGCGGCAAGGGCTGGCCGGTGGTCTCGGCGCGGCGGATGGACAGCCCGGAGATTGGTTGACGGCGGTGGGCTGCGCTTGACCGAGCTTGATTGGCAGGCCGAAGCCTATTTCTCTACTTCTTTTCGTTGCGCCAGTCGTGCAGCGTCTCCTTGCGCGGTATCGGCGGCGTGCTGCCGCCGCCCCGTTTGCTGATCAGCGGCAGCGCGCCGCTGATCACGAACACTACACAGATGACAAAAACGATCCAGCCTGCGCTCATGGCATATCACTCCTTGGGGAACAAATCAGGCTTGTCCGGTCTTGTTGACCCGCTGGAAGAGGCCGCGTAGCGTACTCTGGAGATCGGCGGGCAGCAGAACGACTTTGGCGTTCTCGGATTCGGCGAGCCTGCCGACGCTGCTGATGTATTTCTCGCCGAGCAGGTAGAGCATCGGCAGTTCGTTGTCGCCAAAGGCGGCGTTGACTTTCTTGATCGCCTGCGCCGACGCCTCGGCAAGGGTGATTTGCGCCACGGCGTCACGCTTGGCCGATTCCAGGCGCGCCTCGGCGCTGAGGATCATCGACTGCTTCTCGCCTTCGGCGCGGGTGACCATTGCCTTGCGCTCGCGTTCGGCCGAAGCCTGCAGTTCCATCGCCCGCTGCATCGATTGCGAGGGCTTGATGTCCTGGATCTCGACCGACTTGACGGTCAGTCCCCAGTCCAGCGCCTCGTCGGCGACGCCGGCTTTCAGGCGTGCCTTGATCATGTCGCGTGAGGACAGCGCTTCGTCCAGCTCCATGTCGCCGACGATCGAACGCAGCGTGGTCATGATCATGTTGCGAATCGCTTCGGAATAATCCTCGACGCCGTAGACGGCTTTGACCGGGTCGGTGACCTTGATGAACGAGATCGCATTGACCACGATCACCGCGTTGTCGCGGGTAATCACCTCCTGCTCCTGGACATCGAGAATGATGTCCTTGGTGGTCACCTTGTACGAGATGTTGTCGACGTAGGGAATGATGAAGCGCAGCCCGGGGAGCAGCGTCGTGCGGTATTTGCCGAGGCGCTGCACGATCCACTCTTCGCCCTGGGGAATGATGCGTACGCCGTTGGCGACGGTCACCACCACGAACAGGAGGATGACCAGGGATACGATGGTCATGCCGTTCATCAGGTTGCTCATCTTGCTTTCTCCACTTTGATATAGCTGCCGTTGACGGCGACGACGCGAACTCTTTCGCCAGCGGCGATTGCCGTGTCGGAATACGCCTCCCAAACATCGGCGCCGAGGATCGGCTTCTGGAACCGCACCTGGCCGCGGCTATCGGGGGTCAGGGCGGCGACCAGAATGCCGACCTCGCCGGCTACCGTTGCCGCCGAAGTGCCGACCGTGGTCATCGTTCGTGGCCGGAGGTAGCGAAACCAGATCCCCACCAGCACGGCCGAAAGGCCCGCCCAGAGGAGGAGCTGGGTCGGTAGCGCCGGGGCCGGTAGCGCCAGGGCCGGCGCGGCCAGCAGGATCAACCCGACCAGGGCCGCTGCGATCCCGAACCAGACCACGAAAAACGAGAACATGGCGAGTTCGGCCATCGTCAGGAGCAGTCCGAGTACCAGCCAGTGCCACCATTCCGGCGCAAACATGTCGTGTTCCTCTGTCAATTCGTCCGCGTACACCTCCGCGACTGAGCCCGGTTGCGCACGCGCGCGGCGTTTGCAAGCGTCAATCACTCGCGCAGCGAAGCCTGTGGATTAGACGCCAGAACGGGATGGCTGGCAAGTCGGGAGCTGGATTCCGCTGCCTGTCGGGCGGTTGTCGGAGCAGCAGCCTTGCTCGGAGCGCTTGCGGTGTTTCTGTTCAGCCGCTGTCGCCCGATTCATCGGGAAATGTTCGGCTGGACGCATCGCTGGCATAGCCGGCTACGTGTGGACGAAAGCCTCTTCGCGCCGGCAGCGTCGCTCGACCACGCGGCACAACAGCGCGGCGGCGGTCTCGATGGTCTGGGCGTCGATCGCGGCAAAGCCGAGGACCATCCCGGAGCGGCAGTTCGCAGCGTTGGCGTAATACATGGACAGCGGTCGCACGATGATGCCGGCTTCGAGCATCTCGTTGGACAGGGCGACATCGTCGAGAAGCTGGGTGAAGAAGTAGGGAAGATGCAAGCCGGCCAGACCTCCGGTGGTGCTTACCAGGTCGCCGAGCTGCGATTCGATGGCGCGGCGCAGCACGTTGCGGCGTTCCTGATAGATGCTGCGCACCCGTTTCAGGTGTGCGCCGAGGTGGCCTCCATCGATGAACTCGGCGAGTGCGGCCTGTTCGATCATGCGCCCTTCCCGGTAAAGCTCGGCGTTGCCGATGGCGAAGGCTTCGGCGAGTTGTTCGGGGACGACCAGATAGGCGAGGCGCAAACCGGGGAACATGGTCTTGCTGAAAGTGCCGAGATAGATCACGCGCTGCGAACGCGCTTGACCGAATAGCGAGCCGATGGTGTAGGGGTGATAGCGAATTTCGTTGTCGTAGTCATCCTCGATTACCCAGGCATTGTTCGTTTCGGCCAGTTCGAGAAGCTGCATGCGGCGACTGAGGGACATCACGACCCCGGTCGGGTACTGGCTCGAGGGGGAGACGAAGATCAGGCGCGGTGCTGCTGGCGCACCCGGCGGCGGTAGCGAGAGGCCTTCGTCGTCGACCGGGATCGGCGCGATCTGCAGGCCATTGGCGCGCAGGACGTTGCTCGCGCCCCAGTAGCCGGGGTCCTCCATCCAGGCATGATCGCCGTGGTCACAAAGCATGCGTGCGCAGAGATCGATGGCCTGGTGCGAGCCGTTGAGGATCAGGATTTGCCGCGGCGAACAGCTCATCCGGCGTGATGCGCGCAGGTAGTCGGCGAGCGCCGCTTTCAAGGGCCCGTAGCCGCCGTGGCTGTAGCGCGCGAGGTGGCGCTGTTCGAAGCGAATGTTTTTCGCCAGCAGGCGCCGCCAGGTGGCGAAGGGAAACAGACCGACGTCGGGCGCTCCCGGCAGGAAGGCGCCGCCCTGGATGCGGCTGCTGGTGGCGTGCTGCGCGATCTCGCGACCGCGCCGCGACAAGCTCGTCGCCAGACTGGCCGGCGTGGGGTAATTGGCCGGGTGCGTTCGGCGCGCGGAGCCGGGCAAGGCCGCGGGCAGCGCTTCCGATACCAGCGTGCCGGAGCCGCCGCGACTCTGCAGATAGCCTTCGACGAGCATTTGCTCGTACACCCTGACCAGCGTGCTGCGGCTGACGCCGAGTTCGCTGGCCAGGCGTCGGGTTGGCGGAAGCGGGCTGCCAGCAGGCAATTCGCCGTCGAGAATCAAGCGCCGCAGGACAAGGTGCAGGGCGGCTTGCGTCCGCGATCCCCGCGGCTCGCTCTCGAATCGATCACGAATGAGCTCTATGTGCAGCGACTTGTCCATCGGTGAACGGCTGAACGGATTCGTTGATGAGGGCGGGCAGAATTGGTATCAGAACTTATCAGGCAATTGGTTCGATTGTGCACCGTTTTGGGGCGTACAGTCAATTCTTAACCTCCGCAATGCGCAGCGCACGCGAGGAGGTGTTCGCGCCGGTGGCGCCGGTTTTTGCGTTCAAGCCGCGGCTGAAGCGGTGGCCATAGTCACCGATACCGGGTATGGTCTGGCGTCTTCGGTGATTTCTGTCAAGGGACGACCCATCTTGGCGGTTTTTTCGTCCGCCTTCCGTCTTTTCGACAATCGCCCTGGTTCACTACCGAGAATTTGGCAAGATGGTAGGTTGTTTGACAGAAGTCGCCTTAACTGCGCCTGCGGGCGAATTGAAGAGGAGAAGGAAATGACGGTAGCTAAGGAAAAGACGAGCACCCAAACCAACGCCGAGCTGATGGCCCGCCGCCAGGCGGCCTTGCCTAGAGGTGTCGGCCAGGCGCATCCGCTGTTCGCGGAGCGTGCCCGGAACGCCGAGATCTGGGACGTCGAGGGTCGTCGCTGGATCGACTTCTGCGCCGGTATCGCGGTGGTCAATACCGGGCACTGCCATCCGCGGCTGATCGCTGCAGCACGCGAGCAACTGGAAGCGTTCACGCACACCTGCTTCCAGGTGGTCGCCTACGAGTCCTATGTCGAGTTGTGCGAGCGGCTCAATGCCGCTGCCCCGGGCAGCACGCCGAAGAAATCCTTTCTGGTCAATACCGGCGCGGAAGCGGTTGAGAACGCGGTGAAGATCGCCCGCGCGGCCACCGGACGGAAGGGCGTCATCGCTTTCGGCGGTGGCTTCCATGGTCGGACCATGTTCGGTCTGGCGCTGACCGGCAAGGTGGCTCCGTACAAGGTCAAATTCGGGCCCTTCCCTGGCGGCATCTTCCACGTGCCGTTTCCGAATGCCCTGCACGGCGTCTCGGAAGATGACTCCATCGCCGCCATCGAACGGCTCTTCGCCTATAGCATCGAAGCCACCGATGTCGGCGCCATCGTTATCGAACCCGTACAAGGCGAGGGAGGCTATCTGCCTGCACCGCTCGGTTTCCTGCGTCGCTTGCGGACCTTGTGCGACAAGCACGGGATCCTGCTGGTTGCCGACGAAGTGCAGTCCGGCATCGCCCGTTGCGGCAAGCTGTTTGCCACAGAACACTACGACGTCGAGGCGGACATCATTACCCTGGCCAAGGGTCTTGGTGGTGGCCTGCCGGTTGCCGCCATCGTCGGCAAAGCCGAGATCATGGATGCGGCAGAAGTCGGCGGTCTCGGTTCCACTTACGCCGGCAGTCCGATTGCCGTCGCCGGCGCGCTGGCGGTGCTCGACATTGTCGAGGAAGAACAGCTCTGCAGTCGCTCGATGGCTCTCGGCGAGCGCATGCGTACTCGCTTCACGGCGATGCAGGCGAAGTATGCGAGCATCGCCGACGTGCGCGGCCTCGGGGCGATGACGGCGGTCGAGTTCTGTCGCCATGGTGACCCGCAGCAACCGGCTGCAGATTTGGCCACGGCGCTCAAGAACGAAGCGGCGAAACGTGGTCTGCTGTTGCTGTTGTGCGGATCGCACGGTAATGTACTGCGCGTAATGATTTCGCTGACCATCTCCGAGGCGCTTCTGGACGAGGGCCTGGATGTCATCGAGGCCTCACTGCAGGCGATTGGCGCCTGAGTTGGCGACGCTGCCGGAATGCCTATCCGACATTCCGGCATTCCGGCTTGCTCAGGAGCTGCGCATCTGCCACTTGCCGCCAGCGGTGATCCGGTTGCGTTCGGTAGCCCGGAGCTTGACGTCAATTCGACAAATTTTTGTAGCGATACATCCCTAAAGCGGCAGGAGAGCCCATTTCA
Organism: Candidatus Accumulibacter meliphilus; assembly: GCF_036625345.1. NCBI lineage: Bacteria > Pseudomonadati > Pseudomonadota > Betaproteobacteria > Candidatus Accumulibacter > Candidatus Accumulibacter meliphilus. The sequence continues at coordinate 59,105 of NZ_JAZKTZ010000005.1, read as the reverse complement.
TGATTCCTTTTTCAATTGCCGGTATCCAGATGAACATCTCGATGGAGCGTGAGAACATCACCGCGATGGGGCACAAGCTGGATGTCGTCATGGCCCGTTTTCCATGGGTGCAGATGGTCGTCTTCAGCGAACTGGCTCCCTTCGGGCCGGCGCCTTATCATGCGCAGCCGACCGGCGGGCCGGCCGAGCAGATTTTTTGCCAGATGGCCGCCAAGCACGGCCTCTGGTTGCTGCCGGGGTCGATGTTCGAACGCATTGGTGATGACATCTACAACACCACGCCGGTGATCGATCCGAACGGAACGGTGGTCGCCCGTTACCGCAAGATGTTCCCTTTCCTGCCTTACGAAATGGGTATCAAGCCCGGAACCGACTTCTGCGTGTTTGACATCCCCAACATCGGGCGTTTCGGTGTCTCCATCTGCTACGACATGTGGTTTCCCGAAACGACCCGCACGCTGGTCTCGATGGGGGCGGAATGCATTCTTCATCCGACCATGACCGACACCATTGACCGCGATGTCGAGCTGCCGATCGCCCGCGCCAATGCAACCATCAATCAGTGCTATTTTTTCGATGTGAATGGTGTGGGCGACTGCGGCACCGGTCGTTCGATCATCGTTGGCCCTTCCGGCTACGTCATCCATGAAGCCGGCGGTGGCGAAGAAATCATGCCGGTGGAAATCGATATATCGCGTGTTCGTCGAGAGCGCGAGGTGGGCATTCGTGGCCTCGGGCAAACGCTGAAGAGCTTCCGTGACCGACCGATCGAGTTCCCGGTGTACCAGAAACATCTCGGGCATGAGGGGGACTATCTGAATAGCCTGGGTCCGCTGATCAAGCCGACGCGCGGAACACGTTCAGAGCCTGTTGTCCTGCCGGCCGGCGTAGTTGCCGGGCCGGACGGATTGCACGTCAAGGTGGCCGATCTGAAAACGAACATCGACGTCGCTGCCGCCCTGACGGAGAACTCGGCACCGTACTTTTCTGGTCCATGAGTCGCTTGCTTGCTGTCAAAGTCGCGCACGCGACTCACGAAACTCCCTTCGCCACCTGCGACCGAAGGGCTGGGAGAAGAGGGGGCGGTCATGACCTTGGTGACCGTTAGCGGGCGAAAGAGGGTGGCCTGGTGAGTACCGGTTTGATGATTGTCGGGCTGGCCATCGGCACCCTTCTCGGATTCGGGATTTTTGCGCTTCAGCAGCGCCGCAACAAAGCAGTACCTCAGACAAATACACCACCTCAGAGGAGACAAGAAATGACTCAAGCCCCGTTGTCAACAATCACCAGCATGTCCGACTTGCGCCTGTTTTTTCACCGCAACAAGCGTCCTATCTATTTCATCAGTGCCACCAACTTCAATCTGGCGGGCATGGACGAAAGGGTGCCGCACTTCAAGCACATCAACTACATCGATTGCTACGACGGTCGTCACCCGAACGTCTTCGTTCCCAAGGAGCAGCCGCATCCGGAGTTCGAAGGCATCGAGGACATCAACAACTATCTGTTGCAGAACAAGGAAGTCATCGATTACATCAAGGGGCGCGGCGGCGATCCGGTCGCCGTGTTCCTGATGTTCGACGAAAAGACCGAGGAGTTGTGCAAGGACCTGGGCATCGAGCTGTGGTTTCCGCCGGCCTCCCTGCGCACGCGTTGCGACAACAAGATGGAAACGGTACGCATCGGCAACAAGGCCGGTGTGCCGTCGGTGCCGAACGTGCTGGCCAAGGTCGAAAGCTACCAACAGCTGATCAAGCTGACCGAGGAAAACGGCCTGGGTAGCGACCTGGTGATTCAGTCGGCTTTTGGCGACTCGGGTCACACCACTTTCTTTATTTCGAACGAAGAAGAGTGGAAAAAGTACGCTGACGAGATCGTCAAGGATCCCGAGGTCAAGGTAATGAAGCGGATCAACTGCCGCGGCGGCACGCTCGAAGCCTGCGTCACTCGCTGTGGCACCGTGGTCGGACCACTGTTGACCGAAATCGTCGGCGCCAAGGAGTTGACGCCGTACAAGGGGGGCTGGTGCGGCAACGAGGTCTTTCCGGGCGCCTTTCCCGAAAAGGCACGAATCACCGCGCGCGACTACGCCTATACCTTCGGCAACCAGCTGCTCGAGGAAGGTTATCGCGGCTACTTCGATCTCGATTTTCTGGTTGATCAGGACAGCGAGGAGGTTTATCTGGGTGAACTCAATCCGCGCGTCTGCGGTGCCAGCCCGATGACCAACCACGCCGCTTTCTCCTATGCCGACGCGCCGCTGTTCTTCTTCCACCTGCTCGAGTTCAGCGGTGCGGACTTCAAGCTCGACGTGGCGGCGATGAACGAACGCTGGAAGAATCCGAAGTACATCGACAGCTGGAGCCAACTGGTGATGAAGTACACCGACAAGGAGGTGGATGTCGTCGAGCAGGCGCCACAATCCGGGATCTACCGCATGGACGACGCCGGCAAGGTCAGCTATCACCGCTTCGATTATCACCGCCTGGCGGTCGAAGGCGAGCACGAGGCATTCTGGCTGCGCATCACCGGCCCCGGCGACTACCGCTATGAAGGAGCCGATCTGGGGATTCTGATCACCCGCGGCCGTTCGATGACCGAAGAGTTCAAGCTCAACCCGCGCGCGGAGAACTGGATCAGCGGCATTCAGAGCTTCTACAAGGGCCGGCCGCTGGATACCGGCATTCAGGAACCGGCGCCGTCGGCCGGCGCGTTCAAGATCCTCTGAGCAGCGGCCGAGCTGGATGGCGCTCATTCAGACCCAGTCGCTGCTTTTCCGGGCCATCGAGGAAGCACGACCGGGCGCCATCTGGCAAGCGCTGTTTGCGGAGTTCTGGCCGTCGTATCGCCGCTGGTACCTGCAAGGCGGCAATGCGGCGCGCCCCTACTACCTGCCTTGCGTTCGGGCGCTGAAAAAGCACATGCCGGAGCTGCTGCCGACCTACGAAAGGCTGGCCGAGCTCGCTGGTGGCGGCGATCTGGAGGCCCGCTTCCTGTCGCTGTTCTGTCCGCCGCCGTATGTCACCGCGTGTTCGCAGGTCGCCTGGCCCGGTGCGCAGCCGCTACTGCTGCGCAACTACGACTATCCGGCGCAGTTGTGCGAAGGCGTGATCCTGAAGACCGCCTGGAACGGGCGCCAGGTGATCGGCGTCAGCGACTGCGTATGGGGTTTGCTCGACGGCATCAACGACGACGGCCTGGCGGTATCCCTGTCGTTTGGCGGCCGCCTGGACGTCGGCGAAGGATTCGGCGTGCCGCTGGTCCTGCGCTACGTCCTGGAAACCTGCAGCCGAACGGCTGCGGCGACTGCCGCTTTGGCGCGGGTGCCGGTGCACATGAGCTACAACGTGACCGTGCTTGATCGGCACGGCGACTTTGCGACGGTCTATATGGCGCCGGGCAAGAACGGCGATATCCAGCGCATTGCGGCGGCGACCAACCACCAGCAGAAGGTCGAGTGGCAGCAACATGCGCGTGCCACGTCGACGGTCGAGCGCCTGCGTTTGCTGCGGCTGATGCTGGACGACAGCGCGATCACCAGCGAGGCGCTGATCGCCGCTTTCCTGCAAGCGCCGATCTACTCGAACGCGTTTGCCCGTGGTCTTGGCACGCTCTACTCGGCCGCCTACTGGCCGGGCGAAGGGCGTGCCGATTTTCTCTGGCCAGGCCATAGCTGGTCACAGTCGTTTGCCGATTTCACGGTTGGCGCGCGGCTCATCGAGTTTGGCAGTTCCCCCACCACCGCCTAACGATACGCCAGGCATTGACCGGCGTGAGGAGACAAGCAATGAAGACAGAAAGCAAGAGCAAGAAGTCGCTGGGTGAATATTACAGCGCGCTGCAACTGCGGACCGACCGCTGGAGTGCCTTGAAAATCGCCTGCGAGCAACTCGTCCAGAGCAACTCGGATCGTCGGCGCAACGAAGCCGAGCGAAAAGTCGTCGAGTTGATCGACGCCTTGCGTCCGATCGAACTCTACTGGGCTTTCCCGGGGCACGACACTTTCGGCCGGCTCGGCGAACTGGTCACCCTGGGTCGCTTTGACGTGCTGGCCATTACCGTGCGCAACATCTGTCACGCGCTGCTGAGCAACAGCTATCGACACAATCCGCATCACCACGACGTCGAGGAGTTGACCGAGGGCAGTCCGGACGACGAGTCCACCGAAAATGCGACCAAGGATGTGCTCTACTTCGAGGTCTTGTTCGTAGACAAGTTTTCGCCGATGCAGGAAGAGAATCTGCGTCGCACCCTGCGTTCGCTGCGCCGCCCCGAGGACCCCTTCCTCTATGAACCGGTGTTCGTACCCAGCCTCACCGATGCCCTGATCGGCGTGATGTTCAACCACAACGTGCAGGCGGTGGTTATTCGCAACGACCTGAAGCGCGAGTCGGAACAGACCCTGGAACTCCTGCATCGCTATCTTTCGCGCCTCGAAGAGGCGGTTCTGGAAGAGGTGGAACCTAAGGAGTACGGTCCCGAACTGTGCCGGATGATTGCCAAGCTTCGTCCCGAACTCGACGTCTATCTGTTCACCGATCAGTCGGTCGAAGAGATAGCCGGTACCAAGCTCGGCAACTGCCGGCGGGTCTTCTACAATCAGGAAGACCATCTGGACCTGCACCTGAACATCCTGCGCGGCGTTTCGGAGCGCTTCGAGGCGCCCTTCTTCAACGCCCTGACGCAGTACGCGCGCATCCCCACCGGCGTCTTTCACGCCATGCCGATCAGTCGCGGCAAGTCGATTACCGCCTCGCACTGGATCAAGGACATGGGCGACTTCTACGGGATGAACATCTTCCTGGCAGAAACCTCGGCCACCTCGGGCGGCCTCGACAGTCTGCTCGAGCCGCACGGTCCGATCAAGAAAGCGCAGGAGATGGCCGCCCGTGCCTTCGGCTCGAAACAGACTTTCTTCGCCACCAACGGCACGTCCACCTGCAACAAGATCGTCGTGCAGGCGATTGTCCGCCCCGGCGACATCGTGCTGGTCGATCGCGACTGCCACAAGTCACACCACTACGGCATGGTCCTCGCCGGCGCGCAGGTCGTTTATCTCGACAGCTACCCGCTCAACGCTTACTCGATGTACGGCGCCGTGCCGATCAAGGAAATCAAGCACCGGCTGTTGGAATTGCGGGCGGCAGGCAAACTCGACCGGGTGCGCATGTTGCTGCTGACCAACTGCACGTTCGATGGCGTGGTCTACAACGTCGAGCGGGTGATGGAGGAATGCCTGGCGATCAAGCCCGATCTGGTCTTCCTGTGGGACGAGGCGTGGTTTGCCTTTGCCCGTTTTGGTCCCGCCTACCGCCGGCGCACGGCGATGTACTGCGCCGGCCTGCTGCGCGAGCGTTACCGTTCGCCCGAGTACCGTGCGGCCTACGCCGAGTACCAGGAAAAAATGGCCGGTGCCGATGACGAAACGCTGCTCAAAACTCGGCTGATGCCAGACCCGGACCAGGTGCGGGTGCGTGCCTACGCCTGTCAATCGACGCACAAGACGCTGACCGCGCTGCGTCAGGGGTCGATGATCCACGTGCACGATCAGGACTTCAAGGACGAAGTCGAGCAGGCCTTCCACGAGGCCTACATGACGCACACCTCCACTTCGCCGAACTATCAAATCATTGCTTCGCTGGATATCGGCCGGCGGCAGGTCGAGCTCGAGGGCTTCGAGTTCATCCAGCGCCAGGTCGAGCAGGCGATGTCGCTGCGCAAGGTGATCAATACCCACCCGCTGATCAGCAAGTATTTTCACGTCCTCACCGTTGCCGAAATGATTCCGGACGAGTATCGCAAGTCGGGGATCAAGAGCTACTGGGATCCGGAGCATGGCTGGAGCGACATCATGGCCGCCTGGAGCGAGGACGAATTCGTCCTCGATGCGACGCGGATCACGCTGTCGGTGGCGGGTTCGGGCTGGGACGGAGACACCTTCAAGAACGAAATCCTGATGAACAAGCACGGTATCCAGATCAACAAGACCTCGCGCAACACGGTGCTGTTCATGACCAACATCGGCACCACGCGCTCGTCGGTGGCCTATCTGATCGAGGTCCTGGTCAAGATCGCGCGCGATCTGGACGACCGCCTCGACGACGCCAGTAACGTCGAGCGCAAGATCTTCACGCGCCAGGTCAAGGCCTTGCGCGAGGATCTGCCGCCGCTGCCCGATTTCAGCTGCTTTCACGATTCGTTCCGCCTGAGTTCGGGCGAAGGCACGCCGGAGGGCGACATCCGCTCGGCGTTCTTCCTCGCTTACGACGAGAGCAAGTGCGAATACGTGCCGATCGCCGGTCGGGCCATCGAGAAGGAACTCGCCGCCGGACGGCAGCTGGTGTCGACCACTTTTGTCATCCCGTACCCGCCAGGTTTTCCGATTCTGGTCCCGGGACAGGTGATCAGTCAGGAAATCATTACCTTCATGCGCGCTCTGGACGTCAAGGAGATTCACGGCTACCGGCCCGAACTTGGCCTGCGCGTGTTTACCGAGCACGCGCTGGCGGTGCTCGAGGTATCACCGTCGTCGATTCAGGAACTGCCGACCTGAGAGCGGCCGGCGGCGCGGCTCGCCGCTCTTCGGGTCGCGCCGACTCGTTCACTTACCGAGAGAAGAGGAGCGCTAGCGATGCAGAGCGAAACGATCATTTATCGATCGGCCGACGGGATCGCAGAAATCCGTTTGAACCGGCCCGAGCGGCTTAACGCGGTCACGCAGCAACTCTACGACGAAGTCAACGCCGCGCTCGGCGTCGCCGAAGCCGACCGCGACGTGCGGGTGGTGCTGTTGACCGGCGAGGGCCGGGCCTTCTGCGTTGGCGCTGACCTCAAGGCCCATAAGGCGGGCCGAACGGCATTCGAGCGACGCCAGTATCTGCTTGGCGAGCAGCGAGTCTGCAAGCGGCTGCTGTTGTTGTCGAAGCCGGTCGTTGCCGCGGTCAATGGTTTTGCGCTCGGCGCCGGTGCCGAAATGGCGATCGCTTCGGACTTCATTCTGATGGCCGAGAGCGCGCAGATCGGCCTGCCCGAAGTCAGTATCGGCACTTTTCTCGGCGGGGGCGTGACCTATTTGCTGCCGCGCCTGGTCGGGCTGGCCAAGGCGCGCGAACTGGTCTTTCTTGGCGAACGCATCAAAGGCGAAGAGGCGGTACGCATCGGCCTGGCCAATCGCGTCCTGCCCGATGCCGGCTTTCTCGACGCGGCGCGTGAATTCGCGGCACGGATCGCCGGCAAAGCGCCCTTGTCGATGCAACTGGCCAAGGAACAGCTGAACATGGCTGCGGAACGTACGCTCGACGCCGCACTGACCGCCGAGCTCGAGGGAATGACTTTCGTCGGTAGCACGCAGGACTGGCAGGAGGGCATCGACGCCTTCGCCGAAAAGCGCTTGCCGGTTTTCAAGGGCTGCTGAGATGACGACCAGCAAACCTGCAAGCCCGCGCAGCCCGCTGCACGATTTTCTCGCCCCCGATTCGATCGCCATCATCGGCGCCTCAACCGATCCCACCAAGCGTGGCTACAAGGCCATGGTCGGGCTGATCAAGGACGGCTACGCGGGCAAAATCTACCCCATCAATCCGAAGGTGGATAGGGTTCTTGGTGTCAAGGCCTACCCGTCTCTGGCCGACATTCCGGGTACTGCCGATCTGGCGCTGATCTGTACGCCGGCTTCCTCGCTGCCGGCTTTGCTGGTCGAATGCGGCAAGAAGGGTGTCAAGGGGGCGGTGATCCTGGCCAGCGGCTTTCGCGAGACGGGCCGCCCGGAAGGTATCCAGCTGGAGCAGGAAATGCTGGCTGCCGCACGCCAGAGCGGCGTACGGGTCATTGGCCCGAATACCTCGGGAATGTTCAACCTGCACAAGAAGCTGAATCTGCTGGCGCTGAGCAATGTGAAGGCCGGCGGTATCGGCCTCATCTCGCAATCGGGCAACATGCTGTTGTCGCTGGTGCTGGAAGCAGAGCGCAACGGTCACGTCGGCTTCAGCACCTACGCCGGGCCGGGCAACCAGGCCGATATCGGCTTCAATGATTATCTGCGCTACCTTGGCGAAGATCCGCAGACCCGTGTTGCGACGCTGTACGTCGAAGGCTTTCGTGACGGGCGTCGCTTCCTTGACGCGGCGCGCGAAATCACGGCGCTGAAACCGGTGGTGGTGTACAAGTCCGGATCAACCGCAGCGGGTCAGAAGGCGGCCAGTTCGCACACCGGCGCGCTGGCCGGTAGCTATGCGATGACGGTCGACGTCTTGCGTCAGGTCGGCGTCAGCGTGGTGCAGCATTCCGACGAAATTCTGCCCGTCGCCGAAGGTCTGGGGCTGTTGCAGAAGGCAGGTGGCAAGCGCGTGGTGGTCGTCGCCGACGGTGGCGGGCAGGCGACCATCGCCTGCGATCGCCTCGCCGAAGCCGGGCTTGAACTGGCGGAGCTGAGCGCGGCAACGCAAAGACGCCTTGGCGAAATCCTTTTCCCGCAGGCCTCGCTGGTCAATCCTGTGGACGTCGCCGGCAGTAGCGACGCCAACCCGGCACTGCTCGCCGATTGTCTGGAAATCGTCGCCGCCGACGATAAGGTCGACAGCATTTTCCTGGTCGGCATGTTCGGCGGCTATTACACGCGCTTTGCCGAAGACCTGCTCGGCGGCGAAATGCGTGGCGCCGAAGCAATGATCGAACTGGCGCGTAACTGCGCTAAACCGTTGATCGTCTATAGCCTCTACGCGCCGGTCAATCCGCCGGCCCTGCGCCGACTGCACGAAGCAGGTGTGCCGGTCTACAGTTCGATTGAACACGCCGTGCGCGTCCTGGCGGCACTGGGCGAACGCGGCATTTATCTGGCGGCAAGCAGCGGCCAGAAAAGCCCGCCGCCGGTGGTGCCCAGCCGCCAAGCGCAGCTCGCTTTTGCCAATGCTCAGGGCGAGGGCCGCGACCTCTTCGAATTCGAAGCCAGGAACTTGCTGCGCGCGCACGGCCTTGCCGTAGCGGAAGAGCTGCTGGCCAGTTCGCCTGACGATCTGGTCGGTATTGCGGCGCGCGTCGGCGATCAGCCGCTGGCCATGAAGGTGGTTTCCAAGGACATCCTGCACAAGTCGGATGCCGGCGGCGTCAAGCTCGACGTGCGCGGCGAAGCCGGCATGCGCAGTGCTTTCGACGAAATAATGGCCGCCAGCCGGGCCTACGATCCGCAGGCGGTGATCAAAGGGGTTCTCCTGACACCGATGGCGCGCAAGGGGGTCGAAGTCATCATTGGTGTCATTCGCGATCCCATTTTCGGGCCGGTTTTGATGTTCGGGCTGGGCGGCATTTTCGTCGAGATTCTCGAAGACGTTGCTTTCCGGGCCATTCCCCTGTCGCCGCATGACGCGTCGTCAATGCTCGAACAGCTCAAGTCGCGCAAGATCCTTGCCGGCGCGCGCGGCGAAGCGGCCGTCGATAAAGCGGCGCTGGTCGACTTGCTGCTGAAAGTGTCGAGCATCGTCGAGGCTTATCCGGAACTGCTCGAACTGGACCTCAACCCGGTCATCGCCCTGAGCGACGGTTATGCAATCGTTGATGCGCGGATAATCGTCAGCCGCGAAGCGGTCGTGCCAAAGAAGGTGTCGTGATGAACCTCCCGCGAGGCACCGATGCCCTGCTCGAAGTCGACCGCCGCGTGGCGCTTCTGACCCTCAATCGCGACGACGTCCGCAACGCCCGGACCGGACGCCTCGTCGGCGTCGAGGAGGCCAAGGCGCTGCGCCTTGCCAAGCGATTGATGAAAATGGCGCAACGCATGGAGTTAAAAGACTTTCTCGATCTTGGCGCTGCTTTTCAGGGGATGTGCCATAACGAAGTGGAGGATCCGGATGCGGTGCACAGGATGCTCAAGGAATGACTGCGGCGCTGCATCGGTAGCAAATATTTGCCTGGAATGGGTCTAGGCGCGAGCGGGTTTTGTGTGTAGAGTCGTTGCGCGTTGGTTTTCGTCGCTTGCCCGAAGCGCTATGTTTCGTTAGCTTGATGTCAGCCAGCGTGCCGACAGGATTGGGCATGACTGAGGAATGACTGCTCAGAAAGTGGCGCTGAGTTGATGGGGCGGCGGCGAAGTTTTGCTCACTTTCCCATCATCAGACTGCCACCCTGCCTGGTCGCGGGATGCCTCGTTTCCATCGCTTGAACATATTACAAGGAGACAACTTTGAACAAACTTAGCACTCTTGCCGCAGCCCTTGCCATTTCCGCCAGCGTCGCCAGCCCAACAGCGTTCGCGCAACAGAAATTCGTCACCATCGGTACGGGTGGCGTGACCGGCGTGTACTACGCGGCGGGCGGCGCGATCTGCCGCCTGATGAACAAGGAAAGGGCGACGCACGGCATTCGCTGCTCGGTCGAGAGTACCGGCGGCTCGGTCTATAACGTCAATACCATCAAGGCCGGTGAGCTTGACTTTGGCGTTGCTCAGTCCGACGTGGCGTACAACGCGCTGAAGGGAGAAAACCAGTTCAAGGGCGCAGCTTTCGGCGATTTGCGTTCGGTCTTCTCGATTCATCCCGAGCCCCTGGTCGTGCTCGCCCGCGAGGACGCCAAGGTCGTTTCGCTGCTCGACTTCAAGGGCAAGCGCTTCAACATCGGCAATCCGGGCTCCGGACAGCGCGCGACCATGGATATCCTGCTGCCGGCGCTGGGCATGAAAACCAGCGACTTCTCTCTGGTGTCCGAAATGAAGGCCGATGAACACGGTGCCGCGCTGTGCGATAACAAGATCGACGGCTTTGCCTACGTCGTCGGCAACCCGTCGGCGAATATCCAGGACCCGACCACCACCTGTCACGCGCAACTGGTCAATATCATCGGGCCGGCAGTTGACAAGCTGGTCAAGACCTATCCGTACTACGCGGCGGTGAGCATCCCGGGTGGAATGTACGCGCACAACCCGAACCCGACGAACACCTTCGGCGTGGTTGCGGCCTTTGTCTCGTCGTCGAAAGTTTCCAACGACGTGGTCTATGCGATGGTAAAAGCGGTCTTCGACAACCTCGACGACTTCAAGAAGCTGCATCCGGCTTTCGCGCATCTAGATCCGAAGGAAATGATCAAGAACGGCCTGTCCGCACCACTGCACGACGGCGCTGTGAAGTACTACAAGGAGAAGGGCTGGATGTAACGCGGTCGGAAGCATGCGGGAGCGGCGCGTAGTCGTGTAGTCATAGTCAGCCGTTCCCGGTAGACCTGCCGACGGCCCCGACGGGGCCGTCTTACGTTGAAGTCTGCGGAGGTTGTGCACATGGCTGAAAAAGAAACGGAGGCCGTCCTGACGGACGAGCAACTCAAACAACTGGTTGCCGAAGCAGACACCGGTGGTCGCAAGCCGGGCGGCGCGGTCGCCAAACTGATGATGTTTACGGCCCTGGCCTGGTCGCTGTTCCAACTCTGGATCGCTTCGCCGCTGCCGTATTCGCTGGGCATCCTGGTGCTCAATGACACCGAGTCGCGTTCGGTCCACCTGGCTTTTGCCATGTTTCTCGCTTATCTCGCCTACCCGGCATTCAAGAGTTCGCCGCGGGCCTATGTGCCGCTTCTGGACTGGGTGCTGGCTCTGGTCGGCGTTTTCTGCGCCTCGTATCTCTTCGTCTTCTACTCCGAGTTGTCCACGCGACCCGGCCAGCCGACGACGCTCGACCTGGTCGCCTCGGTCGCCGGCATCATCCTGCTGCTCGAAGCGGCACGGCGCGCGCTTGGCCTGCCGATGGTGATTCTGGCGGCGATTTTCATCGGCTACATTTTTCTCGGTCCACACATGCCGGACCTTATCGCCCACAAAGGAGCGTCTCTCGGCAAGGGCATGTCGCACCTGTGGTTGAGCACCGAAGGCGTCTTTGGCGTTGCGCTGGGTGTTTCATCGGGCTTTATCTTCCTCTTCGTGTTGTTCGGCGCCCTTCTGGAAACTGCCGGTGCCGGCAACTATTTCATCAAGTCGGCCATCTCGCTGCTCGGTCACCTGCGTGGTGGTCCGGCCAAGGCGGCTGTCGTTGCTTCGGCATGCACCGGGCTGATTTCCGGGTCGTCGATCGCCAACGTCGTGACCACCGGAACCTTCACCATTCCGCTCATGAAACGGGTCGGCTATCGTCCTGACAAGGCCGCCGCCGTCGAGGTCGCGGCTTCGGTCGACGGTCAGATCATGCCGCCGGTGATGGGCGCTGCAGCTTTCCTGATGGTCGAGTACGTCGGCATTCCCTACACGCAGGTGCTCAAGCACGCCATCCTGCCGGCGCTGATCTCCTACATCGCGCTGTTCTACATCGTGCATCTGGAAGCGATGAAGGCCGACATCCGTGGCATTCCGCACGTGCACGAGGCCAGCTTGAGCCAGCGCATGATTTCCTTCCTGATGACCGTTTCCGGAATGGTCATCCTTGCCGGCATCGTTTACTACGGCTTTGGCTGGCTCAAGGACGTCTTCGGTGATGCCTCGATCTATATTGTCGGCGTGATGATGATGGCGGCCTACATCGGCCTGTTGAAGTTCGGTACCCGTTATCCAGAGTTGCACATGGACGACCCGGATGCGCCTATCGAGCACTTGCCGGACGCCGGCCCGACGCTGAAATCGGGTCTGCACTTCCTGCTACCGGTGGTGGTGCTGATCTGGAACCTGATGGTCGAGGAACTTTCGCCGGCCTTGTCCGCCTTCTGGGCGACGGTGTTCCTGATGTTCATTCTGGTCACGCAAAGGCCGATCATTGCGCACTTCCGCAAGCAGGGCGATCCCGGCGGCGCGATTCGTCAGGGCTTTCAGGATCTGCTCGACGGCCTGGTTACCGGCGCGCGCAACATGATCGGCATCGGTATCGCCACGGCCGCCGCCGGCATCATCGTCGGTACCGTGACGCTGACCGGCATTGGTCTGGTGATGAGCGAGCTGGTCGAACTGATCTCGGGTGGCAACCTGATGATCATGCTCTGTCTGGTCGCGGTAATCTGCCTGATCCTCGGCATGGGTCTGCCAACGACCGCCAACTACATCGTCGTATCGACGCTGATGGCGCCGGTGGTCGTCGAACTCGGTGCGCAGAGTGGTTTGCTGGTGCCTCTGATCGCCGTGCATCTGTTCGTTTTCTATTTCGGGCTGATGGCCGACGTCACGCCGCCGGTAGGCCTGGCGTCGTATGCCGCCGCCGGGGTGGCACGCTGCGATCCGATCAAGGTCGGCGTGACCGCTTTCGGCTACAGCATTCGAACGGCGATCCTGCCCTTCATGTTCATCTTCAACACGCAGTTGCTGTTGATCGGTATCGACAATGCCTGGCACCTGTTCATGACCGTGTCCACCGCGATTCTTGCCAATCTGCTCTTTGCTGCGGCGACGCAGGGTTGGTTCATGGCCCGCAATCGCTGGTGGGAGGCGCTGCTCTTGCTGGTGGTGACTTTTACCCTCTTCCGTCCGGGTTTCTGGATGGACATCGTCCATCCGCCTTACGACAAGCTACCGCCGACCAGGATCATGGAGGTCGTCGAACAAGCCCCCGCCGATGACCGCCTGCGCGTCTGGATCGAGGGCGAGGACATCAATGGCAAGAAGATCTCCAAGGGCGTCCTGTTGCCGCTCGGTGCCCAGGCACCTGCGCTGCAGCGTCTCAACAGCGTCGGCCTGAGCCTGATGGCCTCGGGTGATCAGGTCGATATCCTGGGGGTCAAGTTTGGCAGCCGCGCGGCGAAGCTCGGTATCGAGCAGGGATTCACCATCACCGCGCTGGAAGTGGAGACGGCACGGCCGGCCAAGGAATGGTTCTACATTCCCGCTCTGCTGCTGATGGGGCTGGTCATCGTCATCCAGCGGCGGCGTGCTGCGGTGATTGCCGCTGACGAGCGGAAGCCGGCCAGCTAGCGACGACCGACCGCTAATCCCCGTCCGCTCGCAAGCTCGCGCCAGGTGATCCTGGCGGTTTCCGCATTTTTTGGAGCAGCGCATGAACAAGCAATTTGCATCGGTCGCAGATCTCGAGGAGAAGAAAACGACGTTTGTCCAGCTATCCGAGCACTGCTGGGGTTACACCGCCGAGGGCGATCCGAACACCGGCGTGATTATTGCCGACGACAGCGTCCTGATCGTCGATACGCTGGCGACGCCGGTGATGGCGGCTCGCCTGATCGCCGAGATTCGCCGCCTGACCGACAAGCCAATCAAGTACGTCGTGCTCTCGCACTATCACGCGGTGCGTGTGCTCGGCGCTTCGGCGTATCGCGCCGAGGGCTTGCAGGAGATCATCGCCAGCCAGGGCACTTACGAGATGATCGTCGAGCGTGGTGCGCAGGATATGCAGTCGGAGTACGAGCGTTTTCCACGCCTGTTCCAGGATTTTGATTCGATTCCCGGGCTGACCTGGCCAACGCTGGTTTTCAAGGACGCGATAAGGCTGAGCATGGGCGGGCTGGAGGTGCAGGTGATGCATCCCGGGGCCGGGCATACGCGCGGTGATACCGTCGTCTGGGTGCCTGCCGAGAAAGTGCTCTTCGCGGGCGACCTCGTCGAGTGCGATGCGGCCTGCTACACCGGCGACGCGCAACTCGCGGAATGGCCGACGACGCTGGCGACGATGCGCGGCTTCGGCGCCGAAAAACTGCTCCCGGGGCGAGGCCCGGCGCTGACAACGCCCGCGGAAGTGGCCCGGGGCCTCGACTACACCACCGATTTCGTTACCACCCTCTTTTCTTGCGCCCAGCAGGCGGTCGCCGCCGAGATGAACCTCAAGCAGGCCATGGCACACATCCGGCAGGTGATGGACCCGAAGTTCGCGCAGGTGTTCATCTACGAGCATTGTCTGCCGTTCGACGTGGTGCGAGCCATTGATGAGGCCAGGGGTATTCGTCACCCGCGGATCTGGACGGCGGCGCGTGACCAGGAGATGTGGCACGGTCTGCAGGCTGCGGATTGATGTCTTGAGGGGCCGGCGACTGAGTCAGCAGAGGGAGAGTGCGTCGTGCTGAGTACCTACGTTTATCCGCATTTCGACTACCTGACGCCGCCGGAGCTGCATGGCGGGGCAGGGCGTCGGCACCCGGTGATCGTCGTCGGTGCCGGACCGGTTGGCTTGGCGACAGCGATCGATCTGGCGCAGCAGGGCATGCCGGTACTGTTGCTCGACGACGACGCCAGCGTTTCGGTGGGCTCGCGCGGTGTCTGCTACGCAAAACGCACGCTCGAAGTCCTCGACCGCCTCGGCGTTGGTGATCGCTGCTTCGCCAAGGGGGTCAGCTGGAACGTTGGTCGCACGTTCTTCCGTGAGCACGAGGTCTACAATTTCCAGCTGCTCTCGCAGCCGGACCACAAGCGTCCGGGGATGATCAACCTGCAGCAGTATTACCTCGAGGAGTTTCTCGTCAGGCGTGCGCAGGAGCTTCCCGGCATCGACCTGCGCTGGCAGAACCGGGTCGTCGGCGTGCAGCAGGAAGGGCAGGATGGTGAGGGCGGCGGCGTGACACTGCAGGTCGAAACGCCGGACGGCGTGTACGCGCTCGCCTGCGACTGGCTGATCGTCGCCGACGGCGCGCGCAGCAGCATTCGCCGGATGCTGAAGCTGGAAGTCGAGGGCAGGGTGTTCATGGACCGCTTCCTGATCGCCGACGTCGTCATGAAGGCCGATTTTCCCGCCGAGCGCTGGTTCTGGTTCGACCCGCCTTTCCATCCCGGGCAGTCGGTGCTGCTCCACCGCCAGGCCGACAACGTCTGGCGGATCGACTTTCAGCTCGGTTGGCAGGCCGATCCCGACGAGGAGAAGAAGCCCGAGAAGGTCATGCCAAGAATAAAGGCCATGCTCGGTGAGGATCGGGAGTTCGAACTCGAGTGGGTCAGCGTTTACACCTTCCAGTGTCGGCGCATGAGCAGCTTTCGCCAGCAGCGGGTGCTGTTCGTCGGCGATGCGGCGCATCAGGTGAGTCCTTTTGGCGCCCGCGGTGCCAATTCGGGAATACAGGATGCCGACAACCTGGTCTGGAAGCTCAAGCTGGTTATTGACGGCCAGGCGCCGGACAGCCTGCTCGCCAGCTACGGCGAGGAACGCGAGTTCGCTGCCGATGAGAACCTGCTCAACTCGACGCGATCAAGCGACTTCATTTCGCCCAAGAGCAAGACGTCGCTGAGCTTTCGCAACGCCGTGTTGACGCTGGCGCGCAAGTACCCTTTTGCGCGGGCGCTGGTCAACTCGGGGCGACTTTCGGTGCCGGCATTTTTGTGTGGGTCGTCGCTTAACACTCCCGACGGCGAAGCGTTCAACGGCCAGATGTGGCCCGGAGCAGCGATGGATGACGCGCCGATCCGTGAGCAAGGGCGTGACGGCTGGCTGCTCGACGCCGTCGGTGAGCACTTCATGCTGCTCTGCAGTGTGGATGATCCGGCCGCTGTCAATGCGTCGACCATGGCGGTCTTCAGCGCGCTGGCCGCTGCTCCGGTTCCGGTCGAAGCCGTGCTTCTCGCCAGCGGCGGTGGTGCGGCAGGCGCGGGCCTGCGGGTGTTCGAGGACTGCCGGGGTCGCTACGCCGAACGTTATGATGCCCGGCCGGGGACGGTGTACCTGCTGCGCCCGGACCAGCACGTCGCCGCGCGTTGGCGCCGTCTTGACGCGGCCGCCGTCGCGGCGGCGCTGACGCGCGCCATTGGCAAGCACTAAGAGGGAAGGTCAGATGTCGACACTGATTATCGAGGCCAACTTCGGCGCGCCCGGCGAGCATTATTTGCGTTCGTTTACTCCGGGCGACGATTTCTACGAAGCGCTGCTCGACGCGCACCGCGATCTTTCCGACGCGCAGAGCGAACTGCTTAACGCACGCTTGATTCTCCTTCTCGCCAACCACATTGGCGACCTTGGCGTACTACGCGAAGCCCTGCACATTGCCCGCGAAGAGGTCTAGGGGAAGGCAGGTCGAAGAGAAGGCGAGGGGGAGCGGCGGCATATGGGTACCGGAAGTGGCCGTCACGCTGGCGTGGCGAGTGTCGGCTCGGGCGGCCGGCGGTGAGCTGGCTGCACGGAACGATCGCGGCTCTCGCTGGCGTGCTCGGGCTGTTCATCGCCGGGCATCATCCCTTGTGGCCGAACGTGCTCAGCCTCGTTTTCGTCGCCTGGGCCTTCGCCGTCGCCCGGCGCCCGTCGCTCTTCCTGTTCGTGCTCCCGGCACTGTTACCGGTCGCCAGTTTCTCTGCGTGGACCGGCTGGATCGGCATCGAGGAATTCGACCTGCTGGTGCTGGCGGCGGTGAGCGGCTGTCACGCACATATGCTTGTGGTCAAGGCTGCCCCGACATCTCATGACCGTTCCGGCGACGCATCCGAGCACGCCTGCTTTCGCTTGGCCCGGCTCGGGCTGGGCGCGCTAGCCGTGTCCTACGCAGTGGCCCTGCTGCGCGGTCTGGGCGACGCCGATCCCTCCCTGGCCGGATGGTTCCAGGGCTACGAAGAGCCCTTGAACAGCTTGCGCGTCGGCAAGAGCTTTCTCTTCGCCTGGCTCCTCTTGCCGTCACTGCGCCGCCTGCAGGAGCATGCACCAGCCCTGGCGGCGTCCCGTCTGGCCGCGGGCGTCGCGACCGGATTGGGCCTGGTGGTGGTGGCGATTATCTACGAACGCAGCGCTTATCCGGGCCTCTTCGACTTCTCGACAGCCTATCGCAGCACCGCCCTGTTCTGGGAGATGCACGTCGGTGGCGCGGCGTTCGACGGCTACCTCGCGCTGGCGGTTCCGTTTGCCGTCCATGCGGTGTTGCGTGCGTCAGATCGCTTGCGCTGGGGCGTCTCCGCGCTGTTGGCGGTGGGCGTTGGCTATGCGTGCCTGACCAGCTTCTCGCGTAGCGTCTATCTGGGTGTCGGACTTTCCCTGGCGCTGCTGGTCTGGAGGCTGTCGGTGCCGTGGCTGTGGCCGTCGCGGGCGCGGCCAACATCGTTGTTGGCGAGCGAGCCGATGCTTCCCACATTGCCGCCGCCGGAGCCCTGGCGTGTCTGGGGAGGGCGTTTGCTGCTGGCGGTACTGGCCTTTGAAGTGCTCGCCGTCTTCGGCCTCGGTGATTTCATGAGCCGGCGGCTGTCGGCCAGCGAGCGCGATCTGGGCAGTCGCCTGCAGCACTGGTCTGCGGGGCTGGGCCTGCTGCGTGCGCCATCAGAGCTCCTGCTCGGCAGGGGCCTGGGTCGTTTTCCCAGCAACTATTCACGAGCGGTGGCCGAGCGCGCGATTCCGGGTCGCCTGCAGGTCATCGATACGCGCGAAGCTGGCGCCTACTTGCAGCTTTCCGGTCCGCCGCACAACGCGCATCGGGACGGCGCCTTCGAACTGTTGCAACGCGTGCCGCCGCTGCACGACGGGAGTTATAGGCTGATCATGGACCTGCGCGCGCCGCAGCAAGCCAGGCTACGTGTCGCTGTTTGCCAGCGGCATTTGCTCTACGACGCTGCGTGCACTTCGACCGTCGTCAGCGTGCCAGGCGGGGATCGCCAATGGCACCATTTCTCGCTGCAATTCACGGCTCCCATGTCGAGCCCCGCTGGGGAATGGCCGCCGGCTTTCGGCTTTCTCAGCTTGCGCCTCCTGGCTGGCTTGGGCGAGGTCATCGACCTCGACAAGCTGCACCTCTTTGACGCCACCGGTCGGCAACTGCTGCACAATGGCGACTTTTCCGACGGGCTGTCGCGGTGGTTCTTTGCCGGTCGCCACTACTTCGTGCCTTGGCACATCGACAACCTGTTCCTCGAAATGCTGATTGACCAGGGTGTCATCGGCCTGCTGCTGCTGCTCGCCCTGCTCGCTCTGGCCTGGGTCAATCTGCTTGGCGGTCCGGGGTGCAGGCATGACTTTGCCCCCTATTTGCTGGCCGCATTGACGGCCTTCACGGTGATCGGGGTTTTTTCCAGCCTTCTGGACATGCCGCGGGCTGCCTTCCTGTTCTTCTTGCTGCTATGCTCTGCCCTGTTCCTGAACGGGCACGCCGTTGTTGCTGACCTTCGTGCAGCACCGTCTACCCTCGTTCAGGAGCCCTGACAGATGCCGCAGCTTGTCGATTACTTGGCTGTGTGTGCACAGCAAGCATGAATAAAAATCAAATATATCAAATTGTTACGGCGCTTTATTAAGGTGTTCGTTTGGTATTCGTAGGGAGTTGTAGGGTATGTTTCGCAAGGTATTGCCTCCCGCTTGTGTATTCCGTCACGGTCTTGCCGATGACCCGCTGCTAACCTTTGTTTCGTGAGATTCGCCGAGCTTGTCGCCTCTCGGGGCGGTCCACGGCAGGTCAGTTATCAACGAGATGTTGTCGGATTCGTGCGTGCAAGGGGGCTATCGTGATCAAGGTCTTCAATCATTGGTTTTATCGGGCGACCATTGCCCGGGTGGCGATCGACCTGATGTTCCCGGTGATCTGCGTCATCCTGGTTGCCATTTGGGTCGGTCGTGGCGGCGAGATCGCCCTTGAGAAGGTTGCTTTCTATGCGCTGATTTTTGCGCTGATGAGCATTGCCTTCAACGCCTGGCTGGGTATCTATCAGCGCGTTCATAGCCGTACTCGGGCGGAGACGCGGGCGCGTGCAGTGCTGTCCTTGTACCTGGCGATTCCATTGGCCTATGTGGTGTTTTCCCTGCTGTCGGTGGCCGAGGTCGATCGTGGCTTCATGCTCTTGTCTGGTCTGGCGGCACTTTTCGCGACCCTGCTGCACCGCGTCCATTCGGCGCACAGCCGCACCGGCATGCTGCTCAGCCACCGGGTGCTCGTTTTTGGCGCTGGCGACGAGGCGGAAAATGTCGGCCGCGTGTTGCGCAAGTCGGATCCGGCTATCGAAATCGTTGGTTTCTATCCCAGTCCGACCGACGTCGACATCGTTGTCCCGGCGCAGGTTCTCCTGTCGCGTGACATGTCGCTGTCGGATACCGCTCATGCGCTGAAGGTGGACGAGATCATTGTTGCCGTGCGCGAGCGTCGCGGTGGGGCGCTTCCCCTGCGCGAACTCCTTGACTGCAAGCTGTCCGGCGTCAAGGTCCTCGACTTGGCGAGCTACTTCGAACGTGCTCTCGGGCAGATCAGGATCGATTCGCTGCGCGTCAGCTGGCTGATCTTCGGCGACGGGTTTCGGCAGAGCTGGCGGCGTAGCAGCGTCAAGCGCCTGTTCGACATCATCGCTGCGGCGGTCCTGTTGCTGCTCGCCGCACCGGTGATGCTGCTGACCATGTTGCTGATCGTTCTCGAAGATGGGTTTTCAGTTTTTTACCGGCAGGAGCGGGTAGGTCTCGACGGCCGCTTGTTCAATGTCATCAAGTTTCGCAGTATGCGCAAGGACGCGGAAAGCGATGGCCAACCCCGCTGGGCGACCGCCAACGATGATCGCGTGACCCGTGTCGGCAGGTTGATCCGCAAGGTCCGCATTGACGAGTTGCCGCAACTGTACAGTGTGCTGACCGGCGACATGAGCCTGGTCGGCCCACGCCCCGAGCGCCCGTATTTCGTCGATCAACTGACGCGCGATGTCCCCTTCTACGCCGTACGCCACAGTGTCAAGCCCGGGGTCACCGGTTGGGCGCAGGTCAGTTATCACTACGGTTCGACGGTCGACGATTCAATTCAGAAGCTGCAGTACGATTTGTTCTACGTCAAGAATCACAGCCTGTTCCTCGATATCTTGATTCTCTTTCAGACGGTCGGCGTGGTGTTGACCGGCAAGGGTGCTCAGTGAGTTTTCTGGCGATGAGCATGGCAGAGTGCGGAGGGATGCGAATTGGGGAGCTTTGTCGATCATGATGGGCAATGAAATGGCAATGATTTCTGCCTGGAGTTACGGGCTGAGCGGACTGCTGGCCGCCTTTCTGGCGCTCTATCTGGCGTCTGGCTGGAAGGTCGGAGGTCGTAGTCGCGCGATGTTCCTGGCGGTCGCTCTGTGTGCACTGTGGGGACTGCTGGGGATGGCTTTTGCGCTGACCCAAAACGTGCTATTTCTCGCTGGCAGTATGCTCGCCGATTCCTTGCGCTTCGGCGGCTGGTATCTGTTCCTGATTCTGCTGATGAGACCGGAGTCGGCTGACGGTGTGCCGGCGAGTGTGCGCTTCGGCTGGTTGAGCGGCATCGCCTTGCTGCTCGTTGTTTTTGCTTTCGGCGCGCAGTTACTGATGGTCACGGGAATTGATCTGGCGCTACCGGCGCAGCGCCTGTCCCTGTTTTCGTCGCTGGCGATGAGCGTCTTCGGTCTGGTGCTGCTGGAGCACTTGTTCCGCAACGTCTCGCCCGATTTTCGCTGGAGTATCAAACCGCTATGTCTGGGGCTGGGCGGTACCTTCCTGTTTGATCTCTACCTCTTCTCCGATGCGCTGTTGTTCAACCGGATCGACTCCGACGCCTTCAGCATCCGTGGTTTCGTGCATGCGGTAAGCTTGCCGCTGGTCGCTTTGTCGGCGATCCGCAGCCACGACTGGAAGCGTCGCCTGGTGATGTCGCAGCGCGCCGCCCTGCAGTCCGCAACGCTGGTTATTGTCGGTATCTATCTGTTGTTTATGGCTTCCGCCGGCTACTATGTGCGTTTGTTCGGCGGCGAATGGGGGCGGGCTCTGCAGTTGGCGCTGCTCTTTGCGGCCCTGCTGGTTCTCGTTGCCTTGACCTTTTCGGGTTCCATGCGGGCGAGTTTGCGGGTCCAGGTCGGCAAGCACTTCTTTAGCTACCGCTATGACTACCGCGAGGAATGGTTGCGCTTCACGCAGACGCTTTCCTCGCAAGATGGCTTCTCGGGGATGGGACGTCATGCCGTGCGTGGTCTGGCCGACATGGTCGAGAGTCCCGGCGGTGCGCTGTGGTTGAAGGAGCCGTCGGGCCGCTTTTTTGCTCAAGCCGCGTGCTGGAACATGCCGGTGTCGGCGGCCACCGAGGATGATGGCAGTCCCTTGTGCCGCTTTTTGCTCGACAGTGGTTGGGTGATCAACCTCGAGGAATATCGCTCTCTGCCGCGGCGTTATGATGGTCTCGTCCTGCCGCCGTGGCTGGTCGAAGTGCCGAACGCATGGCTGGTGGTGCCCCTGACCACCGGCAACGAGCTGATCGCCTTTGTCGTGCTGGCCACAGCGCGGGCCCGGATCGACGTCAACTGGGAGGTGAACGACCTGCTGAAAACCGCTGCTCGGCAGGCGGGGGCCTTTCTTGGACAGATGCAGGCCAGCGAAGCGCTGCTCGAAGTGCGCAAATTCGACTCCTTCAACCGCATGTCGGCTTTTGTCGTCCATGACCTGAAGAACATCGTCGCGCAGTTGTCGTTGATGATCAAGAATGCTGAACGCCACCGCGACAACCCCGAGTTCCAGAAAGACATGCTGATGACCGTCGAAAACTCGGTGGAGCGAATGCGCCAGTTGATGTTGCAACTGCGCGAGGGCGCAACCCCGCTTGACGGTCCACGCGGCATCGATCTGGCTGACGTGGTGCGCCGCATCCAGACTGCCAAGACCAGCCTGGGACGTGAGGTGGAATTGAGCATCGAGGAGAAACTGGTAGCTCGCGGCCACGAAGACCGCATCGAGCGCGTCATTGGCCATCTTGTGCAGAACGCGCTGGAGGCCACAGAACAGGGTGGGCGGGTGTGGATCCGCTTGGCTCGGCAGGGGAGCCATGCTCTGGTCGAGGTCGGCGATAGCGGCCACGGAATGAGTCCGGAGTTCGTTCGCGAGCGCTTGTTCAAGCCTTTTCAGACCACCAAGCCAACGGGAATGGGGATTGGTGCTTACGAGAGTTTCCAGTACGTGCATGAATTGGGCGGCAAGCTGTCGGTTGATAGCGCTGTCGATGTCGGTACACAGGTGGCCTTGTTGTTGCCATTGTTTGATGCGGGCTCGACAAAGAACTCCGCTGATTTACCCGAGGAGTCGGAATGAGTTCCGAAAAGCTACCTAATCTGCTCATCGTCGAAGACGATCGAGCGCTACAGAAACAGATGCGCTGGGCTTTCGACCAGTACGAGACCCTGACCGCTGACGACCGCGAGAATACGCTGGCACAGATTCGCCGTTATCAGCCACCGGTGGTGACCATGGACCTCGGCTTGCCGCCGGACGCCGATTCCGTCTCCGAGGGATTCAAACTGCTTGAAGAAATCCTGACCCTGGCGCCGGACACCAAGGTGATCGTTCTGACCGGTCAGAATGATCGCAGCAACGCTCTGCGGGCGATCGCCCTCGGCGCGTACGACTTCTTCGCCAAGCCTTTCGAGATCGAGATGCTCGGCTTGACGATAGATCGCGCTTACCGCCTGCATGAACTACAACGGGAAAACAAACGACTGCAATCGATGCAGCAGCCCGATGTGCTGTCCGGCCTGCTCACTCGCGACCCGGCGCTGCTGCGTGTTTGCCGCACCATTGAACGGGTGTCGGTCAGCGATGCGACGGTCTTGCTACTCGGCGAAAGCGGCACCGGCAAGGAGATCCTGGCGCGTGCGGTACATGAGTCGTCGGCGCGGCGTGGTGAGCGCTTCGTGGCCATCAATTGCGCGGCGATTCCGGAGAACTTGCTGGAAAGCGAGCTCTTTGGTTATGAGAAGGGTGCTTTTACCGGCGCGGCGCGAATGACGCCGGGCAAGATCGAGACTGCCAACAACGGCACCCTGATGCTCGACGAGATTGGCGACCTGCCGCATTCGCTGCAGGCCAAGCTGCTGCGCTTTCTGCAGGAGCGTGTGGTCGAGAGGATCGGTGGGCGCCAGGAGATTCCGGTCAATGTGCGCATTGTCTGCGCGACGCACCAGAATCTCAAGTCCCTGATCACCGGAGGGGGGTTCCGTGAGGATTTGTACTATCGCCTTGCTGAAATTGTGGTAAACATTCCTCCACTGCGCGATCGTTCCGGTGACCCCGCCCTACTGGCGCATGCCTTTGTCAGGCGCTTTGCCGAGGAGCAGAATCGCGGCGCGATGACCATGCGCGAAGATGCTGTGCGGGCAATCGAAGCACACCTCTGGCCGGGCAACGTGCGCGAGCTCGAAAATTGCATCAAGCGCGCGGTGATCATGGCCGAAGGCAATCAACTCACCGCCGACGATATCGGCTTGTCCGGCGTAGAGTCGCCGGACGCGGTGCCGCTGGACCTGCGTCAGGCACGCGACGACGCCGAAAGGCGGGTCATCATCGCCGCCATGGCGCGCGCCGACGGCAACGTCGTCAAAGCCGCGGAACTGCTCGGCGTCAGCCGCCCGACACTGTACGACTTGATGCATCGATTTGGACTTAAGTAGCCTTGTTGTCAATTTCAACCACTCCGTGGGGATACCTATGAATACCCGTCACTCACCAATGCAGCGGCTGCGCAAAGTGGCCGTCTCCGGTTTGCTGGCCGCACTACTCCTGGTCGGCTGTGGAGGCGAGAAGCCAGAAGCCATGCTCGCATCGGCCAAGCAGTACCTGGCCAAGAACGAACCCAAGGCGGCTACCATCCAGCTGAAGAACGCTTTGCAGCAAAAACCGGATTTGGCGGAAGCGCGTTTTCTGCTGGGCAAGGCGCTGCTTGAGGCCGGTGATGCGACCGGCGCCGAGATTGAGCTGCGCAAGGCGCAGGGCTACAAATACCCTGCCGACGAGGTGACGCCGCTGCTCGCGCGCAGCATGCTGGCGTTGGGGCAGGCGGACAAAGTGACTGGCGAAATGGCCAGCGCCGAACTGTCCACGGCGCAGGCCAAGGCCGACCTGCAGACTTCGCTGGCGATGGCTTACCTGATGCAGAACAAGCCGGAGCAGGCCGACGCCGCTTATGCGGCGGCCGTGGCGGCGCAACCGGGCTACCCACCGGCATTGCTTGGCCAGGCCAGGCTGAAAGCAAGCCACGGCGACCTGCCGGCGGCGATGGTCCTGGTTGATGCAGCCATTGCGACATCGCCGGAACTCTACGAGGCCTGGCAGCTGAAGGGAGATCTCTTGTCGAACCAGGGTGATGCGGCCGCTGCGATGCTGGCGTATCGGAAGGCAATGGAAGTCCGCCCGACCTACCTGCCGGCGCATGCGGCGGTCATCCGGCAACTCCTGGCGGACGGAAAGATCGACGAGGCTTCCCAACAATTGGCGGTGATGAAGGGCATCGCTCCGGGTCAGCCGCAGACGATCTATCTGGAGGCCCTGCTGGCCTACCAGACGAAAGACTTTCCGGCGGCCCGGGAATTCATTCTGGAGCTCTTGAAGCGGACGCCGGACAGCCCCCTTGGCTTGCAGCTGGGCGGGCTTGTCGAATACGAACTGAAGGCCTTTCCGCAGGCCGAGAACTACCTGCTCAAGGCGCTCCCGAACACGTCTGAGCTCGGTATTGCACGGCGCGTCCTGATTGCTAGCTACCTGCGTAGCGCGCAGCCTGGCAAAGCGCTGAGTGTGCTCACGCCGGTGCTCGACAAGATCGAAAAGGATTCGAACATGCTGGCGCTGGCCGGCCAGGTCTACATTCAGAACGGCGATATCGAGAAAGGGGGCGAGTACTTCGCGAAGGCTGCCGCCCTTGACCCGCAGAACGCTGGCAAGCGAACCTCTCTGGCGATGGTCAATCTGGCGAAAGGTGACAGCGAGGTAGCTTTACGCGACCTCGAGAAGGTCGCCGCCGCCGACCCCGGCAACCGCGCCGACCTGGCGCTGATTGCCGCGCACCTGCAGCGTCGTGAATTCGACGCGGCGCTGCAGGCTGTCGCCAGCCTGGAGAAGAAGCAGGCCGATGACCCGCTGGTACATAACCTGCGCGGCACGGCCTTACTCGGCAAGCGCGATCTCGCTGGCGCGCGGGCGAGTTTCGAGCAAGCACTGGCTCTGAGCCCGACCTATTATCCGGCGGCGGCCAATCTGGCCAATCTGGATATCGTCGAGAAAAAGCCTGCCGACGCCAGGCAGCGTTTCGAGACCCTGCTGGCCAAAGATCCGAAGAACATGCAGGCTCTCCTGGCGCTCGCGCAGCTACGCGCCAAGGAAGGCGGTACAACCGAGGAAGTGGCTGTTCTGATCAACCGGGCGGTGACCGCCAACCCGAGCGAGCCCCCTCCGCGGCTGGCGCTGATCGGCCTGTATCTTGCCAAGAAAGACACCAAAAGCGCGCTTTCCGCGGCCCAGGAAGCGGTCGCAGCCTTGCCCAACGAGGCCGCGATTCTGGACGCTGCCGGGCGTGCCCAGCAGGCAGCCGGAGAGTATAACCAGGCGCTGGCCACCTACGGCAAGCTGGCCACGCTCAAGCCCGATCTCCCCTTGCCCTATCTCCGCATGGCCGAGGTCGAAGTTGCGGCAAAGGACAAGGAAGCGGCTTTGCAGAGCCTGCACAAGGCGTTGAAGGTCATGCCCGATTCGCTCGATGCACAGCGCGGAATCATCATGCTCGAACTTGATGCCGGTCGCGTCACGGAAGCGCTCGCCGTCGCACGGGCAGTCCAGAAGCAGCGTCCAAAGGAGGCGGTCGGCTACGTTTTCGAGGGCGATCTCCATGCCGCCAAGCGCTCCTGGGCCGATGCCGCAACGGCCTACCGTGCCGGGCTCAAACAGATCCCTGCGGCGCCCGAGATAGCCATCAAACTGTACGCGACCTTGTCCGTGAGTGGCAATGTTGCCGAAGCGGACAGCTTTGCTCAGACCTGGCTGAAGGATCACCCCAAGGATGCCCGCTTCAGGCTTTATCTGGCCGAGAGTGCGACCGCTCGCAAGGACTATGCCGCCGCGGCCAAGCTCTATCGGACCTTGCTTGAGGCGCAGCCGGATAACGCCGCGCTACTCAATAACGTCGCCTGGGTGGCAGGTCAGTTGAAGGATCCGAAAGCCATCGAATATGCCGAGAAAGCCAACAAGTTGGCACCAAAGGAGCCTGCCGTGATGGATACTCTCGGTGTCTTGCTGATCGACCAGGGTGACCAGGCACGCGGGCTGGTGCTGCTCAAGGAGGCCGTGGCACTGGCCCCGCAGCAGGCAATGATTCGTCTCAACTATGCCAAGGCGCTGATCAAGGCCGGACAGAAAAACGAAGCCCGGAGCGAACTTGACGAACTTGCCAAGTTGGGCGACAAGTTCACGGCGCAGGCCGAAGTGACAGCATTGCTCACGGGGCTCTGAGCACAAACGTTTGCCAATGAATGATTGCGAGAGGACAAAGAGTAAATGACTACTGTTGCTGTGGTTGGTTTGGGTTATGTCGGTTTGCCGCTGGCCGTCGAGTTCGGCAAGAAGAGGCGAACCATCGGTTTCGACCTCTCAGCCAGCAAGATTGCCCATTATCGGCAGCACTTTGACCCGACCGGCGAGGTCAGCAGCGCCGATCTCAAGGCTGCCACGCACCTCGAGGTGGGAACCGATGCGGCGGCATTGGCGGACGCTGATTTCGTGATTGTCGCCGTGCCGACGCCGGTGGACGATGCCCATCGGCCGGATTTCGGGCCCTTGATCGGCTCTTCCGAAGCGGTCGGCAGGAACCTGAAACGCGGTGCGACGGTCGTCTTCGAGTCGACCGTCTACCCCGGCGCGACCGAGGAAGTCTGCATTCCGATCATCGAGAAGTTCTCCGGAATGAAGTGGAAAGAAGACTTCTTCGTCGGTTATTCGCCCGAGCGGATCAACCCCGGCGACAAGGAGCGGACGCTCACGAAAATCGTCAAGGTGGTTTCCGGAGACACTCCGGAGACCCTTGAACGGGTCGCCGCGGTCTACTCGGAAATAATCACTGCGGGTGTCTTTCCGGCCTCCAGCATCAAGGTGGCCGAGGCTGCCAAAGTCATCGAGAATACCCAGCGCGATCTTAATATTGCCCTGATGAACGAGTTGGCGATCATTTTCGACCGCGTCGGCATTGATACCCTCGAAGTGCTCGAAGCGGCCGGCAGCAAATGGAACTTCCTGCCTTTCCGTCCCGGTCTGGTCGGCGGTCACTGTATCGGTGTCGATCCCTATTACCTGACGCACAAGGCCGAGATGCTCGGTTATCACCCGCAGGTGATCAACGCCGGGCGGCGAATCAACGACGGCATGGGCAAGTTCATCGCCGAGCAGACGATCAAGCACATGATTCGCAACGGCCTGCCGATCAAGGGTGCGCCGATCATCGTCCTGGGCCTGACCTTCAAGGAGGACTGCCCGGATCTGCGCAACTCGCACGTCATTGACGTCATCCGCGAGCTCGAGTCGTACGGGGCGCAGGTGCTGGTGCACGAACCGGTCGCCGATGCCGATGAAGCGCGCCACGAGTACGGTGTCGAGTTGATGCCCTGGGAGCAGTTGCCCACCGCCGCGGCGATCGTCGCCGCCGTCGCGCACCGCGAGTTCAAGGAGCGGCCACTGGCCGAGATTGCCGGCAAGCTGCAGAAGGGTGGCGTCCTGGCGGATGTCAAGAGCATGTTCAGTGCGGCGGAGCTGCTTGCCCATGGGGTGACCGTGTGGCGCCTGTGATGTCTGCTTCACCGACCACCCTGGCAGCACTTGAGCAGCGCCTGCTGGCTCAGCCGGCGCGCTGGCTGGTGACCGGCAGCGCCGGCTTCATCGGTTCGCACCTGGTCGAGGCGCTGCTCCGCCTCGGGCAGACGGTGCTTGGTCTCGATAACTTCGCGACCGGGCATCGTCGCAACATCGACGAAGTGCAGTCGTTGCTCACTCCCGAGCAGTGGCAAGGTCACCGTTTCATCGCAGCAGACATCTGTGATCCTGACGCCTGCCGCGAGGCCTGCAGCGGCGTTGACTATGTTCTTCATCAGGCGGCGCTGGGTTCGGTGCCGCGCTCGCTGGCCAATCCGCAGGCCACCAACGCTGCCAACATCGACGGCTTTCTCAACATGCTGCTTGCCGCTCGCGAGGCGGGCGTCAAGCGCTTTGTCTATGCCGCCTCGAGTTCGACCTATGGTGATCATCAGGCGCTACCCAAAGTCGAAGACACGATCGGGCGGCCGCTGTCGCCGTATGCGGTCACCAAGTTGGTCAATGAGCTCTACGCGGAGGTCTTCGGGCGCTGCTACGATTTCCCGTCAGTCGGTCTGCGCTATTTCAACGTCTTCGGTGCGCGCCAGGATCCGGAGGGTGCCTACGCCGCGGTCATTCCCCGCTGGGCGCGTGCCCTGCTGCTTGGTGAACCGGTGACGATCAACGGCGATGGGGAGACCAGCCGCGATTTCTGTTTCGTGGACAACGCCGTGCAGGCCAATCTGCTGGCGGCGACGAGCGACGATCCGGCGGCGCTCAATCAGGTCTATAACGTCGCCGTCGATGATCGTACGACACTGAATCGGCTCTTCGAAATCCTGCGCGATGCGCTGGCCGAGATTCGCCCTGACGTACGCCAGGTGCAAGCCGTGTACACGGATTTTAGAGCCGGCGACGTGCGCCATTCTCAGGCCGATATCGGCAAAGCCAGGCGTTTGCTCGGCTATTTGCCGAGCCACTCGCTGCTGGCGGGGGTGCAAGTGGCGATGCCTTGGTATGTGTCACGTTTCGCACGGCCGGGATGCGGCACGTGATGCAAGCCCTTGCTGTCCGCTCGCCGCTGCTGCGCCGTGGTGCCATGGTCTTCTTCGGCGCGCTGCTGGCGTTCGTTCTGACCGCGACGGCCAGCGCAGCCGAGAAGGCAGATAAGGTAAACCAGGCCGCTACCGCGCAGCGGCTGGCGATGCGTAGCGAGGCGCTGAGTTACGAGCACGGTGAAGGTGTGCCCAAAGACCCGGTGCGAGCGGCGCGACTGTATTGTCAAGCGGCGCTGCTCGGCGACGCCGAGGCGCAGTTCAATCTCGGCTGGATGTACGCCAATGGGCGCGGGGTCGAGCGCGATGATACGCGCGCAGCGTACTTTTTTGGGCTGGCGGCAAAGCAGGGGCATGCACAGTCGCAGAAGATGTTGCGTTTCGTCGGAGAGCCCGGTCCGAAGCTGCCCGAATGTATGCTGCCGACGGTTCTTGCCGACGACGGCCGTGATGTCCTGGTCGCCCGCAGCGAAGCTCAGAAAGTCGTTTTCGGTCTGGTCAGGCAGCTGGCACCCGAGTATGGCGTCAGTCCGCGCCTGGCCCTGGCCGTCATCCGTACCGAGTCCAACTTCAATTCGCAGGCGCTCTCGAACAAGAATGCACAGGGCCTGATGCAGCTGATTCCCGATACCTCCGCGCGTTTCAACGTCAAGCAACCCTTTGATCCGGAGCAGAACCTGCGTGGCGGTCTCGCCTATCTGCGCTGGTTGCTGGCCTATTTTGAAGGCGACGTCAGCCTCGTTGCGGCGGCCTACAACGCCGGCGAGGGGGCGGTCAATCGTTACCGCGGCGTACCTCCGTACGCCGAGACGCGCGGCTACGTGAAGCGCATCATTAGCCTTTTTCAGCGCGAGGCGCATCCTTACGACGCCCGTGTGACGACACCTTCGCCAGCGTTGTCGCTCATCCGCCTGACCCAGGGCAGCTAGGAAAGCGGCGCGCCAGGTAGCGGCGAAAAGCTGCGCCCTGAAAGTGGTAGGGGGCGGCCATGACTTTCAGGAGCTTGGGTAGCTCGACCGCTCATGACCGTCAGCAGACTCACTTCCTGCGTCACCCTGCGATTGATCTTCGCCAAAGGAGCAAGATGAACTTCTGGTCCCGAATTCTTTCCCTCTTGAGCAAGGGCCACGACCGCTTACCGGGCGGTCGGCAGCTTGCAGTCAAGGTGCTGGCGGTGTTGTTCCGCGGCTGCCACGCCGTCTCGGTGGCCGGCTTGCTGCTCTTCGCCGCTCCGGTGGCGGCGGATCTGCCCGAGGTGATCGATCACGTAAAACCTTCGATCGTCGTTGTCGGCACCTATCAGCTGACCCGCAGCCCGCAGTTTGTGATGCGTGGAACCGGCTTCGTGGTTGGCGACGGCCATCACGTCGCGACCAATTCGCACGTCCTGCCGGACAAGATCAACGAGGCGGCAGGCGAGCGCCTGGTGATCATGGCGCGTCCGGCGGGATCGTCATTGCAGCGGCGCGAAGCCCGCTCGGTGGCGGTCGACAAAGCTCACGATCTCGCCCTGCTGCGGGTCGACGGCCCACGCATGCCGGCGCTGACGCTGCACGACTCCGAGCGGGTGCGCGAGGGGCAGGCCGTGGCGTTTACCGGCTTTCCGATTGGTGCCGTGCTCGGGCTGTCGCCGGTGACCCACCGCGGGATCATTGCGTCGATCACACCGATCGTTCTACCCAGCGCGAACGCCCGCAATCTCAATGCCAAAGTCATTGCCCGCTTGCGGAGTGGCAGCTTCGACATTTTCCAGCTCGACGCCACGGCCTATCCCGGCAACAGCGGCGGCCCTCTCTACGAGGTGAGCCGTGGCGAAGTGGTCGGGATCATCAACATGGTCTTCGTCAAGGAGAGCAAGGAATCGACGCTGAGCAAACCTTCCGGGATCAGTTTTGCCATTCCCTCTGAGTATCTGAGCGACTTGATGCGCGACGCGAATCTGTAGTCGGGGAGGCATCGGGAAGCAGTAGTCAGTATTGTCAGTATTCGCGCTGCCGGCGCCAGCTTCTGGTAGCATGCAGCGCTGCTTTCGATGATCCGCGCATGACCGCCCTGCTTTCCGAAGTCTTCTCTGCCGATGGCCCGCTGGCCAGCGGTGTTCCCGGCTATCGGCTGCGCACTCAGCAGCTCGAACTGGCCGAGCGCATTGCCGCCGCGATGGCCGACAACAGCGTGCTGATCGCCGAAGCGGGCACCGGCACGGGCAAGACCTATGCCTATCTGGTTCCGGCGCTGCTCTCGGGTGGCAAGGTGATCGTTTCGACCGGCACCAAGAACCTGCAGGATCAGCTCTTCTCGCGAGACATCCCGACCATCCGCCAGGTGCTCAAGGCGCCCGTCCGGGTGGCGCTGCTCAAGGGCCGCGCCAACTACCTCTGTCACTATCATCTCGAGCGCGCGCTGGCCGACGGCCGTTTCCTTTCCCGAGAAGATGCCGCCTACGCGCGGCACATCGCGCGTTTCGCCAAGCAGACGCGCACTGGCGACAAGGCCGATTGCGCCGACGTGCCGGAGAACGCCTCGGTGTGGGGCATGGTCACCTCGACGCGCGACAACTGCCTCGGCCAGGACTGCCCGCAGCACAAGGAGTGCTTCGTCCTGGCGGCGCGCCGCGAAGCGCTGGCCGCCGACCTGGTGGTGGTCAACCATCATCTGTTCTTTGCCGACGTGATGTTGCGCGATGAAGGAACGGCCGAACTGCTGCCAGCGTGCAACACGGTGATTTTCGATGAAGCGCATCAGTTGCCGGAAGTCGCCAGCCTGTTTTTCGGCGAGAGCGTGTCGACGGCGCAGCTCGGCGAGCTGGTTCGCGATACCCAGATCGCCGCGCTGGCGTCGGCGCGCGACTGCCTCGACCTGCCCAAGCTGTGTGCCACCCTCGAAAAAGCGGTGCGCGACCTGCGCCTGACACTGCCGGTCGAGGCGGCGCGTTTCGCCCTTTTGCAGCTCGAGGGAAGGGAGGGGTTCGCGAGCGGCGTCAGCAGCGTGCTCGGTGCGCTCGAAGCGCTGGCCAGCTTGCTGGAAACGCAGGCGCAGCGCTCGGAGGGCCTCGACAGCTGTTGGCGACGTGCCGGCGACTTGCTGCTGCGCGTACGTAATTGGCAGAACGGCGCCAATGCCGATTTCGTGCGCTGGGGGGAGACGCATACCCACAGCCTGCAGCTCAACGCGACGCCGCTGGTGATCGCCGAGATCATGCAGAAGCAGATGAGCGGCCATCCGCGGGCCTGGATTTTCACCTCGGCGACGCTCGCCGTGCAGGAGGATTTCGGCCACTACTGCACCGAAATGGGGCTTGTGGACGCCAGCTCGGCGCGTTGGGAGAGCCCTTTCGACTATCCCAATCAGGCCTTGCTGTACGTCCCGAAAGGACTCCCCGAGCCGAATAGTCAGGGCTACACCGAAGCGGTGGTCAAGGCTGCTTTTCCCTTGCTCAAGGCCAGCCACGGCCGCGCGTTCTTTTTATGCACCTCGCTGCGCGCGATGCGCCGCACGCATGAACTGCTCGGCGAAGCGCTCGAGCGGGCAGGCCTCGATTTGCCTTTGCTGCTACAGGGTGAGCGCAGCAAGAACGAGTTGCTGGAACGGTTTCGCCGCCTTGGCAACGCCATCCTGATCGCCAGCCAGAGTTTCTGGGAGGGCGTCGATGTGCGGGGCGAAGCTTTATCGCTGGTGGTCATCGACAAGCTGCCCTTTGCGCCGCCTGACGATCCGGTGCTCTCGGCGCGTATCGAGCGCATGCGGAGCGCCGGTCGCAACGCCTTCATGGAGTACCAACTGCCGCGCACGGTGATCAATGTCAAGCAGGGCGCCGGGCGCCTGATTCGTGACGAGAGCGACCGCGGCGTGTTGATGATCTGCGACCCGCGGCTGATCAGCAAACCCTACGGCAAGCGCATCTGGCGCAGCCTGCCACCGATGAAACGCAGTCGCGATGTCGAGGAGGCACTTGCTTTCTTCGCAGCGCCAAACGTGGCGGGGCGTGGATGACGGCGATAATCGACACGGCGGCCCGCGGCGAGATGACCGAAGCCCTGCCGCCGGCACTTGCCGAACTGATGCCGGCCGACTGCGCCGCCGCCGCCGAGTGGCTCAATCGCGGCTGTGCCTGTGTTTCGGTCGATCACCCGTCGCTGAGGCGGGCACTCGAAGAAGGGCAGGGACGCGTCTCGCACGCCGAGCTCCTGGCGACGCGGCCACACCTCTTTTCGGACAGCGTCGTCTTTGTCAGCGAAGCGCATCTGCTGCGCATGGCGCAGACCATCGCCGCCCTCGAGCGGGTGCTGGTGCTGCCGGCGTATCGCCAGCGGGTGCTGGCCTATGCTCCGGCAATCGCCCACCATTCGCCTGCTGCGGCCGGCGTTTTCCTGGGTTACGATTTCCACCTCGGGCCGCAGGGCCCGCAGCTGATCGAGATCAATTCGAATGCCGGCGGGGCGCTGCTCAACGCCCGCCTGTTGCGCGCCCAGCGCGCCTGCTGTGCACCGGTCGCGAAAATGATGCCCGCGCCACGTGCGCTCGAGGCGGCTTTCGTGCGCATGTTTCGCGACGAGTGGCGACTCGCGCAGCTGGCGCGGCTGGCTCAGGGAGAAGCGCAAGAGCGGCCGCTGACGCGCATCGCGATTGTCGATAGCCGGCCCGGCGAGCAGTATCTGGCGCCGGAGTTTGAACTCTTCCGCGAGTTGTTCGAAGCGCATGGCATTGCGGCGATGGTGGCTGACCCGGAGGAGCTGGCTTTTGACGGCGAGCGCCTGACTTGTCGCGGCGAGACGGTCGACCTGGTTTACAACCGGCTCACCGATTTCGCCCTCGCCGAGCCGCAGCATGCGGCCCTGCGTGCCGCCTATGTGGCCGACGCGGTGGTACTCACTCCGCATCCGCAGATGCACGCGCTGTACGCCGACAAGCGCAATCTGGTCGCCCTCGGTGACCAGCAGTGGCTGGCACAGATTGGCGTCGGCGAACATGATCGCCGGCTTCTGGCGAGCAACATTCCGCGCACCGAGGAGGTTTTGCCGGCCGCGGCGGACACCTTCTGGAACAGTCGCAAGCAATGGTTCTTCAAGCCGGCGGCCGGTTTTGGCAGCAAGGCGGCCTACCGGGGCGACAAGATCACCCGCCGCGTGTTCGCCGAGATCGCGCGTGGCGGCTATGTCGCGCAGGCGCTGGTCGCACCCTCCGAGCGCCATCTGCTCGTCGATGGTGTCGGGCAGGATTTCAAGCTGGACCTGCGCAACTACGTCTACCGTGGCGAGGTGCAATTGCTCTCGGCACGGCTCTACCGTGGTCAGACGACCAATTTCCGCACCCCGGGTGGCGGTTTTGCGGCGGTGCTGCCGGTCTCCTGTCAGGAGTCGTCCGGAGGCTGTCGATGAAAGTCTTCGGGGTCGCCGGCTATTCCGGTTCGGGCAAGACGACGCTGCTCGAGAAACTGCTGCCGGCGATCATCGCGCACGGCCTGCGGGTCTCGGTGATCAAGCATACGCACCACAATTTCGATATCGATCGTCCAGGCAAGGACTCCTTCCGTCACCGCCAGGCGGGGGCCGGCGAAGTGCTGCTGGCCAGCGCTTCGCGCTGGGTGCTGATGAACGAGTTGCGCGGCGCTCCCGAGCCGTCATTGGCCGACTATCTGGCCCGCTTTTCGCCGTGTGATCTGGTGCTCGTCGAGGGCTTCAAGGACGAGGCAGTGCCGACGCTGGAAGTCTACCGGCCGGCCAACGGCAAGCCGCCGCTGTGGCCGGAGCGGCGCCAGATCGTCGCCGTGGCCTCCGACGAGCCACTGCCGGCGGGCTTTCCCGCCACTCTGATGGCGCTGGACTTGAACGATACCGCGGCGATCGTCCGCTACATTCTCGATACCGTTCAACTGAGGGGAACCACCCATGTTGTCCTTTGATGATGCCCTGTCACAGTTGCTGGCGGCTGCCTGCGCCGTTTCCGAAACCAGCTCCTTGCCGACGCTGGCCGCCGCCGGGCGTGTGCTGGCGCAGGCGCAGCGGGCGCCGATCGACGCGCCGCCGCTCGACAATTCGGCGATGGACGGCTATGCCGTCGCCGTTGCCGACGTTCGCAACGTGCCGACGCGTCTGTCGGTGGCGCAGCGTATCCAGGCCGGCAGCGTGGGCACGCCGCTGCAGCCGGGAACGGCCGCCCGGATTTTTACCGGCGCGCCAATTCCGGCCGGCGCCGACGCAGTGGTCATGCAGGAGCTTTGTGAACATGCGACCGGCGAAGTGACCGTCAATCATCGCCCGGAAGCCGGCGACCACATCCGCCGTGCGGGCAGCGACATTGCCGCTGGCAGCGAGATACTCGCCGCCGGCCAGCGCCTGCGGCCGCAGGACACGGCGCTGGCTGCGTCGGTGGGAATCGCTTCGCTGCCCGTCTTGCGGCGTCTTCGGGTCGCTATCTTCTTTACCGGCGACGAACTGCGCATGCCTGGCGAGGCGCTTCAGGCGGGGGCGATCTACAACGCCAATCGTTTCTTGTTGACCGCTCTGCTGGAGCGTTTGGGCTGCGAGCTGCGCGACCACGGGCAGGTGCCCGACGATCTCGCCGCGACACGCCAGGCCTTGCGCGCTGCGGCGCAGGACAGCGATCTGATTCTCACCTCGGGCGGCGTTTCCGTCGGCGAGGAGGACCACGTCAAGGCGGCCGTCGAAGCCGAAGGGCGGCTCGCTATGTGGAAAATCGCCATCAAACCGGGTAAGCCGCTGGCCTTCGGTCAGATCACTTCAGCGGGGCGTGCCGTGGCTTTCATCGGCCTGCCGGGAAACCCGGTGTCGAGCTTCGTCACTTTCCTGATGCTGGTGCGCCCTTTCTTGCTCAGGATGCAGGGCGCGTGCCGCACGGAGCCGCTGAGTTTCTGGCTGCGCGCCGACAGCGAGTGGCCACGGCCGGACGCGCGTCGCGAGTTCCTGCGCGCCAGGATCAATGCCGACGGCGGCGTGGAGCTCTTCGCCAACCAGGGCTCGGGCGTGCTGACTTCGGCGGTGTGGGGCGATGGCCTGGTCGACAACCCGCCGCAGCAGGCGATACGCCGCGGTGACATGGTGCGCTTCCTGCCGTTTTCCGAACTGCTCAGCTGAGCCAATCAACGATAGTGGGAAGAGGGCGAGCATGCTGAAAATTCTCTACTTTGCCGGGCTGCGCGAGCGACTGGGACAGGGCAGCGAAGAACTCGAGCTGCCGACCGGGGTGAGCGATGTCGCGGCTCTGCGCGATGTTGCTGGCTGCCCGCGGCGGCGCCTGGGAAAGCCTGGTGACGCTGAGGAACCTGCGCTATGCCGTCAATCAGCAGATGGCACGGCTCGATTCCCCCGTGTGCGCGGGCGACGAAGTCGCTTTCTTCCCGCCGGTGACCGGTGGCTGAGATGCGCGTCCGCGTTCAGGAAGCCGATTTCGACGTCGGCGCTTGAGCTGGCTGCCCTGCGCCAGGGGAATCGGCAGATCGGCGCCGTGGCGTCCTTTGTCGGCCTGGTGCGCGATAACAACGACGGAGCCGGCGTTTCCGAGATGAGCCTCGAGCACTATCCGGGGATGACCGAGAAAGCGCTTGGCGAGATCGTCGAAGAGGCCTGCCGGCGCTGGGCGATTATCGACGCTCTGGTGATTCACCGCGTCGGTCGCCTCTTGCCGAGCGATCAGATCGTCCTGGTTGCGGTGGCTGGCGCGCATCGCGGCGAAGCCTTTGCCGCCTGCGAGTTCATCATGGACTATCTCAAGACGCGCGCACCGTTCTGGAAGCGCGAAGTCACGCCGAGCGGCACGCATTGGGTAGACGCCCGCGACGCCGACGATCAGGCCGCCGAACGCTGGCAGGAGCCCGGTGCAGACTGACTGGGCAGCACCGCGTTCACCATTCTCTACGAGGCTTTCAGCAAGCCTGACAGCCGCGCAACGCACGCAAGAAACAGGCTTTCGAGTCAGCCTTGGCGTTGACTTAGCCCGGCATGCCCCCACTTGTCACGCATGAACATAAACCTCCGAAGGAGTGCAGCATGCGTTTCGACAAACTGACGACCAAATTCCAGCAAGCGCTGGCCGATGCCCAGAGTCTGGCGGTCGGTCACGACAACCAGCTGATCGAGCCCCAGCATTTATTGCTGGCCCTGCTGCAGCAGGAGGACGGCGCAACATCGCCCTTGCTGGCGCGCGCCGGGGTCAATGTGGCGTCGCTGAAAGCGGCGCTCGCGCAAGCGATCAGCCGCCTGCCGAAAGTCGAAGGGCACGGCGGCGAGGTACAGATCGGCCGCGATCTCGGCAACCTGCTCAACGTCGCCGACAAGGAGGCGCAGAAACGCGGCGACCAGTTCATTGCTTCGGAGATGTTCCTGCTCGCATTGTGCGATGACAAAGGCGAGTGCGCTCGCCTGGCCAAGCAGCACGGCCTGGTCAAGAAATCCCTCGAACAGGCAGTGACCTCGGTGCGTGGCGGCCAGGGTGTCGATAGTCAGGATGTCGAAGGGCAGCGCCAGTCGCTGGCCAAGTACTGCATCGACCTCACCGAACGCGCCCGTCAAGGCAAGCTCGACCCGGTGATCGGCCGCGACGACGAGATTCGCCGCGCGATCCAGATCCTGCAGCGACGCACCAAGAACAACCCGGTCCTGATCGGCGAACCTGGCGTCGGCAAGACGGCGATCGTCGAAGGCCTGGCGCAACGGATCGTCAATGAAGAGGTTCCGGAAACGCTGAAGGGCAAGAAAGTGCTGAGCCTCGACATGGCTGCGCTGCTGGCGGGTGCCAAGTACCGCGGGGAGTTCGAGGAACGCCTGAAAGCGGTGCTCAAGGAGATCGCCCAGGAACAAGGCCAGATCATCGTCTTCATCGACGAACTGCACACCATGGTCGGCGCCGGCAAGGCCGAGGGTGCGATCGACGCGGGCAATATGCTGAAGCCGGCGCTGGCGCGTGGCGAACTGCATTGCGTCGGCGCGACGACGCTCGACGAATACCGCAAGTACGTCGAGAAAGACGCCGCGCTCGAGCGCCGCTTCCAGAAAGTGCTGATCGACGAGCCGAGCGTCGAGTCGACGATCGCCATTCTGCGTGGCCTGCGCGACAGATACGAGCTGCACCATGGCGTCGATATCACCGATCCGGCGATTGTCGCTGCGGCCGAGCTGTCGCATCGCTACATCACCGACCGCTTCCTGCCGGACAAGGCGATCGACCTGATCGACGAAGCGGCAGCGCGGATCAGGATGGAAATCGACTCCAAGCCGGAGGTCATGGACAGGCTCGACCGGCGCATGATCCAGCTCAAGATCGAGCGCGAGGCGGTGCGCAAGGAACGCGACGAAGCGTCAAAGAAACGCATGCAGCTGATCGAGGAGGAACTGCGCAAGCTCGAGCGCGAGTACAACGACCTCGATGAAGTCTGGAAGGCCGAAAAAGCGCAGGTGCAGGGCAGCGCCCACATCAAGGAAGAAATCGACCGGCTGAAGCTCGAGCTGGCGGGCCTGAAGCGCGAGAGCAAGTGGGAGCAGGTTGCCGAGATCGAGTACGGCCGCTTGCGCGAGCTCGAAGCGCAATTGCTCGTTGCCGAGAAATCCACGGATGGTGCTGGCCAGCACAACAAGCTCCTGCGTACCGAAGTCGGTACCGAAGAGATCGCCGAGGTGGTTTCCCGCGCCACCGGTATTCCAGTGTCGAAAATGATGCAGGGCGAACGCGAGAAGCTGCTCCTCATGGAAGAGCGTCTGCACAAGCGGGTCGTTGGTCAGGACGAGGCGGTGCGCCTGGTGGCCAACGCCATTCGCCGTTCGCGTGCCGGGCTGGCCGATCCCAATCGGCCTTACGGTTCCTTCCTCTTTCTCGGCCCGACCGGGGTCGGCAAGACCGAGCTGTGCAAGGCCCTGGCCGGCTTTCTCTTCGATTCCGACGAGCACCTGATTCGCGTCGACATGAGCGAGTTCATGGAAAAACACTCGGTGTCACGGCTGATCGGCGCGCCGCCGGGCTACGTCGGCTACGAGGAAGGCGGCTACCTGACCGAAGCGGTGCGGCGCAAGCCCTATTCGGTGATTCTGCTCGATGAAGTCGAGAAAGCGCACCCGGACGTCTTCAATGTCCTGCTGCAGGTCCTCGACGACGGCCGCATGACCGATGGCCATGGCCGAACGGTCGACTTCAAGAACACCGTGGTGGTCATGACTTCGAACCTCGGCAGCCAGATGATCCAGCAGATGGCCGGGGATGACTACCAGGTAATCAAGCTGGCGGTGATGGGCGAAGTGAAGTCCTATTTCCGGCCCGAGTTCATCAATCGCATCGACGAAGTCGTCGTCTTCCACGCGCTCGACGAGCAGCATATCAAGTCGATCGCCGCCATCCAGCTCGCCTATCTCGAAAAGCGCTTGGCGCTGCTCGAACTGCGCCTGCAGGTGGACGACAGCGCGCTGTCGGAAATCGCTGCCGCCGGCTTCGATCCGGTCTTTGGCGCTCGTCCGCTAAAGCGCGCGATCCAGTCGCAACTCGAGGACTCGCTCGCCAAGTCGATTCTCGAAGGGCGTTTCGTCGCCGGCGATACGATCCGTGCGCATTGCGAAAACGGCATCATGCGCTTCGACAAGGTCTAAGATACAGGCATGGCCCGCGGGGGGCCGAAACGGAGCGACCGATATGAACCTCGTCTATGACAGTGCCCACTACTCGATCGTCGCTTATCCGGTGCAGGAGGGCTTCGAGCTGGTCGACAAGGCGGCCAGCCGCAGCCTCTTCGTCCAGGGCTCGGTGGCCAGGGCCCTGCGCCGCACGCTCGACGAGATTCCCGACAACGAGCGCGACGAAGAATCGATCGACGCCGTGCTCGACACCTACTGCGCGGGCGCCGCCCGCGCCATCGTGCTGCATTGACGGCGCCGGTCGTGCTGCGGCTCTTGTGACGCCTGCTTCGGTTTCCGTCGAGAGCATGGCGACTTGGCTTGCGGCGCATCGCGCGCGATGGCCCCAGATGCGCTATGCTGCACCGGTGCGTTGCGCACGTTCGCAGCCCCGTTGATGTGCCCGCGGACGGCGGCGCACTGCTCGGTCGGACAGCGCTCCGGCGGCTGTCGCACAAGTGCAGCGGAGGGGCAGCCATGATGCCTGGCGACAAGCACTACGCCAGCTGTCGAGGCGGGCGTGCCAAAGCGATCATTGTACTTTTCGCTCACTTGCTGGTGCTCACGCCAACGCCCACATGCGGCGGCGAGGAGGGCAACGGCAAAGGGCGCACCGGAGGCCACATGAAGATTGAAACGTCGCTCGCTGACGAATTGCGGGCAAACCGTGACGACTCGCGCAAGTTCTCCGTTATCGTCTCGTTCGAGGATAGTGCCAGCGTCGAATTGTTGCGCCACTTGGGAGTCGAGCCGACAGCCGTCTATCAGAGCATTGCCGCCGCCGCGGCAGTAGTCACTGCCGCCCAGATTGCGACCCTGGCTGCTGCCGGCAACGTCACGTCGATAGAACTTGATCAGCCGGCGGCAGCACTCGGGCCACGCTGAGGCGGGCTCATTGGTTTCCGTCAGGCTGGCGCCAACAGCCCTCGGTCGTGAATCGGCAAGCGGCCCTGCCGCCGGCAGCACGACTCGTACTGCCGAGGTATCCAACAGGCGGCGCGTAGCGCGAGCGACCTCGCGGGCGAAGCCAGCCCGTGCTCATCACTGACCTGACCGGCCCGCAGCGCGCCGCGATCCTAGATGCCTTTCTTGGCGATCACCGGCGCTGGCTTCAAGGCCAACGCTGCCCGGTCGACGTTGACCCGGCCATAACCGAAGCTGGCGTCCCAGCCCGGCGCGCCGAGATTATCGACGTAGTACGCCAGAAGGTTCCAGATCTGCTCGTTGCTGGCGAAGCGGTGGGCGCCCCACACCGCGGCAGCTGCACCGGCAACGTGCGGGCAGGCCATGCTGGTACCGCTCATCGTCCCATAAGCACCACCCCTGGTCGTCGACAGGACGTTAACTCCCGGCGCGCAGATGTCGACTTCCGGCCCACGGCTGGAAAAGCTTGCTAGGGCGTTGGCCGAATCGATCGCCGATACGGCGATCACGTTCTTGTACTTGGCCGGGTAGCCGACGCTGGCACCGGTGTTGCCGGCCGCCGCGACGACCAGCAGACCCTTGCTCCAAGCGGTATTGCAGATGTTCTGCAGGGCCGTCGACCCGCCTGACCCGCCGAGGCTCATGCTGACCACGCGCATGCCGTTCTGGATGCACCAGTCAACGCCCGAAATGATCTGGCTATACGAGCCGCTACCGCTGCTGTCCAGAACCTTGACCGCGTACAGGTAGGCGCTGGGCGCCACGCCGACGACGCCGGCACCGTTGATTGCGGCGGCAACCGTGCCGGCGCAGTGCGTGCCGTGGCCGTGATCATCCATTGGTGTGCTCGCGCCGGCAACGAAGCTGACGCCGCCGCGGTAGTTGGCTTTGAGGTCCGAGTGGTTGTAGTCGATACCGGTGTCGACCACCGCCACCCGTATTCCTTCGCCCTGCGACGACGGCCAGCCTTGCGGTGCCTTGATCTGCACAACGCCGGCCGGCACGGTTTCGGCCAGGATGCTCGGCTGGTTCTCGAATTGCAGGTGGCCGAACTGACTGCCGATCGCGTAGCACACCTGGTCTTCCTCGACCTCGGCGACGTTGCCATTCTTCGAGAGTTCCTCGATCTCCGCCTTGGTCAGCCGCGCGGTGACGATCGGCGATTCGTATTGATTGACGTCGTAAGCGATCAGATCCTCGTCCATCGCCGGCACTGATGCTCCTGACGCCAGGCTCGTCGCGTCAAAAAAGTACGTCTGCATGCCTTTGGGCAATACGCTGCGCACGATGTCCACCTTGTCCGCGCCCTTGTCCGAACGCTTTTCCTTCGCCTTGAAGGTGATGATTACCGACTTCCGCTTCTCGCTCATGGCTTTTCCTTCCACTTTGCCTGTCTCGGATTTCTGGCGCTTTTCGTGCAGCCCGTGGCTGCGGCGGAACGCGCCCCTTTCGGCCCTGGTGCCCGCTGGGGGGGTTGCCAGCCCGGACAAGACAGCCGAGTGGCCCTGTAGCGGAAGACCGCTAAGTGAGCATGGGGACGATATGAGTACTCTAGGTGACAAGCGACAGAATGCAATCCCGGATCGATTGATTGATTCTATCGGCCGAATCACTCCGTTGGGAAATGTGAGCGCTCGTAGAGAGCATTCGCTGTCGCGCGCGTCAGGATGACTGCTGAAAGTTCCGTTAGCTTGGCATGCCGCAAGGCTATCGAAAATTTTTCGATAGATCGGTGTATATGACTCCTGTATCGCCACTCCCGAAGGGCCTAGCCATCCATGAGTGCCAACGGCACGACGAGCACCAGTGCCCACGGCACAGGCGGCAAGAAAAGTGGACGACGGCGAGTCGCCCCGGTCCGCGCTCGCTTGTGGAAGGACTGGCGGCTATACTCGCCGACGTGCGCTTCTGGCTGCGGTGAGCAGCCAGGGCGCGGAGCAGCAGGTGGGGAGTGGCAGAAACGCCCCACCTCCAGTGATCTAAGCATGCAAGCATTCAAGCATTCGATGCCATGAACAACACCAGCGATCCGCAGTCAGCGCAAGCCGCGCATTCCGATCATTCCGCCCAGCCCGCTCGTTCGGCGAGCGGTGGCCCTTGTCCCAGCTGCCACGCGCCGATGGCGGTGCAGCAGTTCAAGCGCCAGCTCAACGGCGTCGTTTCGCTCGACATCTGCTTTCCTTGCCAGGGTATCTGGTTCGACGAGTTCGAGAGCGCACAACTCGCTCCGGCCGGCGTTCTCGAACTCTTCCGCCTGCTGCACGAACACCATGCCGACCTGCGCCAACCCTGGCGCGACGTGCTGCAATGCCCGCGCTGCCGCGAACGCCTGATGCACCGACTCGACAGCACGCGCAACGGCCGCTTCGCCTACAGCCGCTGCCCGCAGCGCCACGGTCGCTACAGCGCCTTCGCGGCGTTCATGATCGAAAAAGGCTTCGTGCGCCAGCTCAACGGCGCCGAAGTTGCCGAGCTGGCGCGGCAGGTACAGACCATCCGCTGCTCGGGCTGTGGTGCGCCGGTCGATATTCGCCGCGATCACGTGTGCACCCATTGCCGTTCGCCGATCGTCATTCTCGACCCCGACGCGGTACAGGATGCGCTCGACAACTTTGGCGAAAAAGCCAGCCGGCAGGAGCACGTGAACCCGCACGCCGTCGCCGATGCGCTGCTCGCCAACGAGCGCGCCAAGTCGCTGGCGACTCGGGAAAAGCGCAAGGGCTTGCTCGAAGCCGACATTTCCGATCTGGTGGTGGGCGGTATCGAAACCGTCTGGAACCTGCTGCGGCGCTGAGCGGGTGATGGCGTGATTACGTGATTACGTGAGCGGCGAACGATGACCACTCGCCTGCAGCAGAGCCTTCGCGCCCGACTCCGGGAGCTTCAT
This sequence comes from Candidatus Accumulibacter meliphilus, assembly GCF_036625345.1. Classification (NCBI taxonomy): domain Bacteria; kingdom Pseudomonadati; phylum Pseudomonadota; class Betaproteobacteria; genus Candidatus Accumulibacter; species Candidatus Accumulibacter meliphilus. The sequence continues at coordinate 15,265 of NZ_JAZKTZ010000005.1, read as the reverse complement.
GAGCAGGAAGAACTGTGGTCGGCTTTCGCCAAAGCCTGGGCTGTGGAGTGCGAGACCGGGGTCCCGGCTGACGCTGCGGCGCTCCTGGAAGACTGTCTGGGGCAGGGCGCCTTTGATGTCCTGGGCAACATCCTGGGCCTTGCGCCAAAGCTCGGCAAACTCGCTGGCGGTCGCGCCGGGACGCCCGAAGCCCTGCAGCAGGTGGCCATCGGCATTTGCCTGGTCGCCTGCGAACGGCGGGTGCAAGAAAAGTTCGCAGCCGAAGGCATCGGCCCAGGAGGCGAAGCTGGAGCCGGAGCAGCCGACGAGATGCTGATCGCCGCCAGCGAGCAGCTGGCCGCCGCGGTGATTGCGGCCGCGTGGTGCGAAAACGGCGTCCGCATCCGTTTCGACGAGCAGACGCGAACTGCCGAAGCGATCAATGTCCTGCGCGACCTGCCTCCGCAGGAACTCGATTTTCAGGGGCCACGGGACTGCGTCAAGGCCGAATTGCAGGCGATCGTCAAGACGCCGCTGGATGATCTGGGGACGGTCGATCGACGGACGCTTCTGCAGGACGTCAAGGCCCGTGGTGTCGTTTCCGACGACGCGCTGCTCAGCCAGTTGACGCGCTACGCCCGCAAGAACGATTCGCGGCTGATGTTCGGCCTGAACGCGGCCAGCGCTCACCCGCTCGATGAAGAGGCTCTGCGGAAGGAATTCGCGACGTACTTTGGCGTGCCCACGTTCCGCTATGGTGAGGCCATCGGGGATAGGCTGGACGAAACCGGCAGGCAGGCGTGGACGCGAGCAAATCTACAGGCCGACCTGATGGATTATTTGTTGCCGCTTTTCGAGCGGTTGTCCGGACCAAAGGCGCAGGCCCGGTCCGGTTTGCAGGACATGCGCTTTCGGGTGGCGCTTTCGCTCGCGGGTGAACAACGCGAGTATGTTGATGGGGTCGACTCGCACCTTGTCGAGGAATTGGGACGCGACGCCGTGTTCTACTACCCCAACTTCGAGGCACAGCTGGCAAGACCGAACGCAGACCTCCTCTTGCAGAAGATCTATCACGAGCAGGCCGATCTGGTGGTCGTCTTTCTCGGCAGGGATTACCAGGCAAAGGAATGGTGTGGTGGCGTTGAATGGCGCGTCGTGCGTGAGCTGATCAAGAAGCGTCAGGATGATCGCATCATGCCTTTCCGTTTTGACGACGAACCGGTGGATGGTCTGTTTTCCATCGACCTCGCTGCCGACTGCCGTAAGCATCCTCCCGCCAAGGCTGCCGCGCTCATCATCGCGCGCCTCGAAGAGATACCGCCCCGGGCATAGAGATCAACCACGCCACGCCATTACAGGCCGAACCAATGGAAACTGACGTCAGAGAATTGCTGAAGAACCTGAAAACGGACGCCGTCGAGCGCTTCGACGACATCGTACATCAATGGTCGCAGAACGAAATCGACGCCCTGCATCTGGCGCTGGCGTCAGGAAGGCCGCTGCTGGTGCGCGGCGAACCGGGAACCGGCAAGACCCAGCTGGCGCTGGCGGCGGCCAGGGCCCTGGACTGGCGCCTGGAATGCGTCACGATCAGCCCTCGCTTCGAGGCGCAGGATCTCTTTTACCGCTTCGACGCCGTGCAGCGACTGGCAGATGCGCAGGCCGCCGGCGTTGCCGGCGGTGGCGTCAAGCCTGATCACTGCTACTGGCTGCCCGGACCGTTCTGGCTGGCTTTTGCCTGGGATGACGCGCTTGGGTATGGACCGCAGTCCGCCGCCGTGAAGCAGTACGTCGGCGATGGCAGCGAAGCGTCGCCGGGCAGCCACTCAGCCGGCGCACCAGCGAGCGCCGGCGCCAAACCCGCCGGGCACGTCATCCTGATCGACGAAATCGACAAGGCCGACAGCGACCTGCCGAACAGCCTGCTCGAAGTTCTCGGCAGCCGCGAGTTTCCCAACCCGGTGACGCGGCAGCCGATCAAGCCCGGCGATGGCCTGCCGCTGGTGGTGATCACCACCAACGAGGAGCGCGAATTGCCGGCGGCCTTCCTGCGCCGCTGCGTGGTGCTGACGCTTAGAACCCGACGATTCGTATGCCGACTTTCTCGTCAAGCGCGGGCTCGCGCACTTCGGCACGCGGCACCATCCGGCGGCGTTTGCACGAAAGATCCTGCAGGATGGCCGCCGAGCAGCTCGAGGCTGACCGCCATAACGCACGCATGGCGGCGTGTTTCGCCACCGGGCCTGGCCGAATACATCGACCTGCTCACCGCCCTGCGGCCGGTTGGCGCCCGGCAAGCGCGCCGAGCAGAAAGAGTGGCTGGTGAGGCTGGCGCCGTACGCTTTCCTCAAGAACGGAATCATCGACGGCAGTCCGCAGTTGTCGCAGCAGCGAGCAGCCCTCGGAGCAGGCGAGCCGCCGCCGCAATGAAGCGCTCGCCGCTTGCTGGCGCGCGCCGATCTGTTGCGCGCGCTGTCGCTTGCCGGCGACGACGAGGAGCGACAGCGTCGCTACGCCGGCCTGCTTGCCTTCGAGCGGCAGCCGGTGGTTGCAAGCGTCTCGGGCATCATTTCGCCCGTAGGCCAAGTTCGTGTCGTGGTCGGTCCTGCGCCTGCAACATCTGCCGAAGTCGAAGCAAGAGAGCCTCTGCGCGCGCCACTTTTCGCCATCACCGCCTGCCAACGTCTCGAACTGCCGGCTGAGGACGCACCCGACAAGACAGATCGCAGCCCTGACGCCCGCGCAATGCGCGCCGCGGCGCAGCGACGGCGACGCGGCGCCCTTCGTTCCGCTGGTTCGTCACGCGCGCCTGTGGCCGGCGCTCAAGCGCTCGGCGCTCGAAACGCGCCACGCCGGGCTCGACACTGCCGCGCCTGCTGCGCGAACTGGCCGACGCCCGACCGCTGCGCCGCTTGCCGCGCCTTCGGCAGTCGCTGTGGGGCGGCGAACTGGTCGTCGTCTGGGATCGCGCCGCACACCTGCAGCCCTACCAGGAAGACTTCCAGGCCATCGTCACCGACCTGCTGCGCCAGCGCGGCACCGGAGGCTTCACCTTGTGGCTGGTCGACGGCAGTCCGCAGCAGGTCCGCCAGCGCTGGCCCGAGAAGCCCGCTCATGCCGGCCGGGTTTCTGCGCCTCGGCCCGAGGCCATTGCCGCTGCCGGCGCCGGCGAACGCGCGTGCTGATTGCTCTCCGACGCCGGCGCGCTGGCCGCGCTGCAGCCGGCGGGCGCACGCCGTGGGCCGAATTTCGCCCGCCACCTGTCGCAGCACGGCGCGCAGCCCGTCGTCTGGGCGCCGCTGGCGCCGCGCCAGATCGACGGTCGAGCTGACGCGCTGGGCCGACGTCTTCTGCCTGCAGCCGGCCGGCGGCCTGCGCCGCCAGCGTGGCCGTATCGCCACGACGAGCAGCGGCGGCCGAAAGCGCTCGCCTGGCGCGCTGCGCGAGCGGATGCTGGCGCGCATGGCCTTCTGCGTTCGCGTCGAGCCGGCGCTGCTGCGCGCCCTGCGCGGCGTCAGCGCCGAGACCGCCGCCGAGCCGGCGCTCGAAGCACTGGTCTGGGACGCATCAGCCGGTGGTCCAGCGACAGCCACGTCTCGCGTGCCGTCTCGCCGGAATACGTGGAGACCTACCGCCAGGCCTTCCAGGCCCTGCCTGCCGCCGAGCAACTGCAGGCGCTCGAAGCCGCGCTGCAGGTCCACGCCTGGCGCGGCCGGGCGACCGAGGCGGCCGAAGCGTCTGATCTGGCAGGCGCACGCCTGCGCCCGAGGCGCAAGGCGAGTGCGCTGCCGGGTCGAAGAGGCACGGCGCTGGTTTGCCGCGCTTCCGCGCGCGCGTCACCCGAACGGCAGCAGCGGACCGATGCAAACTGCGCCACTACGCGCGCGACCTGCTGGCCCGCAACGGCGCCGACCAGCCGCTGGGTGGCCGCCAACTCGGCCTGGCTGTCGCCGGTCTGGCTGGCGACCGGCGCGCGCGCTGTCGCCGCCGGCCTGCGCGACGAAGACCTGGCACAGGCGGTCGCCGCGCGCAGCGACTGCCCGAAGTCGACTGTCGACTCGGCGTCGGCGCGCAGGGGCTGCTGCTCTGGCGTGGCGAGCGCCCGCCCGGACCCGGCCATTCGCGGCATCGGCCCGCCGCTGCGCGTCAAGCGGCTGCAGGTCAGCGACGCCGACGGTCCGCGCCTGCTCGACCCGGCCGCCGCGCCGCAGCGCGTCGCGCCGTTGGCCAGCCTGGCGGCCGCGGCGCCGGGCTGACGCTGGTCGCCGGCCGGCACGCCTACCGCGTCAGCCGCATCGAACGCCCCGCGTGGGCGCACGAGATCGGCCGCGACGCCTGCGGGCTCTACGCCGACCTGCTCGTTCCCGTTGAGTCGGGGGCTGCGCCGGACGAGCCCGCAGGCGATTCGCCAGCGCTGCCGCTGGATCGAGGCCGGGCATTTCCTGATGGGATCGCCGGCCGACGAGCCGAGCGCCAGGATCCACGAGGGCCCGCAGCACGAAGTGACGCTGAGCCGCGGCTTCTGGCTCGCCGACACGCGCCTGCACGCAGGCGCTGTGGCAGGCGGTGACCGGCGCCAACCCGAGCGAGTTCCAGGGGACGACGGCGGCGCAACCCGGTCGAGAACGTGAGCTGGGACGACGTGCAGCCTTCCTCAGCGAGCTGAATCGGCTGCTGCCGGGGCTGCAGGCGCGGCTGCCGAGCGAGGCCGAATGGGAGTACGCGTGTCGCGCGGGCACGACGACGCCGTTCAGCTTCGGCGACAACATCAGCCCGGAGCAGGTCAATTACCACGGCGGACACCCCTACGCAAGGGGCGAAAGGGGCCTGAATCGCGCGAAGACGGTGCCGGTCGGCTCCTGCCGGCCAACCCCTGGGGGCTTTACGAAATGCACGGCAACGTCTGGGAATGGTGTGCCGACTGGCTACGGCGACTACCCGACCGCGCCACAGACTTGACCCGACTGGGGCCGCAGACCAAGCGCTCCCGCGTGTTGCGCGGCGGCTCGTGGCGCAGCTACGGCTGGGACGCGCGTTGTGCCTACCGCGGCGGGTCGTGCCCGACTACCGCAACCGGGGCATCGGGTTCCGGTTCGCCCCAGGTCAAGCCGAGCCGGACGGCGCCACGGAGTGGCTGCCGCCCCGGGACGGGGCGGCCGGTGCCGCGGGACGCGGCGCCGCCAGTGCGTGGCTGTATCACGCGGCAGCGATGGAGCGCTGCCAAGTGGCAGCCAGCCGTCGACAGCGTCGAAGCGAAACAGGCACCGGCCGCGAAGCCGGACAAGCGCGCCAAGCCCCGGCGCGGCAAGCGATGAACACCGCACCCCTCGGAAGAATGGCGCCAGCGCGGCCCCGCCCCTTCCCACCGCGCTGGGCCAGCGCCTGGGGCGACGACCGCTTCGGGCTCTGGGCCGACCTGGCGGTCGCCGACGTCGTGCAGCGCCTGCGCTGGATCGAAGCGGCAGCGTTTCCAGATGGGCGACGAGCGACAGCCGGACCGGCAGGTCGAGACGCAAATCGTCGCCGGCTTCTGGCTCGCCGACACCGCCTGCACGCAGGCGCTGTGGCTGGTGGTGGTGGGCAGCAACCCAAGCCAGTTCAGCGCCAGCAACACGACCCATCCGGGCAGCCCGCAACATCCCGTCGAACAGGTGAGCTGGAACGACATTACGGCACCCGGCAGCGGTTTCCTCGCCGGGTTGCAGAGTTTCAGCCAGGGCGCGCCGCCCGAATTGCCCACCGAAGCCGAGTGGGAGTACGCCTGCCGCGCCGACGCACGCACCGCCTACAGCTTCGGAGACGAGATCACTCTGGCACAGGTCAACTTCCGCAGCGGCTCTGACCCCGCCGCGCCGGTGGCGGTGAAAAGCCTGCCCGCCAACGCGTGGGGCCTTTACGAAATGCACGGCAACGTCTGGGAGTGGTGCGCCGACGGTTTCGACGAGCAGGAATCGGTGCGCATCGGCCCGGCTGATCCGAGCGCGGCACTGCGCGCGCAGCGCGGTGGCTCGTGGGGAAGCAACGCCAGGGACGTGCGCGCCGCCGACCGCATCGTCGTCTCGCCCGGCGGTGCGAACCAGTTCACGGGCTTTCGCTTCCTCCTGCGATCCTGACGCTGAAGCGTTTCGGAAGGGCGGAGGGAGCCGCGCGAAACCATCGCCGTGCCAGGAATCACCTGACTCGTGCCGCCTTGTGCCGCATGCCCGCCCTTGGATCTCTCCGCCGTACCATACCGGTGCACACTCTTCAAAACACTGCAGCGCTGAAGCATGACGACGCCGGCCCAGTAGTGGCAAGGCGTTGCGGTGGGCAGGCAAAAAAAACCTTCGCACAAGAGGGCTAGACAGCCGGGCGGACTTCTGGCAGGATAGGTGGAGCGTAATCAATCTGCGCTTCAGTCGGAGGTTTTGCGATGCTTGCAACGAGTGCGGGGGAATGGGTGCACTGTGGTCGCGTGTTCAGCGCGACGGAGATTGCCGAGCTCTGCGCGACGGTCGCGTGGCTGCCGGGATTGGCACGCAAGGAGTTGGCGGCGACGGTCTGCGAGCACCTGGGCTGGACCACCCTGACGGGGACGGCGAAGATCAGCGCCTGCCTGGACTTCCTGGAGCGTTTGCAGGCGGCCGGATTGCTGGTACTGCCTGCGTTGAGGCCCTCGCCGCCGCGCCGTTGCGCGCCGCCCTCGGCATCCGTCGCCCCCGTTGCCGAGCCGGCGGTGCACTGCGCCCTGTCGGCGCTCGCGCCGGTGTCCCTGGAAGTGGTTCGCGACGCGACCCGGGTGGCGCAGTGGGATGCGCTGGTGGCGCGTTGGCACCCGCTGGGTTTCCAGGGGGCCTTCGGCTACCGGCTGCGCTACTTTATCACGGCGGGCGACCGGCGGCTGGGCTGCGTCCTGCTGTCCGGTGCTGCCCGCGCGGTGGCCGTGCGCGATCAGTGGATCGGCTGGACGGCCCAGGCCCGCCGCGAGAACCTGGCGCGGGTGGTGAACAACAGCCGCTTCCTGATCTTTCCGCACGTCCGGGTGCCGCATCTGGCCAGTCATGTGCTCGGGCAACTCGCGCGCCGCACACGCGCGGACTGGCTCGAACACTGGGGCTTCGAGCCCCTGCTGCTGGAGACCTTCGTCGATCCGCGTCACTATGCCGGCACCTGCTACCGTGCCGCCGGTTGGCAGTTGCTTGGGGCAAGCAGCGGGCGCGGGCTGGCCCGCCCTGGCCAGTCCTATCACAGCACGCCCCGCCAGGTGTGGGTCAAAGCGCTGACCTCGGATGCTTGCGCCTCGTTGTGTGCCGCGCCGGGGAGCCCGCGGTCATGAGCAAACCTTGCCGTCGCCCGACACGCGTGGCCATCAAGAAGCTGCGCTCAGAGAAGAAACGGCAGGAGAAGGTACTGAACGCGAAGCTGCGCGCAACGGGACAAGTCCCCCACTCAGCCGCTCCATTGCCCAACAGAAGCTCGGCCTTCGCGACCGTCGACGAGGAACAAAAGGCCCGCGAGGACGCCGTGAGCAAACAGATGCGCCTCCTGCGCAAAGAGCTGCCCGCCTTGCTCGCTCAACTGGAACAAATTCCCGACCCGAGAGATCCCAAAAAGCGCCGGCACAAGCTGACCGTGCTTCTGCTCTACGGCTTGCTGATGTTCGTCTTTCAGTTCTCCTCCCGGCGCGAGACCAACCGCGAAATATCCCGTCCCCAGTTCATGGCCAACCTCCACCTGCTGTTCCCGGAGATCGATACCCTGCCACACGCCGACACCCTGTTTCGGCTGTTGCGCGACATTGACCTTGAACAGCTCGAACAGGCCCACGTCGATCTGGTGAGGCGGCTGATTCGCGGCAAGAACTTTCGCCGCTATCTGATCGACCACTGCTATCCGATCGCCATCGACGGCTCACAGAAGCTCGCTGGCGACACCCTCTGGACGGAGGAACTCCTGCAACGTACCGTCGGCAAGGACGAAACCCGTCACACCCAGTACTTCGTCTACGTCCTCGAGGCCAGCTTTGCCTTCCACAACGGCCTGGTCATCCCACTGCTCAGCGAGTTCCTCGAACACGCGCTGGGCGAACCCGAAGCGCAAAAGCAGGACTGCGAGCTGCGCGGCTTTGTGCGCTTGAGCGACCGGCTCAAGACGCTGTTCCCCCGCCTGCCGATCCTGCTCCTGCTCGACGGCCTCTACGCCAACGGGCCGGTGATGCGGCGCTGCTTGCGCGCCCACTGGCAGTTCATGATCGTGCTCAAGGACAAGGATTTGTCCACGGTCTGGCAGGAGTTCCGCGCGCTCCACGCCCTGAAGCCACAAGTTGTGCAGCGCGGTTGGGGAAGACGCCGACAACACTTCAGCTGGGTCAACGACATCGACTACGCCTTCGCTGCCAACGGGCGTCAGCGTCTCAAGCTGAATCTGGTGGTCTGTGAGGAAAGCTGGGAGAAGATCGATGAACAGGCCAGGACCGTCACCGAAACATCGCGCCACGCCTGGCTCTCCAGCCAACCGCTCAGCCAAGACAATGTCCATGAGCGCTGCAACCTCGGGGCCCGCCACCGCTGGGGCATCGAAGCGGGCTTCCTCGTCGAAAAACATCAGGGCTACCACTACGAGCATGCCTTTGCCCTCGACTGGAATGCCATGAAAGGCTATCACCTCCTCATGCGCCTGGCGCATGTGTTCAATACCCTGGCACGCTTCACCCGACAGCTACGCGATCTCTATCAGCAACTCGGCGTGCGCGGTGCCATCGCCTTCATTCGAAGCTCCTGCGCCGCCCCCTGGCTCGACCCAGCACGAATCCGCGCGCTCCTCGCCGCTCCATTCCTGCTTCAACTTGAGTGACCTCACACAGGCGTACCCGAAACATCCTCTCGAGCGCGGCGTACGCCGCGTTCGGAAAGGCTCGCCTGGCGATCGTACCGCCGTCCAAAAAATTCTTTCGGCATCCTCCTGGCTGACTCCACCACCCGTCCTTTGCCGCTAGCCAACCGCAATTTGACCGCCTCGACCGCAAAAGCGGGCGTTACCGGCAAATGAGCCTGATTCGGCTGGGTCATGCGTCAGGGCTGAAAACACTGCAGCGCTGAAGCATGACGACGCCGGCCCAGTAGTGGCAAGGCGTTGCGGTGGGCAGGCAAAAAAAACCTTCGCACAAGAGGGCTAGACAGCCGGGCGGACTTCTGGCAGGATAGGTGGAGCGTAATCAATCTGCGCTTCAGTCGGAGGTTTTGCGATGCTTGCAACGAGTGCGGGGGAATGGGTGCACTGTGGTCGCGTGTTCAGCGCGACGGAGATTGCCGAGCTCTGCGCGACGGTCGCGTGGCTGCCGGGATTGGCACGCAAGGAGTTGGCGGCGACGGTCTGCGAGCACCTGGGCTGGACCACCCTGACGGGGACGGCGAAGATCAGCGCCTGCCTGGACTTCCTGGAGCGTTTGCAGGCGGCCGGATTGCTGGTACTGCCTGCGTTGAGGCCCTCGCCGCCGCGCCGTTGCGCGCCGCCCTCGGCATCCGTCGCCCCCGTTGCCGAGCCGGCGGTGCACTGCGCCCTGTCGGCGCTCGCGCCGGTGTCCCTGGAAGTGGTTCGCGACGCGACCCGGGTGGCGCAGTGGGATGCGCTGGTGGCGCGTTGGCACCCGCTGGGTTTCCAGGGGGCCTTCGGCTACCGGCTGCGCTACTTTATCACGGCGGGCGACCGGCGGCTGGGCTGCGTCCTGCTGTCCGGTGCTGCCCGCGCGGTGGCCGTGCGCGATCAGTGGATCGGCTGGACGGCCCAGGCCCGCCGCGAGAACCTGGCGCGGGTGGTGAACAACAGCCGCTTCCTGATCTTTCCGCACGTCCGGGTGCCGCATCTGGCCAGTCATGTGCTCGGGCAACTCGCGCGCCGCACACGCGCGGACTGGCTCGAACACTGGGGCTTCGAGCCCCTGCTGCTGGAGACCTTCGTCGATCCGCGTCACTATGCCGGCACCTGCTACCGTGCCGCCGGTTGGCAGTTGCTTGGGGCAAGCAGCGGGCGCGGGCTGGCCCGCCCTGGCCAGTCCTATCACAGCACGCCCCGCCAGGTGTGGGTCAAAGCGCTGACCTCGGATGCTTGCGCCTCGTTGTGTGCCGCGCCGGGGAGCCCGCGGTCATGAGCAAACCTTGCCGTCGCCCGACACGCGTGGCCATCAAGAAGCTGCGCTCAGAGAAGAAACGGCAGGAGAAGGTACTGAACGCGAAGCTGCGCGCAACGGGACAAGTCCCCCACTCAGCCGCTCCATTGCCCAACAGAAGCTCGGCCTTCGCGACCGTCGACGAGGAACAAAAGGCCCGCGAGGACGCCGTGAGCAAACAGATGCGCCTCCTGCGCAAAGAGCTGCCCGCCTTGCTCGCTCAACTGGAACAAATTCCCGACCCGAGAGATCCCAAAAAGCGCCGGCACAAGCTGACCGTGCTTCTGCTCTACGGCTTGCTGATGTTCGTCTTTCAGTTCTCCTCCCGGCGCGAGACCAACCGCGAAATATCCCGTCCCCAGTTCATGGCCAACCTCCACCTGCTGTTCCCGGAGATCGATACCCTGCCACACGCCGACACCCTGTTTCGGCTGTTGCGCGACATTGACCTTGAACAGCTCGAACAGGCCCACGTCGATCTGGTGAGGCGGCTGATTCGCGGCAAGAACTTTCGCCGCTATCTGATCGACCACTGCTATCCGATCGCCATCGACGGCTCACAGAAGCTCGCTGGCGACACCCTCTGGACGGAGGAACTCCTGCAACGTACCGTCGGCAAGGACGAAACCCGTCACACCCAGTACTTCGTCTACGTCCTCGAGGCCAGCTTTGCCTTCCACAACGGCCTGGTCATCCCACTGCTCAGCGAGTTCCTCGAACACGCGCTGGGCGAACCCGAAGCGCAAAAGCAGGACTGCGAGCTGCGCGGCTTTGTGCGCTTGAGCGACCGGCTCAAGACGCTGTTCCCCCGCCTGCCGATCCTGCTCCTGCTCGACGGCCTCTACGCCAACGGGCCGGTGATGCGGCGCTGCTTGCGCGCCCACTGGCAGTTCATGATCGTGCTCAAGGACAAGGATTTGTCCACGGTCTGGCAGGAGTTCCGCGCGCTCCACGCCCTGAAGCCACAAGTTGTGCAGCGCGGTTGGGGAAGACGCCGACAACACTTCAGCTGGGTCAACGACATCGACTACGCCTTCGCTGCCAACGGGCGTCAGCGTCTCAAGCTGAATCTGGTGGTCTGTGAGGAAAGCTGGGAGAAGATCGATGAACAGGCCAGGACCGTCACCGAAACATCGCGCCACGCCTGGCTCTCCAGCCAACCGCTCAGCCAAGACAATGTCCATGAGCGCTGCAACCTCGGGGCCCGCCACCGCTGGGGCATCGAAGCGGGCTTCCTCGTCGAAAAACATCAGGGCTACCACTACGAGCATGCCTTTGCCCTCGACTGGAATGCCATGAAAGGCTATCACCTCCTCATGCGCCTGGCGCATGTGTTCAATACCCTGGCACGCTTCACCCGACAGCTACGCGATCTCTATCAGCAACTCGGCGTGCGCGGTGCCATCGCCTTCATTCGAAGCTCCTGCGCCGCCCCCTGGCTCGACCCAGCACGAATCCGCGCGCTCCTCGCCGCTCCATTCCTGCTTCAACTTGAGTGACCTCACACAGGCGTACCCGAAACATCCTCTCGAGCGCGGCGTACGCCGCGTTCGGAAAGGCTCGCCTGGGTGTGCTTTCGGCAACGCTGCAAAGCCCCCGCAACCGCGCGCACGCCGCCCGAGCGCGGGGGCAATCTAGCTTCTGGAGGATGCTCGGGCGAGCAAGAAGAGCGGCGGAACCCTGCCGCTCGGCGACTCAGTCCGGCGCCGCTTCAGCCTCGGCGTGGGGCGGCCAGCGCCTCGGTATAGTTCCAAGGCATCCACGCCGACGGATCGAGCGCAACGGTCGCCACATGGCGCTGCAGAGTGACGAGGTAGTCGAACGGCTCGATCTGGTGCAGTTCCGCGGTATGAATCAGGCTCATGAACAGATCGCCGACCCGCGCCCCGTTCAAGGTCCGATAGAACAACGCGTTCTTCCGATGCAGGATCGCCTTCTTGAGGATTCTCTCGCAAACATTGTTGTCGATCGGGGCGCCCGGCACGCGCAGGAAGAGCGTCAGCTTCTGCCAGTGATTCTGCATGTACGAGATTGCCTGCCCGAGCCCCGAGTGAGGCTCCACGGTGTGCTCCGCGAACTGCCGGGCCATCCAGTCCTCGAGCGCCTGCAGGCGCGGGGCGCTCTCCTGCTGGTGCAGGAGCAGGCGCTCCGGCGGCGAAAGACCTTTCCGCCGCGCCTGCTGGTCGGTGCGGAAGACCTCGCGTAGCGTCGTGAGGACGAAGGCGACTTCGTCGGGAAAGGCATTGGCCACGTCGACGTACTTGCGTCGCGCATGCGGAAGACACGAAGCGGCCAGGGTCGGATGATCGCCCGGCTTGTTGCGAGACAAACCATCGGACATCTGGATCGGCGGATCCGGCGCCTCACGGCGGTCGAGCACCTCGGCGAGGTGTTCGCCGGCATGGCAGGGCCCGGTCTTGAACAACGCGATCGGACCGTGTGCCGTCTCGGCGACCAGCCCGGAAGTGAACACCCCGGTGCGATCCGCGCGGGCGCCCGGCGGCAGCGCCTCGGTGCGCGCCTCCTGGGTGAAGTTGAGAATACGCATCGTCGTATCGTCGTTGTAGAGCACCGACCCCTCGGCCGCCTGCTCGGCCAGTTCCGCAAAGGCCGGCGTCAGGCGGGCCGCCGCTTGCTGCACGACCTCCCACTGGGTCGCCGCCGGCAACGGAATGGCCAGCGCCTTCTCGAGCCGCGCGATGCGGTGGAACGGCAAACCGCAGCCGTACTTCAGGAGCGCGATCATCGCCGCGGCGGTCTCGTCGTATTTCGCCTCGCCGACACCTGCCGGTGGCTCGGCCGTGAACACCGTGCCACAGAGTCCGCAGCGCAACCGTTCCAGTTCATAGACCTGCGCCGCCAGGGGCGCCACCCCGGTCACGCGAACCAGCAGCGCCGGCGCTCGTCGTTGCCCGTACAAGCGACCCTCACAACCCGGCTCGGGGCAGGGATCGCCGTGCTTCAAGCGCGCATGGGCGACCGCGATGCGTGGCGCGCGGGGATAGTCCTCGGCCCCGTTGCGACCGTGCCCGGGGCGCTTCTTCTTCTCGCGCCGCGGGTCCGCATCGGCCGTGCCTGTCGCCGCACCAGCGGGGGCCGTTTCGCCGGCCGCACTCGCCGGCGGACGCTCGCCCGTCTTCTCTTCCCCGAGAACCGCAGCCGTGCGCTCGCTCGGCGAGCCGAAGACGATCCGCTGCACCCGTGCCAGCGTGGTCTGCGTCGACTCGAGCTCGGCGGTCACCCGCGCGAGGGTGTCCACCGCCGCCTTGAGGGTGGCCTGCTCGGCCTCGGGCAAGGCGCCGTCGCGGGTACGCTCGACAATGGCGTTGAGCTCCTGAATCGGGATCTGGATCCGCCGGGGCGGTTTCTGCCGGCGCCGGGTCATGCCAGAGCCCCGAGGCGGCGACGGAAGTCCGCGTGCAGCGGGTAAGCGAGGACTTGCTTGCGGGAACGATTGGGGCGATGGCTCAGGTCGTCCTTGCCGCGACCGGTGGTCAGGCCCAGTTCCTGCCAGTTGGCCGCCCGGTAACAGGTCCCCGCGTAGCGCTCGGGATCGACGAAGGTCTCCAGATAATGCACCGGATGGCCATAGAGCGTCTGCCAGTCGGCGCCAATCCGGCGCGCGACTCGGCCGAGGAGATGCGAGGCCAGATGCGGGACACGCACCCAGGGCAGGATCAGGAAGCGGCTCTGGTAGGCGATCTCATGCACATGCGCCCGGCGCACGGCCGGCGACCAGCCGATGAAGCCGTCACGCGGAGCGAGGTGGCGGGGCGCCGAGGTGAAGCCCAGACAGGCGAGCGGTCGCCCTTGGCTGAACGCCAGGTACTTGAGCTGCTCGCCGACGCCCTGCATCGGGCCGAGGTAATGCGCCTCGGCGATCAGGTGATCGAAGAGTCCTTCCAGCGGCGTGCGGCGAACCGTGACCAGTTCGACGGGGCGCAAGGCGTCGAGACGCGCTTCCAGCGGCGAGCGGTCCACGGCCACCGGCGGCGGCCGGCGGCGGGCGATGGCGTTGTTCGGTGGGCGGTGGCGGACTTCTGGCAGGCAGATGTGCTCGGCCCGGTGCAGGACGAGCAGCAGGCTGCGGCAGACCATGTCGCGCAGCGCGCCATTGGGCTGGCGCCAGTCCCAGTGTTCGCACAGGCGTTGCGAGAACGCCCGGCGGCTGGCGTCGGGATGCGCTTTGAGCAGGGCGCGGATGGTTTCGAGGTCGCCGGTAGTGACCGTGCGGCCGCGGTAGCAAAGGATCGTGGACACGCCGACCGTTATACCGGCTCCGGGCGTGGAACGCAAGCGTCAGGCGAGTACCCGCCAGGGCGGCATCCCCCCGGCCGCCGCGTAATCGCCTCCCGAGAGCAGCACCGCCAGGGCGTGCGGGGCGAGCACCTGTCCCGGCGAGTCCCTGGGCCAGAAGCGGAAGCGGCCCTGCGACAGGCGCTTCTGACACAGCCAGAAGCCTTGACCGTCATAGACCAGGAGTTTGACCGCCGTGTGCCGGCGGTTGCGAAAGACGAACAGGGCACCGCTGAACGGGTCTTCGGCCAGGACCTGGCGCACGCGCCGGGCCAGGCCGTCGATGCCGCAGCGAAAGTCGGCCGGCTCGGCGGCGACCCAGACGCGCAGGCGCGGGCTCAGCGCGATCACGGCCTTGTCTGCCACAGGCTGCGCGCGACCTCGGCGATGTCGCTGCTGGCCGCACGCGGCAGTTCGATGCGCAGCGCCCGGCCGTGCCGGTCAGAGAGGACCAGGACGCACGGCGACGGGGCAAGCGGCAGGCCGAAGTCGAGTTCGACGAAGTCCGCCGAGGGCGCCGATGAGCGCACGCCGGCGGCGGGTCGCTTGGCTGTGACTGTGCTGGCCAGCCGGCGCTTCAGGCTGGTGTAGTCGAGTTTCAGGGCAACGGCGACCTTGGCGATGCCGTACCGCTCGGCGAGTTCGATCGCTCGCGACCAGAGGTCTTCCGGGATACGCGGACTGCGCGGGCGGGTCTTCCGCCATTCGGCGAGGGCGGCCGCGGCATCGGCCAGCTGGGGGTCGGACAAGGGTAGGGACGGCGCCATCGGGAGGCCTCTGGATCAGTGAATACGGGCCTACCACGCTACCAGACCGCCTCGGCGATTTCATGCAGCGTTGCCGAAA